>QXCQ01000055.1:0-311 GCA_003576535.1 Nakamurella silvestris | reverse complement strand
ACATACGGCAAATGCTTCTGGCATTAATTTATCTAGGCTTTCACCATTCTTATATCTTTGTTTGAATTCTTCAGTTTTTGCAGATAAGTCTGCATCGCTGAGTGCAGATATCGTCGGCTCGAGCGCATTGATCTTATCGACAATTTTACGCATACGTTTTAGTTCGCGCTCGTTTTTAGTACCGAAGATTCCTCCGATCAGACTTGCCAACATATAAACTCTCTAAATCTTGTGAAATAAATTTTTCTCAGACGATATTATGGTGTTAGAAATTTGAAGTACAAGGGTTTTGCACAAATCCAATCAAAAAA
>QXCQ01000107.1 GCA_003576535.1 Nakamurella silvestris | reverse complement strand
TTTTTAGGTGCAAAACCAGCACTTAAACAAATATTAGACACCAAATAACTCAGCCCACCACGTTCTGCATGAGGTGTTGACACAAAGTCTTCATCTTCTAATTGTTGAATTTTGACCGTAGTTGCTTTTGCTAAATGATGATCTTGATGAACAGCAACATATAGAGGTTCATCATATAATTGAACAGCGCTTAATCCATCCATACTATTTAGAATCGGTGGGCGAAAAAACCCAATATCAATATTGCCTTTCAATAATTCAAGGACCTGATCCTCAGAAGATAAATTATTGATTTCAAAATTAATACTTTGTTGTTTAGCGACTTGATCAAATAACTGAACTTTTTCTAAACTCATGCTGATGGTGCTTGAGTGTGCGACTTTAATTAAACGGTGTAGACCACTTGAGATTTCTCTTGCATTTTCAATAATATGATTGAGGTTTAACAAATTGTTTTTCACTTGCAGATAGAAAAACTGCCCAGCTTTGGTCAATTTTATTTTCTTGTCACTGCGATCAAAAATTTCAAATCCAATTTCCTCTTCTAATAGTTTGATCTGCCGACTTAATGCTGACTGAGCAATAAATAATTTTTCAGCTGCCGCAATAAACCCGCCTTCTTCAACGATTCTAATCAAATAATTAAATTGCTTGAGTGTGGTCATATTCATCTCAAAATTAGATCAATCATGCTTTTTTCTATATTAGATTAGATTTAAAAACATCACTAGACTGAATTTAAGTAAAGTATCTAGGCAGAAAAACGATGAGTATTTCTAAGCAAATCCTGATTTTTATCAGTATCGTTGGCATTTTTCTTTTATTGAGTTGCTTTGATCGTTTTATCTCTGCACAAACAGGGCAAGCAGTCGAACCATCAGCGTTTATTTATTTACAAGACTAAACTGACCATCGTTATTAAAGTAGCAACTTAAGTGCTTATCGTTTGTGAATACTGATAAATCCTTATTCAAATTCAACCATCGATGAGTAGACCATCCATCAGAACAGACATGATTTGATTTAGATTTACAAACAACTTTTATATGTATTCATATCAATATGTACTGGGCATGTTATCCTATAAACGTGTACAGGATTTCACTAAAGAATACTTTTCTAT
>QXCQ01000212.1 GCA_003576535.1 Nakamurella silvestris | reverse complement strand
GTTGCTGCTGCTCAGGCTGCTGCTAAATAATTTTACTTTTTAAGTATAATTATTGAAAACCCCTCATTTGAGGGGTTTTTTATTGCTGTTGATTTTATAGAAAAATAAATTCAAGAAGAATCAGTAAAATGATTTTATACAAATGATGGGCGTTATTCTTTTATAATCTCTATTATTCATATTGCTTAGACTAAAACTTAATGGCAAACAAAACGCAACTTGGTATTGGTGCTGCAATCGCTGTAATTGTTGCTGCTTATTTTGGTATTGACCTAAACCAACAAAACAAGGCATCAACTGAGCAAGCTCAAGTTAATTCCCAAGATCAAAACAATCGTGCTGCACAATTTGATTCTAAATCAAGTGATCAGCAAAATTTTCAAAACACGCAGTCAAACAATAGTCAAAATCAGCAAGGGTTAACGGTTATTCGTCAAGCTTTTGATGGAAAGTTGAGCAATGTTCAAGTTCAGTCGGAAGGACGAGTAAAAGCAATATTACGTGACGATAATCAAGGTTCCCGTCATCAAAAATTCATTCTTTCGTTGGATAACGGCTTAACTGTCTTGATCGCACATAATATTGATTTAGCGCCACGAATTGATCATTTACGTAAAGGCGATCGTGTTGAGTTTTTTGGCGAATATGAATACAGTAATCAAGGTGGTGTGATTCATTGGACACATCATGATCCAAGTCGCCGTCATAAAGATGGTTGGCTAAAGCATGATGGAAAAACCTATCAATAAATAGTGCATTGTTCATTCAGTTCTATAAAATTTAGTTGATTGTTATTCTATTCAGATTTCGACAGCAATTTTGTTCTATACCTTGTTTCTAATCGTGCTATTTTTAAGCCATCAGAAGGCGTTTGAATCGAAAACATGCAGGAGTGGGCAAACTATTTCCACCTTAAAGAATTAGGTGGATTGGAGTTGTTAAAAGCACAGTATCACCATAAGCAATTTTCAAAGCATGTGCATGAAGGTTATTGTATTGGTGTGATTGAAGATGGTGCGCAAAGTTTTTATCGAACAGGGCAGTTACATACAGCGCCGAAAGGTGACATTATTTTAGTCAATGCAGATGAAATTCACACGGGTTCATCTGCGGTTGAGTCGGGTTGGAAATACCGAGCAATTTATCCAACACCCGAAATGTTACTTGA
>QXCQ01000185.1:84005-85240 GCA_003576535.1 Nakamurella silvestris | reverse complement strand
GGGTGGCGTTGCACTGACCGTATGACTCCAGGGCGCTCACATCTGCGCATATCCCACCGCAGGAAGGACGACACCAGCGGGCATGTTGCACCGCAGTGCCGCTGACCGTGTCTACACGCTGTCCAGTTCCACCGCACGGTGCGACGCCTCCGTCAGGATCTCGCCTTCCAGGAACACCGTCGCCCGGTTCGCCTGGCCTGCACCCCAGGTCAGTTCGAACTCGACAGGCCCAGGTCCGTCCGGAAGCGGCGAGAGCCACCAGTTGTTCTTGAAGTCTCCGTCTCCGTTCGGGAAGACACCCCCCTCCCCTCCTTCGGGCTGCAGGAGCAGATCGGCTTTCTCGCTCTGCTCCTCGTCGTACAGGGCGATCCCGTTCTTCAGGCAGTTGTACGAACTGCGCCCATCGGCATACCGGACGACGAGCGTGAAGTACCGGTCGGTGTCGGTGACGCTGGATGAAACAGGTTCGGCCCAATCCTGATCCCAATCGCCCGAAACGGGGTCCACCATGTCGCGGACCTTGGCGAACATGGTGAACTCCACACCTTGGCCGAAGACCCGGAATCCTTCCAGGGTGACCACCAGGCGATGCTGCCTGACCAGTGTCAGGCGGTCGGCCAGAAGCGCGGGGAGGGTCCACAGTCGGTTCTGTTCATCATGATCCATCGGCAGCGCGGTCATACGCTCCAGCCTAGAGGGATCGAACACAACACCGTGGTTCGAGACAGCCGGGCAACGTGCCGGCCGTGACAGACCGGCCGTGTACCCGGTGAACCACTCAGGCTTGAGCTCGGCATGCTTGAGACTTGAGTTGACCCTGACACCATCCCGCGGTGGGATATGCGCACGCTTTCGGCGGAAATCCTGCGCATATCCCACCTCAGGACGCAGCCCAGGAACGACAAAACCCCCGACCTGCATCTCTGCAGGCCAGGGGCCTTGTCTGAAGTGTCCGAGGGGGGACTTGAACCCCCACGCCCTTGCGGGCACTAGCACCTCAAGCTAGCGCGTCTGCCATTCCGCCACCCGGACCGGTGTGCCACCTGCTTCGTTCTCAGCTGACGAGGTAACGTTACTCGATACCTGTCCGGGATCGGAAATCGCGAGGTCCAGCCCTCGCCACGCCCCCGGCACCGGCTCCCGGACCACCTCGAACAACCCGCCGACGGCGGATGTTCACGCTCCGCTCACCCCCGAGGTGGAGAGTAGGACCATGGTCCGCCGCCGAGCCCAAC
>QXCQ01000185.1:0-83999 GCA_003576535.1 Nakamurella silvestris | reverse complement strand
CGACACCGACACCGACACCGACACCGACACCGACACCGACAAGAAGAGCGAACGCAACGCCACGCCGGCACCGGACACCGAGCCCGACTACCGATTCACCCTGGCCAACGAGCGGACCTTCCTGGCCTGGATCCGCACCTCCCTGGCCTTCCTCGCCGCCGGCGTCGCCGTCCGTCAGCTGGTCCCGCCGTTCGAGATCGCGGCCGGCCGATCGATCCTGGCCACGGCCTGTGTCGTGACCTCGGCGGCCCTGGCCGTCGGCGGCCTGCAACGATGGCGGGCGGTCCAACTGGCCATGCGCCGGGACGCCCCGCTCCCCCGGTCGCTGCTCTTCCCTGTCCTGGCCGTCGCCTTGTTCGTCATCGCCGTCCTGACCGCCGTCATGGTGCTCCAGTGACCGAACCGCCGACAGCGCCGACAGCGCAGACACCGTCACCCCCGCAGCCCGACCGCACCCGCCCGGGCGAGAACGGTCTCCAACTGGAACGGACGATCCTGTCCTGGCAACGAACCGCACTCGCCTTCCTGGGCTGCGGTCTGGTGGTCACCCACGGCATCATCAGCGGCCGGTTCCAGGTGGTGGAGATCGTCCTGGGCATCACACTCGCCCTGGCCGGGACCGCCATCTGCGCCATGCAGATCGGCCGACGCCGAGCCGCCGACCCGATCACCCCGGCACGCCCGATGCACTTCGCGCTCATCGCCGGTCTGGTCACGGCGGCCGCGGTCGCATCCTGGTGGATGTCGTAGGAGTTTTTACAATCCCCGGGCGGGCTCCACTGCGTCACACCTTGCTTCGCAATGGGCCGATTGGACGGGATCGGCGGCCCGGGGATCGGATGACTGTCCGTTGTATGTCAGACCGCCGCCCAACGGGCGAACCTCGAGTCCGACAGGGTGGAACGGCTGCCTAGCGGACAGCCACCTCACAAGTCCGGTACGTAATCAACGTTGGACCACCTCCCTTCACTTCGTAAGGCCAAGGTACGACGGGATCGACCGCCGCGCAACGTATTTACGTCATGAATTTTTCACGGCCCGTCACCTCGCTGTTAGCCGACCCATGGACCAGAATCTCGGGTATGCCCACCGCATCCCAGCCGGCCGCACCTGTCGCCCCTGAGGCCGCCCTCCGGGCCGCCGCCAAGCCCCTGTCCGGTCTCAAACACCACCAGCAGGAGACCTTCGAACTCCGACTGCACCGGTGGTGGCCCGATCTGTCCGAAGGCCTGCGCGCGGTCTACCCCACCGAGGTGGCCGACACCCTCGCCCTGCGCCTGGTCAAACTCGCGGCCAAGGCCTTCGCCGACCGGGATCCCGAGCTGGCACGCCTGGACGCACGCCGCACCCTCGAGCCGGACTGGTTCCAGCACCCGCGGATGCTCGGCTACGCCACGTACGCCGACCGTTTCGCCGGTGATCTGACCGGCGTCCGCAAGAAGATCGACTACCTGAAGGAACTCGGCGTCACCTACCTGCATCTGATGCCGGTGCTGCAGCCGCGCGAGGGGGACAACGACGGCGGCTATGCCATTGCCGACTACCGTTCCATCCGAACCGATCTCGGCACATTCAAGGACCTGCGCAAACTCTCGTCCGCACTGCGCAAGGAGGGCATCAGCCTCGTCCTCGATCTTGTGCTGAACCATGTTGCCGCCGAACACACCTGGGCCGAACAGGCCAGGGCGGGAGATGCCAACAAACGCCAGTACTTCTACCTGTACCCCGACCGTGCCATTCCCGACGCCTACGAGCGGACCCTGCCGGAGGTGTTCCCCGATTTCGCACCCGGCAACTTCACCTGGGACGAGGACCTGCAGTCCTGGGTCTGGACCACCTTCAACAGCTGGCAGTGGGACGTCAACTGGACCAACCCCGAAGTGTTCGCCGAGTACGCCGATCTGGTGCTGTTCCTGGCCAACGCCGGGGTGGAGGTCCTCCGGCTCGATGCCATCGCCTTCCTCTGGAAGCGCCTGGGAACCAACTCCCAGAACCAGCCAGAGGTGCACGCCATCACTCAGGCCCTCAAGGCGATCGTCCGGATCGCCTGCCCGGCAACCATCTTCAAGGCCGAGGCGATAGTCGGTCCGGCCGATCTCGTCCACTACTTCGGCACCGGCGTCCACCACGCCAAGGTCAGCGACCTTGCCTACCACAACACGCTGATGGTCCAGCTGTGGTCCATGCTCGCCGCCGGTGACGTCACCCTCGCCGCCCAGGCCCTGCGCGCCCTCCCGCCGACACCCACCACCACCGCCTGGATCACCTATCTGCGCTGCCATGACGACATCGGCTGGGCGATCGACGATCTCGACGCCGCCGCCGTCGGCCTCGACGGCTTCGAGCACCGCAGGTTCCTCTCGGACTACTTCTCCGGCGCGTTTTCCGGTTCCCCCGCTGACGGACTGGTCTTCCAGGCCAACCCCGACACCGGGGACCGGCGGATCAGCGGCACCACGGCCGGCCTGATCGGCCTGCAGAAGGCCCGCCAGGACTACGACCCGGAAGCGGTCCAACAGGCCCTGCAGAAGGAACTCCTCGCCCACGCGCTGGTCTTCGGCTGGGGAGGGATCCCGGTGGTGTGGATGGGTGACGAACTGGGCCTGCCCAACGACCCCGCCTGGGCCGAGGAACCGGGCCACGCCTCCGACAACCGGTGGACCCACCGCCCCGCCATGCCCTGGGCCCGCGCTGCACTGCGGGAGGATCCGGACACCGTGGAGGGCTGGTTGTTCCGGGCGATCGCCGACCTCGCCGCCACCCGGGCCGGACTCCCCCACCTCCATGCCTCGGTGCCGGCCCAGATCCTCCCGGTGCACGACAACGGGGTCCTGCCGGTCCTGCGCCGGCACCCGGTCGGCGACCTGCTCGGCCTGTACAACGTCACCGGGGAATGGCGGCCCTACCCGCTGTCCGTGCTCGACGGGCTGGGCCTGGGCGACCCTGTCGATGCCATCACCGGCGACACCCCCAACCGCGGGGAGGACGGCAATCTCTGGCTGCCGCCCTACGCCGCCCACTGGCTCGTCGCCGGCTCCTGACCGGCGAGACGAAAAACCGCCGCACCCCTGATGGTTCGGGGTGCGGCGGTTCTCTCGACGGACGTGCGAGAAGGGCGGGGCCCGGTCAGCCGTTGAGGGTCTTGGCGAACAGCGGAACGGCCTTGTCGATCGCGTACAGGCTGCCGAGGGTGCTGCCGCTGGAGAACGCGTTGATCAACGTGGTGTCCTCCAGGATCAACAGGTGGCCGGCCTTGGCGGACGGGATGCTCTGCAGCTTCTTGTCGTCCTTGAGGGTCTGGGCCACGTCCCCGATCGGGAAGATCACCGTCAGGTCCGCGTCGAACTTGTCCAGTTCCTCACCGGAGATCGGCACGTAGAACGATCCCGAGGCCAGGGCGTCGAGCTCGGGCTTCTGGACGAAGCCCAGGGAGGTCAGGAAGTCGACCCGGGAGTCCCCGGTGACGTAGGCGCCGTACTCGGTGCCGAAGTAGGCGCCCAGGGCCACGGTCTTGCCGGCGAACTCCGGGTTGGCCGCCGCGGACGCGGCGAAGGCGGCGTCCACCTCCGCGATCTTCGCCCGGCCTTCCTCGGCCTTGCCCAGGGCCGTCGACACCAGTTCCATCTGCTGCTTCCAGGTGGTGCCGTACAGCACCTTCATCCCCACCGGCGCCGAGATGGTCGGAGCGATCGCCGACAGGGTCTTGTAGGTCTGCTCGCTGTTGTCCGAGCGTGTGTTCAGGATCAGGTCGGGCTTGAGCGCGGCCACCGCTTCGAAGCTGATCTCGGTGGTACCCAGGATCTCCGGGGCACTCGTGTAGAGACCTTCCGCCCACGGGCCGACCCCTTCGCCGCCGAAGGCCAGCCAGTCGCTGGCACCGACCGGCTGCACACCGAGGGCGAGGGCGGTCTCGGCGTCCGACCAACCGAGGGCCACCACCCGGAGCGGCTCCTTGTCGACCACGACGTCACCGAAGAGGGTCGGGACCGTCACCGGGAAGGCGGACTGCCCCGAGGAGGTGGACGGCGCGGAGGAGGCCGAGCCCGTCGCTGCTTCGGTGGAGGAGCCGGTCGCCGACTCGGAGGCGGGCGGGGTGTCGGTGACGGACGCTGTCGGGTCCGAAGCCGCCGACTCCGAAGCGGTGGTGCCGGGGGCGGGCGTCGTCGAACCGGAGTTGTCCGAGGATCCGCAGGCCGCCAGCAGCGCCAGGGCCAATACGCCGGAGGTTAGGACGGCCGCACGGGACGTCACACGCTTGAACATTGATTCTCCTGATGGAAGTCGGTGCCGGGCCGATCAGCCGCGACATCGAGATAAGGTAAGCCTGACCTACTCTAACGGCAGATCCCATCCATCGGGTGAACACGACGGACACGGCGAGCCAGGGCCGGTGGGGTGACATAGGGTTCCACCGTGGAACCCACACCTCCACCGAGGCGTACCCGCAGTGATGCGGATCGAAACCGCCGGACGATCCTCGACAAGGCCAGCGAGGTCTTCCAAGAACTCGGTATCAAGGCCAGCCTCGCCGAGGTCGCACGCCGCTCCCAGCTCGGGATCGGCACCCTCTACCGGCACTTCGCGGGCCGCGACGAGCTGATCGCGGCCATCGTCGCCGATGACATCGACCAGTTGATCCACCTCGCCGACCAGGCACTCCTGGCCAAGGACCCGTGGGACGCCCTGGCCGGACTCTGTTTCGCCCAGACCGAGCAGGGAGCCCGACGCCGGGTCATCCGCGAGCTGGTGGTGATGCACGAGGCCAGACCCACCGCCGAGATGCTCACCACCGCCAGCGAGTTCTTCCCCCGCCTGTCCGCCGTCGTCGACCGCGCACTGGCCGCCGGGGTACTCCGTCCGGACGCGACGGCCCACGACTTCATCCTCATCCTTTCGGGGATGGCACGCGTGGTGGAAGTCACCAGTGAGATCGCACCGCGTCAATGGCGGCGAGCCCTCACCCTCGCCCTCGACGGCATGCGGGCCGACGGGGGCCGCAGCACCCTCGCCGAGCCCTCCCTGACCACCCCCGAGCTGGAACAAGGCATGTTCCGAACGGCCCAGCGCAATGTCGCCCGGTTCGCGCAGAAGGCCAGAACCGACTGACCCGATAGCGCGTACCTGTTCCGGCTGCGGCCGCGCCGTGCACCGGAGGGCGTTGGAGTCTGCCAGACTGCCCGGATGGTCTTGGGTCTTGTCGCGGCAGCACTTGCTGCCGTCCTCTCAGGCTCGGGGTCGGTTCTGCAGTCCCTGGGCATCCGTCGCGCCGGTATGGCCGACGGTTCGGTGCTCGCCCTGGCGGCCCTGCGCAAGCAGCCGCTCTACATCACCGGCTTCTTCGTCGACATCCTCGGATTCATCGCCGCCGCGACCGCCCTGCACCGCCTGCCGCTGTTCCTCGTCCAGTCGGTGGTCGCCTCCAGCATCGGCATCACCGCCTTGATCACGGTCTCCATGGGCAACAGGCTCAGCCGCGCGGGCTGGACCGCCCTGGCCGTCACCGGCTCCGGCCTGGTGCTGCTGGCGATCTCGGCCGAGCCCGGCCCGGCGGCACCGCTGCCGATCTTCTGGCACTGGATGTTCCTGCTCGCCGTCCTGCCCATCGCCGGACTCGGTGCCCTCGCCAACAAGGCGGAAGGCCGGTGGGGCGCTCCCCTGCTGGCCCTGACCGCAGGGCTGGGTTTCGCCGCGGTCGCCGTCTCGGCCCGTTCACTGCACGCCCCGCCCGAGCTCTGGCGCATCATCCAGGACCCGGCCGCGTGGGCCATCGCGGTCAACGGGGCCACCGCCGCCGTCCTCTTCGCCCTCGCCCTGCAACGTGGGGCGGTGACCATGGTCTCGGCGATCGTGTTCGCCACCCAGACCGTGGTGCCCTCGGGGATCGGGCTGATGGTCCTGGGGGACGCCGTACGGGACGGCTACCTGCTCACCGCGATGGCCGGGTTCCTCGCCGCCGTGGGCGGCGCGGCCACCCTGGCCCGGCATTCCACCGATCTGAACAAACACCAGGAGACCTCGGATTCCGGTCCGGAGCCCGCGCCCGTTCGATCTTGATCGCCGGTTCTGGTTCAGTGGACCGGTGACCGACATCCAGGCCCCCGATCAGACCACCGGCTTCACCGTCGGAACCCGCCTCGAGAACGGCCTCGGCCGGACCGGCACCATCCACACCCCGCACGGCGAGATCCAGACCCCGGCCTTCATCGCCGTGGGCACCAAGGCAACCGTCAAGGCCGTGCTGCCCGAGACGGTGGCCGAACTGGGCGCACAGGCGGTCCTGGCCAACGCCTATCACCTGTTCCTGCAGCCGGGCTCCGACATCGTCGACGAGGCCGGCGGCCTCGGGGCCTTCATGAACTGGCCCGGCCCGACCTTCACCGACAGCGGCGGCTTCCAGGTCCTGTCCCTCGGCGCGGGCTTCAAGAAGGTCCTCGCCATGAACTCCTCGACCGTGCGCGCCGACGACGTCATCGCCGAGGGCAAGACCCGCCTGGCCCACGTCGACGAGGACGGGGTGACCTTCAAGTCCCACCTGGACGGATCCCGGCACCGGTTCACCCCCGAGGTCTCGATGCAGATCCAGCACCAGCTCGGCGCGGACATCATCTTCGCCTTCGACGAATGCACCACCCTGATGAACACCCGTGAGTACCAGGAGCGGTCGGTGGAGCGCACCCAGCGCTGGGCCGTGCGCTGCGTGGACGAGCACACCCGACTCACCGCCGAGCGGACCCACCGGCCGTACCAGATGCTCTTCGGAGTGGTCCAGGGTGCACAGTACGAGGACCTGCGCCGGCAGGCGGCCCGTGATCTGGCCGCCCTGGGATTCGACGGGTTCGGCATCGGCGGGGCCCTGGAGAAGGACGTCCTCGGCACCATCGTGCGCTGGGTCAACGAGGAACTGCCCGAGGACAAACCGCGGCATCTCCTGGGGATCGGGGAGCCCGACGACATCTTCACCGCGGTCGAGAACGGGGTCGACACCTTCGACTGCGTCTCACCGTCGCGGGTGGCGCGCAACGGGGCGATCTACTCGGAGAACGGCCGCTTCAACGTCGCGTCGGCCACGAACCGGCGCGATTTCGGACCGCTCACCCAGGACTGCGCCTGCTACACCTGCACGCACTACTCCAAGGCCTACCTGCACCATCTGCTCAAGGCCAAGGAGATGCTGGCCTCGACCCTGGCGACGATCCACAACGAGCATTTCATCGTCAACCTGGTGGACCGGGTGCGGGCCAGCATCGTCGACGGCACCTTCGCCGAGTTCCGCGAGGACTTCCTCGGGCGCTACTACCCGCACCGGTGACGTTTCTGGCATCCGGTGCTCGAATTTCAAGCACCGGATGCCACAAACGTCCGCTTCGGCGCAGCCGTCAGGCGAAGTAGTTCTCCCGCTTCTTCATCCAGGCGATCACCCGGTAGGTCACCGGCAGCAGGACGACCTCGACGGCGCACTTGTAGATGAAGCCGTAGAACACGTAGTTGACGAAATCCCCGCCCGTGGTGATCCCGATGACCCCTGCGGCGATGGAGCAGAAGATCAACGTGTCGAAGAACTCCCCCACCACTGTCGAGCCGAGAAGTCGGGCCCACAGGTGCTTCTCATGGGTGCGTTCCTTGATCTTGACCAGGACGTAGGAGTTCAGGAACTGTCCGACCGCGAAACCGGCGAGGCTGGCCACCACGATCTGCCAGACCGGCCCGAGGACCGCCTCGAAGGAATCCTGGTTCTCGTAGAAGGCCGAACCGGGCATCTTGATGACGAACAGGAAGGTCAACGAGGCCAGCGCCGACATGACGAAACCCATCGCGATGGCGCGTCGGGTGGCCTTGAGGCCGTACACCTCCGACAGCACGTCACCGATGATGTACGTCAGCGGGAACAGGATGAACCCGCCGTCGGTGTTGATGTCCCCCAGCACCGGCACGGTGAAGGTGATGCCCTTGGTGGCGGCGATGTTGGAGATCAGCAGCAGGGAGCAGAATGCCGCGACGATGATGCCGTAGGTACTGGATCGGTCGCTGGCGAAACGTGGTGCCTGCTCAGGGGTCAGTTGTGTCACCGGCCCATCCAAACAGATGGCCGGGGCGCGGCCCAATCGGTGAGCCGAACCCCACACCAGGGCTGTGCCTACAGGGCCGCGATGATGACCACGATGATCATGACGACGTTCAGCACCGTCAGGATCCCGGCAGCGGTGAAACAGAAGGTCCCGGTGATGAAGGTCGACTTCAGCGCGGCCGGCATGAACGGCCGCAACCGCGGCAGCTCGTTCACCCGATCCTTCAGGTTCGCACCCAGCCCGAGCCCGTCCAGGGCCCGGCGGGCGTCGTTCATCGAGTTCACCGAGGAGACACCACCGTCGATCGCGATGGTCGCCTGCGGGCGCGCATCCACGACGTTGCCGCTCAGGTCGAGGGCACGAAGGATCTGGGCCTGCAGGGCGTCCCGGTCCGCGGCGGCCCGGACGATCCGCCGGCGCAACCACCACATCCGCAGCCCCAGCAGGATCGCCAGGACCCCGATCACCCCGGTGACGACGTAGACCTTGCCGGGGGCCAGGTAGCCGAGGGCGATCAGCAACAGGCCCGGCAGGATCGGCGCGAGCACCATCGCCAGGGTCGGCCGGGCCATCACCCGGACCACACCGTGGATGGCGGCGGCACTCTGCTGGGCGATTCTGGTCCGCACCTGGGACTCGGTCATCCCGGTGGATTCGCCCGGTTCACCTGTTCCGTACGGCTCGTAGGAGGAATCGTCGAAACTGGTCACGGCGGGGCTCCCGATGCTCCTGGTTCAGTGAAGGACGGCCCGAGGAACGGCCGAACGAAAAACACCAGCGGTGCCAAGGCCGGCGCCGCTGGTGCTCTCGAATCTACTGGAACGTGAAGCTGCTACTTCAGCGCCTTCTTGCCGGCTTCCCGGTCGAACACCGGCACGTCGCCGACGATCGGGTTGGTCCGACGCGACGGGGCCAGGTACTTGGTGACCAGGTTGACGAAGGTGGCCAGCCGGTTACGGTTGCCCAGCAGGGTGGCGATGTGGACGTACAGCCAGATCAGCCAGGCCAGGGTGCCGGTCAGCTTGATCGACTTCTTGCCGACGATGATGTCCGCGACGGCGGCGCGACGGCCGACCGTGGCCATGGTGCCCTTGTCCTTGTACTTGAACGGGGCGGTCGGACGGCCGGTGATCAGGGCGACGATGTTCTTTCCGGCCTGCACACCACCCTGGAGGGCCGGCTGCGCGAGCTGCGGCAGCGGGTCCGGGGTGACGGCGATGTCGCCGACGGCGAAGACATTGCTCAGGCCGGTGACCCGCAGGTCGGCGTCGACGGTGATACGGCCGCCACGGCCCTGCGGAAGTCCCCAGCCGGCGACCTCCTTCGGTGCGGTGACACCGGTCGCCCAGACGACGACCCCGGCCGGGATGAACTCGCCCGAGCCCAGCTCGACACCCTCGGGGGTGACGGACTTGACCGAGGTCTTCAGCCGCAGTTCGACCCCGCGCTCGCGAAGGGCCTTGGCGGCGTACTCGCGCAGGTTCGGCGCGAACGGGGCCAGGACGACGTCGGCCATCTCGACCAGCACGACGTGGGTACGACGGGGGTCCAGCTCCGGGTAGACGACGGCCATCGCGTCGTTACGCAGCTCGGCGAGGGCACCGGCGGTCTCGACACCGGTCGCTCCACCACCGACGACGACGAGGGTGACCTCCTCCGGGGTGGAGTTGGCGCTCTCGGCCGCGGCGTGCTCGAGCCGGGTGAAGATCTTGTCGCGGAGGGTCAACGCCTGCTGGCGGGTGTAGATCGCGAGGGTGTTCTCCTCGGCGCCGGGAGTGTTGAAGTAGTTCGTGGTGACACCGGTGCCGACGATGAGGAAGTCGTACTCGAGGGCGCCACCATCGGTGAAGTCGATGGTCTGGGCCTCGGTGTTGATCTTCTCGACCTCGCCGTGACGGAAGGACAGGTTGGTCTGCTTCATCCGGGTCGCGCGCAGGAAGAAGGTCACGTCACCGGCGTTGAGGCCGGCGGTGGCAACTTGGTACAGCAGCGGCTGGAAGGTGTTGTAGGTCCGCTTGTCGACGAGGGTGACATCCACCTCGGCCTTGCGCAGGGCCTTGGCAGCGCCGAGACCGGCGAACCCACCGCCCAGGATGACAACGTGCGGACGCCGACGCGCCGAGGCGGCGGGTCGTGCGGGGGTGGTCTGTTCGCTCATGGCAGGTCCTTGGGATCAAACGGGGTACAACGCGGACACCTACAACGCTAGGGCCTCGACGCCCCTGGTAGGAAACCCGGAGGGGCGAAATCGGCCGTATCCACCCACTTTGTGAACGAAAGCACAAGGTCGCCGGACCGCCGGGTGAGGCAGATCACTGAATCGATGCGGCTGGCCGACGGTCGGAACGCAGGGCGACGTTGGTGGCGACCGCCAGGGCGAGCACCAGACCGTGATCGGCGAGCACCGCGATGAACTGCCAGAAGGCCCAGGAGCGTGACGGACCGAGCCCGGCGGTGTCCAGGCCGGTCGCGGCCAGCAGCAGCAGCGCGATCCCGACGGTGTGCGCCGCGGCCAGCGCCAGACCGACCCCCCGCCACACCCGGCCGTGCGTCCACAGCAGCACGAACGACCCGTACGGGACGCCGAACAGTGCCAACACCGAGGCGGCCGTGTGGATCTGCGCGTTGCCGCTGGCCTGCAGGCCACCGGCGTCGGTGCGGACGATCGCCATCACCAGACAGCCGAACGCACCGATACCGAGCAGGATCAGCGCGGCCCGCGGCCTGCGGGGTGCCACGGACCAGAACAGCAGGGCTGCCGTCGGCAGCAACAGCACCCACAGGCTGAACAGCCACCCGTTCGGACCGAGACCGAACTGGCTGAAGGAGATCTCGGGCGGCAGCGGGTCCCCGGCGATCTCCGGCACCAGGAACAGCAGCACCAGCGTCCCCAGCAACGCCACGTTCCCCATCACCAGCCGTCTGCTCACGTGCCCATCATCCCACCGGCCGCGGCGGATCCTCTCCCACCCGCCCGGGCGGCGGCCTGCCCGGCCCCGGACGCAGTGGTCGCCGTGCCGATCAGCAGCGGTCGGTGACAACGCCCGGAGGACCGGACCGGAGGTCCGGCGGGTGGAATGACCGGGATTCGGGAACCTTCCGAAGGTGCAGCGCATCCGACCTGCGCTCACATCCGACGAAACCGAGGAGTCCCCATGCATCAGCAGGTACCGGATCGATCCGGCCTCAGCCGACGTGCCGGCCGCATTCTGGTCGGTGCCGTCGGTGCCGTCGGGGCCGTTCTGCTGGTCGGCTGTGCGGACACGACGGCGGGTTCGGCCGAGCTCCCCGGGTCGCCGGTGAGCAGTTCGGCCCCCACCCACGGGACGACCACCGAGGTGAGTCCCACCCCGCTCAGCACCGTGACCAGTACGGCTCCCCCACCCCCGCCGGTCACCGCGACCGTGACGGTCACCCCGGCACCGGCCACCACCGAACCGGAGCCACCCACGCCGTCGAGCACCCACCCGGCCACCACGAATCCGAGCAGCAGCCCGGAGACCACCCGGCCCAACGCCACTCGGCCCAGCACGACCCGGCCGACGACCCCGAGCACCCCCGCGAACGGCAAGGACCTCACCGGGGCGAACACCCCGTACGGCAGCCTGGGGTTCAGCTCGCCCTCGGGCAACATCGGCTGCGACATCTCCGCCGATAGTTCGGTGCGCTGCGACATCGCGGCGTACACGTACTCGCTGCCGTCCGGGATGGAGGCCTGCGACTTCGGCAACCGCGGGAACGCCCTGATGGTGGAGCCCGGACACAACGGCTACTTCCCGTGTGTGTCCGACACCGTGCTCACCACCTCGAGCCCGGTCCTGGCCTACGGACGGACCGCCACCCTCGGCGACATCACCTGCACCAGTGCCGAAACCGGCGTCACCTGCACGGACAGGGCCTCCGGCCACGGCTTCCGGATCGCCAAGGCCTCCTACAAGCTCTTCTGATCCAACCCGGCGCGTAAGCGGTCCCGTTCGTGCTCGGGCATCGAGTATCCGTGCTCGGGCGCCGGATAGCGCCGCCCTCGGACGTCCTCGGTGTAGGCCGTCACCCCCGCGACCATCTGGTCCCGGATGTCGGCGTAGCGCTTGACGAACCGCGCCGCCGGACCGGTGTAGATCCCGAGCAGGTCGTGGAACACCAGCACCTGTCCGTCCGTGGACGGGCCCGCGCCGATCCCGATCACCAGGATGTCCAGCTCGGCCATGATCAGTTCGGTGACCTCGGCCGGGATGGCCTCGAGCACGATCGCGAAACAGCCGGCCTCCTGCAATGCCTTGGCGTCGGCCAGCACCGCCGCCGCGGCCTCGGCGGTCCGACCCTGCGCCCGGTACCCGCTCAGCGCGGTGGCCGTCTGCGGGGTCAGTCCGACGTGACCGCAGACCGGGATCCCCGCGGCGACGATCGCCCTGGCCCGCGAGACGGTGCTGCCGCCGCGTTCGATCTTGACGGCGTCGCAGCCGGCCTCCTTGACGAACCGCTGCGCGGTGCGCACCGCCTCCTCGTCCGAGACCTCGTAGGAACCGAAGGGCAGATCGCCGATCAGCAGCGGGGTCCGCAGACCGCGCCGGGTGGCGGCGGCGAGCATCAGCATCTCCTCGACGCTCACCGGAACCGTGGAGGGGTAGCCGAGCACCGTCATCGCGCCCGAGTCACCGACCAGGACGACGTCCACCCCGGCCTCCTCGGCGACCTGTGCGCTCGGGTAGTCGTAGGCGGTGACCATGACGATCGGCTCACCCTGGGACTTCTTGGCCAGCAGGCCGCTGAAGGTGACCGGGCCGGGGCCGGAGGTCTGCGGGACGGCGCTCACGTCAGCAGGCTTCCGACGGCGGCGTCCACGGCGACGGGGTTGTTGTCCGCGTCCACGTGGACCACCCGCGGTTCGTAGTCGGCCAGTTCTGCCTCGTCGTACTCCCCGTAGGCGATGACGATCACCTTGTCGCCGGTGTGCACCAGCCGGGCGGCGGCGCCGTTCACCTGGATCTGCCTGCCGCCGCGTTCCCCCAGGATCGTGTAGGTCTCGAACCGGGCACCGTTGTCGATGTCCAGGACGTGCACCTTCTCGTGTTCGAGAATGCCTGCGGCGTCGAGCAGGTCGGCGTCGATGGTGATCGATCCGACGTAGTTCAGGTCCGAGGCGGTGATGGTGGCCCGGTGGATCTTGGCGTGCAACATGGTGCGCCTCATGGCCGCGTTCCGTTCTGCTGGGTGCCGGCGGTGTCGGCCCGGCCGACCTCCGGCAGATGTGTTTCCAGTATCCGATTGTCGATCAGTCGGGTGCGGCCGACCCTGGCCGCCATCGCCAGCAGGCCGGGTACATCGACCGTTCTAAGCTCCGAAAGATCTTCCACCGCACGCAGTTCCACGTACTCGATGTCGATGTCCGCGTTGTCCAGGACCTCGCTCGCCACCCGGACCAGGGCCTCGGCGGAACGTTCGCCGCCGACGAAGGCGGCCTCGGCCGCGTCCAGACCGCGACTCAGGGCGGTGGCCTGCTGCCGTTCGTCGGCGCTCAGGTAGGAATTCCGCGAACTCATGGCCAGCCCGTCGGCCTCGCGGATCGTGGGGAGGACCTCGATCCGCACCGGGAAGTTGAGGTCCGCGGCCATCCGACGGACCACGAGGGCTTGCTGGGCGTCCTTCTGGCCGAAGAAGGCCACATCGGGCCCGACGATGTTGAACAGTTTGGCCACCACCTGGGTCACCCCGCTGAAATGCGCGGCGCCCCGGCGACGTGGGTCACCGCACAGCACCTCGGTGATACCGGCGACCGTCACGCTCGTGGCGAATCCCGCCGGGTAGACCTCGGCCCGGTCGGGGGCGAAGAGCACGTCCACCCCCACCCCCTCGGCCAAGGACGCGTCCCGCGCCTCGTCCCGCGGATAGGCGTCGAGATCCTCGGCGGGTCCGAACTGGGTGGGGTTGACGAACAACGAGACCACCACGACGTCGGTGTTCTCCCGGGCCGCGGCCATCAACGCCAGGTGGCCCTGATGGAAGAAACCCATGGTCGGCACCAGACCGACCGATCGTCCGGCCCGTCGGTGCTCGGCCAGGTGCTCACGCAACTCCGGGATGGTCCTGATGGTCCTCATTCACTGGCCTTCCGTGCGGCGAGGTGTTCGGTGCTGGTGACGAGCGCGTCGAACAGGTCGGTCAGGTCCGGTGCCACCTCGTGCACCGCGTCACGCTGGGCCCGCACGGTGTCCTGGTCGCCGCGCTCCACCGGGCCGGTGAGGGCCCGTCGCGGTCCCCGCTGCAACCAATTGTCCACCGTGGTGCGGACCAGCGGGGCGAACAGCTCCCTGGTCTGCGCCGGGCTCAGCCCCGAGCCTGCGGCCACCTGTTCGGCGGCATCGGCGATGGTGATCAGGAAATTCGAGGCGATACAGGCCGCGGCGTGGTAGCCCGCCCGATGTTCTTCGTCGATGACGAACGGGCGCATACCCACCGACGAGGCCAGTTCCCCGGCAATCTCCAGCGCTTCGGGGGTATCGGCCGAAATGGCACTCCCCACCCCTTGGAAACGACTCGGCGGATCATCACCGGCGAAGCTCTGCGCGGGGTGCACACCGAACATCGGCGCCCCCGCCGCGGCGAGCCTCGAGATCGGGGTGGCTCCGCTGACATGTCCGACGAAATCGCATCTACCGGCGAACTGCGCTGCCACACCGGCGATCTCACCATCAGGCACGCAGATCAGCACGATCTCGGCCTCGGCGGTCTCCTGGCGCCCGAGGGGACCGATCACCGAGACACCCGCTGCCCGCAGGGCGGCGGCGAAGGCCGAACCGAGCCGGCCGGCACCGACCACAGCGACAGTCCTGGGCATCGTTGCCTTCCGTGTCACAACCGCTCCTGTCGACGGGTGCCGGTCCGGCATTCCCGTCATTTCATTGGGAGTGAGTCTGGACGACAAGCGGACCGGTGGACAATTTCGGCCGTCAAAAGGTGGGCTGATTCACTTCCGCTCCGACCGTCGCACCTGCCGGGCCCGCAGTCGTGCAGGAGCCGGTTCAGGTGCCGGCACCCGCGTCCACCGCGGCCCGCACCCGCAGGATCTCCGACCGCAGGGTCGCCACCCGTACGTCCATGACGTCGATCTGCTCGGTCGTGGTGATGTTCTCGGCCGCCAGGTCCACATCGAGGCGGTGGTGGTCGGCCACGGCCTGTTCGAAGGACGCCGCCAGTTCGGCCGACGGCGGGAGCCGCTCGCCGATGTAGTGGAGATCGGCCTGCAGGGATTCCACCGCCTGCACCAGTTCGGCCTTCTGCCGCTCGAACCGGCCGAGTTCCCGTTTCTCCCGGCGTCTTTTCTCCCAGAGCCCGCCGGCCACCGCTGCCATCAGCAGGACGACCACACCGACGATGACCACCAGGCTCCAGGGGAACCCGGTGGCCGTGAGCGCGTCGACGAAGACCCGCACCGCCGCCACGTCGCCATGGGCGGCCTTGGCGGCGGCGAGGGCGTCGTCGAGATCGGTCTGACTGATCGTCTGGGAACTGGTCAGCATGTTCTCCGGGTTCGGCGTGATCACCAGCAGGGTGCCGCCCACCGAGGCGAGAATGGCCGCCGTCACGTCGTCGGGCTCGGCCCCGGTGATCTCCTGGTCCAGCACGACCACGTTCAAATTGATGCTCGAGGTGTTCGCCCGGTCGATCTGGGCGATCAGCTCGCTGCGGTCGGGCGAATCGGCGGGCACACCGGCGAGGTGGTCCTCGGCCAGGTCGGCCACGATCGCGTCGACGTCGACATCCCCCACCGGGTCCCGGAGCAGCTGGGTGGCCGGGATCGACGGCTGGGCGGACGCCGGGCCGGCCGTCAGCCACCCGCACAGCAGGACGGTGAGTACCGCCAGCAGGGCCGCAGCGAGCCTCCGGCGGGTCGCCCTTCCGGTTCCCGCCGCGACGGCCCACCCTGCCGTGACGGATCGTTGTGGCACGTTCAACCTCCAGGTTCGCCCCCGGGAGCACCCGGCGTGCGGTCGTCAACCGAGTCTTCCCCTTCAGCGGCCAACGCTACCGCGCCACGCCCCGTGCCAACACTGGCCGAGAACGAGGTCTTGGGGGAAGCTGGACCCCATGACGACCTACCAGGCGCGACCACAGGCACCCGCTGATCAGCCCGACCTCGCCGCACTGCTGGACGCACCACCGGTGCGAGCGGCCGTGACGGACCCGGCAGCGGATGCGCAGACCCGGGCCAACGACCGTGGACACGTCTTCCACTCCTGGTCGGCCCAGGACGCGATCAACCCGACCCCGATCGCCGGCGGGGTGGGCTCCTACTTCTTCGACTTCGAGGGCAACAGGTACCTCGACTTCGGTTCCCAGCTCGTCAACCTCAACCTCGGCCACGCCCACCCCGATCTCGTCCGGGCCATCCAGCTGCAGGCCGCCCGGCTCCCGACGGTCCAGCCGGCCTTCGCCAACGACGTGCGCGGGGAGCTGGCGCGGCTGATCACCGAGAAGGCCGGGGAGAGTTTCAGCCATGTCTTCTTCACCAACGGCGGCACCGAGGCGGTCGAACACGCCATCCGGATGGCCCGGCTGCACACCGGCCGGCACAAGCTGCTGTCGACCTACCGCTCCTACCACGGTGCCACCGCCGGCTCGATCTCGCTGACCGGGGATCCGCGCAGGTGGGGAGCGGAGCCGAGCATCCCGGGGACGGTGAAGTTCCACGGCCCCTTCGCCTATCGGTCGCCGTTCTACTCCACCTCACCGGAGCAGGAAACCGAGCGCGCCCTGGCCCACCTGCGGGACACGATCGTCTTCGAAGGGGCCCACACCATCGCCGCGATCATCCTGGAGTCGGTGGTCGGCACCAACGGGGTGCTGGTTCCGCCGCCCGGTTACCTGGCCGGGGTCCGGGCCCTGTGCGACGAGTTCGGCATCCTCTACATCGCCGACGAGGTGATGGTGGGTTTCGGCCGGGTCGGTGAGTGGTTCGGCTGGCAGGCGTTCGACACCCGCCCCGACCTGATCACCTTCGCCAAGGGCGTCAACTCCGGTTACGTGCCCCTCGGCGGGGTCGTCATCTCCGGCGAGATCGTGGATTCCTTCCGGACCAGGCCCTACCCGGGTGGTCTGACCTACTCCGGCCACCCGCTCGCCTGCGCGGCCGGGTTGGCCACCTTCCAGGTGTTCGAGCGGGACGGCATCCTGGACCGTGTCCGGACCCTCGGCGCCGACGTCCTCGCCCCCGGGCTGGCCGAGATCGCCGCCAAACACCCGAGTGTCGGCGAGGTCCGGGGCCTCGGCGCGTTCTGGGCGATCGAACTGGTGAAGAACCCCGGTACCCGGGAGGCCCTCGTCCCGTTCAATGCCGCCGGGCCCGCCATGGGCCCGATGAACGAGGTCGCCGGGGCCTGCAAGGCGGCCGGGGTGTGGCCGTTCATCGCCACCAACCGGATCCACGTCGCCCCGCCGTTGATCGCCACCGCCGAGGAGGTTCGTGAGGGTCTGGCCGTCATCGACCGGGCCCTTGACCTGGCCGACCTCCACGTGCAGGACTGAACCACCCCCTGTTCCCGCGCACGTTGTTGCTCCTCGCGCGCGTTGTTTCGTGCGCGAGGAGCAACAACGTGCGCGGGAACGGAAGGGGTGGGGCTGTTCTCAGCGGGGCGGGCGGGTACTCGGCGCCAGATCGGAGTAGCTCCGGAAGGTCCCGGCCGGGGTGGTCACCGACTCGGCCGACAGGACCGCCCGGACGATCGCCCGGGTGACCACATCCGCTGCCGCGGTGAGGATCTCGAAGAAGGCGGTGACGTCAGGGGCGGGGCGGGCACCGGTGGCCGCCGCGAAGGCGACATCACCGTCGAACATGGTGTGCACCGGGTTCAGCGCCCGGGCCATCCCGTCGTGCACGATCCCGGCGAGCTTCTTGCACTGGGCCTTGGTCAGGGTGGCATCGGTGGCGATCACGGCCAGGGTGGTGTGGCTGACGAGACCCGGCGGCGGGTCAGCACTCTCGGCAGGCTCGGCAGGACTGACAGGATCGACACGACCCGACACCGAGGCCAGGGCCGGGTTCGGACGAGCCGTCACCGCCAGCAGGGCGGCCAGCTCCGATGCCGACGGCGGCACCGGGACCGGACCGTCCTCCTGCCGCAGATACCCTGCCCCCCAGAGTGTTCCGGTGGCCGGGTCGAAGGGGGAACCGGTGGCGTTCGCCACCACCAGCGCGGCGACCGTCGTCCCGTCGGCCAGCACCAGGCTCGCATTCCCCACCCCACCGCGCATCCGGGCGGTGAGGGCACCGACCCCCACACCCACATTCCCGTTGGCGGCCATGGCTTCCGGGTCTTCCGAGCGGGCGTGGGCCAGGGCCCGGGATCCGAATTCGGCATCCGGGCGGGCGTGGAAATCCCCTCCCCGCCCCAGGTCGAAGATGACGGCGGCCGGCACGATCGGCACCACCTCATGCGCGGCCGGTCCCACCCGGAAGCCGATCCCGTCCCGGCCCAGGGTGTCGGCGACACCACCGGCCGAGGCGAGCCCGTAGGCCGAGCCCCCCGTCAGGACAAAGGCGTTCACCGATTCCACGGCCGCGATCGGGTCCAGCAGGTCGGTCTCCCGGGTACCCGGGCCGCCGCCACGGACGTCCACACCCCCGGTCATCCCACCCGCGGGGGCCAGCACCACGCTGGTGCCACCGAGGTATCCGTCCGACGAACGGCCGTAGTGGCCGACCCGGATCCCGGGCACGTCGATCAGGGCGTTGTACGGACCCGGTGTCGGTTCAGCCGGCACGGCCCACCTCCCCGACCTTCGCCGCGGTACCGGCCTCCACCGCGATCTGGTCGGCCAGCCTGCTGATCAGCAGGTGCAGGGCCTCGGCCCCGATCCCGGGCACCTCCCCCGCCACCAGGGTGACGACTGCCAGGGTCGCGGCCTCCCCGGGCCGTCCGGCCTGGACCCCGGTCACCTCCAGCACCGTCGCCCCGGGGGCGTCGTAGCGCTCGCCGACCTGGTCGGCCAGTTCCCCGATTCCCAGGACGAACCGCGCTGCTGTCGGGATGGGGTTGACCCCACCGCCACCGAAAGCCACTGCGAGCTCACGATGTGCTGTTCCGGGATTCTGTGTCATGCCGTCGATCCTGTCATCTGCCGATCCTGTCACCCACCGGCCGCCCGCCGCGCCCGCGCCGCCGCCAGACCTCGCTCCAGGGTCGGCACGGCCGCGAGCAGGGACCGGGTGTAGTCCACCTGCGGGTCGGAGTACACCTGCTCCGTCGAACCGGTTTCCACCACACGACCCTCGTGCAGGACCGCCACCTGATCGCACACCCGACGGATGACGGACAGGTCGTGGGAGACGAAGACCAGGGTGAAGTCCTCCGCCGTGGCCAGCTCGTCGAGCAGGTCGAGGATCTGCGCGCGCACCGTGACGTCCAGGGCCGACACCGCCTCGTCGGCGAGCAGGATCGCCGGCCGCCCGGCGATGGCACGGGCGATCGAGATCCGTTGGCGCTGACCACCGGAGAACTGGTGCGGGTACCTGCGAAGGATGTCCGTCGGCAGCCCGACCTGGCCGAGCACCTCGGCAACCCGGGTCTGACGGGAGGCAGGATCCATGCCACGCAAGGACTCCGCGATGATGGCCCCGATCCGCATGCGCGGGTCCAGTGAGCCCATCGGATCCTGGAACACCAGCTGCAACCGCCGACGAAGCGGTGCGATCTCGCGCTCGCGCCGCCCGGAGACCTGCACCCCGTCGACCACCACCGACCCGGTGGTCGGTTGGTCCAGGCCCGCCATCAGCCGGATGAGAGTCGTCTTGCCCGAACCGGATTCGCCGACGATGCCGAACCTCGCGCGACGGGGCACGGTCAACGAGACATCGGCCAGGGCCGTCACCTCCGGTCGGGGACCGAAAACCGATTCCCGGGGCCGGTGGAAGACACGGCCGACCCCGACCAGTTCGACAGCGGGCACCTGCGCGTCGGAGGCTGACCCAGCGCCGGCGGTCATGGTTGATCCCTCATCCGGACGACGGCATCGGCCAGCAGTGCCCGGGTATGGGGGTGCTGCGGCCGAAGCAGGATGTCCTCCACCGACCCGCTCTCCACGATCTGCCCGCCGAACATCACCAGGACCCGGTCGCAGACCTCGGCGACGACGGCGAGGTCGTGGGAGATGAACAGCAGGGCCGCCCCGGTCTCGGCCACCTTGCTGCTGATCAGAGCGAGCACCCTCGCCTGGACCGTGACGTCCAACGCGGTGGTCGGCTCGTCGCAGATCAACAGGTCCGGGCCGTTCGCCAGCGCGATGGCCAGCACGACCCGTTGTCGCTGGCCACCGGACAACTGGTGCGGGTAGGCCCCGGCGATCCGTTCGGGGTCGGGCAATCCGGTCGACCCGAGCAGTTCGACCGCGATCCGCCGGGCCTCCCGCCGGCCGTGCGTCCGGTGCCGGGTCATCACCTCGGCGACCTGCCTGCCCACCTTCATGGTCGGGTTGAGCGCCGTCATCGGCTCCTGGAACACCATCCCCGTACGCAGACCACGGATCGGCGCCCAGTCCCGCTCGCGGGCCCGGGCGAGATCGGTCGGCACCCCGGCGAGGCGGATCGAACCACGACACACCAGTCCGTCGTCCAGCAGACCGGCGATCGCCAGGCAGGTCACCGTTTTCCCGGACCCGCTGGCACCGATGATCCCCACCCGCTCCCCCGGGTACACCGTCAGATCGACGCCGCGGACCAGTTCCACCTCCCCCACGAGGACATCCAGGCCGCGGACTGTGAGCAAGGGATCGGTCATGGTCGCACCTGCCGGGTGATCATCCGCGGGTCGAACCGGTCCCGCAGGCCGTCACCGAGCAGGTTCAGCCCCAGGACGGCCACCGCGATGGCCAGGCCGGGCCAGACCGCGATCATCGGCTGGACGGACAACATCGACTGGGCCTCGTTGAGCATGCGACCCCAGGACGGCACACTCGGCGGCGCGCCGAGGCCGAGGAAGGACAGCGCCGCCTCGGCGAGGATCGCGATCGCGTAGGCCACCGACACCTGGACGATGATCAGGCCGAACACATTCGGCAGGACGTGCCGCACGGCGATGGCCGGCCCACGCAGACCGGCGATCCTGGCCGCCTGGACGTAGTCGGTGCCCATCACCTGGATGGTCCCGGCCCGGATGACCCGGACGAACCCGGGCACGGAGGCGATGCCGATGGCCACCATCGAGGAGGTGATCGACGCCCCGTACTTCGCCGCCAGGATCAGCGCGACCAGCAGGGCGGGGAAGGCCAACAGGACGTCGTTGGCCCGCATGATCACCTCCGACCACCGACGGCGGGTCATCCCGGCCAGGATGCCGATCGGGGTGCCCACCACCGCGGCGATGCCCACCGCGATCACCCCGACCTTCAGGGTGGTCTGCGCGCCCACCATCAGCCAGGTCAGGGTGTCCCGACCCAACCGGTCGGTGCCCAGCAGATGACCGCCACGTCCTGGCGGGGCCGCCGGATTCCTGACATCGGTGAACACCGGCGAGAACGGGGTCCAGAAGAAGGAGACGACCGCGGCCAGCACCACGATCCCGATCAGCACCGCCCCTGCCACCAGCAAGGAGTTGCGGTGTTTCGGCGAACCTTTCACGCCCGACCCCCGTCCGCAGTGGTCCGCATCCGCGGGTCGATCAGGGTGTAGGCCAGATCCACCAGGAAGGACACCACCAGCGCGATCACGACCAGCACCACGACGATGCCCTGCACGTTGAGCAGATCCTGACGTTTGGCCGCATCGGCCAGGCCGGCCCCGATCCCGGGTATGGCGAACACGTACTCCACCACCACCGCCCCCACCAGGATCGTCACCAGCTGGACACCGATCACCGTCAGCACCGGGATCGAGGCGTTCCGCAGTCCGTGACGGACCAGGGCATCGAGCCTGGTCAGTCCCTTGGAGCGGGCGGTGCGCAGGTAGTCCTGTCCGCTCTCGTCCAGCACCGCCGACCGGACGTACCGGGCCAGAACGGCGGCCTGCACGATGCCCAGGGCCAGCCAGGGCAGCACCATGTGGCTCAGGAATCCGCCGAAGTCCGCTCCCGGCACCTGGTAGCCGTTCGGTGGCAGCCACCCCAGGTGCACCGAGAACAGCAGCACCAGCAGGATGGCCGCGAGGAAGGCCGGGACGGCAACACCGATCTGCGAGCCGGCGGAGAGAAGAGTGCCCCATATTCTCCGGTGGAAGAGGGCGCTGAACAGACCCCACGGCACCGCCAGGAGCACGGCGACCACCATCGCCCCGGCCACCAGCCACAGGGTCACCGACAGCTGGTCCAGGATCTGCGGGCCCAGGGCCCGGCCGCTGATGTAGGAGACACCGAAATCACCGTGCAGGATTCCACCGGCCCAGTCCAGGTACTGGCTCGCCATCGACCGGTCCAGGCCCAGTTCGCGGCAGAGCTGGGCAACGCTGTCCTCGGTGGCACCGATGCCGAGCCTGGTCCGGGCCGGCCCGCAGCCGTCGAACAGCACCCAGAAGGTCAGGAACGACGCAGCGGCGGTGCTGATCACCAGGATCAGCAGCCGCCGCAGGATGCGCCAGACCACGTGGTTATCCGACGCTCAGGGTCGTCAGGTCGAAGGACTCGGAGACGGCGTTCTGCGCCAGGCCACGGACATCTGCGGCTGCCACCACCAGGTTCGGGAAGGACCACAACCACACCGAGGCGGCGTCGTCGGAGAGGATCTGGACCACCTTCCGGTAGTCGGTGACCTGCTGCTCGGGGGTTCCCTCGTCACCGGCAACCAACAGGCGCTGCACCTCGGGGTTGTCGTACCGGGTGTAGTAGGTCGGGTCACCCCACAGGGTGGCCAGATCGCGGGGTTCGACGTGGTTGATGATCGTCATATCGTAATCGGCGTTGATCAGGACCTGCTGGATCCAGGTGTCGAAGGTGACGGCGGTGTCCTTGACGGTGATCCCGACGTCGGCCAGCTGGGAGATGATCAGCGGTGCCGCGGCCGTGGCGTAGGGCACCGGCGGCAACGTCAGCCGCAGGGTCAGGTTCTCCTTGCCGGCCTCCTTGAGCAGCTCCTTCGCCTTCTCCGGGTCGAACGGGTACGCCCCGGACAGGTCCGTGAACCACGGATCGGTCGGGGCCTCGTGGGAACCGATGAGGGTGCCGTACCCGCTCCAGGCGATGTCCAGGATGGCCTTGCGGTCCAGGGCGTAGGAGATGGCCTGGCGCACCTTGAGGTCGGCGGTCGCGCCGGAGCCGTTGTTCAGGGTGAGCAGCACCTCGCCGGTGCTGGTCCCGTCGATCACCTGGAACCGGCTGGTGTCGGAGAACTGGCTGATCGACTCGGGGGTCTGGACGCTCGAGATCACCTGGATGTCGCCGGTGAGCAGGGCGTTGTTCATCGCGTTCGGATCCTTGAAGTACCGCAGGGTGACGGTCTTCACCGCCGGCGGGGTCCCCCAGTAACCGTCGTTGCGCTCCAGGACCATCCGATCCCCCGGGGTGTAGCTGACGAAGACGTACGGGCCGGTGCCGATGGGCTTGTCGGCCAGATCGGCCACACCGTCGGTGGAGAACATCGCCCCGACCCTGCTGGTCATGTCGTACAGCCAGTTGTTGCTCGGCCGCTTCAACGTCACCGTCAGCTCGGTGTCGGACACCGCGACCGCCTTCGCGACGATGTCCATCTTCGCCTTCACCGAGATCTTCCAGTCGGTCTTGACCCGGTTGATCGAGAACACGGCGTCCTCGGCGGTGAAGGGATCGCCGTTGGAGAACCTCACGCCCTCCTGCAGCTGGAAGGTGTACGTCTTCCGGTCCGGTGAGACGGTCCAGGACTTCGCCAGGGCCGGGACGATCGTGCCGTTGTCGTCGACCTTCACCAGGCCCTCGTACACGTTGACGAGCAACGCCTGCGGGATCGCGGCACCGTCGACCTGGGTGAAGTCCAGGCTCTCCGGGGCCAGCACGAAGCCGACCGCCAACGCCGCGTCCGAGGCGGGTGCGGGCGTCGAGCTCGGGCTTGCCGGATCGGTCTCCGAGGGATCGGCCGGTGCGGTCGTCGGCGCGGCCGAGCCCTGGGTGCCCGTGGGCTGGGTTGCTGACGGCTGGGTTGCTGACGGCTGGGTTCCGGAAGGTTCGGCGGTGGACCCGGCCGAACAGGCCGTCAGCAGGAGGGCGAGGGCCGCCGTCACCAGCCCGGCGCGACGAAGGGAAGGGGTGCGGAACATTCGATCTCCGTCCGAAGCTGCGAAGGCATGCCAGGCGGCAAAGATGCCCCCGAGAGGCCCCTGCGCCGAAAAGAGCATCCCATTTAACCGATGCGCCTCGAATCGTAAGGTCGCGTCGGCCCGTCTCGTGGCCGGACGGCTGTGAGATGTACCTCTTGATCGAACTGCAGGTCCCTTCCCCCGGCGGATCCGGCTTCGGACCCACGATCCACCGGGGGCACAGGATCAGTCGACGGGCAGGACCGACCAGCGGGCCGAGGCGGCGAACACACCGGCCGGGTCGGTCTCGGCCCGTAGGGCGACCAACCGGCGGTAGACCTCGGGCGCGAAGGAACGCTGGATCCGTGCGTCGGCGACAGCACCCGTACTGCCGGCGAAGTTGATCAGGGAGCCACCGCTGGACCACGGGGTCAGGGCGGCGAGAACCGCTTCCAACGCCCCGGGGACGTGCTCGGCGATCGGCGGGACCAGGGCGCCGATGGCGTTCAGGCCGTAGGCGGCGTCGCGACCCCCGACCGCACTCGGCACCGCCGACTGCCGCGCGACCGCCCCGCCCAGCAGCCGGATCTCGGCGACCAGGAACGGCAGTCGCGCGGCCGGGGAGGTGACGGCGAGGAAGGAATCCACGGCGGCCTCCGGGAGATCACTGAGACCGATCCCGCGGTCCGCCGCCGGGATCGGGTCCACCGGGTCCGCGTGCACCGCACCGATGGCCGCGTACGGGATGCGGCCGACCGTGTCCATCAACGGGGTCGCGATCGTCCGGAATCGGTCCAACTGGGCTGCGGCCTCGGCCTCGTCACCGACCGAGGCGAAGCGCAGGTGCACCACCGCGCGCCCGCGGAGCGGTTCCGGAAGCTGGGGCAACGGAGGGAGGTTGAGCCGGGCGATGGAGGTGGTGATCGTCTCCGGCAGATCCAGGGTCCAGTTCCGCCAGGTGTGCAGCAGGGCCGGAGCGTCTTCGGCGGCGAACCAGAGACCGCCGCCGAAGACCGTGGCGAGCGGGATGAGGTCGATCGTCATGGAGGTGACGATCCCGAAGGCCGCGCCGCCGCCGCGCAGGGCCCAGAACAGTTCCGGTCGGTTCCGGGCGTCGACCGTCACGATCTCGCCGCCTGCGGTGACGACCTCGAATCCGAGCACGTGGTCGGAGGCCAGTCCGAAGGTGCGGGCCACCGGGCCGAGGCCCCCGCCGAGGGTGTAGCCGACCGCCCCGACGTGAGGGGCGGAGCCGGCCAGGGCCGCGAGACCGTACGGTGCGGCGGCATCGAGCACCTGCTGCCAGATCGCACCGGCCCCGATCGTCGCCGTGCGCGCCTGGGGATCGACGGTCACCGTGTCGAGCAGCCGGGTGGAGATCAGGACGGTCTCCTGGTCGGCGGGGGCGGCACCGTGTCCGGTGGCCTGGACCGCTACCGAACGCCCGGCCCGAGCGGCGATACCGACGGCGGCGGCGACATCGGCGGCGTCGGCGGCCACCACCACCACCTCGGGCTGGTGGACCGTGGACAGGTTGAACGGTGCGAAGGCCGCCGCGTACCCGGTGTCACCCGGGCCGAACACCTGGCCGGCGGTCGCGGCATCGAGTTCGGTGAGCAGGGTGCCGGCAGTGTCCGACGGGGCGGCGGGCTGGACGGAATTGGGTTCGGCGAGGGTCATCACAATCTCCGGGATACGTCAGGGCGGCCGGATGGCCTGGAAGGACCCAGTACACCGCGGCCGACTTGACTCCCACTGGGGTCCGGCTGGATCCCCCCCACATCCTCCCCCTGTTCCCGCGCACGTTGTTCGTTCTCGCGCGCGAAGTTACGTGCGCGAGGAGCAACAACGCGCGCGGGAACAGGAGGGGGGTTACTGCTGCGGTCGCTTGTCCTCATCCACACCCGGGAAACCCGGGAAGCCGGGCGGCGGGCCGTACCCGGGATTCTGCTGTGACGGATTCTGCTGCGGGGGCCCCTGCGGGTTCTGCTGCTGCGGCGGGGCCTGGTGCTGCGGGTACTGCGGCGCCGACTGCTGCTGAGCGGGCGGGGGCTGGATCGGGCGGCTCTGTCCGTGCTGCATCCCCAGGCCCGTGTACGGGTCGATCGAGCCGAGCTCCGGCGCCGGGCGACGGGTCTGGGCGGCGATCCGCGCGGCGGCCTCGGCCGCCTCCAGCTCGGCCAGGGCGTGAGCGGCGGTCGACGCGGCCGCCCGATCGGCGGCGGCCAGCTGGGCACTGGTGTCCCCGCCGAACCAGTCCTTGACGTCCTCGTCATCGGTGCCGGGTTTGGTCACCGGTGCGTCGTCCTCGGGTGCCTCGTACCGGAAGACGCCGTCCTCACCCTTGTCGCCGAACATCTTCGCGAACTGCTCCAGCGCCTTGTCGAAGCCGCTCGGGATCATCCACACCTTGTTGGAATCGCCCTGGGCGAGTTGCGGCAGGGTCTGCAGGTACTGGTAGGCGAGCAGCTCCGGGGTCGGCTTGCCTGCCTTGACGGCGGCGAAGACCTTCTCGATGGCCTTCGCCTGCCCCTGGGCCTGCAGGTACCGGGCAGCCCGTTCACCCTGGGCGCGCAGGATGGCCGACTGACGTTCACCCTCGGCGGCCAGGATGGCTGCCTGTTTGGAGCCTTCGGCGTTCAGGACCGCGGCCTGCTTCTGCCCTTCGGCGGTTTTGATGGAGGATTCCCGTTGGCCTTCGGCCGTCAGGATCATCGCGCGTTTGTCCCGGTCGGCGCGCATCTGCTTCTCCATCGAGTCCTGGATGGACAGCGGCGGGTCGATGGCCTTGAGTTCGACCCGGGCCACCCGGATCCCCCACTTGCCGGTGGCCTCGTCGAGGACCCCGCGCAGCTGGCCGTTGATGGCGTCCCGCGAGGTCAGGGTCTGCTCGAGGTTCATCCCGCCGACCACGTTCCGCAGGGTGGTGGTGGTGAGCTGCTCGACCGCGACGATGTAGTTGGCGATCTCGTAGACGGCCGCGCGCGGCTCGTTGACCTGGAAGTACACCACGGTGTCGATGGAGACGGTGAGGTTGTCCTCGGTGATCACCGGTTGGGGCGGGAAGGACACGACCTGCTCCCGCATGTCGATCCTGGCCCTGATCTTGTCGAGGAAGGGCACCAGCCAGACCAGGCCGGCGTGGCTGGTCTTGTGGTAGCGGCCGAGCCGTTCCACCACCGCCGCCTGGGCCTGCGGGATGACCTTGATCGACCGGACGACGATGACGATGGCCAGGAAGGCGATGACCAGGCTGACGATGAGTACTGGATCCATGGTTTTAGGGCCCCCAGATTACGACCGCGGTGGCTCCGCGGACCTCGACGACGGTGACGGGAGTTCCGGGCGGCATCGGCCGATGGCCGGCCACCCCGATCGCTGACCAGATCTCTCCGCCGATCTTCACCTGGCCACCGCTGGCGTCCACGGCGGAGATGACGGAGGCCTTGCTGCCGATGATCGCTTCTATCCCGGTTTTGGTCTGATCCGCGGCGGAGTGGAAACGGCGCAGGAGAGCGGGCCTGGCCCCGACGACCAGGGCCACCGAGGAGATCGCGAAGACGACGAGCTGCAACCACAGGAGTTCGGGTGCGAAGACCGCGACCCCGGCGGTGACCAGGGCTCCGGCTCCGAGCATCACGAGGAAGAATTCGGCACCGAGTGCCTCCGCGGTGACGAGCACCACGGCGATGATGAGCCATACCCAAGCCTGCATGATTCGATCCTGCCAGAGCTGTACGACAGTCGATCGTTTCCTCAGGGACGGGATACGCACCGGTACCAAGTCGTGATCACCATTCACCCTGATGCCACATCGCAGTCCGCCGATCGGACCAGTTCGAGGGACAACACCGCGCGCGGCTGCTGCGGCCCCGGCGTCACTCCGGGATGGCGGTCACGAAGTCGATCAGCTCCTCGACGGCGGTGATCAGCGGGGTGTGCAGGTCCTTGAAGGAGCGGACCGAGCCGTTGACCCGGCCCCACATGGTCGCGGTGTCGGGCACCCCGAGCCGGGCGCAGACCCCGGTCTTCCAGTCGGTTCCCCGCGGAACCGTCGGCCAGGCCTTGATCCGGACCGCCTCCGGCCGCACGGCCTCCCAGATGTCGATGTACGGATGGCCGGTGATCAGCACGTGGCCGCCGCCCGGGCCGGACCGGACCGCGTCGGCGATCCGGGTCTCCTTGCTCCCGGGGACCAGGTGGTCGGCGAGCACCCCGACCCGCCGTTGCGGGCCCGGGCCGAACTCGGCCAACGCCTCGGGCAGGTTGTCCAGCCCGTCGATCGGTTCGACCACGATGCCTTCCACCCGGAGGTCGTGTCCCCAGACCCGTTCGATCAGCGCCGCGTCGTGGATGCCCTCCACCCAGATCCTGGCCGCCCTGGCCGTCCTGGCCCGCAGACCGGCAACCTGTACCGATCCGGAGGCGGACAGTTTCGGTCCGGTAGGCGCGGCGACCGGACGGACCAGGGTGACCTGCTCCCCGTCGATCAGGAACACCCCGACCGCGAGCGGGAAGGTTCTCGTCCGGCCCTTCGCGTCCTCCAGGGTGACCGTGGTGGAGGTGCACCCCACCACCGCACCGGTGAATCCGGTCGCCGGGTCCTCGGCGACAACGTCCCTGGTGGCGGGGATCTCGGGGATCACCCGGGTCTTCCGGGGCTGGGAAAGGACGTCACGGCTGTAGTTCACGGGTTCGAACGGTGGTCGGGTCACGGTGACGAACGTTATCCAGGCGCACCCGGTGAAGTCACGTACCGTGGCCGTCATGTCCGCGATTCGTGCCGCCACGGTGCTCGCCCTGTGGGGGCCCGCCTACGCCGGTGGTTCCGTGCCACCGGACGACCTGATCTCCGCCCTGGGCCAGACCGGGTACACCGCCGGCGTCCGCGCCGCCGAACACGTCACCGCCGAGAAGCTCGGCCTGCCCGGGCCGGGCAGCCCCGGTGCCGGAACCCTCGCCCTGCTCGATCTCTTCCGGCCTGCCGGTCCCTGCGAGCTCGTTCTCCCGGTCGCCGGGGACGTCCGCGGACTGCCGGCCGGTCACCGCAGTGTGGTGGCCGCGTTGGACGCCGGGGCCGCGGTGGTCCTGAGATCCCGGTCGGCGGCGGTCGTCCCTGTCGACGGCCATTGGCGGGTGTTCGATCTCGGGGAGGAGCCGTACCCCTCCCATCCGGCCTGGACGGTCCATGAGGCCGAGTTCGCCATCGACCGGGCGATCGTCAGCGCCACCAACCGGCTGCGCGCCCTGGACATCGCCCGCGATTCGCGGACCGTACGCGACGATCTCGCGGCGGCGATGCGAGAGGCCGCCCACGACAGCCCGCACGGGATGCCCCGGCGGGCGTCGGCGTTGCTGGCGAAGGTGATCTCGTTGGAGGCCCTCCTGCAGATCGCGGGCCGGCATCAGACCGCAGCCGTGTCACGCCATGAGCTCGGGGCGATCGACGACGCACTGCGGCCGTTGGCCGAGGCGGTCCGTCAGGGGAGGTTGGCCGCGGTGGCCGAGTGTGCGCCGGCACCCCAACGGGTCGGCGGGGACGGCGCAGCCGGCTTCTGAGGCGGGCCGCAGCAGGGCCGGCACCGGAAGAGCCGACACACGAAAAAACGGGTTCACGGTGGGTCCCCCGAAAAAACCCACCGTGAACCCGAAAAGGGAACATCCGCACTGCCTGCGGTGGCCTGTCGCCGACGCACATCGGCCGCACTCCACCTGCCTGCACTGCTACTTCGTAGTACCCGCAGGCAGGGATGGGCAGGCGTGACCCACATCACACACCACAGGTGCCTTTTCCGACGTTCAACGCCGTCGAAACGTCAGAAAAGGCACCGCGGTCAGGGAGGTCAGGCGGTCGGGGCCGGGACCTCGGCCGTACCGAACCCGAGGGAGTGGAACCCGCCGTCGACCATGATCATCGAGCCGGAGGTGGCCGGGAACCAGTCGGACAGCAGGGCACAGGCGGCCTTGGCGACCGGCGTCGGGTCCGAGGCGTCCCAGCCGAGCGGTGCCCGGTTGGTCCACGCGTCCTCCAGGCCGCTGAAGCCCGGGATCGACTTGGCCGCAATGGTCTTCAGCGGACCGGCGGACACCAGGTTGACCCGGATGCCCTTCGGGCCGAGGTCACGCGCGAGGTAGCGGGAGGTCGACTCCAGGCCGGCCTTGGCCACACCCATCCAGTCGTAGCCCGGCCAGGCCTGGCGGGCGTCGAAATCGAGGCCCACGATCGATCCGCCGGAGGACATCAGCGGCAGGGCGGCAACGGCCAGGGACTTCAGCGAGTACGTCGAGGCATGGACCGTGGTGGCCACGTCCTCCCAGGACGTCTCCAGGAAGGTGCCGCCCAGGGCGGCCGCCGGGGCGAAGCCGATGGAGTGCAGCACACCGTCGAGAGAGGGCACGAACTCCGACACCCGCTCGGCCAGTGACGCGCACTGCTCGACCGAGGTGACGTCCAGTTCCACCACGGGGGCGGGGGTCGGCAGTCGCTTGGCGATCCGTTCGACCAGGCTCAGCCGTCCGTATCCGGTCAGGACGACCTCGGCACCCTGTTCCTGGGCGATCTTCGCGGTGTGGAAGGCGATGGACGCCTCGGTGATCACACCGGTGATGAGCAACTTCTTCCCGGCAAGCAATCCGGTCATGTTTCACACTTCCTTGTTGACGATGTCCGCGACGGCAACGGCCGCGGGGACGATGAGAACGGTGATGGGCAGATCGCGGATCGGGCCCGGGTCAGTGACCCATGCCCAGACCGCCGTCGACCGGGATCACCGCACCGGTGATGTAGGCCGCGCCGTCGGAGGCCAGGAAGGCCGCCACGGAGGCGATCTCGTCGGGGCTGGCGTACCGACCGGCCGGCACCTGCTTGACGATCTCCTTGCGGCGCTCCTCCGGCAGCTCCCTGGTCATGTCGGTGTCGACGAAGCCGGGGGCGATGACGTTGGCGGTGATGTTCCGCGAGCCGAGTTCACGGGCGATCGAGCGGGCGATCCCGACCAGACCGGCCTTGGAGGCGGCGTAGTTGACCTGCCCGGCCCCGCCGCTCAGTCCGACCACGGAGGAGATGAAGATGAGCCGACCCCAACGCTTGCGGAGCATCCCGGAGGCAGCGCGTTTGGCGACGCGGTAGGAGCCGGTGAGGTTGGCGTCGACGACCCGGGTGAACTGGTCCTCCGACATCCGGAGCAGCAGGGTGTCGTCGGTGATGCCGGCATTGGCCACCAGCACCTCGACCGGGCCCTGGTGGGCCTCGACCTCGGTGAAGGCACGGTCGACGGACTCGGCATCGGTGACATCGCACCGGACACCGTGCAGACCGTCCGGGGCCTCGCCGCTGCGGACGGTCACCGAGACCTTGTGTCCTTGCCTGCGCAGTTCCTGCGCGATCGCCAGGCCGATGCCCCGATTGCCGCCGGTCACCAGCACCGACCGGCTGATCTGCGCAGTTCCAGCTGTTTGCGTTGTCTCGAGCGCCTCGCTCACACATACCTCCCACTCGCTCCCCCACCACGGGAGTGGGAGTTCGCAACTCGTGACTTTATCCGCACCACCGGTTACCGACCGGTAGGCAGGGTCCGCAGCGGCCACGGGTCGGCGAGGTCACACCGACCGCAGGCACACCGGCCGCGGGCACACCGGCCGCAGGCACACCGGCCGCAGGCACACCAACCGCAGGCTCAGGGGATCCGCTGGGTGAGCACCAGTGCGGCACCGGCAGCGAGGATGACGACGATGGTGCCGCCGATCACCCAGGGCCGCGAGGCGTCCTGGTTCTTGATCTCGTAGCCGATCTGCTCACCGAGCTGGGCGTAGACCTGGCTCAGCTCCTCCGCCGAGGCCGCGGCGTGGAAGTCCCCACCGGAGATCTGCGCGATGTCCCGCATGGAGGCCTCGTCCACCGCCACGTCCACCGGCTCCCCGTTGACGTCGATGGTGGCGTTCCGGGTGCCGAAGGCGATGGTGGAGATCGGGACCCCGGCCTCCTTGGCGGCAGCGGCGGCCTCGTAGGCGTCCCGCCCGTAGGTCTCCTTGCCGTCCGTCATCAGCACGATCCGGGCCGGGGCCGGGCCGTCCGCACCGGAGATGGACCGGGTGAAGGTGTCGATACTGCGCAGGGCCGCGTAGATGGCCTCACCGGTGGCCGTGCGTTCGTCGAGTTTGAGGTTCGCCACCGCGTCGATGACGGGCTGCCGTTCGGTCGTCGGTGTCACCAGCACCGTGGCGACCCCGGCGAAGGAGATGAACCCCAGGTTCACCCCCGGGGTGAGGTCGTTCGCGAACTGGGTGGCCGAGGCCTGGGCGGCCGCCAACCGGGTCGGCTTGATGTCGGTGGCCTCCATCGACAGCGACACGTCGATGGCGAGCATGACGGTGGCCCGGTTGCGCGGGACCTTGACCTCATCGGTCGGGCCGGCCAGACCGATGGCGAGCACAACGATGCCGAGCAGCAGCAGGGCGGTCGGCACATGTCGCGAGCGGCTCGGCCGGGTCGGTGCCACGGTCTCCAGCAGGGCGAGGGAGGAGAACCGCAAGACCTGCTTGCGCTTACGGCGTTGCACCAGGATGTAGCCGCCCAGCAGGACCGGGGCGACAGCGGCCAGGGCCAGCCAGGGGGCGTGGGCGAAGTTCACCAGGCCTCCCCTGCCGTCGCCGGGGCTGCACCGATCGGGGCCGCGCCGGTCCAGCCGCGTTTGCGGCCGATGACGAACCGGAGGACGTCGGAGATCCAGTCCCGGTCGGTGCGCAGGGTCAGTTGGGCGCCACCGGCCCGGCGGATCGCCGCAGCCACCTCGGCCCGGTGCTGGGCCGATTTCGCGGCGAACTCCCGGCGCAGTCGGGCGGTGGTGGCGACATCACGTTGGCGGCCGGTCTCCGGGTCGAACAGGGTGACCACTCCCATGTCCGGCAGGTCGAGGTCGCGGGGGTCGAGCACCTCTACCGCGAGCAGGTCGTGCCGGGAGTTCAACGCGCGCAGGGAGCGCGCCCAATCCACCTCGCCGACGAAATCGGAGATCACCACGGCCAGCCCGCGGCGACGGGGCGGGCGGCGAAGCTGCTCCAGTGCCTCGGCCAGGTCGCCGCGCTCCCCCCGGCCGGCCGCACCCGGTTCGGCGCGGGGCATCTCGGCGAGCGCCCGCAGCAGGTACTGGATGTGCGGCCTGCCTCCACGGGCCGGGATCCGGCGCAGGCCGGCACCGCTGCTGATCACCGCGCCGAGCCGGTTGCCACCACCCTGGGTCAGGTGGGCGATCGCAGCGGCGGCCGCGATCACCAGGTCGCGTTTCTCGCACAGGGCCGTTCCGAAGTCCAGCGAGGCCGAGACGTCCGCCACGATCCACGTCTCCAGCTCGCGATCGGCGACGGTCTGCCGGATGTGTGCCTCGGTCGTCCGTGCGGTGACCGACCAGTCCATCCGGCGGACGTCGTCACCGGGGTAGTAGGGCCGGGCCTCCCCCGGCTCCGAACCGGGACCGGGCACCAGACCCAGGTGGTTGCCCTGGAGCAGGCCGTCCAGCCGACGGCGGACCGACAGCTCCAGGTTCGCCAGGGCGGCCTCGATCCGGGTGTGGTCGGCGAAGGAGATCGGTGGGGTCGCTGGGTGGGAACCTGGCTCGTGGGGCACGGCGGGGACGCTTCCGGTCGCCGTCAGCGGGCCGGGGCGGCCGTGAACGGGCTGACCTGCGGCAACGGGATGGCCTGCAGCAGCTGGTGCAGGATCGTCTCCACCGCGACCCCGTCGGCGAGGGCGTCGTAGGAGAGGACGAGCCGGTGCCGGAGAACATCGGGGGCCACGTCCAGCACATCGGCCGGGACGACGAAGTCACGGCCGCGGACCAGGGCCAGGGCGCGGGCCGCGGCGATGATGCCGAGGGAGGCACGCGGGGAAGCTCCGTAGGAGAGCCAGGAGGCCACTTCGGTCAGGCCGTGCTCGGCCGGGGTCCGGGTGGCGAACACCAGGCGGACGACGTAGTCGACCAGGGCGTGGTGGACGAAGACGTTCGAGGCGACGTTCTGCAGCCGGACGAGCTCGGCGATCGGCAGGGCCTGCCGGGCACGCGGAGCGACGACACCCATCCGGTAGATGATCTCCCGCTCCTCCTCCGGGGTCGGGTACCCCACCAGCAGCTTGAACAGGAAGCGGTCCCGCTGGGCCTCGGGAAGGGGGTAGACACCTTCGTTCTCGATCGGGTTCTGGGTGGCGAGCACCAGGAACGGATCGGGCATCGGATAGGTCTTGCCCCCGATGGAGACCTGTCGCTCGGCCATCACCTCGAGCAGGGCCGACTGGACCTTGGCCGGGGCCCGGTTGATCTCGTCGGCCAGGACGAAGTTGGCCACCACCGGACCGAGTTCGGTGTCGAAGGCCTCCCGGCCCGCGCGGTAGATCCGGGTGCCGAGCAGATCCGAGGGCACGAGGTCGGGGGTGAACTGGATCCGGGAGAAGGTGCCGCCGACGACCCGGGCGAAGGACTCGACCGCCAGGGTCTTGGCCACCCCGGGCACACCTTCGATCAACAGGTGGCCCTTGGCGAGGAGTCCTACCAGGATCCGCTCGACGAGCCGGTCCTGACCGACGATGACCTTCTTGATCTCGAAGGCGGTCCGCTCCAGCAGGGCGGCGTCGGAGGCCGGTGTGGCCACCCCCGGTGCCACTGCCGGTGCGGTGTGGACCGCGGGTACCCCGTTGCTCGCCGGCTGGCTGGCACCTGTCGTCACCGATATCTCCTACTGGCTTGATGTGCTGACCCGACGTGCTGCGCCGGCAGAACGGTCCGTCATTGACTGTCCACTACAGAAGACAAACTTACGCGACCATCCTGCGTACTCCATGGGAACGGGTCAGTCCGGCGGGCCGAACGTGGCCCCGAGGCGATCCTCCCAGGCCGAACGGTCGGCGGGGGTGTCGAGGTCCCGGTGCTCGTCACCGGTGGCCGGCAGCCGGAGCGGGGACAACGGCTGCAGCAGGGCTCGCACCGATCGGCCGGCCCAGCTGTCGTGGGCGGACAGGGCCGTCACCAGGGCGGCGCTGCGCCAGACCCCGAGCAGCCACTGTTCGTGACCCCGACCGTCGACCAGGACGGCTCCGGCCGCGGCCGGGGTGGCGAGGACGACTCCGGCCAGCCTGCGCACGACATCGCTGGTGATTCCGGGGAGATCGGCGGCCAGCACGGCGACCAGATCGTCGGGTCCGGTCTCGGTTCCGCGCTCCTTCCCGACGTCCGCGCTCGTTGCAGGCAGCGCGATTGTCGGCACGGAGCGCGGCACGTCGGCGGGCGCCGGTTCGGCGACGCGCCTGGAGCCGAGAGCGATGACTCCCGCGGCGATGGCCGCGGCGGGACCGGAACCCGGTGGGTCCTCAAGGGTCTGGATGACCTCCCCGACCGACCGGCGGGGCGGCCCGACGACCACCACCCGACCGCCCGGCACCGCGGCGATCGCCCGGTCGAGCAACGACCGTCCGTCCAGGGCCAGGCCCGGTTTGTCGACGCCGCCCAGGCGTGCTCCGCTGCCGCCGGCCAGGATGACCGCCGACAACGGAACCGCTGGCTCAGGTCCCGGGGCGGCTGGCACCGATGTAGCCGTTCCAGCGCATCGGCGAGATCTTGACGGTCGAGCCGGACTGCGGGGCTTCCAGGATGTTCCCGTCGCCCATCCAGATCGCCACGTGGTGGATGGTGTTCGGGTCGGAGGTGTTGTTCGCCCAGAAGACCAGATCCCCGCGCTGCAGGTCGTTCTGGGAGATGCGCTGCCCCTGCTGGTACTGGTAGCCCGAGTAGTGCGGCAGGTAGATCCCGACCTGCGCGTAGGCGTAGAGGGCCAGGCCGGAGCAGTCGAAGCCGATCTTCATGTAGTCGCCGTAGGAGTCGGCCACACCGTAGTCCCGGATGCCGTAGGTCGGGCCGTTGGAGTCCCCACCGCCCCAGGCGTAGGTGGTGCCGAGCCAGCGCAGGCCGGCGTTGACGATGATGTCCCCGCGACTGGAACCGGTCGACGGATTGGGATTGGGGGTCGGGTTGACCGGAACGGTCGGCGTGACCGGGTCCGGGGTGTCGACCGGGTCCGGGTCGGGCACGTTCGGGTCCCAACCGGAGTTGTTGCCCTCGGCGGCCTCCTTGGCCTCGTCGGCCCGGCGCTGGGCCTCGGTGCGGGCGTCGAAGGCGTCCTTCTCCCGCTGGGCCTCTTCCAGGGCGAGCTGGGCGCGGCGGGCCGCGGCCCGGGCTTCCTTGGCCACCTGGGCCTCGTGGAGGCGTTTGGCCTCGGCAGCCTGCTTGGCCTCGTTCGCCCGCTGCAGGGCCTCGGCGGCCTGGGCGGCGGCCTCGGCATCGGCGGCCGCCTGCTGCGCCTTGCGGATCTTCTCCTCCGCAGCGGCGAGCAGTGCCTTGCGCTCGTTCTCCTTCTTCAGCTTCTCGGCGGCGACGACGGCGGCCTGGCGCTGCCGCTCCTCCTCGGCCTGGGCCGCGGCGAGCCGATCCGCGGCGGCCTTCTCGGCCGCGGCCTGGGCGGCGGCCTTCTCCGCAGCGATCTTCTCGGCCGCGATCCTGGCCCGTTCCTCGGCCTCCTTGCGCAGCCGCTCTTCCTCGGCGCGCTTGAGCTCGACCCACTGGTTGTACTGGTCACGCTGGGACTTCAGCACCGCGACGGTGTTGACCGCGGCCGTGTAGGCGATCTGCTGGTCGTCCAGCTGGGTGCGCAGGTCACCCAACCTGGCCTGACCGGCGGCGAAGGCGTCGTTGGCCTCGTTCTGCCGGTCGGTGGCGTCCTTGGCCGCCTGGTCGGCCGCCTGCTGGGCGGCGTCGGCGTCGATGACGGCCTGACGGGCGGCGGCATCGAGGTTGGCCTTGTTGACCCGGGCCCGCTGCAGCTCGTTGATGACGTCCAGCTGGGACTCGGAGATGGCACCGATGAGCTGCTGACGCTCCAGCAGGTCGTTGAGGGTGCCGGAGTCCAGGAGGGCGGAGAGGGAACCCAGCCGGGAACCCTGTTGGAAGGAGGCGGCCGCGAAATCCTTGGCCTTGTCCTGGGCCAGGTCGATGTCCTGCTGCGAGGCAGCGGCGACCTCGGCGGCCGTGGCGGCGGCCTTCTTCGCGTCGGCGGCGTCCTCGACGGCCACCTCCAGGTCGACCTTGGCCTTCATGGCGAGTTCGGCCTTGAGTTCCATGTCGTTGTTGAGCCGGTCGATCTCCCCCTCGGTCTGGGTGACCAGGCCCGAGAGGCGGCCGACCTCGGCGGCCCGGGAGGCCGCGTCGCTCTCGCTCTGGGAGATGTCGTCATCGGAGGGGTTGACGGGCGGAGGCGGTACGGCACCCGCCGGGGTCGTGCCGCTGACGAACAGGGCGGCGACCAGGAGCGCACAGAAACCGCTTGTCACGGTGGCGCGAAGCCGGGCTAGTGAAGCCACAAAAACTCCTCCCCCGCGGCGACAAGTCCCCGCAGACGGCAGCTAGATCTCGTTCGGTGCGGCATGTCAACGCGACACACCATGGAGAACCATGCCACTTTTGTACCCGTTTGCACCAGTGTCCCCAAGAAACTCATACGTCCCAATCGGGATAATTCGGACATTTAACCTTCGAATGCTGCAGTTGCGGCACCCTTTCCGCTGCCCTGAGGCCGGAATGTGAGCCTGCCTGCACTTCGGCCGGGTACCGACGCACACTGATCGGGTGATTCGTGCGGAGCGCCGACCCCGCTCAAGGCACACTGGCGCCGGTGAACGATTTCAGTACTCCGCCCCCACCGGTCCCAGTGGTGAACAGCCGTCACAGTTTCGCACAGCTGTGGCAGCCGGTGTCGGGTGCAGTGGGTGTCGTACTGGCCGTCACGGGCACTTTCCTGCCCTGGATCCAGTCCGGCCGGGTCGCCAAGAACAGCTACCAGCTCGCCGGGGCCGCCGAGCGGTATCTTCCCGACGTCAATTCCGTCGTCACCGCAGCGGTGGCCCTCTGGCCGTGGCAGGGGCCGGCCTGGGCCGTGGTCCTGGTGCTCTACCTGCTGCGCCTGCGCCGGACCGCCGCCATCGCCGGCGGGGTGCTGGCCCTGCTGCTGCTGACGGTGTCGGTGGCGGCCCTGGTCCTGGGACCGCGGGCCGACAGCAGCTGGGTGACGATGCGGTCGGCCGGCCCGGTGGTCACCACGATCGGTTGTGCCCTCGTCCTCGTGGCGGCCGTATTGATCACTCTTCGGCGACGAAACGTGCGAATCGGGGTATTTACCCCCGCCTCGCATCACTCCTGAGGGAGAATCCTGGGTACAGCGTCGGGGTGAGGGTGGCGCGCCACTGTGACAACGCCACGGTGACAACAGGGCGTGTCCCGAACGCTGCAGGGCGGATCGGGAACTTCTTGATCACGGTGGGACTCGTACACACCATCACGGACGACGCGATACGACGGCACGGACACGTGACGCGCAATGAGAGGGACATGATGACTGAGCACGGCGGACCGAATCCCGGCTGGCAGCCGAACCCAGCCCCACCCCCGCACGGCGGACAACCCGAACAGGGTGGGCAGCCCGGCCAGCACGGCCGGCAGCCCGCACCCTACGGACAGCCGCAGGACCAACCCGGGTACGGACAGCCCTCCTACGGCCAGACGCCCGGTCAGTACGGCGGACCGGCCTACGGTCAGCCCGGGTACGGCCAGGGGCAGCCGGGCCAGGGGCAGCCGGGCGCGCCCGGGCCGGGTCAGCCTGCCTACGGACAGCCGACCTACGGTCAGCCGACCTACGGTCAGCCGAACTACGGACAGCCCGCCTACGGACAGCCCCAGAACACCCCCACCCAGGGCTGGAACCCGTCCGGCACCGGCCAGGAGGACTACACCGGCCCGCCGACCGACGGCTTCTCACCGCCGCCGTCCCCGCCGACGAAGTCCAACCGGGGGCTGATGATCACGGCGGCCGCCGTGGTGCTCGCCCTGGTGGCCGGCGCCGGAGTGTGGTTCTTCGCCTTCCGTGATTCCAAGGGCACCGGCGGACAGGCCTCCCCGGAGGCCGCCGCGAGCGCCCTCTTCCAGGGGATCTCCGACGGCGACATCCTGGCCCTGGCCGACACCATCGATCCGGTGGAGTCCGGCCTGATCAAGGACACCACCACCGATTTCGTCAACGAGTTCACCCGGCTCGGCCTGCTCGACGAGAAGGCCACACCGGAGAACATCACCGGGGTCAAGATCTCCGTCGAGGGCATCACCTTCGACGAGTCCAAGACCGAGGAGATCCTGCCGAACGTCAAGATCGTCAAGCTGACGGCGGGCAAGATCACGGTCACCACCGATCCCGCCCAGGTCCCGATCGCGGACAAGTACCGCAAGCTCCTGGAATCGGCCGGCGAGGACTTCACCCCGAACGCCAAGGCCGAGACCCACGTCGTCGACATCGCCGAGCAGCTCAAGAAGAACAACGACGGCAAGCCGTTCCGTATCGCCACCGTGCTCCGCGGCGACGCCTGGTACCCGAGCCTGTTCTACACGATCGCCGACAACGCCGTCACCGAGGCCGGTATCGCCAATCCGACCGCCGCGGACGTCATCCCGGCCAAGGGAGCGGCCACTCCGGAGGCGGCGGTCGACGCACTGATCAACGCCACCTTGAACAGCGATCCCACCGCCCTCATCGCCGGCCTGTCACCGACCGAGATGGGTGTGCTGCACGACTACGGCAAGATCATCACCGATCAGATCGCCAAGTCCGCCGGCGGCGGTTCCTGGTACGGATCGAACCCGCCGAAGATCCAGGCCACCTGGACCGTCTCCGACGTCAGCAACGGCAAGCGGGTGTCCATCGCCACCCTCGACATCACGGTCGACGGAGAGGTCGTCACGATCGCCCGGGACGCCGCGGCCGGCACACTGACCGTCACGGTCAACGGCGAGGCCAAGGTCATCGACCGGGCCACCATCGCCGAGATGGTGTCCGGCTGGGGCGGCAGTGACGACCCCCGCCTGGCGGACGTCGCCTACCGGCTCTTCGAGAAGCTGATCGGCTGGGGTGTCGTCACCGTCGAGGACGGCGGCCAGTGGTACGTCTCCCCGATCCGCACCGGCACCGACCTGTACATCAACCTGCTGCAGGCCCTGCAGCCGGCCGACATGGATTACTTCATGGAGCTGCTGCAGGGCAACTGATCCTGCCCGGAGCTCCGACCGCGCTCCGTCCCGACTTTCGCGCTGCATGCCAGCGGCGCGAAAGTCGGGACGGAGCGCGGTGTCGTTTCCGGGGGAGAAATCCGTGCGTGACCTGGCCCGGCGCGTCCGATTGCGGGTTTAACAGGACAAGCGTACTGTTTGGAATGAAGCGATCGCCGCGGATCGTCGCAGCACCACGGACGGCGGCAGTCGCACACAGACCTTCGGGAGCGCCGCATCCCGTGATCCGCCGCCGCACAAGGAGAATGCCCGTGCCTGCAGCCAGCAAAGACAGTTTCGCCGCCAAAAAAACCCTGACCGTCGACTCCGCCGCCGGCGCGCAGAGCTACGACTACTTCGACATCACCGGCATCGACGGCGCCGCCCGCCTGCCGTACTCCCTGAAGGTGCTGCTGGAGAACCTCCTGCGCACCGAGGACGGCGCCAACATCACCGCCAAGCACATCGAGGCCCTGGCCAACTGGGACCCGAGCGCCGAGCCGAACACCGAGATCCAGTTCACCCCGGCCCGCGTGATCATGCAGGACTTCACCGGTGTCCCCTGTGTGGTCGACCTCGCCACCATGCGTGAGGCCATGGCCTCCCTCGGCGGCGACCCGGACCGGATCAACCCGCTCGCCCCGGCCGAGATGGTCATCGACCACTCCGTCATCGCCGACGTCTTCGGCCGCGCCGACGCCTTCGAGCGCAACGTCGAGCTGGAGTACGAGCGCAACTTCGAGCGTTACCAGTTCCTGCGCTGGGGCCAGACGGCGTTCGACGAGTTCAAGGTCGTCCCCCCGGGGACCGGCATCGTGCACCAGGTCAACATCGAGTACCTGGCCCGCACCGTCATGGTCCGCGAGGGCTCGCCCGGAGTATTCACAGCCTACCCGGACACCCTGGTGGGCACCGATTCCCACACCACGATGGTCAACGGCCTCGGCGTGCTCGGCTGGGGCGTCGGCGGCATCGAGGCCGAGGCGGCCATGCTCGGCCAGCCCGTCTCGATGCTCATCCCGCGGGTCGTGGGCTTCAAGCTCTCCGGCAAGCTCCCGGACGGCACCACCGCCACCGACCTCGTGCTGACCATCACCGAGATGCTGCGCAAGCACGGTGTCGTCGGCAAGTTCGTCGAGTTCTACGGTGACGGCGTCGCCGCCGTCCCGCTGGCCAACCGCGCCACCATCGGCAACATGAGCCCGGAGTTCGGATCCACCGCGGCGATGTTCCCGATCGACGAGGAGACCATCAACTACCTGCGCCTGACCGGCCGCGAGGACGCCCAGCTCGCGCTGGTCGAGGCCTACGCCAAGGCCCAGGGTCTGTGGCACGACGCCGCCCACGAGCCGATCTTCTCCGAGTACCTCGAGCTGGACCTGGCCACCATCGTGCCGTCCATCGCCGGCCCGAAGCGCCCGCAGGACCGGGTCGTCCTGGCCGACGCGGTGTCGAACTTCCGCGAGGCGCTGAAGAACTACACCAACGGCGACGCCCACGACCTGGTGGACGAGCAGGGCCTGGAGACCTTCCCGGCCTCCGACGCCCCCTCGCACGACCCGAACCAGACCTCCGACAGCTACCCGGCCGCGCCGGCCAAGCGGGCCACCGGCCGGGCCTCCAAGCCCACCTCGGTGACCATGGACGGCCAGACCTTCGAGATCGACCACGGTCACGTCGCCGTCGCCGCGATCACCTCCTGCACCAACACCTCCAACCCGCAGGTGATGATCGGTGCCGCCCTGCTGGCCAAGAAGGCCGTCGAGAAGGGCCTGGAGCGCAAGCCCTGGGTCAAGACCACCCTCTCCCCCGGTTCCCAGGTCGTCATGGACTACTACGAGCGAGCCGGCCTGCTGCCGTACATGGAGAAGCTGGGCTTCAACCTGGCCGGCTTCGGGTGTATGACCTGCATCGGCAACTCCGGACCGTTGCAGGACGAGATCTCCGCCGCGGTCAACGAATCCGACCTCGCCGTCGTCTCGGTGCTCTCGGGCAACCGCAACTTCGAGGGCCGGATCAACCCGGACATCAAGATGAACTACCTGGCCTCCCCGCCGCTGGTCGTCGCCTACGCGATCGCCGGCTCGATGGACATCGACATCACCCGCGATTCCCTCGGCACCGATCACGACGGCAAGCCGGTCTACCTGGCCGACATCTGGCCCTCCCCGCAGGAGGTCGAAGAGGTCATCGCCGGTGCGATCAACCAGGAGATGTTCAAGCGCGGCTACACCGACGTCTTCGCCGGTGACGAGCGGTGGAAGTCCCTGCCGACCCCCACCGGGAAGACCTTCGAGTGGGATCCCAAGTCCACCTATGTGCGTAAGCCCCCGTACTTCGAGGGCATGCCGGCCACCCCGTCCCCGGTCGTCGACATCGACGGCGCCCGGGTCCTGGCCAAGCTCGGCGACTCGGTCACCACCGACCACATCTCCCCGGCGGGCAACATCAAGGCCGGCACCCCCGCCGCCCAGTACCTGGTCGAGAACGGTGTGGAGCGCAAGGATTTCAACTCCTACGGCTCCCGTCGTGGCAACCACGAGGTGATGATCCGCGGCACCTTCGCCAACATCCGGCTGCGCAACCAGCTGCTGGACAACGTGGAAGGCGGTTACACCCGCAACTTCCTGGCCGACGGTGAGCAGAGCTTCATCTACGACGCCTCCCAGGCGTACCAGGCCGCCGGCATCCCGCTGGTGATCCTGGCCGGCGCGGAGTACGGCTCCGGTTCCTCCCGGGACTGGGCCGCGAAGGGCACCGCACTGCTGGGTGTCAAGGCCGTCATCGCCGTCTCCTACGAGCGGATCCACCGGTCCAACCTGATCGGCATGGGTGTCATCCCGCTGCAGTTCCCCGAGGGCAGCTCGGCCGATTCGCTGGGTCTGACCGGCACCGAGACCTTCTCGATCTCCGGTATCACCGCGCTCAACGACGGCAGCACGCCGACCACGGTGCACGTCACCGCCACCAATGCAGAAGGCGTCGAAACAGCGTCCTTCGACGCCAAGGTGCGCATCGACACCCCCGGTGAGGCCGACTACTACCGCAACGGGGGCATCATGCAGTACGTCCTCCGTAACCTGCTGGCCTCCAGCTGATCTGATGCCCCGGGTCAGCCAGGACCACCTCGACGCCCGACGGTGGCAGATCCTCGATGGCGCCCGTGCCGCGTTCGCGCGGCACGGGTACGAGGGTGCCACCGTCCGGGTGCTCGAGGAGGAGATCGGGCTGTCCCGGGGCGCCATCTTCCATCACTTCCCGGACAAGGCCGCGCTGTTCATGGCCCTGGCGGTGGAGGACGCCCAGGAGATGGCCGACACCGTCGCCGCCCAGGGCTTGGTCCAGGTGATGCGCAATCTCATCGCCGACCCCAACCCCGGTTGGCTCGGCACCCAGCTGGAGGTCTCCCGGCGACTGCGCACCGATGACGAGTTCCGTGGCGGCTGGGCGGCCCGCGCCGAGGCGATCCGCACGGCCACCCGTGCCCGCCTTGCTCGTCAACGCGATGCGGGTCTGCTCCGGTCCGATGTCGACATCGACGTCCTCACCGCATATCTCGAACTGTTCCTGACCGGCCTGGTCTCCCATCTGGCCGCCGGTCTTCCCACCTCGGATCTGAGTTCGGTACTCGATCTGGTCGAGTCCTCCGTCCGCGAGACAGGACTGATCCGAGGCTGAGACCTTTCTGGTCCCGCCCGGCCGGGTCAGCGATGTGGTCGTCCCGGTCCGAAGGCCGGGGAGGTGATGTCACTTCACCGGTTTTCGGGTCGCACCGCCCCTGGCGCGCAGTTCCACCCCGTCGTCGATCAGCAGCCGATGGATGAATCCGTAGGACCGCCCGACCGATTCGGCGATGGCCCGGATCGGCTCACCCTTCTCGTACCGCCGCCGAACCTGGGACGTGAGCTTGACACGCGCGGTACCGGTGATTCGAATGCCTTTGGAAATGGTCGTGGCCATGGCGATGGCCCCCTCTCTGACCCGGCACACCGAGCATGGTGTTGAGTGACCGACCTCATAATGATCCCGCTCGCCAGGAAGGGCTGCACCCCTCTTCGGAGAGATCTTTGTGCTGAATTTTCAACCGGACCAACCTCCCTTTTGGGACGGAGGTTGGCAAACTCGGTCCGTATTCATGGCATTGGGTCCATTTCGGCCCGATCGTGCGCACCCGTCAGAGTGGTGTGAACCCTAACGCGGGTGTTCTTTACCGGATTCAGACCCGCAGAGCGCAGAGTGATCAACCGGGCGTGCCCGGTGACGAGCCTCGACCTGACGACGACGGTCGCCGGATCCCGGTCCTCCGACAGGGACCGGCAAGCCTTGCGTGTACCGGGCTCGCGGTCCGCGCCTAGGCGAGTTCGACCAGATCCAGGTAGTCGGCGGACCAGTGGTCCTCGGTGCCGTCGGGCAGCAGGATCACGCGCTCAGGGTTGAGGGCCGTCACGGCCCCGGCATCGTGGGTCACCAGGACGACCGCCCCGGCGTAGCCACGCAGTGCCGCCAGCACCTGTTCCCGACTGGCCGGGTCGAGGTTGTTGGTCGGCTCGTCGAGGAGCAGGACGTTCGCCGCCGAGGAGACAAGACCGGCCAACGCGAGCCGGGTCTTCTCACCACCGGAGAGGGTGCCCGCCTTCTGATCCAGCTGCTCCCCCTTGAACATGAAGGTGCCGAGGAGGTTGCGCAGTTCCTGGCCCCCGGCGTCCGGTGCGGCCGAGCGGATGTTCTCCCAGACGGTGCGGTCGGAATCGAGAGTCTCGTGCTCCTGGGCGTAGTAACCCAGGCGTAGTCCGTGACCGGCCTCGATGACACCGGTGTCGGGCTTCTCCCGGCCGCCCAGAACCTTGAGCAGGGTCGTCTTGCCGGCACCGTTGAAGCCCAGGACGACCACTCGGGAGCCCTTGTCGATGGCCAGGTCGACCCCGGCGAAGATCTCCAGGGACCCGTAGGCCTTCGACAGGTTCTTGCCCGTCAAGGGGGTCCGGCCGCACGGCGCCGGTTCCGGGAACCGGATCTTGGCGACCTTGTCGGACACCCGGACCTCGTCGAGTCCGGCGATGAGCTTCTCGGCCCGTTTGGCCATCTGGTGGGCCGCGGTCGCCTTGGTGGCCTTGGCCCCCATCTTGGCGGCCTGGGTGAGCAGTACCGAGGCCTTCTTCTCGGCGTTGGCCCGCTCCCGACGGCGGCGCTGCTCGTCGGTGGACCGGGCGTCGAGGTAGCGCTGCCAGGTCATGTTGTAGGCGTCGAGCTCACCACGCACGGCGTCGAGGAACCAGACCTTGTTGACCACGGCGGCGAGCAGGTCGACATCGTGGGAGATGATCACCAGTCCACCGGAGTACCCCTTGAGGAACTCCCGCAGCCAGGTGATGGAATCGGCGTCGAGGTGGTTCGTCGGCTCGTCGAGCAGCAGCATGGTGTTCGCACCGCCGCCCGAGGCGTCCTGGGCGGCGAAAAGGATGCGGGACAGCTCGACCCGGCGACGCTGACCACCGGAGAGGGTGCGCATCTGCTGGGCCAGGATCCGGTCGGGCAGGCCGAGGTTGGAGCAGATCCGGGCAGCCTCGGACTCGGCGGCGTACCCACCGAGATCGGAGAAACGCTCTTCGATCCGGCCGTACCGTCGGATGGCCGCGTCACGCTCCGGGCCGTCGACCAGCTCGGCCATCTGCACCTGGACCTTGGCCATGTCGGCGGCGAGCACGTCCAGGCCCTTGGCCGAGAGGACCCGGTCCCGGGCGGTGATGTCGAGGTCGCCCTCGCGCGGGTCCTGGGGCAGGTAGCCCACGGGCCCCTTGCTCTCCACAGAGCCGGCGTACGGAGAACCTTCCCCGGCGAGGACGCGCAGGGTGGTGGTTTTTCCGGCACCGTTACGGCCGACGAGGCCGATGCGGTCGCCCTGTTGGATACGGACTGAGGTGTCGGCAAGCAGGATCCGCGAGGCGGCCCGCAGTTCAAGGCCGGTTGCGGTGATCACGTGAGGTGATTCTACCTGCTCGCGGCCTTCAGCCCACCCGTATTCCCGTCGAGGGAACTCTCACACCCTTAGCCGCGTGGTGCGAGCGCACCTTCACCACGTGGAAAAGGGCAGATGTACGTGGTGAAGATGCGCTCGCGGGGACGTTCCGGGCGGCCTCTCGGGCCCCTCAGCCCTCGCAGCCCTAGCGGCCGAAGCCTGCGTTGCGCAGGGCATCGGCCAGTGACCCCGAAGGTGCCGGCTCCGGTCGCGCCGGACGGGCCCCACGACCACCCTGGCCGGACCGCTGGCCCCCTGCCTGACCGGGCCGCTGGCCCTGGCCCTTGCCACCCCGGGCCGCCGGATCGTTCCGCGCCCCCGGCTCGTCGGTCAGCCGCAGGGACAGGGCGATGCGTTTGCGGGCCGGGTCGACCTCCATCACCTTGACCTTCACGATCTGCCCGGATTTCACGACCTCCCGAGGATCGGAGACGAACTTGTTGGACAAGGCGGAGATGTGGACGAGACCGTCCTGGTGCACCCCGATGTCGACGAAGGCCCCGAAGGCGGCCACGTTGGTCACGACCCCCTCCAGCACCATGCCAGGACGCAGGTCGCTGATCTTCTCCACACCGTCGGCGAAGGTGGCGGTGACGAAAGCCGGGCGCGGATCCCGCCCCGGCTTCTCCAACTCGGCCAGGATGTCCGTCACCGTCGGCACACCGAAGGTCTCGTCGACGAACTTCGCCGGCGAGAGCTGCTGCAGCACAGCGGTGTTGCCGATCAGGTCGCCGATCTTCGTCGAGGTGTCCGTGAGGATCCTGCGCACCACCGGGTACGCCTCGGGGTGCACCGTCGAGGCGTCGAGCGGGTCGTCACCGCCGACGATCCGCAGGAACCCGGCGCACTGCTCGTACGCCTTCGGCCCCAGCCGCGGCACGTTCTTCAGTGCCTTTCGGGAAGGGAAGGGCCCGTTGGCATCCCGGTGGGCGACGATGTTCTCGGCCAGGCCGGTCGCGATACCCGAAACGCGGGCGAGCAACGGCACCGAGGCGGTGTTGACGTCCACGCCGACGGCGTTCACACAGTCCTCGACGACATTGTTGAGGGACCGGGCCAGGATCGACTCGGCCACATCGTGCTGGTACTGCCCGACCCCGATGGACTTCGGGTCGATCTTCACCAGCTCGGCCAACGGGTCCTGCAGGCGACGGGCGATCGACACCGCCCCGCGGATGGACACGTCCAGATCCGGGAGTTCGGCCGAGGCGTAGGCCGAGGCGGAGTACACCGATGCACCCGCCTCGGAGACGACGATCTTCACCAGGCCCGGGCAGCGGGCGACGAGATCGGCTGCCAGCTTGTCGGTCTCACGCGAGGCGGTGCCGTTGCCGATGGCGACGAGCTCGATCTTGTGCTTGACGACCAACCGCTGCAGGCTCGCCAGCGAGGCCTCCCACTTGTTCTGCGGCTGGTGCGGATAGATGGTGTCGATGTCGACCACCTTGCCGGTGTCGTCGACCACCGCGACCTTGACCCCGGTGCGGAATCCCGGGTCCAGACCCAGGGTCGGCCGGGAGCCGGCCGGGGCGGCGAGCAGCAGATCCCGCAGATTCGAGGCGAAGACACCGGCCGCGGCCTGTTCGGCGGCCTGGCGGAGTTTCATCCGGGCATCGATCCCCAGGGAGACAAGCAGTTTCGTGCGCCACGCCCAACGCACCGTGTCCTTGAGCCAGCGATCGGCGGGCCGGCCCTCGTCCCGGATCCCCAGGCGTGCGGCGATACTGCGCTCGTAATCGCTCGGCTCGGTGTCCAGCGGATCGCGCTCCGCGGCGTCCGGGCTGACGGTGACGCTGAGCATCTCCTCCTTCTCGCCGCGGAAGACCGCGAGGACGCGGTGCGACGGCAGGGTGGACAGGGACTCGGCGAAGTCGAAGTAATCGGAGAATTTGGCACCGTTCTCCTCCTGGCCCTCACGGACGGTGCAGACGATGCGACCGGTGTTCCACAGACGTTCCCGGAGTTCACCGACCAGGTCGGCATCCTCACCCACCCGCTCGATCAGGATCGATCGGGCACCGGCCAACGCCTCGACGGTGTCGTTGACCCCCTTGTCCGGGTCGACGAAAGCACCGGCCGTGGCGGTCGGGTCCTGGGTCGGATCGGTGAGCAAGGTGTCGGCCAGCGGTTCCAGGCCCGCCTCGCGGGCGATCTGCGCCTTGGTGCGCCGCTTGGTCTTGTAGGGCAGGTAGATGTCCTCCAGCCGCGCCTTGGTGTCGGCGGCCCAGATGGAGGCCTCCAGCACATCGGTCAGCTTGCCCTGACTGCGGATGGACTCCAGGACGGCAGCGCGGCGGTCCTCTAGCTCGCGCAGGTAGCCGAGGCGTTCCTCCAGGTCGCGGAGCTGGGCGTCGTCCAGGGAGCCCGTCACCTCCTTGCGGTAACGGGCCACGAACGGCACCGTCGCTCCCCCGTCGAGCAACTCGATCGCGGCGCGGACCTGCCATTCCTGGGCCTGGAGTTCCTCGGCGATCGTGCGGATGATCGCCGCCAGACGGGCGGCTGCGACCGCTGCCGGGTCCGGGAGGGGACGGGTGGCGCTGTCGGAGGGGTTGCTCTCAGAAGACACTGGGCTCTCAGAAGACACTGGGACTGCTTTCGATCGACACCGGACTACGGATGAGGCTGACGGAGTTGCCGTCACAGTCTGCCCCGCGGGACCGTCAGCGCCGAAACCTCGGTACGATCCCACAGGTCGGGGGGCGTGGTGCCCCGCGCAGGTGTGCGGGGCACGTGCTGCTTCCGCGCTCGTCACCGACAACCGCGCTTACTGCAGCGTGCGCGGATGTCGGGACGAAGCGCGGTCGTGTGCCGTGCTCCACTGAATCGGGAGGGGTCCGTCGTGGCCGCAGTACCGCAGGAACCCGCAGGGCCGGTGGTGCCGGTGGTGCGACACCTGAACCTGTCCGCCCGCCGGCTGGGCTGGACCTCGGTGCTGCTGCTCGGCATCGGTGCCTGGTGGATGGTCGCCGCACCCGCATCCCCCCGGTCCTGGCCCGGGGCACCGTACCTGCTGAGTGAGAGCACCAGCCTCGCGGCCCCGTACGACGGCCGGCAGTCCTACGACGCCTTCGGGGCGCGGCAGTTCACCCTCGGCGTCACGCTCGCGGCGGTCGGAGCCCTCGGGCTGCTCCTGCTGGCGGTGTTCCTCGCCTGGCGACAGGAGCGCACGGTGACGAACGTCGGCGCCGCACCCTCCCCCGTCACGAAGCAGGAGGCGCCACTGCCCAACCCGTCGATGGGCACCCTGTCGGTGCTGGCCGGTGCCCTCGGTGCACTCGGCGTCGTGGTGTTGGGGCTCGGCCTCCTCTACGAGGGTGGAAGCTCGCAGTCCTACACCGTTGTCGGTGCCCCCACGTGGTGGGACGTCAGCGCCCCACGGTTCTTCACGGTCGGACTCCTCACGGCGACCCTGGGAGTGTTGGCCCTCTACGGGCGTTTCTTCATCGGTGCCTGGCGTGACGAAGTACGCCGGCCTGCCGGGTCGGGCGCCTAGGGCATGTCGAGGATCATTCGCCGACTCACCGCGGCCGCGCTCGTCCTGACCGTCCTCGGTGCCGTCCTCGTGGTCCTGGGACTCGACCAGGAACGTGACCAGCCGTCGGCGAACACCGCTGCCTGGTGGACCGGCAACACCTGGGGCGGCGGAAGTTTCACCTTCGACACCTACCGCGAGGCCTGGCAGGATCCCGACATCTCGTTGGACGATGGCTACCGGAGCGGACTCTCCGTGGTCGAGGTCCCGGTGAATGCGGACGTCGGGCTGGTCCGGTACTGGCCCGAGGACACCCGGAACGGGTTCGAACTGGTGATGCCCGAGATCGGCCTCGCCCTGATCGCCCTGTCGGTGCTGTGCTGGATACTGCTGCTGATGCTTCGCGCCCGACGGTTCGAGAGCCGTTGAACCTGGCGACGCGTCGCCTCCCTCGGCCGGTGCTGCCGGCCGGCTCCTGTCGGCCAAGGCCCGTTCCGCCCAGACCTGTTACACCCAGCCGCGTTACCCAGCCGCGTTCCACCCAGTTCCTCGTTCCACCCAAATGCGTTCCACCCAGATCCTCATTCCACCGAGTTCCTCGTTCCACCCAGACACCTTGCACCCAGCGAAAGGCACACTCCGTTGACGGACACACCAGGTCCGGGCGAGCCGAACTCCGGCAGTTCGACCGTCCCTTCTTCCCCGGCACCGACCAACATGGCGGTTCGGTGGCTCGGCGGGCTGTCCGGATTGCTGATCGTCCTGGGCGGCTGGGCCGCGCTCAGCGGGACCACGTACACCTGGCAGACCTTCGGTCCGGTGACCTTTTCCCTGGACGAGATCGAAAGCTCGCAGGAGCCCAGTTGGTTCGACATCGCCCGCCTTCACCAGTTCAACGCAGGTGTCGATCTGGTCCTGGTCGGGATCGTCGGATTCGTGGTGCTGCTGGGGTTCCTGGCATGGCGGAGTGACCGGCAGGCTCCGGCCCGTATCGGTGCCGGCACCGGCGATCAGTCCAACGGGTTCCCGCGGATGCTCATCTGGTTGGCCATCGCGCTGGCCCTGGTCGGAGCGGTGCTCGTCATCGGCGGCATCCGCTACCAATCGCAGAACACCTTCGGACGGGACTACCTCATCGGTACCGGCTGGTGGGACACCTTCGCCCCGCGGACCGTCGACCTCGGCCTGATCTCCCTGTCCCTGGCGATTCTCTCCGTGTTCGCCTGGTTGGCCCTCGCCGCCTGGCGATGGGAGCGCCGGGCCGCGATCCCGGTGGTCGCCCGATGAGCGGGACAGGAGCAGACGTGGACGGGTCGAGGCCGGTTCCGTCCGCACGTGCGGGGAACCGGGCCCTGACCGCACTGGGTTGGATGGTGGCCCTGCTGGCGGCCGTCGGCGCGTACCTGGTCGTGCGCGGGGTGGACCTCGCCCGCGATGCCAGGACCTCGGCCTGGCCAGGGCTGATCCCGGCCTCGGAGCAGGGGTGGACGGCCTACACCCCGCTGGGTCCGCAGCCGGATCGGGTTCTGAACAGTTTCGAACTGGCGATGCCGAGCCTGGGGGTGGCCCTGCTGGTTGCCTCGGTGGTGGCACTGATCGCGCTGATCACGGTCCACGCCTACCGGCGCGAGATCCATCGCTGAGCCCCGCGAGCGGACCCCCACACCCCTACCTCCCACCGCGAGCGGACCCCCACACCCCAAATCCTGAGGTGCCACCGCCCACTCGCGGTCCCAGCCCCATCCGCGAACGGACCCCCACACCCCTACCTCCCACCGCGAGCGGACCCCCACACCCCAAATCCTGAGGTGCCACCGTCCACTCGCGGGAGGGATGCGACGGCCCACACCTCGACGGCCAACACCCCGACCGCGCTCCATCCCGACTCCCGCGCGCGATGCAGCGAGCGCGGTTGTCGGGATGAAGCGCGGTCAGCCGAGTCCACTCGTGGGAACCGCCGGCTGAGCGAACTGGGTCCGGTAGAGCTCGTGGTACCGGCCGCCGACCGCCAGCAATTCGTCGTGCGTACCTCGCTCGATGATCCGCCCGGCCTCAACCACCAGGATCAGATCCGCCGCCCGGACGGTCGACAACCGGTGCGCGATGACGATGGCGGTCCGGCCGATCAGCGCCTCCGTGAGCGCCTCCTGGACCGCCGCCTCCGAGGTCGAGTCCAGGTGCGCGGTCGCCTCGTCCAGCAGGACCACCCGTGGCCGGGCGAGCAGCAACCGGGCGATGGTCAGCCGTTGTCTCTCGCCGCCGGACAGCCGGTACCCGCGCTCCCCGACCACCGTGTCCAGCCCCTCGGGCAGCGCCAGCACCAGATCCGCCAGTCGAGCCCGGCGCAGCACCTCCCACAGCTCCTCCTCCACCGCACCGGGCCGGGCGAGCATCAGATTCGACCGGATGGACTCGTGGAACAGGTGTCCGTCCTGGGTGACCAGCCCGACCGCCCCGCGGATCGAGGCCGCCGTCAGGTCGCGGACGTCAACCCCGCCCAACCGGACCGCCCCCGAGTCAACGTCGTACAACCGCGGCATCAGTTGGGCGATAGTCGATTTGCCGGCCCCGGAGGATCCGACGATCGCCACCAGTTGACCCGGTTCCACCCGGAAGGACACCCCGTGCAGGACGTCGACGCCGCCGCGGGAGTCCAGCACGGCCACCTCCTCCAAGGAGGCGAGGGACACCTTGTCGGCGGCGGGATAAGCGAAGGTGACGTCGTCGAACTCCACCGACACCGGCCCGGCCGGCACCTCACCGGCGTCCGGTCGGTCCTCGATCAGCGGGGCCAGGTCCAGCACCTCGAAGACCCGCTCGAAGCTGACCAGAGCGCTCATCACGTCCACCCGGGCACCGGCCAGCGCCGTCAACGGTGAGTAGAGCCGGGTCAGCAGCAGCGCGAGGGCAACCACCGCACCTGCATCCAACTGTCCGCGCACGGCGTAGAACCCGCCCAGCCCGTAGACCAGCGCCAGGGCCAACGCCGAGACCAAGGTCAGCGAGGTGACGAAGGCCGACTGCACCATCGCGGTCCGCACCCCGATGTCGCGGACCCGTCCCGCCCGGGCGGCGAACTCCGCCGATTCCAGATCGGGTCGCCCGAAGAGCTTCACCAGCGTCGCACCGGGGGCCGAGAACCGTTCGGTCATCTGGGTGCTCATGGTGGCGTTGTGGTTGGCCGCTTCCCGCTGCAGCTTGGCCAAGCGAGCGCCGATCCGGCGGGCCGGGATGACGAACACCGGCAGTAGGACGAGGGCCAACAGGGTGATCTGCCAGGAGATCCCGATCATCACCACCAGCGTGAGCACCAGCGTCACCAGGTTGCCGACGACGCCGGAGAGGGTGTTGCTGAAGGCACGCTGCGCCCCCATAACGTCGCTGTTCAACCGGCTTACCAGTGCCCCGGTGCGAGTGCGCGTGAAGAAGGCGATCGGCATCTTCTGGACATGGTCGAACACCGTGGTGCGCAGGCTCAGGATCAGGTCCTCACCGAGTCCTGCGGACAACCAGCGCTCCACCAGCCCCAATGCCGCGGCGATGACGGCGATCAGCGCGATCACCAGGGCGAGCCGGATGATGAGCCCGGTGTCGTTCCCGGCGACGATCGCATTGATCACCTGCCCGGCGAGCACCGGGGTGGCGACAGCCAGAGCCGAGGTCAGCACGCTCAGGGCCAGGAACTGCACCAACCGGCGTCGATGGGGCAGGGCGAACCTGCCGATCCGGGACAGGGTCTGCCGGGAGAACGGCCGTCGGTCGTCGTTGGCGTGGATCGCGCTGTACATCGACGACCAGGCCGTCATTTCCATGCTCATGGGATGACAGTAGGACCTCAACCGCGCTTCAGGTCCAGCCTCGACCTCCCGCGAGCGGACCCCCACACCTCCGCACCCTGCCCGCGAGCGGACTGCCACACCCCAAATCCGGGGGTGCCACCGTCCACTCGCGGGCAGGGCGGGGGTGCCACCGTCCACTCGCGGGCAGGGCGGGGGTGCCGGGGTGCTCAGCCGCGCTCGGTCCCGACAACCGCGCGCGCTGCAGAGCGCGCGGACGTCAACAAGGAGCGCGGCCAGAGCTCGCCCAGTCGCGAGTGCACGCTGACGACGTCCCATCGGACAATCACGTAGCCGGCGTGCATTCGCGAGTAAGTGTCAGGCGCGCACTCGAGTCATAGGAACCGGTGGTTGCGGCGTGGGCGGCGGGCGAAGTCGATCCACGCCGGTGGGATGAACTCCGGAAGGCCGTCAGAGGCGATGCGTACCTGCCAGTCCGTGTGGTGCAACACGTGGTGGTGATGATCGCAGGCCAGCACCGCACTGGACAGCTTCGTGTCGCCGCCCTGGCTGAACGGCACAATGTGGTGGGCCTCGCACCAGCCCGGCGGCCGGTCACACCCCGGGAATGCGCAACCCCGATCCCTGGCCACCAACGCTTTTCGGATCGCCGCAGGGAAGGTGTAGCGCGATCGGCCCACGTCCAGGATTTCGCCCTTGCCACCCAGCACGATCGGGGTGACCTTGGCATCGCAGGCGATCCGCCGGGCCGCTGCCGGGGAAATCGGTCCGCCGAAGGTGGTGGTCGGCGGGAACACGCCCGCTAGGCCCAGCAGGCCGCCTCCTGGCGGATGATCGGTGTCGGGTGGATCCGAGGTCGCGTGTTCAACCGACGCGGAATCGCGCCCTGGCCCGGTCCTCACCGCCCCGGTGCAGTCTTGGCCGGCGGGCCGGTCGGTCGGGCTGTGTCCGCAATTCGCACACGGGGCGGCCCGTCCGATCAGATCGTCCAAACCCATGAAGACCGTGACGTTGGGCTGCTGCCCACCACTGGACGGCGCGGAACCGGAGTTGAGGAACCACTGGGCCAACTCCCCCAACGCCGCCGCCCGCCGGTTCGACGCCGACCGCTGATCGGCCACCCCGTCCACCGCCGCGGCGGGAGCGGCCAGCGACTCGACCGCCTGCCCGCAACCGTTCCACCGTCTCCTCGTCCAACAGCCCGGTGATCGGTGTCATCCCCCAGTGATTCCGCGGACCGAAATCCAACCGCATCCGAGAACGTTTGTCCTTCGGCAACTTCCCGTCGGGATCCAACCGGATCGACAGCTGCTGCGCGGCCTTGCGCAGCTGGCTCGGATCTCCCAGCACGGCCTGCTCGACCATCGCCCGTTCTGCCATGTCCCGCAACAACGGCGACAGCTCCGACGGCAGACCATTCAGGAAACGCACCGTGAAGTTCGCCGACTCCGCCCCCACAGTGCCGCCGGCCAAGGCAGCGGCCAGAACCGGTAACACCGGGTCCGCCTGCGCACCCGACGGCTGAGTCTGCGGCGAGATGGCCAACGCGGTGTTGACCCTGTTCCGGGCTTCACCGTCACCGATCCGGCATATCTGCCGCAACATCACCGCCGTTGACGAGCACCCGTACTTGCCCGGCAGCCCCCGGCGATCGAGCTGATGGGCCTGCACCACCTGCAAGGCGAACAGTCGGCGGGCCGATTCCTCGGTGCGCTGGACCACCTCGACCAACTCGGCCTCACCCACCCGGAACCACTCGGCCGCGCGCAGGCGCTCCAAGGCAGCGTTCAACACGGCAAGATCCTCCCGGACCTGCTGCGCTGGTGAACTGAACTCCTCGGCCATGTACACCACGCTAGACTCGACCACCGACAGTCGCACTCAGCGACATCCAATGCGCTGGTCCTGACCAAGAGTCACCGAATCCGTGCCCGCACAACCCATCTCGAAATATCCGTGCAGCGCTCTCTACCGACAATCGCGCGCGCTGCAGCGAGCGCGGACGTCAACAGGGAGCGCGGCCAGCGGCACCGCCACGCACCCTCCCACCGCGAGAGGACCCCCACACCCCAAATCCTGAGGTGTCAGCGTCCACTCACGGAAGGGAGGCGAGGGTCAGGGCCGGATCTCGATCTCCACCAGCAACGCCCGCTCGGCCACCTCGTCCAGCACCACCCGGCGTGGCTCCGGGACGTCCCCGAACATCCGGCGGGGCAGCGCGGCCAGACCGGCCAACTCGGGATCACCGAGCACCGCCGTCAACGCCCCCAGATCCCCGCCGACCGCCAGCCCGTCCAGACCCTCGGCCAGGGCCGGAACCAACACCTGCGCCGCCACCTGGGCCGCATGGTCCAGGGAGGCATCCAGCTGATTCCCGCGTCGCCGGGCGTACCGCTGCTGGGACCAGCCACCTGCCGCCGTCCGACCCTGGACATAGGCGCGATGGGTGGAGGAGCTCAGCACCGCACCACCGCGGGCGGTCCCGGCGGCGTGAGCCCCGGCCCGGACCAGCAGGATCCCGATGACGCCGATCCCGGCGATGTGTTCCAGCAGAGCCTCCAACGGCTCGCGGCCGTCGAGCGCCATCGGCCCGAAGGGTGCCACCAACCTCGCCGTCGTCCCGTCCACGGCCGTGAGCACCACCGCCGACGGGTCGGCCGTCATCGACACCAGCCCGCCGTTGCGGACCCCGAACCGCTGGACCCAGCCGACCAGTCGATCGGCCGGCACCTGGACCCGACGCCCGCCACCGCTGATCTCCTGCGGCACCAAGGACACCGGGCGCTTCTTCGGCGGTTTCCCCGGTGTGGGCCGCGCACCGGCGGATCCGCGACCGGCCATCAGAGTCCCCCGCCCGCATCCCAGAGCTGGCTGGCGTTCCCGGACATCGACGCCGCCGTCGCCACAGCACGGTCGTCGGTCAAGGAGGCCACGTAGTCGATGATCCCGCGCCCACGGCCCAGCCGTTTCAGATCGTCCTCGCTGGAAGCATCCTCGCCGTTGGGACCGCGAAGCAGGTGCGGCAGATCCACTTTCAGCCTGCGGTAGCCGGCGGTGGCCAGTTCGACCAGGTCCACCAACCGCCGCGGCGCACGATGCTGGTCGTCCTCGTCGGCGAGCCAGGCGTCGAAGGCCCCGACCAGGGTGGTCAGGATCTGGCCCTGCCCGCGTTGGAACATCGCCAGGTCCGCCCGGTCGAGGACGAACCGTTGATGGACGAATTTGAGCACCGACACCTCATGCCAGGCAGTGGGTGTCAGATCCACGTGACTGGACCGGCGCGGAGGTTCGGCGCTGACGACCACCGACTGCTGCAGGTGCGAGATCCAGCTGCTGGTGAAGGTTCCGACGGCCCGTTCGGATTCCATCGACCCGTCGTAGGGCACCGCCAGCAGGCCGTCCACCAGGTCCGCGCCGACCCGATCCACCGCCACCGCGAAGGCCTCGTCGTCGAACACCCATGCGTCCTTGTGCAACAGCCTGCGGCGCAACAACTCCAGTGCATGCCCGGGTTGACGGTCGGCTGCCGCCAGCGTGCCGCGGTCCATCCTGGAGAACTCCGACCGGCGGCGCATCCAGGTGCGGAACTCGGCCGAGACCAGCGCGTGCTGAAGTACCCCGGCCCGGTGGAAGTCATCGAGATCGTGCAGGGAGTAGGCGATGTCGTCGGCGACGTCCATCACCGAGCATTCCACGGTCTGTTGCCAGTCGCCGATCTGCGGGTAGGCCGAGCGGACCTCCGTCATCTCCGAGACGTCCAGCAGGTAGGCGGAGTACTTCGCCGATCCCGTTCCCTCCTGGCCGGGACCGGCACCCCGCGGCGGGATCTGGGCCTGGGCCGGATGCGGGTCGGGGTACCCCACCCGCGACCACGGGTACTTCAGCACGGCCGCCCGGACCGCCGCGGTCAGGTTGAGACCCTCCCCCGTCCGGCCGTGCACGTCGAGCTCGGTGAGGATGCGGAAGGTCTGGGCGTTGCCCTCGAACCCGTCGATCAGACCGAACCGTGACCTGGCGACCCGGTCGAGCACCCGCTCGCCCAGATGCCCGAACGGGGGATGGCCGAGATCATGGGCGCTTGCCGCGGCCTGCACCACCACCGGGTCGCAGCCGCCCAGTTTCTCGGCCAGATCCGCATCCGGACCGCGGTTGATGTCCACCGCGATCCCGCGGGCCACGGCGGTGACCTTGATGGTGTGGGTCAACCGGTTGTGCACGGCCTGACCGGCCGCTCCTTGGGAGATCACCTGGGTCACGGCGGCGAGGCGGGAGAAATAGGGCGAGAACCGGATCCGCTCCAAGTCGTCGCGGTAGGCACCGTCGGTCGGGTCCAGATCCACCTCGTTCGGCGGGATTTTCTCGGTGACACGGCGGGTGAGTCGCGGATCCATACGCCGAAACTACCGGCTCGCCGGCGGATAGGCCGGTACACCCCGCACGACCCCTCGACGAAAGAACCGCCACACCCCGGAGATCGGGATACGGCGGCTCACTCGCGGGAACAACTCAGATGTTGAAGCCCAGGGCGCGGAGCTGCTCGCGGCCGTCGTCGGTGATCTTCTCCGGGCCCCACGGCGGGAGCCAGACCCAGTTGATCGTGAAACCCTCGACCATGCCGCCGTCCGGCCCGCTCATCAGGGCCGCGTTGATCTGATCCTCGATCATGTCCGTGAGCGGGCAGGCCGCCGAGGTCAGGGTCATGTCGATGGTGAGGTGGTTCTTGTCGTCGAGCTGCAGGTCGTAGACCAACCCGAGATCAACGATGTTGACCCCGAGCTCGGGATCGACCACATCACGCAGGGCCTCCTCCAGGTCGTCGATCGCCGCCGGGGCGACCGCATCGGCCACGGCGACCTGGGCGGTCTGCCGGTCGAGTGCGCCGGCATCACGCCCCTCGCGGTCGGTCTGCGATTCCAACATGTCGCTCATGATGCCGAGCCTCCGGTCTGTGTCACTACGTCGTTCGGGCGGGAAACGGTCTGCGCGGTGGCGTCCTTGAAGGCCATCCATCCCAGCAGTGCGCATTTCACCCTGGCCGGGTACTTGGAGACACCGGCGAAGGCGATACCGTCGCCGAGCACCTCCTCGTCCCCACTGATGGTGCCACGGCTGGTGGCCATGGCGGTGAACTCGTCCAGGATCCCCAGCGCCTCGGTGACGGTCCGACCGATCAGCAGATCGGTCATCACCGAGGTCGAGGCCTGGGAGATCGAGCACCCCATCCCCTCGTAGGAGATGTCGGTGACGACCACGGAACCAGCCGATCCGGAACCGGGCTCGACGTCACCCAGCGCCACCCGCAGGGTGATCTCGTCCCCGCAGGTCGGGTTGACGTGGTGCACCTCGGTGTCGAACGGGTCCCGTAGACCCGCGTGGTGCGGGCTGCGGTGGTGGTCCAGGATGATCTCCTGGTACAGCTGCTCCATCTGCATGGTCAGCCCCTCCCACCGAAGAACTTCTGGGCCGACTGCACGGCGTCCACCAGGACGTCCACCTCGGACACGGTGTTGTACACCGCGAACGAGGCACGCACGGTCGCGGCGATGCCGTACCGGCGGTGCAGCGGCCAGGCGCAGTGGTGCCCGACCCGGACGGCGACGCCCTCGTTGTCCAGGATCTGGCCGACGTCGTGGGCGTGCACCCCGTCGACGACGAAGGACACCGCCCCACCACGGTCGACGTTCTCCGACGGGCCGATCAGCCGGATGCCGTCCAGCGACGACAGCTGCTGCAGGGCATAACCCGTCAGCTCCGCCTCGTGGGCGGCGACCACCGGCATGCCCAGGTCGTTCAGGTAGTCGACGGCCGCGCCCAGGCCCACGGCCTGTGAGGTCATGGGCACTCCGGCCTCGAACCGGGCCGGCGGGGCCGCGTAGGTCGAGTGGTCGATGAAGACCTGCTCGATCATCGAACCGCCGGTCAGGAACGGCGGCATCTGCGAGAGCAGCTCGTAGCGACCGTACAGACCGCCGACCCCGGAGGGGCCCAACATCTTGTGCCCGGAGAATGCGGCGAAGTCCACACCGAGCTCGGCCAGGTCCACCGGCGCGTGCGGGACCGACTGGCAGGCGTCGAGCACCGTCAGGGCACCGACCTTCCGCGCGGCCTCGACGATCTCGGCGACCGGGTTGACGGTGCCGAGCACGTTCGACTGGTGGGTGAAGGCGACCACCCGGGTCCGGCTGTTGATCAGCTCGGAGATGTTCGACAGGTCGAGCCGGAAGTCGTCGGTCAACCCGAACCAGCGCAGGGTCGCGCCGGTCCGGCGGCAGAGTTCCTGCCACGGAACAAGGTTCGCGTGGTGCTCCATCTCGGTGACGACGATCTCGTCACCCGGACCGAGCCGGAAGCGGGCGGCCTCCGGCTCGTCACTGTAGGTCGCGTTGCCGAACGAGTAGGCCACCAGGTTGATCGCCTCGGTGGCGTTCTTGGTGAAGACCAGTTCCTCGGCCGACGGTGCACCGATGAAGCGGGAGATCCGCAGCCGTGCCGACTCGTAGAAGTCGGTCGCCTCCTCCGCCAGCTGGTGCGCCCCGCGGTGCACCGCCGACAGATGGGTGGTCAGGAACTCCTGCTCGGCGTCGATCACCGGCACCGGGCGCTGGCTGGTGGCTCCGGAATCCAGGTACACCAACGGTTTCCCGCCCCGGACGGTACGTTCCAGGATCGGGAAGTCCGCCCGGATCGCCTCGCTGTTGAAAGCGGGTGATCCGGTGTCGGTGTGCCCTGGACCGGCCACCAGTGAGGTCATGCCGACGCACCAGCTCCCGTGAAGCGCACGTAGCCGTTGGTCTCCAGCTCGTCGGCCAGTTCAGGCCCGCCGGACTCGACGATCTTGCCGGCCGCGAAGACGTGGACGAAGTCGGGCTGGATGTACCGCAGGATGCGGGTGTAGTGGGTGATCAGCAGGATGCCGACACCGTTTCCGGCCTCGGCGGACTGCGCCTTGTACCGGTTGACACCCTCGGAGACGATGCGTAGGGCGTCGACGTCCAGACCGGAGTCGGTCTCGTCCAGCACGGCGATCTTCGGGGCGAGCAGGCTCAGCTGCAGGATCTCGTGACGCTTCTTCTCGCCGCCGGAGAACCCTTCGTTCACACTGCGCTCGGCGAAGGCCGGGTCGATCTCCAGGTCGGTCATCGCACCCTTGACCTCCTTGACCCACTTGCGGATCGGCGGGGCCTCGCCGCGGACGGCGGTGGCGGCGCTGCGCAGGAAGTTGGACATCGACACACCGGGGACCTCGACCGGGTACTGCATGGCCAGGAAGAGGCCGGCGCGGGCCCGCTCGTCCACGGACATGGCCAGCACGTCCTCGCCGTCCAGCAGCACCTCACCGGAGGTGATCTCGTACTTCGGGTGCCCCGCCAGGGAGTAGGCCAGGGTGGACTTGCCGGAGCCGTTGGGGCCCATGACGGCGTGGGTCTCGCCACCGTTGATGGTCAGGTTGACCCCGCGAAGGATCTCCTTCGGGGTGTCCTCGGTGACGACACTGACGTGCAGGTCACGAATCTGCAGGGTTGACATATCTGTTGCTCCAAGACGATCGGGTGTGAAATTGCAAGAGGGGGCGAGCCGGGGCTCAGATGCCGGAGATCTCGAGTTCGCCTTCGATGATCTCGTTGGTGCTCTCGACAACTGCCGGGATCCCGAGGCGGGCGAGCACCTCGCCGAAGAATCCGCGGACCACCAGCCGGCGGGCGGCGGCTTCCGGGATGCCCCGGGAGAGCAGGTAGAACAGCTGCTCGTCGTCGAACTTGCCGGTGGCGCTGGCATGGCCGGCCCCGGCGATCTCCCCGGTCTCGATCTCCAGGTTGGGGATCGAGTCGGCGCGCGCACCCTCGGTGAGCAACAGGTTGCGGTTCATCTCATAGGTGTCGGTGCCCTCGGCGGTGGGCCGGATGAGCACATCGCCCACCCAGACCGTGTGGGCGCCCTGCCCCTGCAGCGCACCCTTGTACAGGGCGCGGGAGCGGCAGTTCGGTGCACCGTGGTCCATCAGCAGGCGGTGTTCCAGGTGCTGGCCGGCATCGGCGATGTAGAGGCCGAGAAGTTCGGCGTCACCACCGGGACCGTCGTACTCGACCGTGGCGACGATCCGGACCAGGTCCCCGCCGAAGGTCAGGGCCGCGTGCCGGACGATCGCATCGCGACCCACCCGGACGTGGTGGTGGGACAGGTGAACCGCGTCGGCGGACCAGGACTGCCGGGAGGCGATGTCCAGGTGGGCGCCGTCGGCGACCACGATCTCGACGTTCTCGGCCAGGGTCGATGAGCCTTCGTAGACCACCGAGACCTGGGCCTTGGCATGGGTTCCGAGCCGTACGACCAGGTGGGCCGCCACTGCCTCGTCCACACTGCCGCCGTGGAAGGTGATCTCGATCAGACCGTCGACCTCGAGGTTCGCCGGCACGTCGACCAGGAAGACCGAGTCGCTGGCCGCCCAGGCCCGCGCCGACGGGCGGTCGGTCGGCAGGTAGTTCGAAGCACCCTTGAGGGCGTTCGCCTCGTCGCCGGAAACACTGTGCGCCACCACGCCCGCGGGGGCGTTGACGGTGACGGTGAAATCGGTACCGGTCAGCGGGGTCTGGTCGTGCAACCCGCGGATCCGCCGCAGCGGGGTGAACCGCCACTGCTCCTCGCGGCCCAGCGGGACCAGGTGGTCCTGCGGGTCACGGGAACCGATCCGGTGCGAGTGGGTGTCCAGGTTGAGATCCCGGGCACCCACGTGGGAGTGCTCGGCGATGCCGTACTGGCCGTCGAGTGCCGGTGCCGACACCTCGGTTGAGGAAACTTCTGTTGGGGCCACGCTCAGCCCACCGACCCTTCCATTTGCAGCTCAATGAGCCGGTTCAGTTCCAGTGCGTATTCCATCGGGAGTTCCCGGGCGATCGGCTCGACGAAACCGCGGACGATCATCGCCATCGATTCCTCTTCGGTCAGACCGCGGGACATCAGGTAGAACAACTGCTCCTCGGAGACCTTCGAGACCTTCGCCTCGTGGCCCATCTGCACGTCGTCCTCGCGGACGTCGACGTAGGGGTAGGTGTCGGAGCGAGAGATCGAGTCGACCAGCAACGCGTCGCACTCGACCGAGGACTTGCTGTGGTGGGCACCGGGGTTGACCCGGACCAGACCGCGGTAGGAGGCGCGGCCACCGCCGCGGGCCACCGACTTGGAGATGATGGTCGAGGAGGTGTGCGGCGCGAGGTGCAGCATCTTCGCGCCGGTGTCCTGGTGCTGGCCGGCACCGGCGAAGGCGATGGAGAGCACCTCGCCCTTGGCGTACTCACCGGTCAGCCAGACGGCCGGGTACTTCATGGTGACCTTGGAACCGATGTTGCCGTCGACCCACTCCATGGTCGCGCCGGCCTCGGCCTTCGCGCGCTTGGTGACCAGGTTGTAGACGTTGTTCGACCAGTTCTGGATCGTGGTGTAGCGGCAGCGGCCGCCCTTCTTCACGATGATCTCGACCACCGCGGAGTGCAGGGAGTCGGACTTGTAGATCGGCGCGGTGCAGCCCTCGACGTAGTGCACGTAGGCATCCTCGTCGACGATGATCAGGGTGCGCTCGAACTGGCCCATGTTCTCGGTGTTGATCCGGAAGTAGGCCTGCAGCGGGATGTCGACGTGGACGCCCTTGGGCACGTAGACGAAGGAGCCGCCCGACCAGACGGCCGAGTTCAACGCGGAGAACTTGTTGTCACCGGCGGGGATGACGGAGCCGAAGTACTCCTTGAACAGCTCGGGGTACTGCTTGAGCGCGGTGTCGGTGTCCAGGAAGATCACACCCTGGGCCTCGAGGTCCTCGCGGATGGAGTGGTAGACGACCTCGGACTCGTACTGCGCCGCCACACCGGAGACCAGGCGCTGCTTCTCCGCCTCGGGGATGCCCAGCTTGTCGTAGGTGTTCTTGATGTCCTCGGGCAGATCCTCCCAGGTGGCCGCCTGCTTCTCGCTGGAGCGCACGAAGTACTTGATCTCGTCGAAGTGGATGCCGGACAGGTCGGCTCCCCAGGACGGCATCGGCTGCTTCTCGAACAGGGCGAGGGCCTTCAGACGCTTCTCGAGCATCCATTCCGGCTCGCTCTTCTTGGCCGAGATGTCGCGGACGACGTCCGGGTTGATCCCGCGACGGGCCGAAGCGCCGGCGACATCGGAGTCCGACCACCCGAAGGCGTAGTTGCCCAGGGAGGCGATGGTCTCCTCCTGGGTCAGGGGTGCGTTCCCGATTTCCGGTGCAGCGGTCATAACTGGGTCCCTCCAGTGCGGATTGAAGCCATACCCAGGCGAACGCGGCGGCGGTCCTGGGGCAGTGCGGCGGGTGGTGCTGAACTGCTGGTGGTGCTCAACTGCTCAACTGCAAAAAGATTCGGTCGAACCATTCACGTCAGGTGGTGCTCCGCCGGTGGTGCGGCGGTCTGCGGGATGAAGGTGGTGCAGAAGGAATCACCCCGGGCGATGGTGGCAAGGCGCTGGGCGTAGGTGCCGAGAACCTCGGTGAACACCGCCATCTCCTCCTCGCACAGCTGTGGGAACTGCGCGGCCACGTGGGCGACCGGGCAGTGGTGCTGGCACAGCTGCTCTCCCTTGCCGAGCTTTTGCACCGACGCGGCGAAGCCGGCATCGGTCAGCGCCTCGGCCAGCAGGGACACCTTCACCGCCGGATCGGCGGCCGCGGTGATCTGCTCACGGGTGGCGGCGATCAGCTTCTCGGCCCGTCGCCGGGCGAAGAGGGTGACCGCTTCCGGACCCGCATGATCGGCGAGGAACTGCAGGGCCTCACCGGCCAACGCGTCGTACCCGTGCGGCAGGCGCTCCCGACCGAGGTCGGTCAACAGGTAGACCCTGGCGGGTCTGCCCCGTCCCCGACGACCGGGGATCACCTGCTCACGACTGAGCACGGCACGTTCCTCGACCAACGCGTCGAGATGCCGACGAATTCCGGCGGCCGAGAGGTTGAGGCGGGTGGCGAGTGCGGCCGCGGTGATCGGGCCCTCGGCGAGGAGCAGGTTCACCACCGCGTCACGCGTGGTGACCTCGGCCGGGACCGTCGCACCGGTGGTGGCCGCGGCGACTGTCGGAGGTGCCACAGGGCCCACCCGGGTGCCCGAAGGCACCGCCTGCAGATCCGCTGCGATATTCACAACACCAGTGTGTCCTATTTACCCTCGTGTTTCAAAGAGATGACGCCGCCTTGCCGGTGTGCCGCGCAACACCCAGCCCAGCCTTACCTTCCTTGCAGGTGATCGGACCGCAGCAGGAACCAGCGGCGCCGGACCCCGCCGCGCACGCCCCTGAGCCCCGCCGAAGAGCCCTTTCCAGGTTCGTGGCGACCACCCGGCGACCCCCCGGACGACCCCAGGACGAACCCCGGACGACCGATGGACGAACACAGGATGAACGCCCGATGCTTTGAATTCACCCCGAGACTGCCGTGCATGTGCATTCCCGGGGCCGTTCATGGTGCAGGATGCACATGTGGCCAAGAACTTGAAACCCGTCAAGAAGTCGATCTACGCGAGCTTCGTTCTGGCGGCGGACAACCTCGTGCAGAGTACGGATGTCGTCTCCGAATGGGCCAAGGGCGACCTGTCGGCCAAAAAAGCCGCCGAACGGCTGGTGAAACAGGCCGAGATCGGCGATGTCGGACATGTCGCTCTGGTCAAGGTCCTCAACGCCACCTTCGTCACCCCGTTCGACCGCAGCGACATCTACGCACTGAGTTCCCGGCTCGACGCCGTGATGGATCACCTGGAAGCCGCCGTCGGCCTCGCCGATGCCACCGGCGTCAAGTCCGTCGACGCGTTGCCCGAGCAGATTCTCGGCCTGGCCCGCATCCTCAGCTCCTGCGCCTCCCTCACGGTCGAGGCCATGGGCGCCCTCAAATCCCTCAAAGGCCTCGAGCCCTACTGGGTCGCGATCAGCAAGCTGGAGGACGAGGCCGACCTGGTCCACCGTTCACTGCTCGCCTCGCTGTTCAACGGCGACCACGATGTCCTCACCGTCCTCAAACTCAAAGCCGTGGCCGACGAACTCGAAGCAGCGGTGAACTGTTTCGAAAGTGTCGCGAACATGGTCGAGACCGTCCTGATCAAAGAGTCCTAGAACCAGTGTCCGACCTCGGCTTCTACGTCGTCCTCCTGTTGGCGATGTTCTTCAACTTCACGAACGGTTTCCACGACGCGGCGAACGCCATTGCCACCTCGGTGTCCACCCGCGCCCTGAAACTCCGGACCGCCCTGCTGATGGCCGCGGCCGGCAACCTGATCGGGTCCTTCTTCGGCGCGGCCGTGGCGGCGACCGTCGGGAAGGGCATCATCAGCCTCCCCGAGGACATGAGCTCCCTGTGGGTGGTCGGGGCCGCGCTCGGCGGGGCCATCGTCTGGAACCTGATCACCTGGTACTTCGGGATGCCGTCCTCCTCCTCCCACGCCCTGATCGGCGGGATGGTGGGCGCCGCGCTCGCGGCGAGCGCCCCGGTCCTGTGGGGCGGGGTGGTGAACAAGGTGCTGGTGCCGATGATCATCTCGCCGCTGGTGGGTTTCGTCGTCGGCTACGGCGTCATGCTGGCGATCCTGTGGATCTTCCGCAAGGGCAACCCGTCCACCCTCAACCGACGGTTCCGGATCGCCCAGACCTGCTCCGCGGCGGGCATGGCCTTCGGCCACGGGATGCAGGACGCCGCCAAGACCATGGGCATCGTCGTTCTCGCGCTGATCGTCAGCGGGCGTCAGACCGGCAGCGAGATCCCGCTCTGGGTCTTCTTCCTCACCGCCATCGTCCTCTCGGTCGGCACCGCAACCGGTGGCCGGCGGATCATGAAGACCCTGGGCAGCAAGATCATCGAGCTCGATCCGCCCCAGGGTTTCGCCGCCGAGGCGACCGCCTCCAGCGTGCTCTACGTCGCCTCCCTCGGCTTCGGCGCCCCCGTCTCCACCACCCACGTCATCTCCTCGGCCATCATGGGCGTGGGGGCGACCAAGCGGATCACCGCGGTGCGCTGGGGGGTGGCGGGCAACATGGTCATCGCCTGGGTGTCGACCTTCCCGGCGGCCGGCCTGATGGCCGCCGCCTTCTACGGGATCTCGCAGCTCTTCACCTGACGTCCGTCCGGTCGAGGTCCCGGCAGTGGCGCTGTTCGGCCGAGGGCGCCCCACCGCACAACCATGGGAGACTTCTTTGGTGTCCACCGATGCCGCTCCCACCACCGAGGCATCCCTCCCGTCCCCCGCACTGGATCCGAACGAGCTGCGCCAACTCTCCTGGCTGCGTCGACTCGGAACCACCGGCGCGCTGTTGATGGCCGTCGCGTCGATCTCCTCCTACGGCGCGGCCAACCCCATCCCCAACCCGGTCGACGGTTTCCGCATCCTCGGTCTGCTGTCCCGGATCGGGCCGGCAGCGCTGGCGGTCTCCTACACCGGCATCGCGATGATCGTCGTCGCCTGGTTCCTGCTGGGCCGCCTCGCCGTCCCCGGCCGGGTCAGACGGCTCTCCCGCACCCAGCTGACCCACACCCTGGCCATGTGGGCCGTGCCGTTCCTGCTCACCCCGCCGATCTTCTCCCGGGACGTGTACTCCTACCTGGCCGTCGGTCAGATGATGAACCTGGACCTGAACCCCTACGACGCGGGGATCTTCGACGCCCTCGGTGACCAGGACCGGTTCGCCCACCAGGCCGACGTGCGCTGGCAGCACACCCCCACCCCGTACGGCCCGGCCTTCCTGCTGATCGTCAAGGGCATCGTCGCGGTCAGCGGCCAGCACCTGCTCCCGGCGATCCTGCTGCAACGGCTGGTCGAACTGCTCGGTGTGGCCATGATGGTCTGGGCCGTCCCGCGGCTGGCGAAACGCTGCAAACTCGACCCGGTCGCCGCCCTGTGGCTCGGCGCGGTCAACCCGCTGGTGCTGTTCCACCTCGTCGCCGGCGGGCACAACGAGGCCCTGATGATCGGTTGCATGACGGCCGGGCTGGTCATCGCCCTGGACCACTCGGTGATCCTGGGCACCATGGTGCTCACCCTGGGGGTCGGGGTGAAGGCCACCGCGGCCCTTGCCCTGGCCTTCCTGGTGGTGGCGCTGGCCCGGCGGGCCGGTGGCCGCTGGCCAGATCTGTTCAAGTACGCCGCGATCGTCGGCGGCGTGTTCGTGGTGACCTTCACCCTGCTGACCCTGGCCACCGGTGTCGGGGTCGGCTGGCTCGCGGCGCTGAACACCCCCGGGCTCGTCCGGTCCTTCCTGTCGGTCACCACCGTGCTCGGGGTACTGACCGGCGGGATCGGCATCCTGCTCGGTCTGGGCGACCACACCTCGTCGGTGCTCAACATCTACAATCTGATCGGGACCGCGGCCGGTGCGGCCTTCGCGGTGTGGATGGTGTGGGTCTGCTGGCGCAAGGGTCTCGACGCGATGCTCGGTCTGGGGATCGCCATCGGCGTGTTCGTCCTGCTCTCGCCCGTGGTGCAACCCTGGTACCTGTTGTGGGCCATCGTGCCGCTGGCCGCCTCGACCGCGGACCCTCGATTCCGGCGCGCAGCGGTCTGGCTGACCGTGATCCTGTCTGTGATCTTGATGCCACCCGGGGCCAACATCGCCCCCCTCATCATCATCATCTCGGTGGGCGCCGCAGCCGTGGTGGTCGGTGGTTTCCTGGTCGCGATGCATCGACGGGGGCTGATCCCCGAGCGGGTGCAGACCGCCGCCCCGGCCCTGGCCGCACCGACCGTGGCGGGACGGCCCGACGCCGACCCCTATCCTGGGTAATCGTGACCGAAGAACCTGCGCTGGAGCTCCTGGGGCTCGGTCGGACGTTCGGTTCCCTCGCCGCCGTCGACGACCTCTCGTTCACCGTGCCGCGTGGCAGCCTGCTCGCCCTGCTCGGGCCGAACGGCGCCGGAAAGACCACCACCGTCCAGATGTGCGAGGGTTTCCTGCGCCCCACGTCCGGCACCGTCCGGGTTCTGGGCATCGACCCGTGGACCCACGCCGACCAGCTCCGGCCTCGCCTGGGCGTGATGTTGCAGGCCGGTGGGGCCCACGCGTCCGCCCGTACCCGCGAGATGCTCGACCTGATCGGCCACTGTTCCGCCGACCCGTTGGACGCCGGCTGGCTGTTGGAGGAGCTGGGCCTGACCTCGGTCGCCCGGACCCCGGTGCGTCGGCTCTCCGGCGGGCAGGTGCAACGGCTCAGCCTGGCGATGGCCCTGATCGGCCGGCCCGAGGTGCTCTTCCTCGACGAGCCGACCGCCGGGCTCGACCCGGCCGCCCGGCATCTCGTGTGGGACCTGCTGCGCGCCGCCCGGGCCGACGGGGTGACGATCGTGCTCACCACCCATCTGATGGACGAGGCCGAGCTGCTCGCCGATCAGGTGGTCATCATCGACCACGGCCGCGCCGTCGCCAGCGGCACCACCAGCGAACTGCTCGGTGACGAACGCGCCCACCTGCGTTTCGCGGCCACCGCCGGCCTCGATCTGACCCTGCTGCTCCAGGCCCTCCCGAGCGGGTACACCGCCGTCGAGGTCCGCGCCGGGCACTACCGGGTCGACGGGGACATCACCCCGGCCGCCATGGCCACGGTCACCTCCTGGTTCGCCCGGGTCGGGGTGCTCGCCACCGACCTGCAGGTGGGCCGGCGCTCCCTCGACGACGTCTACCTCGACCTGACCGGCCGGGAGATCCGCGCATGACCGAACCGACCACCCGGTACGCACCCGGCACCTTCACCCCGGCCCCCCGACGGGCGTCCGCCTGGCGGATGGCCTCGGCGCAGACCCGGTTCGAACTGCGGCTGCTGCTGCGCAACGGCGAGCAGCTGCTGCTGGCCCTGGTGATCCCGATCGCCGCCCTGATCGGACTGACGAAGATCTCCGTCATCGACCTGGACGAGCCACGGATCGACACCGTGACCCCCGGGATCTTCACCCTGGCGATCATGTCGACCGCCTTCACCTCGCTGGCCATCGCCACCGCCTTCGACCGCCGCTACGGTGCGGCCAAGAGACTGGCCGCCGCCGGGGTGCCGCGGTGGCTGCTGATCACCGGCAAGATCGCCGGTGTCTTCATCGTCATCGTGGGCCAACTGCTCATCCTGTCCGGTATCGCCCTGCTGCTGGGCTGGGACCCGGCCGGGTCCTTCGCCTGGGCCCTGCTGATGGTGCTGCTCGGCGCGGCGGCCTTCGGCGGGCTCGGCCTGCTCGTCGGCGGGACCCTGCGGGCCGAGGCGGTCCTGGCCCTGGCCAACATCGTCTGGCTGGTCCTCGTCGGCATCGGCGGGGTGATCGTGCCCCTGTCCTCCGGCGGGTTGATGTCGGCCATCGGCCAGGCCACCCCCGCCGGGGCGCTCTCCCACGGGCTGCGTGACGTCCTGCAGTTCGGCACCGCGCCCTCCCTGACCTCAGTTCTGGTGCTTCTCGCCTGGTCGATCCTCGGCTGGCTCTCTTCGATACGGTGGTTCCGGTGGCAGTGAAAGACCAATCCGCTCAGACGACACCCGGCACCCGCCCGGGCCGTTGGCGACCCGGACCGCGGCTCATCCGCGGTTTCGCCCTCGCGGCGGTGTTCGCCCAGGGCGGTATCGCCGTCACCGGGGCGACGGTCCGGGTCACCGGATCGGGTCTGGGCTGCGCGACCTGGCCGGAATGCCAGCCGGGGTCGCTGATCCCGGAGAGCCGATCGGGCCTGTCCGGGGTGCACCAGGCGATCGAGTTCTCCAACCGGACCCTGACCGGGGTGGTGCTGATCGCGGCTCTGGGCACCTTCGCCCTGCTGCTGATGGCCCGTCCCCAGCAGCCCGGCATCCTCAAGATCGCCGCCGCCGGGCCGATCGGTGTGCTGTTCCAGGCGGTCTGGGGGGGCATCGTCGTCCACACAGAGCTGAGTTGGTGGACGGTCGCCCCGCACATGCTGGTCTCGCTCGTGCTGCTCTTCTTCGCCATCTGGCTGCATCAGCGGCTGGTGGACGAGGCCCGCTCGGCCCCGGCGGTCGGCACGGGCCTGGCACGGCCGCTGGTGCTGCTCACCTGGGCGACGACCGGTGTGCTGCTGCTGCTGTGCGTCGCGGGAACCCTGACCACGGCCGCCGGCCCCCACGCCGGGGATTCGGAGACCCCGCGGCTGGGTTGGTCGGTCCGGGCCATCGCGCAGGTGCACGCCGACCTGATGTTCCTCTACCTCGGCCTCGTGGTGGCCCTGGCGGTCGCGCTGATCGCCGTGAAGGCACCGGAGCGCCTCCGTCGGCGTCTGTGGGTGCTGGTGGCAGTCACCCTCGCCCAGGGGCTGATCGGGCTGGTCCAGTACGCCACCGGGGTGCCCGAGGCCCTGGTCGTCAGCCACGTGCTCGGCGCGGCCCTGCTGACCGCAGCGGCGGCCCGGGTCACCTACACCGCGACCCGGGGCTAGCCCTTCCGCACGATTCGGGTCCCAGGTGGCGATATTTCAACCACTCAGGTCCCGAATCGCGGAGTCCCACGCACGATTCGGGTCCCGGATGGTCGAAATCGGACCAGTGAGCACCCGAATCGTGGAATAACGGACCGGACGGGGTGTTGATCCCGTCATGGACCTGGACCCGAAACTCGAAGGACTGCTGGCCGGCACCCACAACGGTGTCCTCGCCACGATCAAACGTGACGGCCTCCCCCAGCTGTCGAACATCACCTACGGATACGACCGGGATACGCGAACGGCGCAGATCTCGGTGACGCAGACGCGCGCCAAAACCCGTAATCTGCGCCGTGATCCCCGGGCCACGCTGTACGTGCCCGGGGCGGACTTCTGGACGTTCACGGTGGCGGAGGCCCGCGCCGAACTGACCGACCCCGCCACCGACGTGAACGACGCCACCGTGGAGGCCCTGGTGGGCTACTACCGGTCCATCCGGGGCGAACACCCCGACTGGGCCGAGTACCGCCAGGTCATGGTGGACGAATCCAGGGTGCTACTTACTCTGCGCGTCGACCGTCTCTACGGCCAATGACGCGTCGGCGGCCACCGGTGCAGGCGTCCTGATCGCGTCCTTGGCCAGCACCGCGTCGATCGCCGCCTCGGCGTCCTCGTTGGTGGACTGACGGGCCAACGCGAGCTCGGAGATCAGGATCTGCTTCGCCTTGAGCAGCATCCGCTTCTCACCGGCGGAGACACCGCGGTCGTGGTCGCGCAGGGTCAGGTCGCGGACGACCTCGCAGACACTGAGCACGTTGCCGCTGCCCATCTTCTCGGCGTTGGCCTTGAACCGGCGGGCCCAGTTGCCGGGCTCGTCCGCGCTCTCCTGCCGCAGCACGTCGAACACCGCGTCGATGCCGATGGTGTCGATGACGTCACGGACGCCGACCATCTCCAGGTTCTCGACCGGGACCTCGATGCTCAGCTCGGACTGGTGCACCTCGAGGGTGAGGTACTGCCGGTCGACACCCTTGATGTTCCGGGTGGTGACGGCCCTGATGGTCGCCGCGCCGTGGTGCGGGTAGACGACGGTCTGTCCTACTTCGAGAATCATATTCTGCTGCTTCCTCATGTCCCGTGCGTGGTTCGTGGGTGTGCTGGTTCTGGTCTCCAGTACCAGTTCCCCTCCTGATTCGGGGGATTGAGCCTCGTGATGATGTGCTGGTCAGCGCCCGGTGCCCGCCATCCGCTTCCGATCGGCCGGGCTGGGCGCGATGAGCGAGGTGCTTTCCCGGTCCCAGCTGCCGATCGGCAGACCGGCGGCGGTACAGACCTCCTGGGCCATCTCGGCGGTGGGAACCACCGCGTCCCCGAAGGTGCCGTCGGCCGCGATGGCCACGATGCGGTGTCCGCGCTCCCCCATGTACGCGACCACGGCCGTCCCGGGGCCGCCGTGGGCGGCCAGCATCGCGGTGATCCGGGCCGTTGCCCGGGCCCGGGTCCGCGCCGGATCCGGTGTGAACCAGCGTGTGCTGATGGTTGCGAACATCTCTCGTGGTCTGACCATGTCGCCCCTAGTGCCAGGGCCAGCCGAGGACCGGCAGGCTGACGGCGGCGTCGACCGCCCAGGCCACGGACACCAGGGTCAGGTAGATGTTGGACAGGTGGAACAGGGTCATCGGCTTCGCCGGGGCGCCACCGAGGACCTTGGCGTGCAGGATGTGCGCCAGGGCCAGGAACCACAGACCGACGGGGATGGCCACGGCCGCGTAGATCCAGGACGAGGCCGGCACCAGCAGCAGCGAGCAGGCCACCATCGCCCAGCTGTAGATGACGATCTGCCGGACGACGACCTGCGGGGTCGCGACCACGGGCAGCATCGGAACACCGGCGGCGGCGTAGTCCTCCTTGTAGCGCATGGCCAACGCCCAGGTGTGCGGCGGTGTCCAGAAGAAGATGACGCCGAAGAAGACCCAGGCGGGCCAGCCGATGCCACCGGTGATGGCCGACCAGCCGATGATCACCGGCATGCAGCCGGCCAGACCGCCCCACACGATGTTCTGGCTCGTTCGACGCTTGAGCCACATCGAGTACACAAAGACGTAGAACAGGATCGCCAGGACGGCCAGGGCCGCGGCCTGCCAGGTCGTGGTCAACCACAGGAAACCGGCGGCGGCGATGCCGAGCAGGATGCCGAAGATCAGCGCGTTCTTCGGGGTGACGGTGTGTCGGGCCAGCGGACGGGCCCTGGTGCGCTTCATCAGCGCGTCGATGTCGGCGTCGACCACGCAGTTGAGGGCATTGGCACTGCCCGCGGCCAGGGTCCCGCCGACCAGGGTGGCCAGGGCCAGCCAGAGTGAGGGCACGGCCCGCTCGGCGGCGATCATGGCCGGGATGGTGGTGATCAGCAGCAGCTCGATGATCCGCGGTTTGGTCAGCGCGACGTAGGCGCCGATCCGGGATCCGATACCGGCCGGGCCGGTGGCTGCGTTCGCAGCGGCAAGGTCGATCGGGTTCTCCCCGATCGGGTCATGAGCCTGCTGCGAAGCTGACGCTGCGGCGCTACTCGCGTCGTATGACGTGGCCCGCACGGGCGTCACGCTCCTCTTCTGATGTCGAAATCTCCGGGTCAGCGGCACTCCTGCAGACCAACCCTCCCCCCATCTTAGGTGCCAACCGGCCCGGCCAGCTCGCCGGGCCGTGTTTCAGGCGCGCCGCAGGTCCGCGACGGCACCCGGCCCCCCGCACCCCGCCTGCACCCATTCCGATGAGACCACGGTGAGCCACCTCACATAGGGTGGGCGTACTAGTCTTTCCACTGGATCGATCCACGCGATCGCTGCAGGCCCTTTTCCCGGCCCACGATCGCCCAGCTGACGAGGAGCGTCGCTGCACCATGACCAACACGGATATTTCCGCTCTCACCACCGCCAGCTATCCGGCGGATTGGACCGACCTCGACACCCAGGCGGTCAACACCGCACGGATCCTCGCCGCTGACGCGGTGCAGAAGGTCGGCAACGGGCACCCCGGCACCGCGATGTCCCTGGCCCCGCTGGCCTACACCCTCTTCCAGAAGGTGCTCCGCCACGACCCGGCCGACGACCAGTGGATCGGACGTGACCGCTTCGTGCTGTCCGCCGGCCACTCCAGCCTGACCCTGTACATCCAGCTCTACCTGTCCGGTTACGGCCTGGAGCTGGAGGACCTCAAGTCCCTGCGCACCTGGGGTTCGCTGACCCCGGGTCACCCGGAGCACCGTCACACCAAGGGTGTCGAGCTGACCACCGGGCCGCTCGGCCAGGGTCTGTCCTCCGCCGTCGGCATGGCCATGGCCGTCCGCCGCGAGCACGGTCTGTTCGACGACACCACCCCGATCGGCGAGTCGCCGTTCGACCACCACATCTACGTCATCGCCTCCGACGGGGACATCGAGGAGGGCGTCACCTCCGAGGCCTCCTCGATCGCCGGCCGCCAGCAGCTCGGCAACCTGATCGTCTTCTACGACGACAACAAGATCTCCATCGAGGACGACGTCAACATCGCCCTGTCCGAGGACGTCGTGGCCCGTTACGAGGCCTACGGCTGGCACACCCAGACCGTCGACGGCGGCGAGAACGTCGCCGGCATCCTCGAGGCCATCGCCAACGCCAAGGCCGTCACCGACAAGCCCTCCTTCATCGCCTTGCGCACCGTCATCGGCTTCCCGGCCCCGACGAAGCAGAACACCGGCAAGATCCACGGCTCCGCCCTGGGTGCCGAAGAGGTCGCCGCCACCAAGGAGATCCTCGGCTTCGACCCGGCCGTGAACTTCGCCGTCTCCGACGAGGTGATCAACCACACCCGCAAGGCCATCGAGCGCGGGCAGGCCGCCAAGGCCGAGTGGCAGCAGTCCTTCGACGCCTGGGCCGCCAAGGACTCCGCCAAGAAGGCACTGTTCGACCGGCTGCAGACCCGGGCCCTGCCCGAAGGCTGGGAGTCCTCCCTGCCGACCTGGGACGTCGACCCGAAGGGCATCGCCACCCGCGCCGCCTCCGGCGCGGTACTGTCGGCCATCGCCGATGTGCTGCCCGAGCTGTGGGGCGGCTCCGCCGACCTCGCGGAGTCGAACAACACCACGATGAAGGGTGCCGACTCGTTCGGTCCCGTCGACGCCGCCACCCACGAGTGGAAGGCCACCCCGTTCGGCCGGACCCTGCACTTCGGGATCCGCGAGCACGCGATGGGCTCCATCCTGACCGGTATCGCCGTGCACGGCCCGACCCGTCCGTACGGCGGCACCTTCCTGGTGTTCTCCGACTACATGCGTGGCGCGGTCCGCCTGGCCTCGGTCATGCAGGCCCCGGTGACCTACGTCTGGACCCACGACTCCATCGGTCTCGGCGAGGACGGCCCGACCCACCAGCCGGTCGAGCACCTCGCCGCACTGCGCGCCATCCCGGGGATGACGATCCTGCGCCCGGCCGATGCCAACGAGACCGCCTTCGCCTGGAAGGCCGTCCTGGAGAAGCACATCGACCCGGCCGGCGGCCCGGTCGGCCTGGCCCTGACCCGGCAGAACGTCCCGGTCCTGGCCGGCACCACCGCCGAAGGCGTCGCCAAGGGCGGCTACGTCCTGGCCGAGGCCGAGGGCGACCTCCAGGTCGTCCTGCTGGCCACCGGGTCCGAGGTCCAGCTCGCCGTCGCCGCGCGCGAGGCCCTGCAGGCCGAGGGCATCGGCACCCGCGTGGTCTCCGTCCCGTCCCTGGACTGGTTCGAGGCCCAGGACGCCGAGTACATCGAGTCGGTCGTCCCGAAGGCCGTCAAGGCCCGGGTCTCCGTCGAGGCCGGCATCGCGCAGCCGTGGTACCGCTGGTTGGGAGATGCCGGCAAGCACGTCGGCATCGAGCACTTCGGTGCCTCCGCCGACGCCGCCACCCTGTACCGGGAGTTCGGCATCACCAGTGACGCAGTAGTCAGCGCGGCGAAGGCATCACTCGCCTCCCTGTAGCGGTTGGTAAATAGGTAGCGCCCGTACCGGGCATACCGAACAGCAGTCACATCAGAACAGGGCAGATTTCACCGAGTGACGGGGCAGGCCCCGGCCCGATCGAGAAGAAGGATGTATTTCCATGAGCACCGATTCATCGAAAGATCCATTGAAAGAACTCTCAGAGGCCGGGGTCTCCCTGTGGCTCGACGACCTGTCCCGCGATCGTCTTCGCAGCGGCAACCTCGCCGAACTGATCAAGACCAAGCACATCGTCGGGGTCACCACCAACCCGACCATCTTCGCCGCCGCCCTGTCCAAGGGTGAGGCCTACGAGGAGCAGGTGGCCGCGCTGGCCGCGAAGAACGCCACCCTCGCCGAGACGGTGAAAACCCTGACCACCGACGACGTCCGCAACGCCGCCGACCTGTTCACCCCGATCTTCGAGGCGACGAACGGTGTCGACGGACGGGTGTCCATCGAGGTCGACCCTGGCCTGGCCCGGGACACCGAGAAGACGGTCGCCGAGGCCAAGGACCTGGCCCGGATCGTCAACCGCCCCAACCTGTTGGTGAAGATCCCGGCCACAGAGGACGGCCTGCCGGCCATCACCTCGGTCATCGCCGAGGGCATCAGCGTGAACGTGACGCTGATTTTCTCCCTCGAGCGGTACGAGGCCGTCATCGAGGCCTACCTGGCCGGACTCGAAGCGGCCCACGCGGCCGGCAAGGACCTGACCGGGATCCACTCCGTCGCCTCCTTCTTCGTCTCGCGGGTGGACGCCGAGATCGACAAGCGCCTGAGCGCCTTCAACACCCCGCAGGCCGAATCCCTCAAGGGCAAGGCCGCGATCGCCAACGCACGCCTGGCCTTCCAGCTCTACGAGAAGAAGTTCAGCGGCGAGCGCTGGGAGACCCTGGCCGCCGCCGGCGCCAACGCCCAGCGACCGCTGTGGGCCTCGACCGGGGTCAAGGACCCGGCGTACGACGACACCCGTTACGTGGTCGAGCTCGTCGCCCCCGGCACGGTGAACACCGCCCCGGAGAAGACCATCGACGCGGTGGCCAACCACGGCGTGATCCGCGGCAACACGATCAACGGCAGCTACCCCGAGTCCCAGCAGGTCTTCGACGACCTCACGGCCGCCGGGATCGACCTGAACGACGTCTTCCAGGTCTTGGAGACCGAGGGTGTCGACAAGTTCGACGTCTCCTGGGCCGAACTCCAGCAGACCGTGCAGACCGCGCTCGACGAGGCAGGCAACCGCTGATGGGCCAGAACACCGTCACCGTTCCCGGCGATCTCTCGCTGACCCTGGTGTACCCGGACGAGCAGTCGCTCGCCGACACCGTCCAGACCCTGGTCGACGACCAGGTCGCCTCGAAGATCGCGGCCAAGGACGCCACCTTGTGGGGTCCGGACGCCGAGTCCGAGTCCTCCATCCGGCTCTCCTGGGTCTCCCTGGCCGAGTCCTCCCGTCCGCTGCTGGCGCCGATCGCCGCCCTGAAGGCCGAACTGGCCGCCGAGGGTGTCGACCATGTGGTGCTGGCCGGGATGGGGGGCTCCTCCCTCGCCCCCGAGGTCATCGCCAACACCGCCGGTGTGCCGCTGGTGACCCTGGACACCACCGACGCCGAGCAGGTCCGCGCCGCGATCTCCACCGACCTGGCCCGCACCGTCCTGGTGGTCTCCTCCAAGTCGGGCGGGACGGTGGAGACCGATTCCCACCGCCGCGCCTACGAGAAGGCCTTCACCGAGGCAGGTATCGATCCGAAGTCGCGCATCGTCGTGGTGACCGACCCCGGTTCGCCGCTGTCGAAGCTGGCCGAGGAGGCCGGCTACCGCAAGGTCTTCCTGGCCGATCCCCATGTCGGCGGCCGTTACTCGGCCCTGACCGCCTTCGGCCTCGTCCCCTCGGGGTTGGCCGGTGTCGACATCGAAGGCCTGCTCGACGAGGCGGCCGCGGCCGCCGAGGGTCTGTCCGTCGACTCCGCCGACAACGCCGGTGTGCGCCTGGGTGCCCTGATCGGACTGGCCCAGCTGGCCTCGGCCGAGAAGATCGTGCTGGCCGACAACGGCAGCGGCATCGTCGGTTTCGGCGACTGGGCCGAACAGCTCATCGCCGAATCCACCGGCAAGCTCGGCAAGGGTGTGCTGCCCGTCGTCGTCGAGGGCGTCACCGCACCCGGATTCGCCGACGCCAAGGCCGATGCCGTCCTGGTCACCCTCGGGGCCCAGGACACCGACCACCGTCCGGCCTCCGGGTACGGTGCGGCCGTCTCCGGCCCGCTCGGCGCACAGATGCTGCTCTGGGAGTACGCCACCGTCGTCGCCAGCCGGCTGATCGGGATCAACCCGTTCGACCAGCCCGATGTCGAGACCGCCAAGATCGCCACCCGCGCCCTGCTCGACACCCCGCCCGGCAGCGGCGAGGCCCCCACCCCGGTCGCCACCGACGGCGCTGTCGAGATCTACGGCGACGCCGCCCTTCTCGCCGGAGTCACCACGGTGTCCGGGGCCGTCGACGCCCTGCTCGCCGCCGCCCCCGAGGCCGGTTACCTGTCCATCCAGGCCTACCTGGACCGCCTCGGCGAGAGCGACAGCGGCGCGGGCGAACTCCGCTCCACCCTGGCCGCACGCTCGGGCCTGCAGACCACCTTCGGCTGGGGACCGCGTTTCCTGCACTCCACCGGCCAGTACCACAAGGGCGGACACCCGAACGGTGTCTTCCTGCAGCTCTCCGGGGCTACCGTCGACGATCTCGACGTGCCCGACCGCCCTTACACATTTGCCACGCTGCAACTGGCCCAGGCCCAGGGTGACGGATCGGTCCTTGCCGGTCACGGCCGCCCGGTGGTCCGGCTGCATCTGACCGATCGGGTCGCCGGGCTCACGCAGCTCAAGGCCGCGCTGGGCTGACCCGCGGTGTGAGAAACACACGACGGGTCCGCTCACCTCACCCTTAAGGAATCACGAATAGCTCATGGCGACCACCACCACGAACCCACTGCGCGATGCGCGGGACAAACGACTCCCGCGCATCGCGGGCCCGTCCGGAATCGTCATCTTCGGCGTCACGGGGGATCTCTCCCGGAAGAAGTTGATGCCGGCGATCTACGATCTGGCCAACCGCGGCCTGCTGCCGCCGGGCTTCTCCCTGGTCGGCTTCGCCCGACGCGACTGGGAGAACGAGGACTTCGCCACGGTCGTCCATGACGCCGTCAAACAGTATGCGCGGACGCCCTTCTCGGAAGAGGTGTGGAAGCACCTCTCCGAGGGGTTCCGGTTCGTCCAAGGGACCTTCGACGACGACGCCGCGTTCGACACCTTGTCGGACACCCTGAAGGAACTCGACGAGACCCGGGGCACCGGAGGCAATCACGCCTTCTACTTCTCCATCCCACCGAGCTCGTTCCCGATCGTCTGCAAGCAGCTCGCCCGGGCCGGTCTGGCCGAGCACCTGCCCGAGGAGTGGCGGCGGGTGGTCATCGAGAAGCCGTTCGGCCACGACCTGACCAGCGCCCGCGAGCTGAACTCCATCGTCAACTCGATCTTCCCGCCCGAGTCGGTCTTCCGGATCGACCACTACCTGGGCAAGGAGACGGTGCAGAACCTGTTGGCGATCCGTTTCGCCAACCAGCTGTACGAACCCATCTGGAACTCCCACTACGTCGACCACGTCCAGATCACCATGGCCGAGGACATCGGCACCGGCGGCCGGGCGGGCTACTACGACGGCATCGGCGCGGCCCGGGACGTCATCCAGAACCACCTGCTGCAGCTGCTGGCGTTGACGGCGATGGAGGAGCCGGTCTCCTTCGACCCCAAGGATCTGCGGACCGAGAAGACCAAGGTCCTCTCCGCGGTGCAACTGCCCAAGGATCTGCTCGCCAACACCGCCCGCGGTCAGTACGCGGGTGGTTGGCAGGGCGCGTCGATGGTCAAGGGTTACCTGGAGGAGGACGGCATCCCGGCCGACTCCATCACCGAGACCTACGCCGCCATCAAGGTGATGATCGACACCCGCCGCTGGGCCGGTGTCCCGTTCTACCTGCGGGCCGGCAAACGCCTCGGCCGCCGGGTCACCGAGATTGCCGTTGTCTTCAAACGTGCTCCGCACCAACCGTTCTCGCACACCGAAACCGAGGAACTGGGGGCCAACGCCCTGGTCATCCGGGTGCAGCCGGACGAGGGCATGACCATCCGTTTCGGGTCGAAGGTCCCCGGGCCGACGATGGAGGTCCGCGACGTCACCATGGACTTCTCCTACGGTCAGGCGTTCACCGAGGCCTCTCCTGAGGCCTACGAGCGCCTCATCCTCGACGTGCTGCTGGGCGAGCCCTCGCTTTTCCCGCAGGACGAGGAGGTCGAACTCTCCTGGAAGATCCTCGACCCGATCGAGAAGGCTTGGGCCCGTAAGGGTCAGCAGCCCGAGCAGTACGCCTCCGGCACCTGGGGCCCCGCCTCGGCCGACGCCATGATGGCACGTGACGGACGGGTGTGGCGACGCCCATGAGCACCTGCGCCGCGGTACCGACAACTACTCCGAACGGGAGCCAACGGTGATCATCGATCTTCCGTCCACCACCACATCCGCCATCAACAAGTCCTTGGTGAAGGTGCGCGAGGAGGGTGGCGCGGTCGCCACCGGCCGTGTACTGACCCTGGTCATCGTCACCGACGAGGGCGGCTCCGAGGACGCCATCGACGCGGCCAACGCCGCCTCCTTCGAACACCCCTGCCGGGTGATCGTGGTGGCCAAGGGCAACAAACGCGGAGCCGCCCGGCTCGACGCCCAGATCCGGGTCGGCGGTGACGCCGGTGCCAGCGAGGTGATCGTGCTCCGCCTCTTCGGGGAGCTCGTCGACCACGCGGCCTCGGCCATGGTGCCGTTGCTGCTGCCGGACGCCCCCATCGTCGCCTGGTGGCCGCACGAGTCCCCCGAGGTCCCGGCCGACGACCCCATCGGTCGGCTCGCCCAGCGCCGCGTCACCGACGCGGCGGCCTGCAAGCGCCCGCACCAGGCCCTGATGAGCCGGATCACCACCTACCGGGCCGGCGACACCGACCTCTCCTGGACCCGGCTGACCAACTGGCGTGGCCTGCTGGCCGCCGCCCTGGACCAGCCGCCGTACGAGAAGGTCACCGCCGTCCGGGTGGCCGGTGCCCCCGATTCCCCGTCCACCGATCTGCTGGCCGGCTGGTTGGCCCTGCAGCTCAAGTGCCCGGTGGTCCGGACCAAGTCCAAGGCAGGCGCGGGCATCAACACCGTCGTCCTGGAACGCAAGTCCGGCCCGATCACCCTGACCCGGCCGGAGAGCATCACCGCGACCCTGTCGGCCCCCGGCCAGCCCGACCGCAGCCTCGCGCTGCCGCGTCGGGTGCTGCGGGACTGCATCGCCGAGGAGATGCGCCGGCTGGATCCGGACGACGTGTACGCCGATGTGCTGGCCAAGGGCCTGAGCCTGGTGTCGGACAAGGCCGGCACATTGCCCCGGCCGTCACGGGCCAGGGCTGCTGCGACCAAGGTGGTGGCGGCCAACGCCACCGAGGCGCCGTTGGTGTCTCCCGAAGGCAAGACGCCACGGGCCGCCCGGAGCACCAAGGCTCCGGCCACCCGCGCCGCTGCCAAGGCCCCGGCGAAGGCTGCTGTTGCGAAGGCTGCTGCCACGAAGGCTCCGGCCAAGGCAGCCGTTGCCAAGGCTGCTGCCACGAAGGCACCGGCGAAGGCTGCTGTTGCCAAGGCCCCCGCCAAAGCTGCCGCCAAGGCACCGGCCAAGGCAGCCGTTGCCAAGGCCCCCGCCAAAGCTGCCGCCAAGGCACCGGCCAAGGCAGCCGTTGCCAAGGCCCCCGCCAAAGCTGCCGCCAAGGCACCGGCCAAGGCAGCCGTTGCCAAGGCCCCCGCCAAAGCTGCCGCCAAGGCACCGGCCAAAGCCCCCGCAACCACGTCACCGGCGCGCACGACCCGATCCCGGAAGTCCTGACATGAACACCCCCGAGATCGTCCTGCACTCCTCCCCCACCCTGCTGGCGGCCGCGGTCGCCGCCCGGTTGGTGACCCGCATCGTCGACATCCAGTCGACCGGCAAGATCCCGTCGATCGTGCTGACCGGTGGTTCCACCGGTATCGACGTGCTGCGGTACATCAACAGCTCCCCCGCGCGGGATGCCATCGACTGGCGTCGGGTCGAGCTGTTCTGGGGGGACGAGCGTTTCGTCCCGGCCGATTCCGAGGACCGCAACGAGAAGCAGGCCAGGGACGCCCTGTTGGACCAGGTTCCGCTGAATCCCGACCTGGTGCACGCCATGGCCGCGAGCGACGGACCCTTCGGTGACGACGTCGACGCCGGTGCGGCCGCCTATGCCGATCTGATCGCCGGACGGGACGGGTTCGACATCACCCTGCTCGGCATCGGCCCGGACGGCCATGTCGCCTCGATCTTCCCTGAGCACCCCGGGGTTTATGACGATCGTCTCGCCATCGCCGTACGCAATTCCCCCAAGCCGCCGCCCACCCGGATCTCGCTGACCCTGCCGACGATCCGCACCTCCGACGAGGTCTGGGTCATCACCGCTGGTGAGGCCAAGTCCGGGGCGATCGCCCTCGCCCTGGGTGGTGCCGGGGAGATCGCGATCCCGGCCGCCGGGGCGATCGGCAAGGCCCGGACCCTGTGGCTCCTCGACAAGGCGGCCGCTGTGAGGTTGCCCTCCGGATTCTCCCGGGCTCCTGTTGCCTGACAGACTGTTCCCGCACGTTGATGTGAGCTTGTGAATTGATGAATACGAGTACCCGGCGAAGCAGCACAGTGGCATCGCCGTTGGTGTGCCCAGGGGAACGTCCCCGGGCGCTGCAGTCCCTCAAGGAGGAGGATTGATGAGCAAGGCCCCGGTCAAGGTCACCGTCACGGGAGCTGCCGGTCAGATCGGCTACGCCCTTCTGTTCCGCATCGCTTCGGGTCAGCTTCTCGGCCCCGACACCCCGGTGAAGTTGAGCCTGCTGGAGATCACTCCGGCCCTCCGTGCCGCTGAGGGCACCGCGATGGAACTCGACGACTGCGCGTTCCCGCTGCTGGCCGGGATCGAGATCACCGACAACGCCACGACCGCCTTCGACGGCACCAGCGTGGCCCTCCTCGTCGGTGCCCGCCCGCGTGGACCGGGGATGGAGCGCGGGGATCTGCTCGCGGCCAACGGTGGCATCTTCAAGCCCCAGGGCGAGGCGATCAACGCCGGTGCCGCCGAGGACATCCGCGTCCTGGTCGTCGGGAACCCGGCGAACACCAACGCGCTGATCGCGGCGAGCCACGCCCCGGACGTGCCGAAGAGCCGTTTCACGGCGATGACGCGGCTGGACCACAACCGCGCCGTCAGCCAGGTCGCCACCAAGCTCGGCGCCTCCGTCAGCGACATCACCAACGTCACCATCTGGGGCAACCACTCGGCGACCCAGTACCCGGACCTGTTCCGCGCCCAGTTCGGTGGCCGTTCGGTCGCCGAGCAGGTCGAGCGTTCCTGGCTCGAGGACACCTTCATCCCGACGGTGGCCAAGCGTGGCGCGGCGATCATCGAAGCGCGTGGGGCCTCCTCCGCCGCCTCGGCCGCGAACGCCGCCATCGACCACGTCCACACCTGGGTCCACGGGACCGGCGAGGGTGACTGGACCTCCGCGGCCATCGTCTCGGACGGCTCCTACGGTGTGCCCGAGGGCCTCATCTCCTCCTTCCCGGTGACCTCCGCCGGTGGCGAGTGGGAGATCGTCCAGGACCTGGACATCGACGAGTTCTCCCGGGGCAAGATCGACGCCTCGGTGGCCGAACTGGTCGAGGAGCGCGACGCCGTTCGCGCGCTGGGGCTCATCTAGGTCCCACCGGTCCCACCCGGTTCACGCAGCAGGGCCCCGCCGGATTCCGGCGGGGCCCTGCTCCGTTTCGTGATCGCCTGGCAATTCCCCTGCATTCTTCGGTGGGATATGCGCAGC
>QXCQ01000005.1:397-1089 GCA_003576535.1 Nakamurella silvestris | reverse complement strand
ATGATTCTCAAAGAAGCTTTGGAAAATAGAAAATCATTGCTGATCAAACAAAAGTTGGTTTTTTACTTTAAAAAGTGTACCAAAAAGTCAAATATTCATTCCAAAAAATCAATCATTTTCAGGTATGGCTGATTTTTTCGCATACGTTAGTAAAAGCATTGCAATGCCAATAAATAATGTTAACTATTACTCAGAACTATTCTAAAAACTTACGGTAATTATCAATGAATAAGACATATAAAGTTGTTTGGAACGAATCATTAGGCACATGGTGTGCAATTTCTGAAACTTCAAAGGTTCGTGGCAAACGCTCTTCTGGGAAAGCAATTGTTGCAAGTGCGGTGATCGTCGCTTCCACCATGTCAGGTGTGACATTCGCTGCTGATAATTATGTTAGTGTCAATGATGGTGGTGTACAGAGCGGAAACTACAATAATGATGGTGCTGGTGTTGATGGCTCTGTTGCGATTGGTCCAGATTCGAGTAGCTCGGGTGCTTCAGGTGTTGCGATTGGTAATAATGCCGATGTTCATGGTTATCAAGGTGTCGCAATTGGCAATAATGCGCAAGCAGGTTATCAAAGTATGGCTTTGGGTCATGACGCTATAGCAACTGCATTTAACAGTATGGCTTTGGGTGGGAATTCGATTGCTTATACAGATGGTACCGCTTTAGGACAGGGAACTTATGCT
>QXCQ01000005.1:0-297 GCA_003576535.1 Nakamurella silvestris | reverse complement strand
GACCCAGATACGATTGGGAAAGCTTATGCCACTGCAATGGGTTCGAGAGCGAAAGCATCTGCTCAAGGATCGACAGCGATTGGTGCAGGGAGTGTCGCTGAGGTCGAGAGTGGTGTTGCGCTAGGCAGTAGCTCTGTTGCCAATACAGCAGCTGGTGTTGTAGGTTATATTCCTACTGGTGCAAATCAAGCCCAGTTATCAGCCATCAATGCAACTCAATCGACATTGGGTGCAGTCAGTGTGGGAAGTGCAGGCAATACACGTCAAATTACCAATGTTGCCGCTGGTACAGTAGAT
>QXCQ01000223.1:752-1081 GCA_003576535.1 Nakamurella silvestris | reverse complement strand
GAAAAAATTTATCGATTTTTCTGCTACAATGCCGTCCTTGTTCAAACCGTATAAGTGAACACGTTTTATGTCTATGCAGCAATCCTACGCAAATATTTTAACTGCCGTTGGCGAGGACTTAGACCGTCCTGGTCTGAAAGATACGCCTATGCGTGCGGCTAAAGCTTTTTCGTACTTGACGTCTGGTTATAGCAAAACGCTTGAAGAAGTGACCAATAATGCGGTCTTCCCTTCTGATAATGACGAAATGGTCTTGGTTAAAAATATTGAATTCTATTCTTTATGTGAACACCATTTACTTCCATTTCATGGTCGTGTACATATTGCCT
>QXCQ01000223.1:324-659 GCA_003576535.1 Nakamurella silvestris | reverse complement strand
TCGGTTTATCCAAATTTGCACGAATTACTGAAATGTTCGCACGTCGCTTGCAGATTCAAGAACAACTGACCAAACAAATCGCGGATGCTGTTGCTGAAGTGACTCAAGCACGTGGTGTTGCTGTGGTGATTGATTCAGCACATATGTGTATGATGATGCGCGGTGTAAGTAAACAAGAGTCAACCACACGTACAGTTTCATTTGTCGGTGACTTTAAAACTGATAAAGAAGCGCGTCGCGAGTTTCTTTCTGCTGTTCCAGAGGCACATTAAAACGTTTATTTGATTGCTTCAAATATAATTCTTAAAGCCTCATTCTACTGAGGCTTTATTTTA
>QXCQ01000223.1:0-297 GCA_003576535.1 Nakamurella silvestris | reverse complement strand
TCAGAGAGATTATTCTTTTGCCTTTAAAATGATGGTTATTCAGGAAGTTGAAAAAGGGCAACTTACTTACAAGCAAGTTCAGGCAAAATATGGTATTCAAGGAAGATCAACAGTTCTTGTCTGGCTTCGTAAGTTTGGACAACAAGATTGGATTTCAAAGACCATGCCAAAATCATCTAAACGTCAGCTGACACCACAGCAAAGAATCCGCCAATTAGAAAAACAATTGGCTGAAGAGAAATTGAAAACTGAATTCGTAGAAGATGTCATCTACCATCTCGACAAAGAATGTGGGAC
>QXCQ01000129.1:584-1072 GCA_003576535.1 Nakamurella silvestris | reverse complement strand
TCACGTGGCGAATACATTTATAAATTCGTATCGGATGCCAAATGGGATGCCAAAGATGTCAATGGCGGTTATCGCGCTGGTGATAAATATATGAACAGTGGCAAACTTTATGTAGCTCAGTTCAACAATGATGGTACGGGTAAATGGATTGAGTTGGCATATGGAAAAAATGGTTTAAATGATACCAATACAGTGTATCCATTTAAATCTCAAGCGGATGTCACAACATTTGCACGACTTGCTGGTGATGCCGTCAAAGCGACTAAAATGGATCGTCCAGAATGGGTTGCAGTGAATCCTGAAAATGGTGAGGTCTATGTCACGCTTACGAACAACTCAAATCGTGGTACAACACATGCTTTAGATGCCGCCAACCCAAGAAACTATAGTGATCCTGAAGGCGGTAAAGGCAACGTCAATGGTCATATTATCCGCTTCCATGAGAAAGATAATAAAACCACAGCAGAAAGCTTCACTTGGGATATTTA
>QXCQ01000129.1:0-529 GCA_003576535.1 Nakamurella silvestris | reverse complement strand
TTCAAACCGATGATGGTGCTTATACAGATACAACCAACTGTATGATGCTTGCCGCATTGCCAGGTAAAGTCGGTGATGGTGCAAAAGCAATCACCTCAGCGGGGCAAGAAACCATTGTTGGCAAGCAAGTGACCGATGAGAATCTACGTCGTTTCCTTACAGGTCCAAAACAATGTGAAATTACGGGTGTGACCATGACTCCGGACTACAAAGCGATTTTCATCAATGTTCAACATCCTGGTGAAGACTCACCAAGCTTTGATAAACCTTCAAGTCACTGGCCTGCATCACAAAAGGATGCGAATAATAAAGTTGCTCGTCCACGTTCAGCAACTGTCGTGATCACACGCAAAGATGGTGGTGTGATTGCAGGTTAAATAAGTATTATGCTTTTAAAGCCATGCAGATTTAGTTTTGCATGGCTTTTTATCTTTCAATATTACACTTGATTTCGACCAGTTCCCCCGAATGCTCACCTTGTTGCGTTTTTTCAATCCAGTCCAGCTCAGAGAGACCAATTCTTAAAAAA
>QXCQ01000194.1 GCA_003576535.1 Nakamurella silvestris | reverse complement strand
AATGGTTTTCTGACCTGTGCGAATACCCACTGTAGCCACCATACCCGGCGTAATCGAAAAAGATTTACCTGCCTTATTCACCAGTTTATCTTTATTGGTTCGAATATAGACGCGATAGTAAAACTGATCTTGTTTCACCTCATCACGGATAGTATCCGGTGAAATCACCGTCACTTTACCTTCCAAACCACCATAAATAGAGTAGTCATAGGCCGTGATTTTCACTAAAGCCGGCTGCCCCGGATGAATAAACGCAATATCTCGTGGGGAAATACGTGCTTCAATCAATAACTGCTCATCAATCGGAACAATGGTCATTAACTTGCCATTTTGCGGTACCACCCCACCAATCGTGGTCACGGCAATTTCTTTGACCACACCACGGACAGGCGCTTTAAAGGTGGAACGTTTGACTGAGTCATTTCGACCTGCCACGATTTGCTGTAACGATTGAATATCTGCATTGGCTTTCGCCAACTCTTCACGTGACTTTACATAGTAGTCATTACGCTTGTCATTGATCTGATTTTCAAAGTTATTGATATCTCGTTTTAGACGTAACACTTCAACTTCGGATGCCGCACCTTTCGCCACCAAAGGTTGAGTCATTTGCAATTCATTTTGCACCAAAGCCAAGGCATGTTTTAACCCCGTGATGGACTCATCCAAATTGGCACGACGAGAGGTATACAGTGCCGTTTCCTCTCGAACCAAGGCTGGTACTGCCAATACATCTTTAGGGAAGCGTAGCGGTGTACCATTCACTTCCGCCTCTAAACGTGCAGCGGTGGCTTGGGTTGCCAGTAATTTAGTCTGGCTTTCTCCGACTTGTGACTCAAATCGAGTGGGGTCAATCTGAGCAAGGGTTTGTCCTTTTTGTACAATATCACCTTCTTTGACATCCAAACTGGTGAGCACCCCACCATCTAAGGATTGAATGATTTGCTCTTTGGACGAAGGAATTACTTTGCCTGTGCCCGTTGAAACTTCTTCCAATTTAAAAACGCATGCCCAAATCAAGAATGCCAATAAGCCCACTGCCACGATCCAAATAATAAAACTGGATTTAGGCAAGGGCGGTTCTGAAAACTTGAGTGCTGAGGGATTGCTGGGACGCTTGAGCAGATCGCTCGTCTCACGATCATCGGAGTCAGCAGCTGTCGTGCTTTGCAGTTCAATCTTTTGCGGATTTTGTTCTTGGCTCATGCTGAAGCACCTCC
>QXCQ01000159.1:648-1079 GCA_003576535.1 Nakamurella silvestris | reverse complement strand
GTAATCAATTTGTTGCGTGAAGCAGCACGAGATCCTCAAGTTCTTGCGATCAAACAAACCTTGTATCGTAGTGGAGCGGATTCAGAAATCGTACAGGTATTAGCCGAAGCGGCGCGAAATGGTAAAGAAGTGACAGCGGTGATTGAACTGCGTGCTCGTTTTGATGAAGAATCAAACATTGCTGTTGCCAATGTATTACAAGAAGCAGGAGCCGTGGTGGTGTATGGTATTGTGGGCTATAAGACACATGCCAAAATGATTTTGGTGGTTCGCCGTGAGAATAATAAGCTTGTTCGTTATGTTCATTTAGGAACAGGCAACTATCATGCAACCAATGCACGCATATATACCGATTATGGTTTATTAACCACAGACAAAGAACTCTGTGAAGATGTGCATCGTATTTTTCAAGAGTTGACGGGCATGGGTAA
>QXCQ01000159.1:0-608 GCA_003576535.1 Nakamurella silvestris | reverse complement strand
TATATTGATGATGAAATTGCCAATGCCAAAGCGGGTAAACCAGCTCAAATTATTGTGAAGGTGAATGCTTTAACAGAGGTTCAGTTAATCAATAAGTTGTATGAGGCTTCGCAAGCGGGTGTACAAGTCGATTTGATTATTCGTTCAATCTGCTGTTTACGTCCAGGTTTAGCAAATCTCTCAGAAAATATTCGTGTACGTTCAATTGTTGGACGCTTCTTGGAACATACCCGTGTTTATTATTTTGGTAATAACGGAAATGCCCGTATTTATTGCTCAAGTGCGGACTGGATGGATCGAAACTTATTTAATCGTGTCGAAGTATGTTTCCCAATCGAAGATCCTGCACTGAAAAAGCGTATTTATCAGCAAGGTTTGGTGAATTATCTTAAAGATAATACTCAAGCTTGGTTGTTACAAGGTGATGGGACATGGGTTCGTGCTCAACCTAAAGAAGGTGAAACTGTACACAATGCACAAAAAACCTTATTAGAGCATTTTAACGGCTAAACTTAATATTTCACGATTTAAACCCGGTTGATTTCAATCGGGTTTTTTTGTGCCTTCAGAATATGGCTAGAGATAAACCTATTTATAAAACGAAGATA
>QXCQ01000035.1 GCA_003576535.1 Nakamurella silvestris | reverse complement strand
GTCGACGGCGGTGACGTCGGGGTATCCGGACAAGTCGTACAAGCCGGGGAATCCGATCCATCGTGATGCGATGGCGGCGTTCTTCCATCGGGCGTTCGAGCTGACCTCCCACTGAGGGCGTACTCCTGCACGGGAACTGCAAGAGCAAACCTCAGCCGGTGACTTCCTTGACCTGGCGCAGCCAGTCCTCGACCCCGGCGATGTGGACCATCGCCCGCGCTGCTGCCAGTTCCGGTTCCCGGTTCTCGATGGCCCGCAGGATCTCCTCGTGTTCCTGCAGGGTGCGCGGGTAGGCGCTCTCCTGGGTGAGACCACGCCAGATCCGGGCCCGCGAGGTCGGCAGCGAGATCGATTCGAGCATCGAGGCCAGCACCGGATTGCCGGAGCCGTTGGCGATCAGGGCATGGAACTTCAGGTCGTGCTCGACCAGGGTGTGCACCGGGGTCTCGAGGGAATCGGCGGCGATCACCTCGCGGATCTCGGCGATGGCCTCGTCGGAGATCCTGCGGGCCGCCATCCCGGTGGCGGCGGGCTCCAGGATGCGCCGGACGGCCAGCAGGTCGAGCACCGAATGATCCTGATGGAACTCGAGCAGGAATCCGAGGGCATCCATCAACAGCGGTGCTTCCAGGCTGGTCACGTAGGTGCCGTCACCCTGTCGTACGTCCAGGATCCGGAACACCGACAGCGCCTTGACCGCCTCGCGAAGTGAATTCCGGGAAACGCCGAGTTCGGCGGCGAGATCGGCCTCGCGCGGCAGTCGGGAACCGGGGGTGAGGCCCCCGGAGACGATCATGGCCTTGATCTTGTCGATGGCCTCATCGGTGACTGCCACGGGTGTACCTCTCGGGGCATGGCACGAGCGGTGCTCGATGCGGGTGAATCCTGCTCCGACCTGGCGCGCAGACGAAGGTAGGACGTGTGGTTGGTGTCAACCTACCCGTTGTCGGGGGCCCACGCCTCCGCGCCACACTTCATGCGCTGGCGGTGAACATCCGATCACTCCGGCGTCCGTTTTGTCGGGACCGTGAGACGGCCGGGAAGAGAAATGTCGGCAAACGGAGTTAGTGGGAGCGATTCCACCAAGAACAAGGCGTCATCAGGAGCGTTTAAACGGCTATCTGTTACTGATTCACTTTCGAATGAAGCCTTGACCGGAGACCGGTACGTCTGTTTGTATCGTCCATACATCCGATGATTCGTCCATTCTTGGTGGCCTGCGGCAGCCCAGGGCGGATCCATGACTGTGGAGGCCGACGATGCCCTGCCCTGTTGTACTGCCCGCTGCCCTTTTCCGGGCCGGTTCCGCCCCGCTCGCACTCGGGGGGTGCTCGTGACCAGGACGAAAAATCGTGTGTGGACCCGGCTCGCCCTCGCAGTGACCGTGGCCGTCCCCCTTGCCGTCTTCGCCCAGCCCACGACCGCCGGTGCCGCACCGGTGCGGCCGGTTGTCGAGGCTGCGCCCGCACTGGCCGCGAAAGCCGAAGCCGCCCAGGACCAGTCCACCCGTAACACCATCTGGTTCAACAAGCCGGCGACCAACTGGGAGACCGAGAGTCTTCCCCTGGGCAATGGTGCCCTGGGGATCTCGGTCTTCGGCGGCCTCGCCTCGGAGCAGCTCACCTTCAACGAGAAGACCCTGTGGACCGGCGGACCCGGTGCGGCCGGATACAACTTCGGCAACTGGACCACCCCGCGCCCCACAGCGATCAAGGACATCCAGAACGCGCTGAACACCACTCCTCGGATGACTCCGCAGGCGGTCGCGAACGCCCTGGGTCAGCCGAAGACCGCTTTCGGCTCCTACAACGTGTTCGGCAACGTCTTCCTCGACATGCCGGGTGCCCCGACCGACGTGCAGAACTACCGTCGGAGCCTGGACATCTCCAAGTCGCTCGCCTCCGTCTCCTACTCCGCTGCGAACGTCAACTACCAGCGCCAGTACTTCGTCAGCTCCCCGGACAACGTCGTGGTGGCCAAGCTGTCGGCCGATCAGGCCGGCAAGGTCGGGTTCACCCTCCGGATCACCGCGCCGACCAACCGTTCGCAGAGCCTCACCTCGGCCGGCGGCCGGATGACCTTCAAGGGTGCGCTCAACGACAACGGACTCAAGTACGAGTACCAGGCCCAGGTCATCCCGGTCGGCGGAACCCTGACCAACAACGCCAACGGCACGGTGACGGTCGCCGGGGCAGACTCGGCCGTGATCGTCATGGGCGCGGGCACCAACTACTCGATGGTCTTCCCGACCTATCGGACCACCGATCCGGCCGCCAAGGTGACCGCGGCGGTGAATGCGGCCGCCGCGAAGTCCTGGGACACCCTGTTCCAGGCCCACGAGACCGATTACACCAACCTGTTCGGCCGGGTCGACCTCGACCTGAACGCCACCATGCCGGACATCCCGACGCCGGAGCTGCTGGCGCGGTACCGGAACACCTCCACCCCGATCGACCCGGCCCAGGCCAGGGCGTTGGAGGCGCTGTACTTCCAGTACGGCCGCTACCTGCTGGTGTCCTCCTCCCGCGCCGGTTCGCTGCCTGCCAACCTGCAGGGCATCTGGAACAACGTGACGAACCCGCCGTGGGATGCGGACTACCACGTGAACATCAACATGCAGATGAACTACTGGCCGGCCGAGACCACCAACCTCAGTGAGACCACCGCCCCGTTCTTCGACTACGTGGACTCGATGGTCGCCCCCGGCACCGTCACCGCGAGCACGATGTACAACAGCCGCGGCTGGGTGGTCAACAACGAGACCAACCCCTACGGTTTCACCGGTCTGCACAACTACCCGCAGTCCTTCTGGCAGCCCGACGCCGCGGCCTGGCTGGCCCGGCACTACTTCGAGCACTACCAGTTCACCGGCGACCAGACCTTCCTCACCCAGCGGGCCTACCCGCTGATGAAGTCGATCGCCCAGTTCTGGTTCGACTTCCTGATCGTCGACCCGCGTGACGGGAAACTGGTTGTCAGCCCGAGCTACTCACCGGAGAACGGTGACTTCTCGGCCGGTGCGTCGATCTCCCAGCAGATCGTCACCGAGCTGCTCGCCAACACGCAGAAGGCCGCAGACATCCTGGGGGAGAACGACAGTGCCTTCCTGGCCGAACTCGCCTCCAACCGGACCCGTCTGGATCCGGGCCTGCGTGTGGGCAGCTGGGGCCAGTTGCAGGAATGGAAGCTGGACTGGGACAACAAGAACGACACGCACCGCCACGTCTCGCACCTGTTCGCCCTGTTCCCGGGCGACGCCGTCTCCCCGGCGACCACCCCGGCCCTGGCCAACGCGGCGAAGGTGTCCCTGGAAGCCCGCGGCGATGCCGGCACCGGCTGGAGCATGGCCTGGAAGGTGAACTTCTGGGCCCGTCTGCTCGACGGCGACCGCGCCCTCAAGCTCATGTCCGAGCAGCTCAAGTCCAACACCCTGGACAACCTGTGGGACACCCACCCGCCGTTCCAGATCGACGGGAACTTCGGTGGCACCTCGGGTGTGGCCGAGATGCTGTTGCAGAGCCAGACCGGCGTGGTCGACGTCCTTCCCGCCCTGCCGAGTGCCTGGGCCAAGGGCTCCTACACGGGCCTGAAGGCCCGTGGTGATGTCACGGTCGGCGCCAAGTGGGAGGGCGGATCCCTGCGCTCGGCCACATTGACCCCGGCCAAGGCCGGTGTGGTGAAGGTGCGCAACTCCGCCTTCGCCGGTCCGCTCAGCCTGACCAAGGCCGGCGGCGCGGCAGTGGCCTTCACCGCCGCAGCCGGTGTCGTCACCTTCACCGCCGAGGCCGGACAGACCTACACCGTGGCCCCGAGCATGGCTGTCACCGTCACCGCGCCTGCCGAGGCCCAGCAGGGTGACCAGATCGCCGTCACCGTAGGGGTTTCCTCCATCGGGACCGCCCCGGTCCCGGCCGGTGTCGCCACACTGACCCTGCCGGCCGGCTGGACCAGCCAGCCCGCATCTGTTCCGGTTGCCCAGGTTCCGGTCGGCGGCTCCGCCACCGCCCAGTTCACCGTGACGGTCGGCGCAGGCACCAGCGGTGGTCTCTCCTCGATCATCGGCCAGGTGACGGTGGGGGATGCCGCCGTGTCGGGCCGGGCCGCCGTCAAGGTGCGTCCGCCGACTCCGTGCCCGGTCCCGAGCCCCGGCAAGGCTTTGCTCGCCTGGGATCTCGGCAAGGGGGTCGACGCACCCGATCTGTCACTGTCCGGTCGACCCGGAACGGTCTCCGGTGGTGCGCTCATCAGCCAGACCGGCCCCACCGGCAACTCCCAGGAGCTGACCGGGAACCGTTACATCACCAGCGCTTCCACCTCTCTCGGGTTCCTGTGGAGCGCGACCCTGGCAGCCGAGGTCAACATCACCTCCAGCTCCAGCTACCGACGGCTGTGGGACTACCACCCGCCGAGCTCGGACACCGGCATCATGATCGACCTGACGCCGTCGGGAACGGTCCGGGTCGTGACGGCGGGGGTCAACAACACGGTCAACGCCGTGCTGCCGACCGGACGCTTCATCAACCTGGTGGTCGTCCTCGGTGAGGGCGGTGCGGTGAAGATCTACGTCGACGGTGTGCAGGTCGGCAGCACGCAGGTCCCGAGCACCGGTTATGACGGCTGTGGCCCGCGTCCCTTCCGCTTCGGCGGGGACCAGAGCGGTGGCCAGCGACTGACCGGCTTCGTCGATCGGATCGCGGTCATCCCGCGTGCCCTGGAACCGGCCGAGGTCACCCAGTGGCAGCAGATCGCCTTCGTCTCCGACGAGATCCCGCCGGTGACCACCGCCGTCACCGCCCCGGCTGCCGCCGACGGCGACAACGGCTGGTTCCGTAGCCCGGTTCAGGTGACACTGGCCGCCACCGACAATGTCGGCGGTTCCGGTGTGGTGAAGACCGAGTACCGGATCAACGGTGGCGACTGGGCCGTCTACGCCGGGGCGATCCCTGTCACGGCGCAGGGATCCACCACCGTCGGGTACCGCTCGACGGATGCGTTCGGCAACGTCGAGACCGCCACATCGCTGGTGGTCAAGCTCGATTCGACCCCCCCGGTGACGGCCCCGGACGTCCAGGGTTCCACCATCACCCTGCACAGTGCGGACAACGCCTCCGAGGTGGCACGCACGGAGTACCGCATCGGCACCTCCGGGACCTGGCTGGTCTACGGCCAGCCGTTCACGGTGACGGCGGGGCCGTCGGCCCAGACGGTGCAGTTCCGCTCCACCGACAAGGCCGGCAACGTCGAGGGTGTGCGGTCGCTGACCGTTCCCGCGGCCCCGGTGGTCCGGGTGCCCACGACGGTCTCGGCCACGGTGCCGACCGCGAGTGCGCCGGTCGGCAGTGCTGTGAAGGTGAAGGTGACGGTCGGCGCGAGCTCCGGCACCCCCACCGGCATGGTCGTCGTGGAGGCCGGTGGTGTTCCGGCCGGTGCCGCGAGCCTGGTCAACGGTGTCGCCACGGTGAATGTGGCCGTCGTGTCCGCCGGGTCCAGGGCGTTGACGGTGCGGTATGTGGGCAGCGCCACCCACCTGGAGTCCGAGGCACCGGCAGGGACCCTGCTGGGTCACTTCACGGACCTGGCCCCGGGACGGCAGTTCTACACCGAGGTGATGTGGGGCGTGAACAAGGGGATCACCACCGGCAACCCGGACGGGACCTTCCGGCCCAACGCCCCGGTGACCCGGCAGGCCTTCGCGGCCATGCTGTACCGCCTGGAGCACAACGGCGGGACGGCCCCGGCCTGCACGGCGACCGTCTTCACCGACGTCAAGGTCGACACGGCCTTCTGCGGTGAGATCAAGTGGATGGTCGAGCAGGGGTACGCCACCGGATGGTCGGACGGCTCGTTCCGTCCGGCTCAGACGGTGTCCCGCCTCGCGGTGGCGGCGTTCCTGTACCGCTACGAGGTGGGCGGCAAGGCCCCGGCGTGCACGACCAAGCCCTTCACCGACATCCCGGTGTCCAACGAGTTCTGCGGCGAGGTCAAGTGGCTGGTCGCCTCGGGTATCGCACAGGGCTTCGCGGACAACACGTATCGGCCGAACGATCCGACCGATCGGGCTGCCGCGGTGGTGTTCCTCTCGCGGCTGTAGCCGCTGGGTGAGGGTGGGGCGGGTGCCGTTCGGCACCCGCCCCACCCTGCCGTGCCGGCGGCGTTCCCGTGCCCTGCCGCGCGGGTGGACGTCCCGGGTAAATGTTTCGGAAAGGCTGGCGCGGTGCCACCAGAGGTGCTATACATCGGATGTCTAAAAATACATCGGATGTCTGCTTGAGCCGATACGCCGTACTGCCGATTTCACCGTTGAAATTAGGAGCCACCGCTACATGTCCACCATCGTCGCCTTGGACACCTCCGATGTCCGCTTTCCCACCTCGCGCAGTCTCGATGGCTCGGACGCGATGAACCTCGACCCCGACTACTCCGCGGCCTACGTCAAGCTGATCACCGACCACCCCGCGGGTCACACCGGTGACGGATTCGTCTTCACCATCGGACGTGGCAACGACGTCCAGGCCGCCGCGATCGACGCGCTCTCCCACCTGGTGGTCGGACGGTCCGTCGAGGAGGTCATCGGCGATCTGGGTTCCTTCGCCCGGTCCCTCGTCGGCGACTCCCAGCTGCGCTGGCTCGGCCCGGAGAAGGGTGTGGTGCACATGGCCATCGGTGCCGTGATCAACGCAGCCTGGGACCTCGCCGGAAAGCTTGCCGGCAAGCCGGTGTGGCAGCTGATCGCCGAGATGTCCCCCGAGCAGATCGTCGATCTGATCGACTTCCGCTACCTGACCGATGCCCTGACCCGGGAGGAGGCCCTGGAGATCCTCCGGGCCGCGGCACCGCACAAGGAGGCACGAACGGCGGAACTGCTCGAGAAGGGTTACCCCGCCTACACCACATCCCCCGGTTGGCTCGGCTACAGCGACGAGAAACTGGCCAGGCTGACCACGGAGGCCGTGGCCGACGGGTTCAGGACCATCAAACTCAAGGTCGGCCTGAACCTGGCCGACGACATCCGGCGGGTCGGGCTCGCCCGGCAGATCATCGGCCCCGACCTGCGTCTGGCCGTCGACGCGAACCAGCGGTGGGACGTGGCCGATGCGATCAGCTGGATGAACTCCCTGGGGGACTTCGACCTTGCCTGGATCGAGGAGCCGACCAGCCCCGACGACATTCTCGGTCACGCGGCCATCCGGCGAGGGATCGCCCCCATCCCGGTCTCCACCGGGGAGCACATGCACAACCGGGTCATGTTCAAGCAGCTCTTCCAGGCCCAGTCCGTCGACCTGGTGCAGATCGACGCGGCGCGGGTCGGCGGGGTCAACGAGAACCTGGCGATCCTGTTGCTGGCCGCCAAGTTCGGCGTGCGGGTGTTCCCGCACGCCGGCGGGGTCGGGCTCTGCGAGCTGGTGCAGCATCTGGCGATGGCCGATTTCGTGGCCATCACCGGGAAGATGGAGGATCGGGCGGTGGAGTTCGTCGATCACCTGCACGAGCACTTCCTCGCACCGGTCGAGATCGTGCGGGGCCGTTACCGCGCCCCGCTCACCCCGGGGTTCTCCGCGGAGATGAAGCCGGAGTCGTTGGCCGACTACCTCTTCCCGACCGGGGCCCAATGGCAGGACCCGCCGGTGGCCCGGCCGGCGGCACTGAACGGATCCGCCTCCACCGACGGCGGCCACCAACTTTCCCACCACGTCCAGGTCTGAAAGGCCACCACCATGACGACAACGACGACGTCCAGCAGTGCAACCTCCGGCGGTGAACTCGCCGGCCTGACGGCAGTGGTGACCGGAGGTGCCTCCGGCATCGGCCTGGCCACCGCGCTCGAGTTCGCCCGGCGCGGTGCCACGGTAGCCGTGTTCGACCTCTCCGACGACGTACCGGCCCCGCTGCACGGGTTCTCGGTGAACGTGGCCGACACCGACGCCGTGGACACCGCGATCGCCCAGGTGGCAGCCACCCTCGGTGGCCTCGACATCCTGGTCAACAACGCGGGTATCGGTGCCCAGGGCACGGTCGCCGACAACGATCTCGACGAGTGGCGACGGGTCTTCGACATCAACGTGCTCGGGATCGTCCGCACCACCAGGGCCGCCCTGCCACATCTACGCCGATCCGGCAACGCGGCAGTGGTCAACGTGTGTTCGATCGCCGCCACCGCGGGATTGCCGCAGCGTGCCCTGTACTCGGCGTCCAAGGGGGCGGTCGGGTCGTTGACCCTGGCGATGGCCGCCGACCACGTCCGCGAGGGCATCCGGGTCAACGCGGTGGCACCGGGAACGGCCGACACCCCTTGGGTGGGAAGGCTGCTCGACTCCGCCGCCGACCCGGCCGCCGAGCGGGCCGCCCTGAACGCACGGCAACCGCACGGCCGTCTGGTCACAGCGGAGGAGATCGCCGCTGCGATCGTGTATCTCGCCTCCCCGGCCGCAGGCTCGACCGTCGGGGCGATCCTGCCCGTCGACGGCGGGATGGCCGGCCTGAGACTGCGGCCGCCGGGACAGTAGCTCCCTCGAAGTCCCCCCGGTCGCGCACCACCAGCACCACCTACGAGATTCCCGCCCGTTCGGTTACACGGTCGGGCCCGCACCACAGGGCTGTCGCGCCGCGGCAGCACACCGAGCGAGGAGAAAAAGGAAGTTATGAAGCGATCCACCATTGCAGCTGCGATCGCGGGTGCAGTACTGCTCGCCACTGCCGCGTCCTGCAGCAACGACGTTGCCGATTCCGGCACACCGACCAGCACCTCCACCCCGGCCCCGAGCGCGTCGGCCGATCCGTCCACCCAGGGCAGCTCCGCGGTCTCCACACCCGCCGAGACCTCCGGCGGATCGACCGACTCCAGCTCCGCCCCGGCCCCGGGTGGAACCGTCGTCATCGGCGTCGACCAGCCGCGATCGGACTCCGACTTCTGGAGCGCCTGGGGTGGTTACATCCCGACCAAGGCCGCGGATCTGGGGATCGAACTGAAGCAGACCTCCTCCGACAACGACGCCAACCGCCTCAAGTCGAATGTCGACACGCTGCTCTCGCAGGGGGTCAAGGGCCTGGTCCTGGCTCCCCAGGACACCGCGGCAGTCGCGCCGGCGCTGGCCGCCGCCGAGGCCGCCAAGGTCCCGGTCGTCACGGTCGACACCCGGCCCGATGCCGACGCCGGCAAGGTCTTCATGGTCGTGCGCGCCGACAACCGCGCCTACGGCACGAACTCCTGCATCTTCCTGGGCGAGACCCTGGGTGGCAAGGGCACTGTCGTGGAGTTCCAGGGCGCGCTGTCCTCGATCAACGGCCGCGACCGGTCCGAGGCCTTCGCCGAGTGCATGAAGAGCGACTACCCGGACATCAAGGTCATCGAGATCCCGACCGAATGGGACGGCGGCAAGGCCCGCTCGGGCCTGCAGGACAAGCTGCTCACCGAGGACGTCAACGGCATCTACATGCAGGCCGGTGGTGTCTTCCTGGAGCCGACCCTGTCCCTGCTCTCCGAGCAGGGCAAGTTGAAGCCGGCCGGCGATCCGGACCACATCGCGATCATCTCCAACGACGGCATCAAGTCCGAGCTGGAAGCCATCGGCCGCGGCGACATCGACGCGACCATCTCCCAGCCGGCCGACGCCTACGCGGAGTGGTCCCTGTTCTACGCCAAGGCCGCCGCCAACGGTGAGACCTTCGCCCCGGGCAAGACCGACCACAACTCGGAGATCCTGGACGTCGGCAACGGACAGCTGGAGGACCAGCTCCCGGCACCGGTCGTCACCAAGGACGGCGCCGACGTCGGCAGCCTGAAGACCGTGGCCTCCACGTCCAAGGACCTGTGGGGCAACAACTAGCGTTACTCCTGCCAGGACCCGGTGGTGGATGAGGGTGGCCGTCCCGCCCGCATCCACCACCGACTCTGACAGTGCTGTCGAGTAAGTCGTGTTTGAAGCGACTCGCTCGGTCTGTCCGCCTTCGAGGGGATGCACCGGGCGAGTCGTGAATAGTCCTCACAGGAGACCTGCTGTTATGAATGCACTGACGCATCCGACCGGACCGGATTCCACGCCCGGCGCGCCGATCACCCCGCTCGTCCTGGCTGAAGGCATCACCAAGAGGTTCGGCCCCACCGTGGCACTCAACGATGTGCGGATCAGCATTCAGGCCGGTCGGACCCACGCTCTCGTCGGGCGCAACGGAGCTGGGAAGTCGACCCTGGTGTCGATCCTCACCGGTCTGGAGGCCCCGAACGAGGGTCAGGTCTATTTCAACGGCGAGGCAGCGCCGCCGCTCACCGACAGTGATGCCTGGCGGGCGAGAGTGGCCTGTGTGTACCAGAAGTCCACCATCGTGCCCGGCCTGTCCGTGGCCGAGAACCTGTTCATCAACCGTCAGGGTCTGGGCAGACGAGTCATCAACTGGAAGTCGCTGCGCCGCCAGGCTGCGCTGATCCTCGACGAGTGGGAGGTGCCGGTGGATGTGAACATGGCCGCCGAGGACCTCACCGTCGAGCAGCGCCAACTGGTCGAGATCGCGCGCTCCCTCTCCTACGGGGCCCGTTTCATCATCCTGGACGAGCCGACGGCCCAGCTGGACGGGATGGCGATCAAACGCCTGTTCCGCCGGATCAGGGACCTGCAGGCCCAGGGTGTGACCTTCCTCTTCATCTCCCACCACCTGGCCGAGACCTACGAGATCTGCCAGGACATCACCGTCTACCGGGATGCGAAATGGGTGACCACCGCGCCGGTGGAGGACCTGGGCCACGCGGCTCTCGTCGAGGCGATGACCGGGGAGTCCGTCGCCCACACCGAGGTCTCCTCCCGCCCTGCGGCCACCGGCCCGGCGGTCCTGGAGATCGCCGGTCTGGGGGTCGAGGGCCAGTTCCAGGACGTGACCCTGGCCGTGCGCCCCGGTGAGATCGTCGGCCTGGCCGGCGGCGGTGCCAGCGGCAAGGCCGAGGTCGCCGAGACCATCGTGGGTCTGCGCAAGGCCGAGACAGGGACGGTGGCCGTCGCCGGTGCCACCCCGGCCCCGGGCAGTGTCCGCGACGCGTTGAAGGCCGGGATCGGATTCGTGCCGCGCGACCGCCACGAGGAGGGCCTGATCCCGGAGATGAGCGTGGCCGACAACGCGACCCTCTCCGTCCCGGAACGCCTGGGCCCGTACGGTCTGCTGTCGAGGTCGCGCCGGGACCGGATGGCCCGTCAGGCGATCGTCGACCTGGACATCAAGACCTTCGGCCCGGACCAGAGTGTCGAGGGCCTGTCCGGCGGCAACCAGCAGAAGGTTGTCATGGCACGGGCCCTGGCCAGCGACCCCCGGGTCCTGGTCCTGATCACCCCCACGGCCGGGGTGGACGTGCGCAGCAAACAGACCTTGATGGATGCAGTACGAAAGGTCGGGGACGACGGCGCCGGTGTGCTGGTGGTCTCCGACGAGCTTGACGACCTACGCGACTGCGATCGCATCCTCGTGATGTTCCAAGGCGCGATCACCCAAGAATTTTCCCGCGGCTGGGGCGATACCGAGCTGGTGGCCGCCATGGAAGGACTGAGCAAATGAGCAATCTGACGAAACCGGCACCCGCCCTCAGCGACGGGGACGCCTCGGTGGCACCCGTGCAGCGGGAGGGTTTCCGGTGGAGCTCGCTGCGGGACCTGCTGCTGGTCCCGCCGATCATCATCGCGTTGATCGTCGGCTATTTCATCAACGAGAAGTTCGTCTCGGTCGACAATCTCGTCAACATCATGACGACCCTGGCCGGCATCAGCCTGATCGTGCTCGCCCAGGTGTTCGTCCTGGTCGTCGGCAAGATGGATCTGTCGCTGGAGTCGACCTTCGGTCTGGCACCGGGCATCGCCATCTGGATGACCATCGGCACCGCCACCAGCGGCGGTTTCGGTTGGGCCCCGGTGTCTTTGACCATCCCGATCGCCCTGATCGTCGGCGCGATCGTCGGTGTGGTCAACGGTCTGCTGATCGTCAAGTTCGGTCTCAACGGCTTCATCGTCACCCTGGCGATGTTGATCGCACTGCGCGGCCTGCTGACCTTCGTCACCGGGGGTTTCACCCTGAACAAGATCCCCGAGAGCGTGAAGTGGCTCGGGACCTACCGGATCTTCGGTGAGATCCCGATCAGTGCCCTGGTCTGTGTGGTGCTGTTCGCCGTCGGGTACTTCGTGCTGGAGTACACCCGCCTCGGCCGGTCCCTGTACGCGGTCGGCGGAAACATCAAGGCGGCCAAGGCGGCCGGCATCCGCACCGAACGTGTCGTCTGGGGTGTGCTGATCGTCGCCGGTGTACTGGCCGCGCTCGGCGGTCTCATCTACACCGGGCAGTTCGCCTCGGTGCAGGTGTCGCAGGGCGACGGCATGATCTTCACCGTCTTCGCCGCCTGTGTGATCGGCGGGGTCAGCCTGAACGGCGGCCGCGGTTCGGTGGTCGGGGCCTTCCTGGGCATCATCCTGCTGACCGTCATCCAGAAGCTGCTCAGCTTCGGCAATGTCAGCGCCGACGCCATCAACGCCATCAACGGCGCGTTGATCCTGATCGCCCTGATCATCACCCGGCTGGCCGGCGGCAAACGCCAGGACTGAGTGTCGGTCCTGGCACCCGAAGACCCGAACGAAGCCGAAGGAACATCTGCAATGCGCATTGCCCTGCACACCGCGTTGAAGGCCGGATCCGAGGCCGAGTACGACGCCGCCCACCGCGAGGTTCCGCCCGCTCTGGTGACGGCGATCCGAGCTGCCGGCGCGACCGACTGGACGATCTGGCGCAGCGGTACCGACCTGTTCCACGTGTTGGAATGCGCCGACTACCAGGCGCTGCTGGCCTCTCTCGAGCCGTTGGAGGTCAACCGGACCTGGCAGACCCGGATGGCGACCATGCAGGCCGTCACCCACGACTACTCGACGGCCGGCGGCGACGCCGGGCTCCCGGTGGTCTGGGAGCTGGCGAACGAACCCGAGGAGAACCGATGACCGCGGCGACCACCAGTCCGTTCCGCCCGCTGGTGCTGGGCGGCGCCTCCTTCGGCGGCCTCTTCAAACCGGTGACCGATGAGCATGTCGCCGCCGCGTTGGAGTTCGCCTGGGACAACGGGGTTCGCGCCTTCGACACGGCACCGCACTACGGTGTGGGCCTGTCGGAGGAGCGGGTGGGTGCCTTCCTTGCGACGAAACCCCGGGACGAGTTCGTGTTGTCCACCAAGGTCGGACGGCTTCTCGTCGACGACCCGGACGCGGTGGACGGCACCGATGCCTTTTTCGGAACCCCCCGGCGCAGCCGGGTTCTGGACTATTCCGCCGACGGTGTCAGCCGGTCGGTCGAGGCTTCCCTCGAACGCCTCGGCCTCGACCGGGTCGACCTGCTGCTGATCCACGACGCCGAGGACCACATGACCCAGGCGATCGGCGAGGCCTACCCGGCCCTGGACCGGATGCGTGCCGAGGGCCTTGTCGGCGGTATCGGGGTCGGGATGAACGATGCCGCCGCCGCACGGACGTTCGTGGAAGAAACCGACATCGATCATGTGATGATCGCGGGCCGTTACTCCCTGCTCGACCGCAGCGCCGAGGTGGACTTGCTGCCTGCCTGTGCCCGAAGAGGTGTCGCGGTTCTGGTCGCCGGGGTGTTCAACTCCGGACTCCTCGCCGACCCGCGGAAACAGGCAACCTTCAACTACGCCGAGGCACCGGTCGAACTGGTCGAACGGGCAGTTGCCATGCAGCGGGCCTGCGAGAAGCACGGAGTGGGTCTGCGCGCCGCGGCCCTGCAGTTCTCGGCCCGCAACCCGGCCGTCACCGCGGTGGTCAGCGGGGCCGGTTCGATCACCTCGCTGACCGACACCTTCACCCAGCTCTCCGCCGACCTGCCGGAGGAGCTGTGGGCCGAACTGGACCAGCTCGCCCTCCCCGTCGGGGGGCCGGCACGATGACGGTGCCGGTCGGGGCGATCGTCGACACCCATGTCCACATCTGGGATCCGGCCGGCGGCCCGTTCGGGGTGCGTTATCCCTGGCTGACCCCCGAGCTGACTGCCCTGTACCACCCCTTCGCCCTGGCCGACCTGGACGCCGAGCTCGGGACGGCCGGTGTGGATGTCAGCGGCTACGTCCTGGTACAGGCGGCCGACTCGCTCGCGGAGACGCGGGCACTGCTCGCGGCGGCCGGGTCGGCCTCCCGCCCGACCTCGGTGGTCGGCTGGTTGCCCCTGGCGGATGCGGAGGCCGCGACGGCGGCCCTGGCCGACCTGGCGGGCGGGCCGGCACTGGTGGGTGTGCGACACCTGATCCACGACGAGCCCGACCTGCTGTGGATGTCACGATCGGAGGTGGCTGCCGGGATGGACATCCTGGTCGAGGCCGGCCTGTCTTTCGACGCCGTCGCCGAACGGCCGGAGCTGCTCGCGCAGATCCCCGCCGTGGCGCAGCGACATTCCGAGCTGACCATCGTCATCGACCACCTCGGCAAGCCACCCTTCGGCACCGACGGGTTCGACCACTGGGCGGACCTGTTGGCGGCCTGCGCCGCCGAACCCGGTGTGGTCGCCAAGATCTCGGGCCTGGCCACGATCTCGGACGAGTACATCCGCGCGGAGTCCTGGCAGCCTGCGGTCGACCACGCCCTGGCGGTGTTCGGGCCGGACCGGTTGATGGTGGGCTCGGACTGGCCGATCAGCGGCACGGCCGGCGGTGTGCACCAGATCTGGGAGTCCACCCTGGGCTGCCTGACCGATCTCGACGAGCGTGACCTGCGGCAGGTGCTCAGCGGTACCGCCGAGCGGGTCTACCGGCTCGCCCCGTCGGGCATCCCGCAGTCCTGACCTCCGAACAACCTCCACCCCCTCTCCAGGGCCGCGGCCCGCAGCAGCACGAAGGACGACAGACATGAAGTTGCAACGACTGGGCCCGGCCGGACACGAGACCCCGGTGACGGTGGTCGGTCCGCACACCTACGACATCAGCCCGGTGGCTGCCGACATCGACGGCGCCTTCCTGGCCGCAGACGGTATCGCCGAGGTCCGGCGGGCCATCGCCGCCGGCGAACTTCGCACGATCGATCCGGCCGACCTGCGGGTCGGTGCCCCCGTCGCCCGTCCACAGGCGGTGTGGTGCATCGGGATGAACTACGCCGCCCACGCGGCAGAATCGGGTTCCGAGCCGCCGACCGTCCCGATCGTCTTCTTCAAGACCCCGAACACCGTGGTCGGCCCCTTCGACGACATCCTGATCCCGCGGGGGTCGGAGAAGACCGACTGGGAGGTGGAACTCGCCGTCGTCATCGGCAAACAGGCGCGGTACCTGTCCTCCCCGGAGGAAGCGGCGGCTCACATCGCCGGGTACACGGTGTCCAACGACGTGTCCGAACGTGCCTTCCAGCTGGAGGTGTCGGGCGGACAGTGGTCGAAGGGCAAGTGCTGCGAGACCTTCAACCCGTTGGGGCCGGCCCTGGTTCCGGCGGACGAACTGGATTCGACCGACCTGCGACTGCGGTCCTTCGTCAACGGCGAGCCCCGGCAGGACTCCTCGACCTCGGACCTGATCTTCGGGGTGGACTTCCTGATCTGGCACCTGTCCCAGTTCGCGGTGCTGGAGCCCGGCGACATCGTGAACACCGGTACCCCCCAAGGGGTGGCGCTCTCCGGGCGGTTCCCGTACCTGTCCGCCGGTGACGTGGTGGAGGTCGAGATAGACGGGATCGGGCGGGCGCGTCAGACCTGTCGGTAGAACCCCGGGGCCGTCGGTTAGGTTGTAGGTGTCCGTGTGCCGTCCGGCGCGCGGGCACCACAGCCCGGCCGGGCTCGTCGATGGGGGAAATGATGTTCGGATACATCCTCGGGCTGATCGTCGTCGGACTGATCGCCGGGGCCATCGCCAGGTTCCTTGTTCCTGGCAGGCACAACATCTCGATCCCGATGACGATCGTCCTCGGTGTCGTCGGCTCCTTCGTCGGCGGGTTCCTGGGGTACCTGCTGTTCCGCAAGGACGGCTACGCGGGCTTCTTCCAGCCCTCCGGGATCTTCGGCTCCATCGTCGGATCGATCATCGTCCTGCTGCTGTGGGTCAAGTACGGCAACAAATCCGGCAGCCGCCGCTGACAGCGGGGCATCCTCCCTGCGAGTGCACCCTGACCCACCTGGTCAGGGTGCACTCGCCGGAGTGGTTCAGTCGCTGGTCAGCCCGAGAACCGGTACAGGAACGCAGCCATCGACTGCCGGTCCACCGTGTTGCCCGGGCGGAAGGTGTTCCCGGCATACCCCTTGGTGATCCCCTGGGCGACACCCCAGTTGATGGCGGGGACGAACTGGCTGGCGGCGATGTCGGTGAAACCCGCGGCGGGGGAACCGGTCGGCGAACCGGCCAGCCGCCACAGGAAGGCCAGCGCCGCGTCCCGCGCCACCCCCGAGCCCGGTTTGAACAACGGCTTCCTGTTCCCGGTCTGCTCGAAACCGCTGGACAGTCCGCGGTGTGCCATCCACTCGATCGGCAGGTGGAACTGGTGGTCGGCCGGGACGTCGGCGAAGGTCTGGGTGCCCGGGGCAGGTGTCCAGCCCTGACCCTTCAACCGGTACAGGAACGCCGCGGTCGCCTGCCGTGAGGTGACCAGGGTCGGTTGGAATGCCGGGAGCCCGCTGCCGGCAACGGTTCCGGTGGACAGTCCCTCCTCCCACATCCAGCCGATCTCCGTCGCGAAGGCATGGGTGAGCGGCACGTCCGAGAACCGTTGCACCGGATCACCGGTGCGGATCGGCGTGACCTGCACATCCTTGCCGTTGACCCGGACGGTCACTGCGGCCCGGCTGTCGGTGCGGTCGGCGATGATCTCGTACGACGTCACGACTCCGTTCTTCCAGGTGCAGTTGACCTCGTACCCGCCACGCGCGCGCAGGCCCTTGAAGGAACCGTCGGCCCAGTCCGCCGGGCAGGCCGGAAGCAGGTGGATGACCTGCTGATGGCTCTGCAGCAGCATCTCCGCGACGGCTCCGGTGATCCCGAAGTTGCCGTCCATCTGGAACGGCGGGTGGTTGCAGAACAGGTTGGGCAAGGTGTTGTAGGTCAGCAGACCGCGCACCATGACCTTGGCCCGCTCGGCCTCTCCCATCCGGGCGAAGAGGGCGGCGCGCCACGGCCAGGTCCAGGACCGTCGGCTGTCACCGGTGACGCTGGCGGCCGTGAAGGGCACCCCCTCCTTCTCGCCGCAACGGGCCTTCAGCGAGACCAGTCCGGCCGCAAGAAGTTCCGGTTCCGCCGCGGTGATCTGACGTCCGGGGTAGATCGCGAACAGGTGAGAGGTGTGGCGGTGGACGTCGTTGGGGTCGTCGGTGTCGGACTGCCACTCCTGCAACTGTCCCCATGTGCCGATCTTGTTCGGTGCCAGTTTCGCCTGCATGGTCGCGACAGTGGTCCGGTATCCGGGATCGACATCCAAGGCTGCGGCGCAGTCCCGGTAGTTCTGGAACAGATCCCAGATGATCTGCTGGTCGTACATCACCCCGTCCTCGCGGGGACCGTGCTCGGGGGACCACCCGTCGGGGGAGTACAGCAGCCCGTCGGCGTGCTCGACCAACCGGTCTTCCCAGAACTGGCAGATCTCCTTGATCAACGGATAGGCCGTGTCGCGCAGGTAGTCCTTGTCCTGGGTGAAGGCCCAGTGCTCGTAGAGGTGCTGGGCGTACCAGGCGCTGGCGACGGTGTTCCACTCCCAGGAGTTGCCACCGAAGATGCTCTGGCTGGTCCGCGCCGTCCAGCCACGGGTGTTGGCACCGAAGGCGTTCCGGGTGGCGACCCGGCTGGGCACCGCCACCTGTTTGATGAACTCGGTGAGGGCGGTGTGGCTTTCGGACAGGTTGGCCGTCTCGGCCCCCCAGTAGTTCATCTGGATGTTGATGTTGGTGTGGTAATCGGACGCCCATTCGGGGCTGTTGCTGTTGTTCCACAACCCCTGCAGGTTCGCCGGCAGGCCACCCGGCCGGGAGGAGGCCAGCAGCAGGTAGCGGCCGTACTGGAACATCGACTGCTCCAGCGTCGGGTCGGATCCCCCTGCGCCGTAACGGGACAGCCGGACGCTCGTGGGCAGGGCCAGGACCTTCTCGTCGGTCTGGCCCCAGTCCACCGCCACCCGCGAGGTGATCTCGGTGACCTCCGTGGTGTGCTCGGTGCGCAGGTCGGCGTAGCTGCGGGCCGCCGCCGCCGTGATGGCGACGTTCGGTGCGGGGTCGCTGCCGGTCCGCCAGCCGGCGGCGGCATCCATCCGGTAGTCGGTGCGGGCGTCCAGGACCAGGGTGAGGGTGGTGCAACCGGTGAGACGCAGGGTGTTCCCGATCTGCGTCACCTGCCCGTCGGCCTCGGTGACCCGGACCGAACAGGCATGTTTGAGGTGGTTGGCCATCTCCCCCGCGAAGCCGATGGTGCGGGTGGCCGCGTCGGCCGTGGTCGCGACCCCTTCCTGGCCCGAGACCAGGGTCAGGGTGCCGTTGAGGTCGCCGGCCTTCTCCGCCTGGTATCGGAAGACGATCACATCGGCGGCGCGGGAGGCGAAGGCCTCCCGGAGGATCCGGTGCCCGGGGGATCCGAATCCGGTGACGTGGAGGCCGTCGGTGATGTCGAGGCTGCGGGCGTAGTTGGTGATAACCCGCTGCTGGCGGCTGTCGAAACCGGTTCCGGTGAGGGCGATCCCGCCGATCTGGACGGAGCCTTGGCCCGCCGGGGTGAAGGTGAGCCGGTAGGAGTTGTAACTTGTGCTGTTGGTGAAGGGGAAGGTCGTCGTCTCCCCACGGGTGCCGAGGGGAGACGTCCGGGTGTCCAGGGTGACCCAGGTGGCGCCGTCCGTGGAACCGGCGAGGACCCAACCGGTCGGATCGGCCTCGGGGTGGTCGGTCGCAGCCGTGAGCAGGTAGGAGTTCAATGCCGTGGGACGAGGGAGATCCACCTGCCACACCACCGGGCTCTGCGCCTGTGCGACCCGCCAGGCGGTGGCCGGATCGGCATCGGTCGTTGCCGAGATGTCGCTGCCGGCGGTGGTCCCTGCGTGACCGCTGGGGGAGTTCAGGTAGCTCAGGGCACCGCCGACCAGGTCGACCCCGGCCAGGGAGATCTCGGACAACTGAAAATGGCTGACGGCCTCCGGCGTGAAGTTGAACCGGTAGAACCGGTACGCCTTCGTGTTGGTGAAGCTGAAGTCCTTCGTCTGGTAACGGCTCTCGAAGGAACTGGTCAGCGCGCGGGTGTCCAGGACCGTCCACTGCTCACCGTCGGTGGATCCCTCGAACGTCCATCTCCGCGGGTCACGGGCGGGGACGTCGTTGGCGCTGGAGATCCGGTAGGTGGTGACGGCAACCGGATCCGGGAGTGCCACCTGCCAGGTCACCGTCGACGGCGGACCGTCGATGCACCACTTGGTCCGGGTGTTCCCGTCGATGGACTTGTCCACCTCCTCGCCGGAGGAGACCTTGTACGGCCCACCGGGTGAGGTGACGACCGGCCCGGCCTGGAAGTCGATGGTCAGCTGCCCGAAGTTCCGGAAGGAGCCGAATCCGGTGACGCTGGTGTCGTAGCCGCCGTCGGGCTGGCCGGCCAGGGCGTTGTCGTAGTTGTTGAGCCCGCCCCACAGGCTCTGCTCGTTGAACTGGATCCGCTCGCTGTTCGGGTCGGCGTACAACATCGCGCCCAGGCGGCCGTTGCCGATGGGCAGGGCCTGGGACTGCCAGTCCGTGGCGGGGAGGCGGTAGGTCAGCGCCGTGCGGGAGACCGTGGGCTCCTGAAGGGCGTTGATCAGGCCGACCTTCGTCGGGTCCAGACCGGCGGTGAGCCAGGCGAGCGGGCCGGTGCCGGGGGTGGCCGCGGCGGCCTTGGTGGCGGCCAGACCGCCCAGCAGGGGGGTCAGGGCGAGCACGCCGCCGGCCTTGAGGATGGAGCGGCGTTTCGGGTCGTGTGCAGAGGTCACGGGTTCTCCAGAGCGTCGTTGCTGTGTGTACCGGGGCGACGGCTGTGCGGTATCGAACGGATGGAGGTGGTGTCCTCGCGGACCTCCGGGGGGCCAACGGGTGTGTCCCACAACGGTGTCCCGCGCTGTCGGCCGATCCCCACGCTCGATACCGGACATTCATCCGATGTATCGGGTTGATTGTGGCATATGGTCGTGGTGTGTGCCAGACCGTCCTCGTCCTCGCGGTGGGGTTCCTGATCAGGTGCATCGGTTCAGAGGAACAACTTCCACTCCGATCCGGAAGGGCACGAGGTGCAGGGAGGTTCGAGGGAGGTCCGGTGACGGTCCGGTGTGAGTGAGGAGTCCTGGGATGTCTGTCCCGCTGCTGGACTGCCGTCGATCAGCGCGGCCGGTCAGTCGATCAGCCCGCCCGCTCAGTCGAGCAGGCCACGGATGTCGGCCGCCGTCAGCGCCGAGGACACGGCACCCTCGTCGGCCATCACGCTGTGGAAGAGCTTGGCCTTGCTCGCCTTGAGGGCCATCACCTTCTCCTCGATGGTGCCCTTGGCGACGAGCCGGTAGACCATCACCTGTTTCGTCTGGCCGATCCGATGGGTGCGGTCGATGGCCTGGGCCTCGGTGGCCGGGTTCCACCACGGATCCAGCAGGATGCAGTAGTCCGCCTCGGTGAGGTTCAGACCGAAACCGCCTGCCTTCAAACTGATCAGGAAAACGGGTGCGGTGCCCTCCTTGAACTCGGCCAGGACCTGCGGTCGGTTGCGGGTGGTGCCGTCGAGGTAGCAGTACTCGATGCCCTCCTCGTCCAACCGCTGCCGGACCTTGCCGAGGAATCCGGTGAACTGGCTGAAGATGAGCGTGCGGTGGCCCTCGGCCACGACATCGGCCAACAGCTCCATCAGCGCATCGAGTTTCGTCGACGGGATGCCCGCGTACTTCTCGTCCACCAGGGAGGCGTCGAGGCTGATCTGACGCAGCAGCGTCAACGACCGGAAGATCGCGAGCCGGTTCTTGTTCAGATCGGTGATCAACCCGAGGATCTTCTGCCGCTCCCGCTGCAGGTGGGTCTGGTACACCTTCTGGTGTTTCGGGTTGAGCTCCAGTTCCAGCACCTGCTCCTGTTTCGCCGGCAGTTCCGGCGCCACCTGCTCCTTGGTGCGGCGCATCATCAGCGGTGTGATCCGTCGCCGCAGCTGGGCGAGCAGCTCGCGGTTGCCCTCACGTTCGATCGGTTTCTGGTAGTACTCGGTGAAACGCCCTGGGGCGGTGAACAAACCGGGTGCGACAATGGAGAACAGGGCCCACAGTTCGAGCAGGTTGTTCTCCATCGGGGTGCCGGTGATGGCGAGTTTGAAACGGACGTCGAGCTTCTTCACACACTGATAGGCCTTGGACTGATGGTTCTTGACGAACTGGGCCTCGTCGAGGATCAAGCCGGACCAGGGCAGCAGCTGGTAGCCGTCGAAGCCCAACCGGAACAGGGCGTAGGAGGTGATGACGACATCGGCCCCGAGGATGGCGTCGGTGAGGACGGTGCCCTTGTTCTGGGTCACGGTGACCACCTTCAGCCCGGGGGCGAACTTGGCCGCCTCGGACTTCCAGTTGCCCACCACACTCGTCGGCGCGACCACCAGGAACGGTGGGGCGTCAGGGTTCTCCGACCGGGCCCGACAGATCATCGCCAAGGTCTGAACGGTCTTGCCCAGACCCATGTCGTCGGCGAGGACCCCGCCGATGCCGCGGTCGTAGAGGAAACTCAGCCAGTCGAAACCGGTCTGCTGGTACGGGCGGAGCTGGGCCTTGAGGCCCGCCGGGGTCGGTTGGGCGGTGATCCCGTCGTCTGGGAACAACCCGCGCAGGGACTCCCGCCAGGCCTCGGCCTGCTCGTCGAAAACGCCGAGTCTCATCAGCTCGTCGAAAAGACTGGTCTGGAGGCGATGGACGCTGATCGCACCCTCCGGCCGGTCCTCGATCTGACGGGCCTCGTCGATGAGGCGGCGCAACCGGTCGAAATCCCCACGGGCGAGGGAGAAGTACAGACCGCTGGGCAGGATGATGTGCTCCCGATCCAGGGCGAGGGCCTTGAAGATCATGGTGAACGGCACCTGCTCGCCGTCAACCGTGACCACCACCATCAGGTCGAACCAGTCCCGGTCCATCGTCGAGGCCTCGCCCGAGATCTCCACCACCGGGGCGTTCTTCGCCGGACGGTAGGCAACCCGGGTGCCCCGGTACACGATCTCGAAGGCACCAAGGGCCTCCAGCTGCGGCAGGTCGTCGGTGAGGAAGTTGACCGCCTTCATCGAACCGAGCACCCTCGAGGCGATGAGGACGGGTCCCTCATCGGTCCCGATCGTGACCGCGTCGAAGGCCGGATCGTTCAGGTCGAGGGCATCGAGGATCTGTCCCTCCGCCCGGACATCCCGGATCCGACGGTCGGGGGACTGGGGCCGCAGGTCGATCACCTTCGGCCGGCCGCCGACGTGGTAGGTCCACTGCCAGCTCAGGCTGATCTGGTGGTTGGCCTGGTACTCGACCACCAGCCCCAGGGCCGGGGGCCTCTCCTCGGGGAACTGGAAGGACTCGTCCTGGGAGACAAGGCGTACCCGCCGTCGGAGCACAGGGTAGAACTCGGTCAGGAACTGCTTCTCGTCGGCGGCGGGGATCTGCAAGGGTTCCCGGGTCAGCAACTCGCGCAGTTCCTCGCGGGGGGAGTTGTCGAGAACGGCGAAGGACAGCTGCCGCTGGGCCGGGACCTCCTCGTCTCCCTCCCACAGCATCAGCGAATGGGCCGGTTCGCCGAGCAGCATCCACCGGCGGCCGTCGATGAACTCCGATCCGACGGTGAGCTGCGCGACGAGGGACAGGCCCTCCGGTGTCCGGGTGACATCCAATACCGCATCGGCCTTCTCGCTGATGAAATGAACGGGGCTCTGAGCCTTGTCGGCGTTGACCATGGCGACACCGGTGGCCCGGGCGCGGTCGACGAGCTCCCAGAAAGTGCTACCGGCGACATCGCCGAGGAAGATCCAGGTGTCGTTGTAGGAGTAGTAGCCCTGAGACGAGGTGGTGATGGCCGACAATGCGTTGAGGGCCTGCGCCTGGGCCGGTTTCGGGCGCTCACGCCCGTAACCGGGCAGGTGGTGCAGGTTCGACCAGGAGATGCCGGACCGGATCCACCGACCCTTCGCGCCCATCCGCACCGGACGGATCCCGACCCGCACGGTGGTGACCGGCGGTGCTGTCCAACGGTTCCCGGGGATCTTGAGCACACTCATCTCGAACTGCAGTGCCAGCGGGTACTCCGTCACCTCCAGGAGCGGGTCCTCGTCCTTGATGATCGGGAAGAGGGAGTCCCGCCAGTCGGGCTCCTCGGCCAGGATGTCAGCCGGGGGCTCGCTGCCGGAGGCGTACGCGGCCTGGACCACCGCGACGATGTGTTTGCAGTCGATCGCCATCGGGCACGAGCAGGAGCCCGCCAGGGAGGTGATCCGGCCCCCCGAGTCGCGTTCGATCGATACCGTCACGTCGTAGGGGCGCGGGCTGTTCCCGCGGACCGAGCCGACGACGGCGGTCGGGTTCTCCAGGCGGAAGAACCTGGTGACCGCACCGGTCTCGGCGTATTCCGCGCCGCGGGCGAAGGTGGGTTTGCCGACGAACCGGGCAAGCCCCAACAGATCCTCAGGCACCCGAGGGTCCTTCCGGGCGTGGTGCGCCTGAACGCTCGGCCTCCAGGAGCTCGGCGTCGGCCTGGTAGCCGGCGATCTTCAGCCGCAGCCGCTTCTGCTGGGCCCGCAACAGGGCGATCTGTTCCCGGATCGACACGTCGTGCTCCTGAAGGATCCGCACCCGCTCCCGGACACCGGCAGGATCCGTCGCCGGCTGGCCCGCGAACTCCTGCATCCGGGCGATGGGCATACCTGTGTCGCGCAGGCAACGGAGAACGCCGAGCCAGTACAGGTCCTCGTCGGTGAAGGAACGTCGCCCGGCGGAGTCGCGGTCGATGTCGGTGAGCAGCCCGATCCGTTCGTAGTACCGGAGGGCCTCGATGCTGAAACCGGATATCTCCGACACCTGGCCGGGGCTGTACGCCTGCAGTTCTGTCACCTGCACAGTATGCCTTGACCTGTAGCGCGGTACGGGTGTCAGGCTGGACGCATGACAGAGAAGACGATGGTGCTCGGCGCGATGTTGTTCGGCACCTCCATCCCGGAAGACCGCTCCTTCGACCTGCTCGACCGGTTCGTCGACGGCGGCGGCACCGTCATCGACACGGCGAACTGCTACGCCTTCTGGGCCTCGCCGACCGGTTCGGGCGGCCAGAGCGAGGAGACCATCGGCCGTTGGCTCGCCCGTCGCCCCGGGATGCGCGACCGGATCAGTCTGAGCACCAAGGTGGGCTGTGAGCCGACCGGGCCCGGTGAGTACCCGGCCTCCGCCGAAGGGCTGTCCGCGCCGGTGATCCGGCAGGCGGTCCGGGACAGTCTGCGCCGGCTCGGCACCGACCACGTGGACCTGTACTGGGCCCACCGCGAGGACCGGCGCACCGGTCTGGAGGAGACCGTCAGCGCTTTCGGGGAGGTGGTGTCCGACGGCCTCGCGGTTCGCCTCGGTGCCTCCAACCACGCACTCTGGCGGCTCGAACGGGCCCGCCGGATCGCCGAGGACCACGGTCTGACCGGGTTCACCGCCATCCAGCAGCGCTACTCCTACGTCCATCCCCGGCCCTTCGAGACCCTGGAGTCCCAGGACCACCGGTTCGGCTGGGTGACCGACGAGACCCTGGACTACACCCAGAGCCATCGGGAGGTCGATCTCTGGGCCTACACCCCGTTGCTCAACGGCTCCTTCGACCGCACCGACCGACCGTTCGCCGAGCAGTACCGGCACCCTGGCACCGATCGGCGTCTGGCCGCCCTGGCAGAGGTCGCCGCGGAAACCGGGGCTTCGCGGGGTCAGGTGGTCCTCGCCTGGCTGATCGGCGGAACCCCTGCCGTCACGCCGATCGTCGGGGTGAGCTCGGTCGAACAGCTGGACCAGGCGTTGGCGGGGAGCCGACTGGAACTGACCGCGGATCAGCGGGCCAGGCTCGACACGGCCTGACGGGCCCGCTCAGGCAGTGCTCTGGGCCAGTGCGCTCAACACGGCGATACCCAGGCCGACCAGCAGGGTGATCGTGACCTCCCTGGTGGTCAGCCGCCGTCGCCGTGCAAGCAGCACGATCACGAAGTAGATCGCCAGGATCAGGATCGGGAGGACGATGAATCTGCCGATGACGAAACCGGCGTTACGTGCGGTGTCCGCGGCGCTCAGGAGGGAGGTCACCCACCGAGGCTAACGGTCCCGGCACCGCCTCCCGGCCGTCCCTCGTCGGCCGCCCGGACCCAGGTGCCGGCCGAGCCGTCCCGGAGCAGTTCGCCGGCCGCGCCGAAATCCCTGACCCGTTCGTCGCGCCACAGCTGGGCCGGGACGGCCCCGGCCAGCAGGGCCCGGGCCAGGTCGGGGGACTCGAGCGGGGAATCGGAGGCGGCGATGACGATGTTGCCGCGTCGTCTGCCCTTCAACATCGTCGGCTCCGCGGTCAGCAGCACATGGCCGAAAACACTGCCGACCGTCGCCGCCTCGGCGCGGGCCAACTGCAGGTCGCGGGTGTCGGCGCAGTTGAGCAGGTAGATCCCGCCGGGGCGCAGGGTGCGTTGCACCAGGCGGGTGAACTCCACCGTCGTCATCGACCACGGGGTCGTCGGTCCGGCGAAGACATCACGCACGATGACGTCCTGGCTCCGTTCCGGGAGGGCAGCGGTCACCGATCTCGCATCGCCGATCCGCACCTGGAGGTCAGGGGGCCCGGGCAGGCCGAACCATCGGCCGACGAGGTGCAGCAACTCGGCGTCGACGTCCACGGCGATGTGACGGGAGGAGGGCCGCACACCCAGGAGGTGACGGATCAGCGTGCAGCCGGCGGCCCCGAGATGCACCGCGCTGATCGGGTCCTCCGGCTCGAAACCGTGGTCGATGATCGCGGCCATCCAGCGCAGGTACTCGAAGTCCAGCAGAGTGGGGTCGTCGAGGTCGATGTAGGAGCTCTCCATCCCGTTGATCATCAGCAGATAGGCGTTCGGCCGGTCCAGATCACGATGCAGCTCGGCGGTGCCGGTGTCGATGGGGTGCGGCCCGAGCTGCGGGTCGGGCCGACCGGGTGCTGCTCCCGCTGTTTCGCTCACCCGCCCATCGTCCTCCCCGCGGACGGGTGGTTGGTCGAGGGGGCCTGTCGGTGCTGCCCGGTGGACGTGGGGCTCATCCCACTCCCGAAGGCCAAGGCTTGCCTTACCTTATGATCGTGCGAATGGGGCGATGCGAGGGCAGGTGGCAGATGCTGACAGCTGTTCCGCCACAGGTCTTGCGCCCGTGACGGCCGTCTCGGCCCTGCGCCCGCGCGCCGCCCCCCGTAAAGAGGTCCGACGCCCGCTGTCGGCCCGGCTGATCGGGCTGGTGGTGCTGCTGGCGGTGCTGGTCCTGGCCTGCGCCCTGAGCGTGGCCCTGGGCAAACGGGATGTGCCGCTGGGCAGTGTCTTCCAGGCCCTGTTCCACTACGACCCCGACAATTTCGTCCACAACGTGATCGCCGACCGGGTCCCGCGGACCCTGGTCGGTCTGCTCGCCGGGGTCGCGCTGGGCCTGGCGGGCACGATGATGCAGGGTGTCGCCCGCAACCCGCTGGCCGACCCCGGGATCCTCGGGGTCAACGCCGGTGCGGCGATGTTCGTCGTACTGGCCATCCAGCTCTTCGATTTCACCTCGGCCGGTCAGTTCGTCTGGTTCTCCTTCGTAGGAGCGGCGGTGGCGGCCGCGGCGGTCTACGCCATCGCCTCCGCCGGCCGGGCCGGGGCGACCCCGGTCAAACTCGCACTGGCCGGGGCCGCGTGCACGGCCGCCCTGACCTCGATCACCATGGCCCTGTTGTTCCTGAATGTCGACACCTACGACTCCTTCCGGTTCTGGCAGGTCGGGTCCCTGGCCAACCGGGGCTGGGACGTCATCGGCCCCTTGTGGCCCTTCGTCCTGGTCGGCACGGTGATCGCCCTGGCGACCGGCCGTCTGCTCAATGGGCTCTCCCTCGGTGACGACGTCGCCCGTTCCCTCGGCCAACGGATCGGGCTGTCCCGACTGGTGATCGCCGTCGGTGTGGTCGTCCTGTGCGGGGCCGCCACCTCGCTGGCCGGACCGCTGGCCTTCGTGGGTCTGGTGGTGCCCCATCTCGCCAGGGCGGCAGCCGGTACCGACTACCGGTGGGTGCTGCCGTACGCGATGGTCATCGCACCGATCCTGCTGCTCGGCGCGGACATCATCGGCAGGCTGATCGAGGGGAACGGGGAGATGCAGGTCGGGATCGTCACCGCCTTCGTCGGCGCACCGATCTTCGTGTACCTGGTGCGACGCAAGAAACTGGCCGAACTGTGACGATGGCACCGGGGCAGGTGGTCGCCGCCGGACGGCAACGGGTCGCCCGCAGGTCCCGGACGGTGACGCTGGCGCTGATCGCCGTGGTGGTGGCTGTCTTCGGCCTGTCGATGGTGATCGGCGACTACCCGATCCCCTTCGGTGGGGTGGTCCGGTCCCTGCTGGGCCAGGCCACCGAGTACGACCTGGTCGTCCGGGACTTCCGGTTGCCCCGCACCATCACCGGGCTGCTGGTGGGGATCGCCCTCGGCCTGTCCGGGGCCCTGCTGCAAAGTCTGGTCCGCAACCCGTTGGCCAGTCCCGACATCCTCGGGGTGACGGCCGGGGCGAGCTTCTCGGCGATCTTCTGCCTGCTGGTGCTGGGGGTGTCCGGGTTCGCCGTGACGATGGGCGCCCTCGGTGGCGCCCTGTTGACCGCTCTGGTGCTCTACGCCCTGGCCTGGCGCAACGGGTTCAGCGGCTACCGGTTGGTGCTGGTCGGCATCGGGATGGCCGCCGTGCTCAACGGGGGCATCTCCTACCTGATGACCCGGACCGAGGCCTCGTCGGCCCAGGCTGCGCTGGTCTGGCTGTTCGGGACGCTGAACAACCGGTACTGGGACTACGCCCGGCCGCTGGCGATCTGTCTGCTGGTGCTGGTGCCGGCGGCCCTGCTCTGCGGCCGGGCACTACGGATCCTCCAACTCGGGGAGGACACCTCCCGGGGCCTCGGGGCGCGGGTGGCACCGGCCCAGCTCCTGGTCGTGGTGGTGGCCGTGGGGCTGGCCGCCGTGGCCACCGCCGCCGCCGGGCCGGTGGTGTTCGTCGCCTTCGTCGCCGCGCCCATCGCCCGCCGGCTGGTGGGCAACGGTGAACTCGCACTGGTGCCGGCGGCCCTGGTCGGAGCCTGCGTGGTGCTGAT
>QXCQ01000026.1:206-41895 GCA_003576535.1 Nakamurella silvestris | reverse complement strand
AATGTTGCTGACAACACGAACGACAACGTTGCGGACAACACCGCCGACAACGTGGCGGACAACACGAACGACAACGTCGCTGACAACACGGCGGACAATGTTGCCGACAACACCGCCGACAATGTTGCTGACAACGTCGCTGACAACACGGCCGACAATGTTGCCGACAACGTGGCCGACAATGTTGCTGACAACACGAACGACAACGTTGCGGACAACACCGCCGACAACGTGGCCGACAACACGAACGACAACGTCGCTGACAACACGGCCGACAATGTTGCCGACAACGTGGCCGACAATGTTGCCGACAACGTGGCCGACAATGTTGCTGACAACACCGCTGACAATGTTGCTGACAACACTGCCGACAATGTCACCGACAACTCGGCGGACAACACCAACGACAACACTGCCGACAACGTCGCCGACAACACGGCCGACAACACCTCGGACAACTCCCTCGCCCCGATCCTCGACGTCGAGTACGACCCGCTGCTGGTGGGAAGCTCGATCCAGGAGATCGCCCTGGGATCCTTGTTCCACCCCGAGGTTCCGGTCTCGCTGACCCTGTACTCGGATCCGGTGGATCTCGGTGAGATCGTCCCGGACCAGGACGGACGGTTCTTCTTCCGCTTCGACATCTCCAGCTTGGCGGTGGGTGAGCACCGTCTGGTGGCCATCCAGGTCGATCCGGACAGCGGTGAAGAGATTCAGGCCGAGGCCTACTTCCGGATCGTGGACGGCCTCCAGGCCCCCACGACGAACCCGAGCACACCGGCGACCCCGGGTTACCCGACCCCGCCGTCCGTGCCCGGCAACGGCGGGTACTACCCGCCCGGCAAGGGCCCGGATCTGGCCTACACCGGAGCAGGTGACACCCCGGCCATGATCATCGTCGGGATCGGCCTGCTGCTCGGCGGGGCACTGCTGCTCGCCGCGCCGTCCATCCGGCGGCGACCCGGTTCGCACCGGGTGTGATGCCGGTCAGCTGAAGAGCTGACAACCCAGCGACAGTACGGCCCCGGATGCCAGGTGCATCCGGGGCCGTAGTCGGTCCACCGGCTTCACACGTCGGCGGGACGCCATCGCTTATGTTGTTACCGCACGAAGTTTCCGACAGTCCTGTCTACGCCCGCCGAGCGCTCGTAGATTCGGGGTGGGACCGCAGGAGGTAAACGTGAATTTTCTGTACCGCAGGATCGTGATCGCCGTTGTCGGGGTCGTCGCGGCTGCTTATGTCTTCTCCGTGGTGGTGGTGACCGGAAAGGATCTCGGAGTTTCCGACGAGTTGTATGCAACCGTGCGCGACGACTACATGCGGCCGCATTTGATGCAGTCCTGGGGTTTGTTCGCCAAGGGCATCGTCAACAGCGACAAAACCATTGTGATGAGAGCGCAGGTCCAGACCCCGGAGGGGAATGTGGTGACAACGGGGTGGGTCGACATCGGGGAGTACGAATGGCAGGGGATCCTGCACAACCCGACCCCGGCCCGCACTGCCCGCACCACGTACAAGATCGCCGGCGACATGCAGATCGCCGTCCGCAAGGTCCCGACCGTGGTCGTCCCGGCCATCTCGAAGGACCTGCTCTCCGACCGCCCCCTGTCGTCCGGTGACTACCTGAAGACACTCCTCGACCAGCCCCAGCTCAACAGCACCTCGCGGAGCTCGGTGGCCGCCTTCGTCAACCTCGACAATGTCGCCACCCGGCTGACAACTTTGTATGCCTACCGTTTCTGGAACCAGCCGGTGGTCGCTGTCCAATGGAGTGTGGTGATCAGCCCGGTCCCGCGTTTCGGTGATCGCGACACCGGTGCCCGGGAGGTCCCCACCACCGTGGCCGCCTCCGGTTGGCGGAAGGCACCGCTCTTCGACGCCGCCACCATCAGCGCCTGGACCACCTCATGAGCACCCGTACCGAGGACCTGTCCTCGTCCACCCCACCCTCCGGGCCGACGACACCGCCGTCCGCGCTGGATGATCGGGCCACCGCGGGTCCTGGCGGTGGCCCGTTGGCCGCCCTTCGCCGGCGCCGTCAGGCCCATGTTCCGCTGCGCCACCGTATCCGGGAGGCGGGCGGAATCCTGCGCTTCCTCGAGGTCTGGGTGAGCGGTGAACGTCACGGCCGCTACGGTTTCGCCACCATCCGGATCGGCCTCGGTGCGGTGTTGACCGGATACCTGATCGTCAATCTGGCCGATGCTCCGCGGGTCTGGGGTCCCGGCTCGGCCTGGATGGGCAACCTGCGGCAGGACAACCTGTACGGCTGGCCCTTCAACCTTGCCCAGAAGGCGGCCGAGTCCTCGATCGGCTTCTCCCTCTGGTACCTGGCGACCCTGGCCTGCGGTATCGCCCTGATCCTCGGCTGGCGGACCAGGATCCTGATCCCGGTGCTCTACGTCCTGTTCACGGGTCTGATCTCGTTGAACCCGGTTGTCACGGACAACGGTGACCTGACGTGCCGTCTTCTTCTGCTGTACCTGGCGTTCGCCGATGCCTCGGGGGTGTGGTCCCTCGATGCGCGCCGCCGTGCCCGGGCACGGCCGTCCTCGAACCCCACCATTGCGCGATACCTGAAGGTGCTGGGTGAGATCGGCACCATCGTGCACAACTTCGTGCTGGTGGTGGTGGTGATCAATCTGTGCCTGATCTACTGGACCGCAGGTCTTCTCAAACTCCAGGAGCCGCTCTGGCGAGAGGGTACGGCGGTGTACTACCCACTGGCCATCCGGCTCTACCAGCCGTGGCCGGCACTGTCGCAGTTCGCCTGGGGTACGGACTTCGGGGTTCACCTGGTGACCTACGGATCCTTGACGATCCAGTTGCTCTTCCCGATCCTCATCCTGTCCCGGTACACCCGATGGCTGGCCCTGATGGCGGCCATCGGCCTGCACCTGGGTATCGCGGTGCTGATGGGGCTGGCCTCGTTCTCCGGATTCATGGCCCTGATGGACGCGATTCTCATCTCCAGCACGAGTTATCTGTGGTTGGAGGGCAAGGTGCTGGTCGCGGCCAAGAAGGTTCGAGCGGCGGTCCTGCCAGGAGGCCCGGAGCAGCAGGACCCGGAGCAGCAGGACCCCGAGCAGCAGGGCGCAGTGGCGGATCGGGCGGGTCCCGCTCGAAAACCCGCCCAGGACAAGGTCTCTGTAGGCAAGGACGGTTCGGGGGAGTGAATCCCCCTCGGGCGAGCCGGATGCGGTCAGGATTCGACGGGTGGCCCGTCGAATCCTGACCGATCTGCGGTGATCAGGCCTGTGGTGCCGGGACGGTCCAGCGGGCCAGGACGACGTTGTCGGGATCGGACAACCGCAGGACCACAGTGTCCGTGGGAGGCAGGCTGAATGCGACCTGACCGGTGATCCCCGCGGTGCTGTCGACCGGACCGAACTGGGCCGGTGTCTCGACATGGCCACCGCTGATCGCAGAAGGACTGGCGTTCGGGATGTTGGCGCTCAACCACCGGACGGTCAGTTGCGAGGGGGCGATGTCCACAGGCGGCCCCGAGACATGGGTGACGGTGAGGTCGAGGACCAGGTACTGCTGTCCGTCGGCCGGGACCGGCTCCCCGTCGGCGAACCAGGCCGCCTTGCCGGGGGTGACGGAAACGACCGTTCCGCCGGGCAGGCTGACCTGCGCGGCGGACCCGAGTTCGAGCAGTCCGGGGGCGATCGTGGGGGCAGCGCTCGGTGACGCGGTGACCGGGGCGGGCGTCGACCCGGTGGAGTCGGGCAGTTGCACGATGACCACGGTGGCGACGACGGCAACGACCGCGACGACGCCGATGACGGCCTGCGCCCGTCGATTGCTCAGGGTGGTGCGCAGGCCACGGCTGCGTGATCTGCGTCCTCCCTGCCGCCTGCGTTTCGTCGATGCCTTCTCGGTGACTTCCGGAATGTCATCCACATCGATGTGCGTTCCCACGCGCTGGCTCCCTGAAATGTTCTGAAGGTATCGACAGAAAATAGTTCCTGTGCACCGCCGAGGCGACCTGCCTGCCCCGGTGACCGGTGCTTCTGTCCTGACGGGTTTTCTCCACTGGAAAGACCCGCTGATATTACCTCCAACCTGCCGTCGAAATTGAGGCGCGGGGTAATTCTCAAGCGCGGGGCGGAAGCCGACATGCATCGGTGGATCCGGGCAGCCGATGCCGGTTCAACGCAATCAACCGGTACAGCCCCGGGGCCAACCAGGAAAACGGTGGAACCGAGAGGAGGGCACCGAGGAATCGCCAGCCGTAGGTGCGCTGCTGGAGCAGAATTGCGGCGACCGCCGCGGCGCCCCGACGTTGCCGGGTGCCGTGCACGAGGAAGATCGCCTGTTCGGTCTGGCCGGAGGTCAGGCCGAGTTCGGCGAGATCGAGCCACTGGAAGGGAACGGCCTTCGGAAAGTCAGGAAGGAGATTTTCTCCGGTGTCGACAGCGCGCTGGCAGAAGCCGCAGTCGCCGTCGTACACGAGGATCTGATCGGCGGCCATACGTCGAACCCTAGACCTGACCGAACTCCCGGACCTTCTCGGGATGCACGGATCACACCGGGGTCCTAGGGTGCTCCCAAGTGCGCATATCGTTCCGAGCCGAGCCGGAGGCAATGATGCCAGGTATCCGATCGACGGTCGCTGCAGCCGCCGCCTGTCTGATGGTCGTGTCGCTGAGTCTGCCGGTGGGCGGGGCCGCGGCCGCGCCTGGTCCACCGGTGATCACCCTGGCCGGCTCGCTGCAGACCGAACTCGGCTGTCCGGCCGATTGGCAGCCCGGGTGCGCAGCCTCGGAACTGCCGATGACGGGGGAGGGTGTTTATGGTCGGCAGATCGACCTGCCCGCCGGCAGTTACGAGTTCAAGGTGACGGTCGGCGGGAGCTGGGACGAGAACTACGGGGCCGGTGGGGCTTCGAACGGCCCGAACATCCCTCTCGTCATCGCCGGCCCGGCCCGCCTGGACGTGCGCTACTCGGCCGACAACCACCTCGTCACGGTCGCTCCCACCGATCTGCCCGACGAACGGGGGAGCGCGGCCGAGAGAGCCGCTGCCACCCCGTCCCTCCGCGCTCCGCTGACCAAGGAGCAGTTCTACTTCGTCATGACCGACCGTTTCGCGAACGGGAGCACGGCCAACGACCGGGGTGGTCTGACGGGTGATCGGCTGAAAACCGGTTTCGACCCGACGGACAAGGGTTTCTACCACGGGGGCGATCTCAAGGGGCTGATCGGGAAACTGGACTACATCCAGGGTCTGGGCACCACCTCGATCTGGCTCACCCCTTCCTTCCTCAACCGCCCCGTCCAGGGGACCGGGGACAACGTCAGTGCGGGCTATCACGGGTACTGGATCACCGACTTCACCCGGATCGATCCGCATCTGGGAACCAACACGGACATGAAGAATCTGATCGCGGCGGCGCACAAGAAAGGGATGAAGGTCTTCTTCGACATCATCACCAACCACACCGCGGATGTGATCGATTACGCCGAGAAGCAATACACCTATCTGTCGAAGGCCACCTCGCCCTATGTCGATGCCAAGGGTGTGCCCTTCGACGATCGTGACTTCGTCGGGTCGCCGAACTTCCCGGCCCTCAACAAGGACTCCTTCCCGTACACGCCGGTGTTCAAGACGAAAGCCGATGCCACGGTGAAGGTTCCGGCCTGGCTCAACGACCCGTTGCTCTACCACAACCGAGGGGACTCCACCTACGCGGGGGAGTCGGCGACCTACGGTGACTTCTCCGGGCTCGACGATCTTTTCACCGAGCGGCGTGAAGTCGTCACGGGTATGGAGAACATCTACAAGACCTGGGTGGACTTCGGTATCGACGGATTCCGCATCGATACGGTCAAACACGTGAACACCGAGTTCTGGCAGCAGTTCTCGCCGGCCCTGTTGGCCCGGGCCACGCAGATCGGCAACCCGGACTTCTTCATGTTCGGTGAGGTGTACGACGCGGATCCGAAGGCCCAGAGCCTGTACACCACCACCGGGAAGCTGCCGGCGACCTTGGACTTCGGTTTCCAGTCCGCGGCGGTCGCCACCGCCAACGGCGACAAGACCTCTGTGTTGGCAGACCTTTTCGCCGGGGACGACTACTACACCGACACCGATTCCAATGCCTACAACCTGCCGACCTTTCTCGGGAACCACGACATGGGTCGGATCGGCAACTTCGTGGGCGGATCCCTGGCCAAGGACCTGTACGCCCACGCTCTGATGTACACCCTGCGCGGCCAGCCCGTCGTCTACTACGGCGACGAACAGGGATTCATCGGTGACGGCGGGGACAAGGATGCCCGGCAGGACATGTTCCCGAGTAAGGTCGCCAGCTACAACGACGATGCGGTGATCGGTGGGACACCCGGCAGTACCGCGCGCTTCGGGACCTCCGGGACGATGTACCGGGCCATCGCGGCCCTGGGCAAACTGCGCTCGGCGAACCCGGCCCTGCAGGACGGGACCCAGATCACCCGGTACGCGAGCAACTCGGCCGGGATCTTCGCGGTGAGCCGGATCGACCGCCGTCAACAGCTGGAGTACCTGGTGGTGGCCAACAATTCCGCGACCACGAAGACCGCAAGTTTCGACACCTACAGCCCGCTCGCCTCCTTCACCCCGATCTACGGGGCTGGGGGCTCGGCCAAGGCCACCGTTGCCGGCACCGTCACGGTGTCGGTTCCCCCGCTGTCGGTGCGGGTCCTCAAGGCTAACCGGGCGATCGCGAAACCCGTGGTGGCGCAGCCGGTCTTCGTGACGAACCCGGGCACCGGTGGTGTCCTCGCCGGACGCACCGAGGTCAAGGCCGCCTACACCGGTGACAACTACGCCGAGGCGACGTTCCTGGTCCGGCCCGTGGGCGGGTCCGCCTGGAAGAAATTGGGCACCGACGACAACGCGCCGTACCGAGTCTTCCACGACGTCACGGATCAGCCGGCCGGGAGCCTGTACGAGTATCGGGTGGTGATGAAGGACAACGCCGGGAACTACTCCGCCGCATCAGCTTTCGGGGTGGTCGGCGACCCGCCGCCGGCGACGGGCGGCGGCGGCGTCGGTGAGGTGGAGCAACCGTCGGCGGTCAGTGTCCCGGGCAGTCTGGGCACCGAGATGGGGTGCGCGGCAGACTGGGCACCGGACTGTACCCAGGCCCAGCTCACCCTGGATCCGAACGACCAGATCTGGAAGGGTACCTACACCCTGCCGGCCGGCCCGTACGCCTACAAGGCCGCGATCAACAAGAACTGGGACGAGAACTACGGTGCCGGGGCCGTGCGTAACGGCGGCAATCTGTCCCTGGACTCCGACGGCAGTACGCCGATCTCCTTCTACTACGACCACCGCACCCACAACGTCAGTTCGACCGCCCAGGGCCCGATCGTGGTGGCGGCAGGCAGTTTCCAGTCGGAGATGGGGTGCGCCTCCGACCACCAGCCGGATTGTCTGCGTTCCTGGTTGCAGGATCCCGACGGGGACGGCGTCTACAGCCTGGCCACCACGCAGATCCCGGCGGGCACGTACGCCACCAAGGCTGCGGTCGGGCTCACCTGGGACGAGAACTACGGGGCCGGTGGGGTCCCCAACGGTGCCGACATCACCTTCGAGGTGGGCGGACCGGGGTTGGTGACGACCTTCCAGTACAACTCGGTCAACCACGTGCTCACGGTCGCGGCGGCCCCGGCGTCGGTCGAGCCGGACCTGGGTACCGCGACGGCGATCTGGCTCTCCAAGGACACCGTCGCCTACCCCGTGGACCGGCTGCCGGTCGGTACCGATCCCAGGTGGCTGCGGTTCCGGCTGCACTGGGGGAGCGGGCTCGTCGTCGATGCGACCGGGGTCGGTGGCACCTCGGCGCGGCTCGGGCTCGGTGCGGGTGCACCCGAGGGATACATCGCGTTGAAACTCGACCTCGGCACAGCGGGCCGGGTGAAGCAGATCAAGGCAGCACCCGGGCGGGCCGTCGCCGTCTACACCGACGCCGGGAGGTTGATCGACGCGACCGGGCTGGGCTGACGCCGCCCCCTCCAACCCGCCGCGAGTGGACTCCCACACCCCAGAATCCGGGGTGTGGGAGTCCACTCGCGGGGCTTTCGGAAGGCTTTTCAGGCCAGGGAGTCGAGCTTGGCCTTCATGCCCTGCACGGCGGGCTCGGCCAGTTCCTGGAACCGGGACTTCACGAACGGCTCGACCAACCGGGCAATCCCCTTCAAGGTGAACTTCGCGGTGTAGTTCACCGAGCTGCCCGCAGGGCCGGGTGTCACCGTGATGGTGTCCACCGAGATGACACGCTTGTTCTCCCCGCGCAGGGTGATCGACGAGGCCCCGAGTTCGGTGACGACGTAGTCGATCGGCTGGCGCTTGCCGTTGAACTCGGCCTCGGCGTAGTACTTCGTGCCGACGGCGACGGGGCCGGGCGAACGTTTCTCCACGACAGGTGTGCCGGGATCCCATTCGCTGGTGTGCTCGAAGGCGGACAGGTAGTCGAACGCGGCCCCTGCCGGGAGCGCGGTGCTGATGGTCTCGCTGACGGTGATCACACATCCGACGGTAGCCCGTGCCCGGAATTCCAAACCCGCCCCAGGTCAGGTGGCATGCCCCGGCCCGACCCGGGTGCCGGTGGGCCCGGGGGGTACGTCCGCCACTCAGCGGCCCAGTAGGGTGTTGCCCGTGACTTTCGAACTCCTCCCCGCCGTCGACGTGGCTGACGGACAGGCCGTGCGCCTGGTCCAAGGTGCAGCCGGATCCGAAACCTCCTACGGCGATCCGCTCGCCGCTGCCCTGGCCTGGCAGGCCGACGGCGCCGAGTGGATCCACCTGGTGGATCTGGATGCCGCCTTCGGTCGTGGTTCCAACGCCGAGCTCCTCGCCCGCGTCGTGGGCACCCTCGACGTCAAGGTCGAGATGAGCGGCGGCATCCGGGACGACGCCTCCCTGGAAGCGGCCCTGGCCACCGGGTGCACCCGGGTCAACATCGGCACCGCGGCCCTGGAGAACCCGGTCTGGTGCGGGGAGATCATCAAGAAGTACGGCGACAAGATCGCCATCGGGCTCGACGTCCGCGGCACCACCCTCGCCGCACGCGGCTGGACCCGCGAGGGGGGCGATCTGTGGGAGACCCTGGCCCGCCTCGACCAGCAGGGCTGCGGCCGGTACGTCGTCACCGACGTGACCAAGGACGGCACCCTGACCGGTCCGAACATCGAGCTCCTGCAGCAGGTCTGCGCCGCAACGGATGCGAAGGTCGTTGCCTCCGGCGGGATCTCCAGCCTGGACGACATCGCGGCCCTGGCCGCCCTCGAGCCCATCGGGGTGGAGGGCACCATCGTCGGAAAGGCTCTCTACGCAGGTGCTTTCACCCTGCCGGAGGCACTCGCCCTCGTGGCCGGCAGCTGAGATGACCGGGGAATCGGTGGGTGCGCCCGGTTCGGAGCCGGTGCGTCGCAACCACTCCTCGGGCGGCCCGTGGGAGGCGGCGATCGGGTACTCCCGCGCGGTGCGTACCGGCCCTCTCATCGTCACCGCCGGCTGCACCGCGACGGTGGACGGTGCGGTGGTCCACGTCGGTGATCCCTATCAACAGACCCTGGTCGCCTTCGGGATCGCCCTCGATGCGGTGCGTGCTCTCGGCGCGGAGATCACCGACGTCATCTCGACCCGGATGTACATCACCGACCTGACCCGTTCCGGCGACGTCGGCCGCGCCCACGGGAGCCTGTTCGGCGACGTCCGCCCGGCGGCCACGATGGTCGGGGTGGCCGGTCTGATCGACCCGGACCACCTGGTCGAGGTCGAGGTCACGGCCTGGCATCCGGCCGGCTGACCGTCACCCGCAGCGTCACCCCCGAAGCACCTGCAGCGCAGAACCCGATTCCCCGGCGATTAGATTGGCACCATGAGCGTCGCAGTCCGCGTGATCCCCTGTCTGGATGTCGACAACGGACGGGTGGTGAAGGGCATCAACTTCGTCGACCTGGTCGATGCCGGCGACCCGGTCGAGATGGCCCGGTTCTACGACGCCGAAGGCGCCGACGAGCTCACCTTCCTCGACATCACGGCCACCAGCGACAACCGGGACTCCGCCTACGAGATGATCCGCCGGACCGCCGAGCAGGTGTTCATCCCGTTGACCGTCGGCGGTGGGGTGCGGACGGTCGCCGACATCGACGCCCTCCTGCGGGCCGGGGCGGACAAGGTGTCGGTCAACTCGGCCGCCGTCGCCCGGCCCGAGTTCCTCGGCGAGGCCGCCCGGCAGTTCGGTTCCCAGTGCGTCGTCATCGCCATCGACGCCCGGAAGGCCCCGGAGGGGGTCGAGGTGGCCAGCGGCTACGAGGTCACCACCCACGGCGGGCGCCGTGGCACCGGGATCGACGCGGTCGAATGGGCCGCGCGGGCCGAGGAGGCCGGAGCCGGCGAGATCCTGTTGACCTCGATGGATGCCGACGGGACCAAGGCGGGGTTCGACACCGCCATGCTCGCCGCCGTCCGCAAGGCCGTCCGGGTGCCGTTGATCGCCTCCGGCGGCGCCGGCACCCTGGACCATTTCCCGGAGGCCGTCGCGGTCGGTTCGGATGCCGTTCTCGCGGCGTCGGTGTTCCATTTCGGCACCTTCCGGATCGCCGAGGTCAAGGCGGCCATCGGGTCGGCGGGCCACCCGGTCCGCGAGGTGGCGGTGCCGGAGGTACCGGCGCCACGGGCAGTGTTCGAGGCGAATGTGGTGGCGCGATGAGTGACGTACTGGATCCTGCGGTGGCCGAGAAGGTCACGTTCAACGAGGCCGGGTTGGTCTGTGCCGTCGCCCAGCAGTTCGACACCCTCGAGGTGCTGATGGTCGCCTGGATGGATGCGACGGCCCTGGCGCGAACCCTGAGCTCGGGCAGCGCCACGTACTACTCACGGTCCCGGCAGAGCTACTGGGTCAAGGGGGAGACCTCGGGGCACACCCAGCGGGTGGTCGAGGTCCGGTACGACTGCGACGGGGACACCCTGCTGGTGCTGGTCGATCAGACGGGCGCTGCCTGTCATACCGGTAGCCGCACCTGCTTCGACGACCGCGTGCTCGGCTGAACCCCTCCCGCCAACGCCCCGCCACCACGCCGGCCGGGCTCGGCCGGACCCTCCGTCCCATCAGTCGGTAGGCGGCCTGCGGTAGTGGTAGCCGTGGTGCCGGGTGAAACCCTGCGCCCGGTACAGGGCCAGCGCTCCCTCGTTGGTCTCGTCCACCTGTAGATAGATCGACCGGGCACCCCGGTCCTGGCCCCAGCCGATCAGGCCGCGCATCAGGTGGGTGCCGATCCCGCGGCGGCGGTGGCCCTCATGCACCGTCACCGCCGTGATGCCGAGCCAACCCTCGGTGACCACGCCGCGGGCGACACCGATCAACCGACCGTCCTGGACGACGGAGGCGAAGCCCGGCCCGTCCGCCTGCTCCAGCACGGCCACCGCCGCGGCCGGCAGCGGGGAGCCGCGGTAGAGGTAGCCGGACCGCCACACCGCGTCCGGTCGTGGGGCCACCGTCACCGCGGGCAGATCCGCCCGGGTCCGACCTGCCGCCAGGATCTGCGGCACCGTGGCCGTCATCACCGCGGTGTGGTTGAACGCCTCCCAGCCGCGCCCGGCCAGATCACGGTCCAACTCGTCGCAGTAGTCGGAGGTTTCGCTGGGGATCTGGAACCAGGGCGGAAGACCGTGACCCCGGTAGAACCCGGTGACGACGGCCAGAGCGTCCGGCAGCCCGAGCCCGGGGGAGTCCAGCGGCAGCACGGAGTTCGCCCGACCGGTGAAACCGGCCCCTGCCCGCAGCAGCCAGCCACCGAGGTGGTCGACGCTGGTGCCCTGCCAGCCCTGGGCGGCGATCCGTTCCAGTTCGACGGCCGATGTCACCCGGCCGGTGGGTGGTGTTCCTGAGGTCACGGTGCCATCGTGCCGCACGGCGGCGGGCCGACCCCGTACCTCCGGCTGTGAGATGGATCGACCCAGTTCTGGTTCCTGCGGTGGGACATGCGCAGCCATCCGGCCCGAAACCTGCGCATATCCCACCGCAGGGCGAACAGTTCGCCGCAGAGAGGCCGACAACACGGGTGCGTCACGGAGCACCCCGCCCGGCGGGCAGAATGAGGGCCATGCCCGCGCATCACACCGCTGTCCGATCCGACAGCCCCCGCAGCCCGCGTCCCGGCTCCCAGCCGCTCGGCGAGATCCGCCCCACCCGGCAGGAGTTCCGCGAGCTGGCCAAGGACCGCAGGGTCATCCCGCTGACCCGCAGACTGCTCGCCGACTCGATCACGCCCATCGGCCTGTACGCCACCCTCTGCGGTGAACGTCCCGGCACCTTCCTGCTGGAATCGGCCGAGAACGGACGGTCCTGGTCGCGCTGGTCCTTCGTCGGCGTGAACTCCGCCGCGGTGCTCACCGAAGAGGAGGGGCAGGTCAAGTGGCTCGGCAGCCCGCCGGTCGGTCTGCCCGACTCGGGGGACCCGCTGGTGGCGCTGTCGGAGACCCTGCGCCTGCTGCACTCCGAACCGTTGGCCGGGCTGCCCCCGCTCACCGGCGGCATGGTCGGTTACCTGGGGTACGACATCGTCCGGCGGCTGGAGAAGGTCGACGGTGGCGCCGTGGACGAGCTGCACATCCCCGAGCTGACCATGATGCTGGCCACCGACATCGCCGCCCTGGACCACCACGAGGGCACCGTCACCCTGATCGCCAACGCGGTCAACTTCGACGGCACCGACGAGCGGGTGGACCTGGCCTACGACCAGGCGGTCGATCGCCTGGAGTCGATGACGGCCCAGCTCGGACACGCAGCGACCCTGCCGGCCGCCGTGTTCGAACACGCCGCCGCCGACGTCACCCGCCGCACCACCTCGGCGGAGTACCACGGCATGGTCGAGGTCGCCAAGGAGCACATCCGGGCCGGCGACGCCTTTCAGATCGTGTTGTCCCAGCGCTTCGACGTGCCCACCGAGGCCGCCCCGATCGACATCTACCGGGTCCTGCGGGCCACCAACCCGAGCCCGTACATGTACCTGCTGCAGCTGCCCAGCGCCGAGGGCGGCAAGCTGGCCATCGTCGGCTCCTCCCCGGAGGCGCTGGTCACGGTGCGGGACGGTCACGTGACCCTGCACCCCATCGCCGGGACCCGGCCACGTGGGGTGGACGAGGAGGACGACGCCCTGCTCGCCAAGGACCTGCTCGCCGACCAGAAGGAGCGCAGCGAACACGTCATGCTCGTGGACCTGGGCCGGAACGACCTCGGCCGGGTGTGCGCCCCGGGTTCGGTCCGGGTCGTCGACTTCTTCACCATCGAGAAGTACAGCCACGTCATGCACATCGTGTCGACGGTCACCGGCACCCTGGCGCAGGGGCGCACCGCCTTCGACGCGATGACGGCCTGCTTCCCGGCCGGCACGCTGTCCGGGGCACCGAAACCGCGGGCGATGCAGATCATCGACGAACTCGAACCGGCCCGTCGCGGCATCTACGGCGGGATCGTGGGATACCTCGACTTCGCCGGTGACGCCGACACGGCGATCACGATCCGTACGGCCCTGGTCAAGGACGGCATCGCGCACATCCAGGCCGGTGCCGGGGTGGTGGCCGACTCCGTCCCCGAGACCGAGGATGCCGAGTGCCAGAACAAGGCTGCCGCGGTGATCGCCGCCGTGGCCGCGGCGAACAGCCTGCGGCCGGTGACCCCGAGCGCCAAGGATCTGGTCCTCGGTGGCTGACGCGGTGACCCCCGGCCCGGACACCGGCGGTCCGGCTGCCGGGGTCGAGGCCGGGCTGCCTGCCGGCCGCCGTCCGCGGAAGCCGTTGCGGGGGACTCCGCTGGCGGTGGTGCTGCTCCTGCTCGGTGTCATCGCCACTGCGGTCTCGGCCGGTCTCACCTGGGGGCGGGCCGAGTACCTCGATTCGTTGAGCGGCATCGTCTCCACCAGTGCCAGTGGATCGCAGATGCGACCGGAGCTGGTGCCCCTGGCCCTGGCGGCGCTGGCCGGTCTCGGGGCGGCGCTGGCCACCCGGGGCATCGCCCGCAGGATCGTCGGTGCGGGTATCGCCGCCGCAGGTGCGCTGGTGGCCGTGCGGGCGGTTCTCGCCCTGTTCTCCCCGCCCTTGGAGACCTTGGGCAACCTGTCCCGGCCGGCCGTGCCTACCGGCCCTGCGGTGACCCCGGTCTGGCCCCCGCTGCTGGCCGTGGTGGGCGGGTCGTTGCTGTTGGCGGCCGGTGTGGTGCTGATCATCGCGCGCAGCGGGCGTGGGCTCGGCAGCCGGTTCGAACGCAGCTCCGGACGCCGGCCGGCCCCGGCGGAGCCCGGGTTCGCCGCCGAGGTCGCCGCCACCGACCTGTGGAATTCCCTGTCCGCCGACACCGATCCGACGGCCGACACCGCTCCCGTGGCCAACCGGCCTCCGGCGGAGCGTTAGCATTAGCGCGAGAAAACTCGCGATTGCGTACGTCACACGGATCAATCGTTGTGCCGGTGGTCCACCACGCTCCGTCGACAGCCGATTCGGTGGTCGAAGGACCGGGTACCACCACGTAATGCCCTTGTATGACCCGAGTACTTCAGTGCGGACAAAGGAGACGAGCCGATGAGCGTGCTGCAGTCGATCCTCGACGGTGTGCGAGAAGATCTGGCGGCCAGGGAGGCGTTGACCCCCCTCGCGGAGGTCAAGGCCCGGGCGGCCGATGTGCCGGCGGCCATCGACGTGTACTCCGCCCTCCGGGAGCCCGGGGTCGGTGTCATCGCCGAGGTGAAGCGCTCGAGCCCGTCCAAGGGAGCGCTGGCCGACATCGCCGATCCGGCCGAGCTGGCCAAGATCTACGAGGCCGGCGGCGCACGGGTGATCTCGGTGCTGACCGAGGAACGCCGCTTCGGCGGCTCCCTGGCCGATCTCGACGCCGTTCGCGCCGCGGTCCAGATCCCGGTGCTGCGCAAGGATTTCATCGTCACCCCCTATCAGATCCACGAGGCCCGAGCCCACGGGGCCGACCTGGTGCTGCTGATCGTGGCCGCCCTGGAGCAGAACGTGCTCTGCGGCCTGCTCGACCGGATCGAGTCCCTCGGGATGACGGCCCTGGTCGAGGTGCACACCGAAGGTGAGGCCGATCGGGCCCTCGACGCCGGGGCCAAGGTCATCGGGGTCAACGCCCGGAACCTGAAGACCCTCGAGATCGATCGGGACGTCTTCGCCCGGATCGCCCCCGGACTGCCCAGCGATGTCGTCAAGATCGCCGAATCCGGCGTCCGGGGCACGGCCGACCTGCTGGCCTACGCCGGTGCCGGCGCCGACGCGGTCCTGGTCGGCGAAGGTCTGGTGACGAGCAGCGATCCCCGGATCGCCGTCGCCGAACTCGTGACGGCCGGGTCCCACCCGTCCTGCCCGCGCCCGGCGCGCTGAGACGAACCCGCCGGGAACCCGGGGTCGGGTGCCTGCCCGCGGTGTGTCCGCAACGTCGGGGCAGGTCTCTCCCCGGCTCGAACAGTTCCAGACGAAAGACGTGAAACCCTCCATGACCAGCAACGCCACGCGTCCACCCCGCGCCGACGGTCTGCCCCGACCGTCCGACGGACTCACCGGGACACCGCACGATCCCACCGATGGTGGATATTTCGGTGATTTCGGCGGGCGCTGGCTGCCCGAGGCGCTGGTCGGTGTGGTCGACGAAGTGGCCGAGGCGTTCGCGAAGGCCCGGCACGACCCGGAGTTCCTCGACGAGCTGGACCGGCTGGCCGAGACCTACGGTGGGCGGCCCAGCCCGGTCACCGACGCCGAACGTCTGACGGCCCTTGTCGGTGGCGCCCGGATCCTGCTCAAGCGGGAAGACCTCAACCACACGGGTTCGCACAAGATCAACAACGTGCTCGGCCAGGCCCTGCTCACCAAACGGATGGGCAAGACCCGGGTCATCGCCGAGACCGGTGCCGGACAGCACGGTGTCGCCACGGCAACCGCCTGTGCCCTCCTCGGCCTGGAATGTGTCATCTACATGGGGCGGGTGGACACCGAGCGGCAGGCCCTCAACGTCGCCAGGATGCGTCTGCTCGGTGCGACCGTGGTCGCCGTCGACTCCGGTTCGGCCACCCTCAAGGACGCGATCAACGAGGCCTTCCGCGACTGGGTCACCAACGCCTCCACCACCTACTACCTCTTCGGCACCGCCGCCGGCCCGCACCCGTTCCCGATGATGGTGCGCGACTTCCAGCGGATCATCGGCCTCGAGGCGCGGCAGCAGGTCCTCGACCTGACCGGCCGTCTGCCCTCCGCGGTCGTCGCCTGCGTCGGTGGCGGATCCAATGCCATCGGTGCCTTCCACGCGTTCCTCGACGACGCCGATGTACGGCTGGTCGGCATGGAGGCCGGCGGTGACGGCATCGCCACCGGACGCCACGCCTCGACCATCTCGGCCGGCTCGGTCGGTGTGCTGCACGGCGCGCGCTCGTTCATGATGCAGGACGAGGACGGCCAGGTGATCGAGTCCCATTCGATCTCGGCCGGACTCGACTACCCGGGTGTCGGCCCGGAGCACTCCCACCTCGCCGCGATCGGGCGGGCGGAGTTCCGCTCGATCACCGACACCGAGGCGATGGACGCCCTGGCCCTGCTGTCCCGCACAGAGGGCATCATCCCGGCGATCGAATCCGCGCACGCGGTGGCCGGCGCCGTGGTCCTGGCCAAGGAGATCGGCCCCGAGGGCATTGTCCTGATCAACGTCTCCGGTCGCGGTGACAAGGACATGGAAACTGCCATGGAGTGGTTCCAGCTCAACGGTGACGGTCCCGGCACCGTCACGACCAGCACCAGCGCCACCGGCAACACCACCTCGAAGGAGTCCTGATGTCCGGCCTGAGCGAGCTGTTCGCGGCGACCCGTGCGCAGAACAGGGCTGCCCTGATCGGCTACCTGCCCGCCGGTTATCCGACCCTGGCCGGTTCGGCCGACATGTTCAACGCGCTGATCGATTCCGGCTGCGACCTGGTCGAGGTCGGGGTCCCGTACTCCGATCCGGTGATGGACGGGCCGGTCATCCAGGCTGCGGCCGAAACCGCGCGGGCGGGTGGTTTCCGGCTGACCGACCTGTTCGGCATCGTCGAGAAGATCTCGGCCAAAGGCGGCAAGGCCGTCCTGATGAGCTACTACAACCCGATCATGGCCTACGGGGCCGACGCCTTCGCCCGGGATCTCGCCGCTGCGGGTGGCCTGGGTGTCATCACCCCGGACCTGATCGTCGACGAGGCGGGGGACTGGCTGGCCGCCACCGAGGCCCACGGTATCGATCCGATCTTCCTGGTCGCGCCGTCCTCGCCGACCGAGCGCATCTCCCGCACCGTGGAACACACCCGTGGGTTCCTCTACGCGGCCTCGACGATGGGTGTCACCGGGGCGCGGGACCAGGTGTCCTCCTTGGCACCGGATCTCGTCGCCCGTTGCCGTGAGCTGACCGATCTGCCGATCGGGGTGGGCCTGGGGGTCCGCACCGGAGCCCAGGCCGCCGAGATCGCCGCCTTCGCCGACGGTGTCATCGTCGGCTCGGCTTTCGTCTCGGCGGTGACCGAGGGGGAGAAGCAGGCCAGGGCCCTGGCCGAGGAACTGGCCGCCGGCGTCCGCGGGACGGTGCCCGCAATCTCCTGAGCCTCGCCGGTCCCGGGCGGCACTGATGCCCGGATCGCCCGGTTCGACCGTTTCAGGAGCCCTGCCGACCCTGATCGCGATCCCTTCCTGGCACACTGTCCAGCAGTTCCAGACCTCGAATCCGACCGTAGGTCCCAGCCCCAAGGAAACCGATGCCCAGTTACCTCGCGTCCATTCCGAGCCCGCCGCAAGGGGTCTGGGACCTCGGACCGTTCCCGGTCCGTGCCTACGCCGTCTTCATCATCGTCGGGATCGTCGTCGCGGTGGTCTGGGGCAACAAGCGCTGGGAGGCACGGGGCGGCCGTCCCGGCATGGTCACCGACATCGCCGTGTACGCGGTCCCGTTCGGGATCGTGGGCGGTCGGTTGTACCACGTCATCACGGACGCGAACCTGTACTTCGGTGAGGGCAAGAACCCCTGGAACGCCTTCGCCATCTGGAACGGCGGCCTCGGGATCTGGGGCGCGGTGGCCCTGGGGGCCGTCGGTGCGCTGATCGCCTGCCGGAAGTACGGTGTGCCCCTCGGTGCCTTCGCCGATGCCATCGCCCCCGGGCTGGTGACGGCCCAGGCCATCGGCCGGCTCGGCAACTACTTCAACCAGGAGCTCTTCGGGTCGGCCACCACCCTGCCCTGGGGCCTGGACGTCTTCGTCCGCACCCCCGGCGGGGTCGCCGGCATCCCCGGGGCCGACTACGGCACCTGCGAGTTCAGCCCGGACTACATCAAGGCCGTCCCGGAGATGCTCTGCGGCACCTTCCACCCGACCTTCCTCTACGAACTCCTGTGGAACCTGCTGGTCGCCGGTCTCGTCGTCTGGGCCGATCGCCGCTTCCGCCTCGGCGGTGGCAGGGCCTTCGCCCTGTACGTCGCCGGTTACACCCTGGGTCGGGTGTGGATCGAATCCTTGCGGATCGATCCGGCCACCCATGTCTTCGGTCTGCGGATCAACGTCCTGACCTCCATCGTGGTGTTCATCGGTGCGGTGCTGTTCCTGCTGCTGCGCCGGGTGCCGCGGGAGGATCCCGTGCTGCTGCTGGGCAAGGCGGGCCGGGCCGAGGCGGCGGCAGCCCTTGCGGCCGCAGACGCCACGGACCAGGACGGTGCTCCGGGCGTCACCTTCGACGAGGATCCGGTAGATATCGATACAGAAACGATTTCACACAGCGGTAACACCACCGACTCCGCAGCTTCTCCCGCGCCTGACCTGCGTAAGGCCGAGGATGCGGTGTCCTCGCCGACCACCGGCGCCGAAGATGAACCGCACACGAAGCAAACCTGACGAACAAGTGCGATAGGGAGAACTGGTAACGTCCTCCCGGCTAGGCCATCGGCGTCCTGGTGCCCTCACTTGAGGTCGAGACGACGCACATTTACCCTGCTGTGGCGTCCCGACCTCGAGGTCGGTCGAGTTGAGCGCACAGACAAGACGTGTCTCGATCTGACCGTGTGCCCTCTCGACCCGGACGCGCCGCCGCTGACGGAATCGATCAATCTGCCGGCAGCTCCGATGAAATAGCGCCTTGCGGGCAGATGTTTTCTTCATTTGCTTCTCCACATCTCGCCGCAAGGGCGACAACGCAGACGGGAGAATTGCCATGAATTTCTCGGCAATACCCGCCCCAGTGGGGCTGTACGACCCGAAGTACGAACGCGACGCCTGCGGCGTGGCCGCAGTGGCGGACATCAAGGGTCGCCGGAGCCACAAGATTGTCGCTGACGGCATCACGGCCCTGATCAACCTGGATCACCGCGGTGCCGCCGGTGCCGACCCCGCAGTCGGAGACGGTGCCGGACTTCTCCTGCAGATCCCTGACAAGCTCCTGCGTGCCGTGGCGGTCTTCGAGCTGCCGACGGTCCCCGACGGGGTCGACGCCGACGGCACGGCCTACGTGGCCGGCCTGGGCTTCCTCCCGGTGGACGAGACCGAGCGGGCCAAGGCCAAGGAGATCATCGCCGCGATCGTCGCCGAGGAGAACCTCGAGCTGCTGGGCTGGCGTCCGGTCCCGACGCGCCCGGTCGAATCCGGGGTCGGTCAGATGGCCCTGGACGTCATGCCGGTCTTCGAGCAGCTGATCCTGGCCGCTCCGGCCGCCGCCGACGGAACCCGCCCCTTCGGGATCGATCTCGACCGGCTGGTCTACCCGGCCCGCAAGCGGATCGAGCACGCCACCGACGAGGCGGGGGTCGGGGTCTACTTCCCGTCGCTGTCGAGCCGGACGATCACCTACAAGGGCATGCTGACCACCGAGCAGCTGCCGGCGTTCTTCCCCGATCTGACCGACGAGCGGACCGAGTCCGCCATCGCGATCGTGCACTCCCGCTTCTCCACCAACACCTTCCCGGCCTGGCCGTTGGCCCACCCGTACCGGTTCATCGCGCACAACGGCGAGATCAACACGGTGCGTGGCAACCGGAACCGGATGCGCGCCCGTGAGGCGCTGCTGGCGACCGATCTGATCCCCGGCGACCTGTCCCGGGTGTATCCGATCTGCTCCAACGAGGCCTCCGACTCGGCGTCCTTCGACGAGGTGCTCGAACTGCTGCACCTGGGCGGGCGGAGCCTGCCGCACGCGATGCTGATGATGATCCCGGAGGCCTGGGAGAACAACGCGACCATGGACCCCGCGGTCCGTGGCTTCGCCGAGTTCCACGCCTCGCTGATGGAGCCCTGGGACGGCCCGGCCTGTGTGACCTTCACCGACGGTCGACTGCTCGGTGCCACCCTCGACCGCAACGGCCTGCGTCCCGGCCGCTGGTGGCGGACCGTCGACGACACCGTCATCCTGGCTTCCGAGTCCGGTGTGCTGCCGATCCCGGCCTCCCAGGTCGTCGAACGCGGTCGGCTGCAGCCGGGCCGGATGTTCCTCATCGACACCGTGTCCGGGCAGATCCTCAACGATCTGGACGTCAAGGGCGCATTGGCCGCGGCCAACCCGTACGCGGACTGGGTCCACGCCGGCCGGCTGGAACTGGCCACCCTCCCCGAGCGGGAGCACGTGATCCCCGATCACAGCGCGGTGCTGCGCCGCCAGCAGGTTCACGGGTACACCGAGGAGGACCTGCGCGTCCTCATCACCCCGATGGCCCAGAGCGCGGCCGAGGGTATCGGTGCCATGGGCACCGACACCCCCGAGGCCGTGCTGTCGGAGAAACCGCGACTGGTCTTCGACTACTTCTCCCAGTTGTTCGCCCAGGTCACCAACCCGCCGCTGGATGCCATCCGGGAACAGGTCGTCACCTCCCTGTCCTCGGTGATCGGGCCCGAGCAGAACCTGCTCGACCCGGGACCGGCCTCCTGCCGCCAGGTGCTGCTGCCCTTCCCGGTGATCGACAACGACGAGCTGGCCAAGCTGATCGGGATCAACTCCGACGGCAACCTGCCCGGACTCGGTTCCGCCGTGATCTCCGGCCTGTACGACGTGGCCGGCGGGGGAGCCGCCCTGGCCGATGCCATCGAGAGCTGTCGTCGCCAGACCGACGAGGCGATCGAGAACGGTGCGCGGATCATCGTGCTCACCGACCGCAACTGCAACCCCGAGCAGGCACCGATCCCGTCGCTGCTGCTCACCTCGGCCATCCACCAGCACCTGGTCCGGCAGAAGACCCGGCTCAAGGTGGGCCTGGTGGTCGAGAGCGGTGACGCCCGCGAGGTGCATCACGTGGCACTGCTCCTGGGCTACGGCGCGGGTGCGGTCAACCCGTATCTGGCGATGGAGTCCGCCGAGGACCTGGCGCTCTCGGGCATGCTGGGCGACGTCACCGCCGCACAGGCGATCAAGAACATCATCTACGCCCTCGGCAAGGGGGTGCTGAAGGTCATGTCCAAGATGGGCATCTCCACCGTCGGCTCCTACCGTGGTGCGCAGGTGTTCGCCGCCTTCGGCCTGGACTCCGGTGTCCTGGACGAGTACTTCACCGGGACCAGCTCCCGGATGGGTGGCTCGGACCTCGACGTCATCGCCGCCGACGTCGCCTCCCGGCACGCCCTGGGCTTCCAGCTGAACACCGCTGCCCGTGAGCACCGTGGGCTGGAGGTCGGCGGCCAGTACAAGTGGCGTCGCGAGGGCGAGATCCACCTGTTCAACCCGGAGACCGTCTACCTGCTGCAGCACGCCACCAGGACCAAACAGGAATCGGTGTTCCGCCGGTACACCGACGCGGTCGACGAGCTGTCCCGCAAGGGTGCGACGCTGCGTGGCCTGTTCGAGCTGCGCACCGACGAGCAGCCCTCCGTCCCGCTGGAGGAGGTCGAGCCGGCCGCCGAGATCGTCAAACGGTTCGTCACCGGCGCGATGTCGTACGGCTCCATCTCCGAGGAGGCGCACACCACCCTGGCGGTGGCGATGAACCGTCTCGGCGGCAAGTCCAACACCGGTGAGGGCGGCGAGGACGTCGAGCGGTTGCTCGACCCCACCCGCCGGTCCTTCATCAAGCAGGTGGCCTCCGGACGTTTCGGGGTCACCAGCGCCTACCTCGTCAACGCCGGCGAGATCCAGCTGAAGATGGCCCAGGGGGCCAAGCCGGGTGAGGGCGGTCAGCTGCCCGGGACCAAGGTCTACCCCTGGATCGCGGCCACCCGTCACGCCACCACCGGTGTCGGTCTCATCTCCCCGCCGCCGCACCACGACATCTACTCCATCGAGGATCTGAAGCAGCTGATCCACGATGTGCGCAACGCCAACCCGGCCGCCAAGGTCTCGGTGAAGCTGGTGTCCGAACCGGGTGTCGGCACCGTCGCGGCCGGTGTGGCCAAGGCGCACGCGGACACCATCATCGTCGCCGGTTACGACGGCGGCACCGGTGCGGCACCGTTGACCTCGCTCAAGCACACCGGACAGCCGTGGGAACTCGGCCTGGCCGAGGCCCAGCAGACGCTGCGGCTGAACAAGCTCCGCGAGCAGGTCAGGGTGCAGACCGACGGCGGCCTGAAGACCGGCCGTGACGTCATCGTCGCCATGCTGCTCGGGGCCGAGGAGTACGGTTTCTCGACCGCGCCGCTGGTCGTCTCGGGCTGCGTCATGATGCGGGTCTGCCACCTGGACACCTGTCCGGTCGGCATCGCCACCCAGAACCCGGTCCTGCGGGACCGCTACACCGGCAAACCCGAATTCGTCGAGACCTTCTTCCTCTTCCTGGCCGAGCAGGTCCGCCACTACCTGGCGGCCCTGGGCTTCCGGTCGGTGGACGAGGCCGTCGGCCACGTGGAACTGCTCGACATCAGCAAGGCCGTCGACCACCACCGTGCCCGTGGGCTCGACCTGTCCCCGCTGCTGGAGATCGCCGACGTGGACAGCGACCACTACTGCACCCACCCGGCCCAGCACGATCTGTCGAAGACCCTCGACGCCCGCTTGATCGAGCAGTTCGCCACCAACCTGGAATCGGGGGCACCGGCAACGGTCGCCCTGCCGATCCGGAACGTGGACCGGACGGCCGGCACCATGCTCGGCTCCGAGGTCACCCGCCGGTTCGGCCCGGACGGACTCCCGGACGACACCCTCACCGTCGAACTGACGGGCACGGCCGGACAGTCCCTCGGGGCCTTCCTGCCCCGGGGCATCACCCTGAACCTGACCGGCGACGCGAACGACTACGTCGCCAAGGGCCTGTCCGGCGGTCGGATCATCGTCAAACCCGACGAGGACTCCCCGGCCCAGGCACCCGGTGCCAAGGTGCAGGTGATCGCCGGCAACACCATCGGCTACGGCGCCACCTCCGGTGAGTGCTACCTGCGCGGCCGGGTCGGCGAACGCTTCGGCGTCCGCAACTCCGGTGCCCTGTTCGTCGTCGAAGGCGCGGGGGACCACGCCTGCGAGTACATGACCGGTGGTCGGGTCGTCATCCTCGGCCGTACCGGGCGCAACGTCGCCGCCGGCATGAGCGGTGGCATCGCCTACCTGCTCGACGTCGAGGTCGCCAAGGTCAACCCCGAACTCGTCGACGTCGAACCGCTCGCCGAGGACGAGGTCATCTGGCTCGGCGAGGTGATCACCAGCCACGCCGAGCTGACCGGATCGCCGATCGCCAAGGCCCTGCTGATCGACTGGCCGGCCTCGGCCCAGCGTTTCTCCCGCATCATGCCTCGCGACTACCGCCGGGTCCTCGGTCTTCGGGCCGAGGCCGACGCCCGCGGTCTGGACGCCGACCAGTTCATCATGGAGGCCTCACATGGCTGATCCGTCAGGATTCCTCAAGCACACCCGGGAAACCCCCCAGCGTCGTCCGGTGCCGTTGCGCCTGCGGGACTGGAAAGAGGTGTACGAGCCGTTCAGCGCGGCCGACACCCGGGTGCAGGCCACCCGGTGCATGGACTGCGGGGTGGCGTTCTGCCACCAGGGCTGTCCGCTCGGCAACCTGATCCCGGAGTGGAACGACCTCGTCCGCACCGATCGCTGGAAGGACGCCTCCGACCGGCTGCACGCGACGAACAACTTCCCCGAGTTCACCGGTCGGCTCTGCCCGGCGCCGTGCGAGGGCTCCTGCGTCCTGGGCATCGGTGACGACCCGGTGTCCATCAAACTGGTCGAACAGCAGATCGCGGACTGGTCCGTCGAGGACGGCCACGGCCTCAAGCCGCACCCGGCCGCCATCTCCACCGGCAAGAAGGTGGCCGTCGTCGGCTCCGGCCCCGCCGGTCTGGCAGCCGCCCAGCAGCTGGCCCGGGCCGGCCACGCCGTCACCGTCTACGAGCGGGACGGCCGGATCGGCGGACTGCTGCGCTACGGCATCCCCGAGTTCAAGATGGAGCGGGTCGTCCTGGACCGGCGGCTGGCCCAGCTGTCCGCCGAAGGCGTCCGCTTCGTCGCCAACTGCAACGTCGGCGTCGACATCACCGTGGCGGACCTGCGCCGCGGCTACGACGCGGTGATCCTGTGCAACGGATCCACCGTCCCGCGCGAGATCGAGGTGGACGGACGGGATCTGGCCGGGGTGCACCTGGCGATGGACTACCTGGTCCAGGCCAACCGGGTGCTCGAAGGCACCCTCGACGCGATGTCGATCGACGTCACCGGCAAGCATGTGGTGATCATCGGCGGCGGCGACACCGGTGCGGACTGCTACGGCACGGCCCTGCGGCAGAACGCGGCCTCGGTGCGCCAGCTCGACATCCACGTGCAGCCGCCGCTGCAGCGTGACGTCTCCACCCCGTGGCCGACCTACCCGCTGATGCTGCGGACCGGTTCGGCCCACGAGGAGGGCGGCGAGCGCATCTTCGGTGTCAACTCCACCTCCTTCGTCGGCGAGAACGGCGCGATCAAGGGCATCGACCTGGTCGAGGGCAAGCGCATCCCGGGCAGCTTCATCCCCACCGAGGGCACCGAGACGCACATCGAGGCGGACGTGGTCCTGATCGCCCTGGGATTCACCGGGCCGGAACTGCCGGGCCTGATCACCGAGCTCGGTGTCCAGCTCACCTCGCGCGGCGCGGTGCACCGGGACGAGAACTACATGACGAGCATCCCGGGGGTGTTCGTGGCCGGGGATGCCGGCCGCGGACAGTCGCTGATCGTCTGGGCCATCGCGGAGGGCCGCTCGGCCGCCGCCGGGGTCGACACCTACCTCACCGGCGGGTCGGTCCTGCCCGACCCGATCGAACCGTCCGCCGTCGCCCTGCGCTGACGCAGACACCGCCACGACGCGGTCCGGGAGCTCCTGGGCCGCGTCGAGGCATGACCGGGCCCAGAACCGGTCACCGGACCGGAACATGGTCCGCCGCAAACGATTGACCCGACTACGGTGTGAACAGCCGGAGTACAGAATCCGACGTTCGTGACACCGATTACAGAATCGTTCAAGAAGGGCAGTAGTCTCCAGCTATGGATCGTCGAGCGAAAATCGTCTGCACATTGGGCCCAGCCACCGCGAGCGCCGAGGGAATCGCTTCCCTCGTGGCCGCCGGCATGAACGTGGCCCGCATGAACTTCTCCCACGGCGATCACGCCGACCACGAGAACGTCTACAACTGGGTCCGGCAGGCAGCCGATGCCTCCGGTAAAGCGGTCGGCATCCTGGCCGACCTGCAGGGCCCCAAGATCCGGCTCGGCCGGTTCGAGAACGGACCCGTCTACTGGGCCAACGGCGAGACCGTCGTCATCACCGTCGACGACGTCGCCGGAACCCACGACCGGGTCTCCACCACCTACAAGGGACTGGCCAACGACGCCCGCCCCGGTGACCGTCTGCTCATCGACGACGGCAAGGTCGGCCTCGTCGTCTCCAGCGTCGAGGGCAACGACGTCAGCTGCACCGTCATCGAAGGCGGTGAGGTCTCCAACAACAAGGGCATCTCCCTGCCCGGTATGAACGTCTCCGTCCCGGCCATGAGCGAGAAGGACATCGCGGACCTCAAGTTCGCCCTGTCCCTGGGTGTGGACTTCATCGCCCTCTCCTTCGTGCGCTCGCCCACCGATGTCGATCTGGTCCACCAGGTCATGGCCGAGGTCGGCGCCCCCCGGGTCCCCGTCATCGCCAAGATCGAGAAGCCCGAAGCGGTCGCGAACCTCGAAGCCATCGTGCTGGCCTTCGACGGTGTCATGGTGGCCCGTGGCGACCTCGGCGTCGAGCTGCCCCTCGAGCAGGTGCCGCTGGTCCAGAAGCGCGCGGTCCAGATCGCCCGCGAGAACGCCAAGCCCGTCATCGTCGCCACCCAGATGCTGGACTCGATGATCGAGCACTCCCGGCCGACCCGCGCCGAGGCCTCCGACGTCGCCAACGCCGTCCTGGACGGCGCCGATGCGCTGATGCTGTCGGGGGAGACCTCCGTCGGCAAGTTCCCGTACATCACCGTGAAGACCATGGCCCGCATCATCGAGGCCGTCGAGAACGAGTCCGTGGTCGTCCCGGCCCTGACCCACGTCCCGAAGACCAAGCGCGGTGTCCTGTCCTATGCGGCCCGTGACATCGGCGAGCGTCTGAACGCCAAGGCCCTGGTCGCGTTCACCCAGAGCGGTGACACGGTCAAGCGTCTGGCCCGACTGCACACCCGGCTCCCGCTGTTGGCCTTCACCCCGCTGGACTCCACCCGCTCGCAGCTCGCGCTGACCTGGGGCACCGAGACCTTCCGGGTCCCGTCCGTGGAGACCACCGACGAGATGGTCAAGCTCGTCGATGCCGAGCTGGACAAGCTGCCGGCCTTCAACACCGGCGACCAGGTCGTCATCGTGGCGGGTTCCCCGCCCAACACCTCCGGCGCGACCAACCTGATCCGGGTCCACCGGATCGGCGAGGACGACCACCACTAGGATTTCAGCACTGAGAACCACCACCGACCAGGCCGACGTACATTGTCGACCTGGTCGGTGGTCCATCTGGGGAGTGCGATGAGCAGCAACAGCGAAGCCGGTAGAGAGTCGTTCAGCACGGATGCCCCGGACGGGGCCGGTACGAGCGGGAAGGACGAGTCCCAGCAGTTCCTCGACGGACTCATCGCCCTCCTCGACCTGGAAAAACTCGAGGAGAACCTGTTCCGCGGGCACTCGCCGGTGGGGGAGACCCGCCTGCGGGTGTTCGGCGGGCAGGTGGCCAGCCAGGCGCTGGTCGCCGCCGCACGTACCGTGCCGACGGACCGCCGGGTGCATTCCCTGCACGCCTACTTCCTGCGGCCCGGGGACACCCGGGTGCCGATCATCTTCGACGTCGAGCGGACTCGGGACGGCAAGTCCTTCACCACCCGTCGGGTCAAGGCGATCCAGCACGGGCAGACGATCTTCGCGCTGTCGTGCTCCTTCCAGGTGGACGAGCCGGGCCTGGACCATGCGATCACCATGCCCGAGGTCCCGCCGCCGGACTCGCTGCCCACCTTCGCCGAGCGGCTCGCCACCACCGGCAACCCGATCGCCGAATACTCCAGCATCGCCAAACCCTTCGACGTCCGGTACATCACCGACCCGCCGTGGCAGGGACGGGTGTCCGTCCCCCGGCCGGGGGCGGAGAACCGGGTGTGGTGCCGGGCAGCCGGAACCCTGCCGGACGACGATCTGCTGCACGTGTGTGTGGTGGCGTACCTGTCGGACGCCTCCCTGTTGGATTCGGTGCTGGCCAACCACGGTGTCTCACCCATCGTGGACAAACTCCAGATGGCCTCGCTGGACCACGCGATGTGGTTCCACCGTCCCTTCCGGGCCGACGAGTGGATGTTGTACGACACCACCTCGCCGAGCGCCTCGGGGGCACGGGGGCTGGCGATGGGCTACTTCTTCTCCGCCGACGGTGCACTGCTGTCCACCGTGGTCCAGGAGGGCCTCGTCCGGCTGCGGTAGTTCCTGTCCTGTCCTGCCCCTGCCGTGCTGCCGCCCGCTGTCCGCGCTTCTTTTCGACGTCCGCGCTCCCTGCATCGCGCGCGGACGTCGGCAAGGAGCGCGGTGGGGGGCGGTGTTACGGGGATCCAGCGGGCGAGGGCCCTGCCGGGAGGAGGTGACGCGAGGTGCCCCTGGTCAGACTCGAACTGACACTGCACGGGTTTTGAATCCGTTTCCTCTGCCAATTGGGATACAGGGGCGGGTCCCGGTCGGCGCCGTTGCCGGGGGACTGGACATAGCTTAGCGACTGTTTCGGGGTGCTCGTGCCACCGGGGCCCGGTGCGGGCCGGACACGGGGCGTGTTCACCGGCCCTCATTTATGTCACACCGTGTTTACCGGCCAACTCCGCGGGTCCAGGGGCCTCGGCGGATAGTCTGGGGGTCGACTTCGGCACCACCTGAGCAGGTGCCGAACATGCAACGAGGAGGTTGCCCGATGGCGGGTTCCAGGCGCGTACTGATCGCCGAAGACGAGGCTCTCATCCGACTGGACCTCAAGGAGATGCTGGCCGAGGAGGGCTACTCCGTGGTGGGCGAGGCCGGGGACGGCGAGCAGGCGGTGGCCTTGGCGACCGAGCTGAAGCCGGATCTGGTCATCATGGACGTCAAGATGCCCAAGATGGACGGCATCCAGGCTGCGGCCACGATCACCAACGACCAGATCGCCCCGGTGATCATGTTGACGGCCTTCTCCCAGCCGGACCTGACGGCGCGGGCGATCGAGGCCGGCGCGATGGCCTACCTCGTCAAGCCGTTCACCAAGAACGACCTGCTGCCGGCGATCGAGCTGGCCGTGGCCCGCTACGCCGAAATGGTGCAGCTGCGGGCGGAGTTCGCCGACGTGAGCGAGCGGCTCGAGGTCCGCAAGATCATCGACCGGGCCAAGGGTCTGCTGATGACGAAGCAGAAGATGACCGAGCCGGAGGCCTTCCGGTGGCTCCAGCGTGCGGCGATGGACCGCCGTACGTCGATGAAGGAGATCGCGCAGGCCGTCCTGGACGGTCTCGGAAACGGCTGAGCGGGACCGGTTTCAACAAAAACTGCGGCCCGACGGTCAGATTTCCGTTTTATTGCCAGTGATACTGCGATGCGTCGAACGGATCACAAATCGGCAACAACGTTGCGTGATAAGCAATTGATCTTCTTTTGGGCGTTCCCATGGGTTACTTTCGACCCTGTGTGCCAGGGGTCGGGCCCTGCGACAGACCTCCCCGTTAGTCACCAGAAAGGGATGCCTCCATGGCAAGTAGTTCATTCCGTTTGAAGCTCGTGGCCGTTGTCGGTGCCGCTTCGCTCGTCCTCGCCGCCTGTGGCAGCAAGGACGAAGCAAGCCCCTCGTCGACGTCGACCCCTGCTCCCACCAGCTCCGAAGCGTCGACCCCGGAGACCTCCGGTTCCGAGACCGCTCCCGAGACCTCCGATTCGGCACCGGTCGAGAGCTCGACCGATTCCACCGAGGAGACCACCGGCGGCGGAACGCCCTCCGGCGACGCCCTGAAGATCGGCACCCTGCTGCCGCAGACCGGAAGCCTCGCCTTCCTCGGGCCGCCGGAGTTCGCCGGCGTCCACCTCGCTCTCAAGGAGATCAACGAGGCCGGCGGTGTTCTCGGCTCCGACGTCGTGGGTATCGACTCCGACTCCGGTGACACCTCCACCAACATCGCGACCCAGTCGGTCGACGGCCTGCTCAAGCAGGGTGTCTCCGCCATCGTCGGTGCCGCCTCCTCGGGTGTCTCCTTCACCGTGATCGACAAGATCACCAAGGCCGGCGTCATCCAGATCTCCCCGGCGAACACCTCGCCGGACTTCACCACCTACGACGACAACGGGCTGTACTTCCGTACCGCTCCGTCCGACGTGCTGCAGGGCCGCGTGCTCGGCAACCTGGTCGTCCAGGACGGCTTCCAGAACGTCGCCATCATGGCGCTGGACGACCCGTACGGCACCGGCCTGGCCACCAACGTCCAGAAGGCTGTCGAAGCCGCCGGTGGCAAGATCGTCGAAAAGATCATCTACGACCCCAAGGCCGCCTCGTACTCCTCCGAGGTCGCCAAGGTCGCGGCTGCCAAGCCGGACGCCCTGGTCCTCATCGGCTTCGACGAGACCATCAAGGTTGTCAACGAACTGGTCTCGGCCAACATCGGCCCGGCCAGCCTGCCGACGTACTTCGTCGACGGCAACACCTCCAACTACGGCACCGGCGACGGTGGCTTCCCGGAGGGCACCCTCAAGGGTGTCAAGGGAACCCTGCCGGGTGCCAACCCGGGCGAAGAGTTCAAGGCCAAGCTGCTTGCAGTCGACCCGGCCCTGAAGGACTTCTCCTACGCCGGTGAGTCCTACGACGCCACCGTCGTTGTCGCCCTGGGCGCCATCGTTGCCAAGTCGACCGACGGCAAGGCCATCGCGGCCACCCTGGTCGACGTGACCAGCGGCGGCACCAAGTGCAAGAGCTTCGCCGAGTGCGCCCCGCTCGCCGAGGCCGGCACCGACTTCGACTACGACGGCCAGTCCGGCCCGATCGAGTTCGATGCCAACGGTGACCCGACCACGGCCACCATCGGCGTCTACCAGTACGGTGCCGACAACAAGTACACCTCGCTGGACTTCATCGAGGGCTCGCTGACCTGATCTGAGCCGACTCCCCGCGGGTGACACCGCCGGGGCATCTGCACAGCAGCACCTGTCACACAACGAAGGCCCGGCTGACGATCTCGTCAGCCGGGCCTTCGTCGCTGTCCGGGTCCCGGAAACTGCGCCGCCGATGCCGCCGGACCCGCTGATGGGGAAGGAGCCCGGTCCGGAACGGGGCCGGATCAGCGGGATTCGAGCAGGCGCAACCAGATCTCGCTCATCGTCGGGTACGAGGGCACCACGTGCCAGAGGGTCTCCAGCGGGACCTTGCCGACCACCGCCACCGTGGCCGCGTGCACCAGCTCGGCCACCCCGGGCCCGACAAAGGTTGCTCCGACGAGGGTGTCGGTTGCCCGATCGATGACGAGCTTGGCCCGGCCGCTGTACCCGTCCCGCAGGAGGGAGGTCCCCGCCAGGGCCCCGAGGTCGTACTCCACCGTTTCGGTGTCCAGCTCGGCCGTACGCGCCTCGGATTCGGTCAGACCGACGGAGGCCACTTCCGGGTCGCTGAAGGCCACCTGGGGGACCTGACGGTGATCGGCGATGTCGGTGTACCGGTTCACGGCGGGCAGGGACGTCAGGGAGGTTCCCTCGGCCCGCGCGGTGATGACCGCCCCGCAGATCCTGGCCTGGTACTTGCCCATGTGTGTCAGCAGGGCGCGGCCGTTGAGATCACCGACAGCGTAGAGCCATTCGCCGCCCACACCCTTCACGGTGAGGTGGTCGTCGACGGCCACGTACCCCGACGCCGGCAGGCCGACGGTGTCCAGGCCGAGGTCCGCACTCGCGGGGGTGCGACCGGCTGCCACCACGATCTCGTCGACGGTGATGGCCTCGTCACCCACCTGCAGATCCACCGGACCGCCGTGGATCCGGCCGTAGCCGGTCGCCTCCGGGGACGCCCGGTGCACCCGGGAGACCGCGGTGCCCAGAAGAACCCTGACCCCGCGCTCCTCGAACCGGGCGGCGACGAGCTCGCCGGCGAAGGGTTCGTTCTTGGCGAGCAGCGAGGGACCGCGCTGGATGACGGTGACCTCGGCCCCCAGGCCCTGCAGCCAGGAAGCCGCCTCGCAGGCAACCACGCCGCCGCCGAGAACGGCGACCCGGCCAGGGATCTCCTGCAGGTTGGTGACATCGCGGGAGGTCCAGGGCAGGGCCTCGGCCAGGCCCGGGGTGTTCGGCACCGAGGCCGTGGTCCCGGTGGCGAGGATGACGGCGTGCCGGGCCGTGAGCGTGCGCACGGAGCCGTCTGCGGCCGTGACCGAGACGGTGCGCACACCCGTGAGCCGCCCGTGGCCGCGCACCACGTCGATCCCCGCACCGGTGGCCCAGTCGACCTGGGAGGTGTCGTCACGGCGATGGGTGAAGGAGTCGCGGCGGGCGAGAACAGCCGCCACGTCGATCTTCCTGTCCTCCACGAGGGAGGCCACACCCGGCATCGTCCGTGCGTCCTGGAGCACCTCGACCGGACGTAGCAGGGCCTTGGAGGGCATGCACGCCCAGTAGGAGCATTCACCCCCGACGAGTTCGGCCTCGACGATGACGGCGGTACGGTCGCTGCCCTGGATCGCGTACTGGGCGGCCACCTCGCCGGGTGGTCCGCCGCCGATGACCACGACATCCCAGGTGCCGGTGTCGGCCGCCGTGTCGCTCGTGCCCGCTGTCCCGTTCTCTGCCCTGCCGGTGTCTGTCATGCCGCCACGGTACGCGCTGCAAAAACACCAGTTCCCGCGCACCGTTCACGTCCTCGCGCACCCTGTGAGGTGCGCGAGGACGAAGACGGTGCGCGGGAACTGGTGGGTGGTCCTTCCTCAGACCTTGGAAAGGGTCCCGAGGTAGAGCTCGATCACCTTGGGATCGCGGCCGAGTTCCTTGCCGGTCCCGGTGTAGGCGTTGCGCCCCTGGTCCAGGACGTACCCGCGGTCGCAGATCTGCAGGCACCGTGCGGCGTTCTGCTCGACCATGATCACCGAGACACCTGCCTTGTTGATCTCGCGGGTGCGGACGAAGACCTCGTCCTGCATCGCGGGGGAGAGGCCGGCCGAGGGCTCGTCCAGCAGCAGCACACTGGGGTTCATCATCAGGGCGCGTCCCATGGCCACCATCTGCCGCTCGCCGCCCGACATCGAGCCGGCGCGCTGGTGCCGCCGGGTCCCGAGGGTCGGGAAGAGATCGGTGACGAAGTCGAAACGCTCCTTGAACACCTTGGGGTTCTGGAACAACCCCATCTCCATGTTCTCCTGGATGGTGAGCGAGGGGAACACGTTGTTCGTCTGCGGGACGAACCCGACACCGAGCTTGACCAGCTTGTTGGCCTTGAGGTTGGTGATGTTCTCACCGCGCAGGGTGACGGTGCCGGTTCGCACGTTCACCAGGCCGAACAGGGACTTGAGCAGGGTGGACTTGCCGGCCCCGTTGGGTCCGATGATGCCGACGAGTTCGCCGTCACCGACATAGAAGTCGCACTCGTTGAGGATGTTGACACCGGGCAGGTACCCGGCGACCAGTTCGTCCGCACGGAGCAGGGCGTTACCGGATCCGGCCAGATGTGCTGAGCGGTCGAGGGTTTCAGCTGCGCGGGCGCTCATCAGGATTCCTTGTTCTCGTCGGGGTGCAGGTCGACACCTTCTGCTTCGAGCTCGGCCTCGACGGCGGCCTGGGCCTCCTCGGCCGACGGCAGCTCGTCGTTCTCCAGCATCGCCAGCACCGGGTTCTCCTCCTCCAGGAGGGAATCCCCGTGGTGCCCACCGAGATACGCCTCGATGACGGCCGGGTTCTTCATGACCTCCGTGGGCGGACCCTCGGCGACGATCTTCCCCTGGGCCATGACGATGACCCAGTCGGAGATCTCCTGGACCATGTCCATGTCGTGCTCGACGAAGAGGACGGTCATGCCTTCGTCGCGCAGATCCTCGATGTGCCCGAGCAGGGACTGGGTCAGCGCCGGGTTGACGCCTGCCATCGGCTCGTCGAGCATGATCATCTTCGGATCGGTCATCAGGGCCCGGGCCATCTCCAGGAGTTTGCGCTGCCCACCGGAAAGGGAGCCGGCGAAATCCGGTCGTTTGGCGTCGAGCTTGAATCGCGTCAGAAGATCATCGGCCTTGTCGATGTTCGATTTCTCCTGGGCCCGCCAGAGCGGCTTGAACAATGCGTTGCGCAATTTCTCGCCGAGCTGGTTCTTCGCACCCAGTTGCATGTTCTCGATGACGGTCAGCAGTGACAGGGCCTTCGTCAGCTGGAAGGTGCGGACCATGCCCGCCCGGGCCACCTTGTGGGCCGGGACGCCGGCGAGGTCGACACCGTCGAAGGTCCAGTCACCGGAGTTCGGTGCATCGAATCCGGTGAGCAGGTTGAAGAAGGTCGTTTTGCCGGCGCCGTTGGGACCGATCAGCGCGGTGATGGCCCCGCGTTGGATCTGGACGTGTTCGACGTCGACGGCGTGCAGGCCGCCGAACGACCGGGTGACGTTGTTGGCGATCAGGATCGGGTCGGGCTTTGCCGCCCCGGGTACCTGTTCGACGTTCGCCAGGATCGCGGCGATCCGCTCCTTGGGGGTGGCCGCGGTGGCCGCGGTGGCCACGGATGCATCGGTCACGGGGTGACCCTTTCCCAGGTTGATATCGGGGGCGCTCATCGTGCGGTGATCGCAATCTCGCGCTTGTCACCGAGGATGCCCTGCGGACGGAAGATCATCAGCAGCATCAAGGCGACACCGACGAGGACGTACCGGACCTGACCGACCTGGGAGGTGCTCAGGAAGGTGATGATCTTCTCGTCGACCAGGCCGCGCAGGATGCCGTCGGTCAGGGACAGTGCTGCCCAGAAGATGATCGCGCCGAGGATGGGCCCGAAGATCCGGGCGGCACCGCCGAGGAGCAGGACGGTGTAGACGAAGAAGGTCAGCTCGGTGCCGTAGTTGTCCGGCTGGATCGAGGTGGCCAGGGCGAAGATGAAACCGGCGAAGGCACCGATGACACCACCGATGATCAACGACTGCATCTTGAACGCGTACACGTTCTTGCCCAGGGCGCGAACGGCGTCCTCGTCCTCGCGGATGCCCTTGAGGGTGCGACCCCACGGGCTGCGGATCAGGGCCCAGATCAGGAGGCTGAAGATGGCCACGACGATCCAGCCGACGATCATGATGAAGAAATCGGCCCGACTGAAGGTGATCTGGCCGAACCCGTAGGTGGCGTTGTTGAACGGGTTGAGCTTGTCGAAGTCGCGGCCGTAGCCGTTCAGGCCGTTGGAACCACCGGTGACCTTGGAGAGTTCGGAGTTGCGGACCACCAGGCGGAGGATCTCCGCCGCGGCGATGGTCGCGATCGAGAGGTAGTCGGCGCGCAGTCGCAGGGTGGGGATGCCCAGCAGCAAGGCGAGTACGACGGCGGCGGCGATACCGACCAGCAGGCTGAGCCACAGGTTCAGCCCGAGGGTCTTGACCGCGATGCCGAGGCCGTAGGCGCCGATCGCGGCGAAACCGGCCTGACCGAAGTTGAGCAGTCCGGTGTAGCCGAAGTGCAGGTTGAGGCCGATCGCCGCCAGGCAGTAGACGATGGCAAGGGGACCGACGGCCTGGGTGACCGCGTTCGAGAGAATGCTTACGATATCCATGTCAGATCCCCTAGCCGATCCGTTCCCGGCGTCCGAACAAACCATCTGGTCGGACGAGCAGGATGATGATCATGACGGCGAGAGCGCCGACGTTCTTCATTGAGACTGGAATGACGAGCGCGGAGAGCTCGATCAGCAGACCGACGATGAGGGATCCGAAGATCGCACCGTAGGTCGTGCCGAGGCCACCGAGCACCACACCCGCGAACATGAGCAGCAGCAGACCGCTGCCTCCCATGTCCCACTTCACACCCTCACGGGCCGAGTAGAGGATGCCTGCAAGCCCGGCGAGCACCGCACCGACGATCCAGACCAACCGGATCACCTGATCGACATCGATGCCGGAGGCCGACGCCAGGGCCGGGTTGTCGGACACCGCCCGGGTCGCCTTGCCCATCCGGGTCTTGTTCAGGACCAGCACCGTGGCGACGAGGAAGACCAGGGCGATGATGACGATCACCAGGTCCTTGGGCGCCAGGGTCACCGGTCCGAGATCCCAGGACCTGCCGCCCTGGTAGTCGCGGAAGTTCAAGGTGTTGCCCTCGAACACCACGAGGAAGATGTAACGCACGGCCAGGGCGAGGCCGATGGAGATGATCATCATCGCGATGACGCCGGTACCACGTTTGCGCAGCGGACCCCAGAGCAGGCGGTCCTGCGCATACCCGCCTATCAGGCCGCAGAGCACCAGGGCGATGACCGTTGCCAGGATGAGCTGGATCCCCAGCGTCACGTTCAGCACGTAGGCCGCGAACGCGCCGAGGGTCAGCAACTCGCCGTGGGCGAAGTTGGAGAAACCGGTGGTGCCGAACACCATCGACAGGCCGATGGAGGCCACGGCCAGGATCAGGCCGAACCGGATGCCGGAGATCAGGGCCTGCAGGAAGGGGCTCTTGGCGGAGACGGTCGGGGCCGCTTCACCGCCGGTGAGGTTGAACAACGCGGCCTTGAAGGTCTCGCCGGGGGCGAATTCCACGGTCCGCGGGTTCTGGGTTCCTTCAGCGAGGGCGATGCCCTCCGGCAGGGTCGCCACGTCGATCTCGACCTCGTACTTGCCGATGTCGGTGACCTCGACGGCCCATTTCCCGGTCGCGTCGGTCGTTGCCGTACCGACCTCCGTGCCGTCGGGGCCCTTCACCGTGATCTTGACACCTTCCACCGGTGTCGTCCCTGCCTTGAGGGTGCCGCTGATGCGATTGGAGGCAGCTTGCACTTGCGAGCCTGATTCGGCGGGCACCGCGGCCGGGGCCTGCGGTGGTCCTGAGTCGGCTTGAGCTGTCGTACTCACCAGTAGTCCGAACAATGTTCCGATAACTACGGTGAGCACGGCCATGACGATGCGGCGCACCCGTGTACCTCCGGTTGTGACGTCCAAAATTTGGGCGGCCAGTACCGGCCGTTAGCGGCTGACTATAGACAGAAACTTGACCACAGACGTACAACCGACCAGGTGCGTAGTACAGATGAAACAAAGTTGTTGCGTATTGGACTCGCGAGCAACGGATTGCCCCGGCCGCGGCGGCATTCGTTAAGGCGCCGCCCGGATGTATCTGTACCGATTCAAGAAATCATCGAGCCTGATCGATGAATGCGACCGTCAACCGGGCGGTGCACAGGCGCCTGCCGGTGTCGTCGCTGATCACGATCTCGAAGGTGCCCAGGGTCCGGCCGACATGCAACGGCGTGCAGATTGCGGTCACCACACCTTCCCGTGCGGACCGGTGATGGGCGCAGCTGAGCTCGATTCCGACCGGCACGCGCCCTTCGGCGGCGAGGGTGAATGCGTGAATCGAGCCGATCGTTTCGGCGAGGGCGGCGTTCGCCCCGCCGTGCAATAGACCAAAAGGCTGACGATTTCCGGCCACGGGCATGGTTGCAGTGGCCCGGTCGGGGGTCACTTCCACTAAATCGATACCCAGTTTTTGTGCGAGCTCGCCGACGCCGAGGGCGGTCGGCGGGGCGGCGACAGGGTCCCGCGGCGACGGATGGGAGGGGGGCTGGTCGGACACGTCGGGCTCCTTGTGGCGGGCAGGCAGCGGGTAGGCGGGCGTTGGGCGGGCGCTGTCGGGATCGAACTCTAGACTCAGCTCCGTGACTACCCCCCGGACAAACCCTCCGACCACCACACCGCAGCCGGCCGCGGCGCAGCACTCGAGTCTGCTGCTGCTCGACGGGCATTCGTTGGCCTACCGGGCCTTCTTCGCGTTGCCAGCGGACAAGTTCAGCTCGACCACCGGTCAGCCGACCAACGCGGTGTACGGGTTCACCTCGATGCTCCTTAACCTCCTGCGGGACGAGCAGCCGACCCACGTCGCGGTCGCCTTCGACATCTCCCGCAAGACCTGGCGCAGCGCCGAGTTCCCCGAGTACAAGGCCCAGCGTTCCTCCTCGCCCGACGAGTTCCGGGGGCAGGTCGAGCTGATCAAGGAGGTCCTGGGCGCCCTGCGGATCCAGACCCTGACGGCGGAGAACTACGAGGCCGACGACATCATCGCCACCCTCACCACCCAGGCGGCCTCGTCAGGGATGAAGGTGAGCATCTGTACGGGGGACCGGGACGCCCTGCAGCTCGTCACCGAAGACGTGACAGTGCTCTACCCGATCCGAGGGGTGTCCGAGCTCAGCAGGTTCACACCTTCCTATGTAGAGGAGAAGTACGGACTCACCCCGGCCCAGTACCCGGATTTCGCGGCACTGCGGGGGGACCCGTCGGACAACTTGCCCGGCATTCCCGGTGTGGGGGAGAAGACCGCCGCGAAGTGGATCCGCGAGTTCGGCTCCTTGGCGAGCCTGGTCGACCGGGTCGACGAGGTGGGTGGCAAGGTCGGCAACGCCTTGCGGGAGAACCTGTCCCACGTGCTGATGAACCGGCGGCTGACCGAACTGGTCCGGGACGTCCCGCTGGAGACCGACCCCGCTGCCGACCTGGGTGTGCTGCCCTACGATCGCGAGGCGATCCATTCGATCTTCGACCAGTTGCAGTTCCGGGTGCTCCGCGAGCGGTTGCTGGCCACCTTCGAGCAGACCGACGAGGACACCGGCGAGGCCTTCACCATCGCCGGCCAGGTGCTGGTTCCCGGTGCTGTCGCGTCCTGGCTCGCCGCTCACGCCGCCGGCACCACCACCGGCATCTGGGTGCGGGGCGAATGGGTGCGGGGCGCCGGGGACGTCCAGCGTCTGAGTCTGGCAGCGGCCGACGGGGCCGCGGCCGCCATCGACGTCACCTCCATCGATCCCGCCGATGATGCTGCCCTGGCAGGCTGGCTGGCCGACCCGGCACAGCCGAAGGTCGGACATGACGTGAAGTTGGCCGGCAACGTGCTGGCCGGCCGTGGTTGGCACCTGGCCGGCGCGGTGGGCGACACCTCGCTCGCCGCGTACCTGGCGTTGCCGGGACAGCGGACCTTCGATCTCGGTGATCTGGTCCAGCGGTACCTGCACCGCAGCCTGGCCCCGGACACCGCTGATTCCGGTCAACTGTCGTTGCTGGATTCGGCGCCAGGCGCGGAGGAGGACATGCTGCGTGCCTTCGCGGTGCTCGAGCTGAACGCCGCATTGACCGCACAGTTGAAGGAGTACGGCCAGGAGTCGCTGCTGTCCGATCTCGAGCTGCCGCTCACCGAGGTGCTCGGTCGGATGGAGCGGATCGGGATCGCCGTCGACACCGGCTTCCTGGAGGAGGTCCAGGCCGATTTCCAGTCCGAGGCCCAGGCCGCGGCGACCGCCGCCTACGCCGCCATCGGCAAGGAGGTAAATCTGGGATCGCCCAAACAGCTTCAGGTGATCCTCTTCGACGAACTCGAGATGCCGAAGACGAAGAAGACGAAAACCGGCTACACCACGGACGCCGATGCCCTGGCCTGGCTGCACGAGCAGAACGGCCATCCGTTCCTCACCCACCTGCTGCGGCACCGCGATGTCACGAAACTGCGGACGACGGTCGACGGTCTGCTGAAGTCGATCGCCGATGACGGCCGCATCCACACCACCTATCAGCAGGCCATCGCCGCCACGGGCCGGCTCTCCTCGACCGAGCCGAATCTGCAGAACATCCCGGTCCGGACGGACGAGGGCCGGCGGATCCGCGCTGCCTTCGTCGCCGGACCGCAGCACGAGAACCTGATGACGGCCGACTACTCGCAGATCGAGATGCGCATCATGGCGCATTTGTCGGGCGACGAAGGGCTGATCACGGCTTTCCGGACGGGGGAGGATCTGCACACCTACGTCGGTTCCCAGGCCTTCGGGGTGGCACCGGAGGATGTGACCCCGGAGTTGAGGCGTCGGGTCAAGGCCATGTCGTACGGGTTGGTCTACGGACTCTCGGCCTTCGGCCTCTCCGGGCAGTTGAAGATCAGCCGGGAGGAGGCGCAGGCCCAGATGGACGCGTACTTCGCACGTTTCGGCGCGGTGCGGGACTATCTGCGCCGGGTGGTCGAGCAGGCCAGACTCGACGGTTACACCGAGACCCTGTTCGGTCGGCGTCGGTATCTGCCGGATCTGACCAGCGACAACCGTCAACGCCGTGAGCTGGCCGAGCGGACCGCGCTGAATGCGCCGATCCAGGGCAGCGCCGCCGACATCATCAAGGTGGCGATGCTCAAGGTGGAGAAGCGGATCGAGACCGAGGGCCTCTCCTCCCGGCTGCTGCTTCAGGTGCATGACGAACTCGTCTGCGAGATCGGCCCGGGAGAGGAGGCCGCCCTCACCGCAGTCCTCAAGGAGGAGATGGCCGCCGCCTACGAGCTGTCCGTCCCGCTCGACGTGTCGGTCGGGGTCGGTGTGAACTGGAACGTCGCCGCTCACTGACCTGCGACGAAGCGCCCTGGGGTCGGTAACACGTGCTCCGGGGCGCTTCACGGCGACCTCACAGACCGTCACTCCGTCTTCACTCCGTGACATAGGTCGAGGTCGCAATGCCACCTAATGCCATCAGCGCTCCCTCGTTCGGGTGAACTATTCCCCAGGGATCACCATTACGAGTGTTATTGATCAAAAAGAATCACACAGTGTCATAACTTCGTGAGCGAGATCGGTATCGATCGCGGGTTTCTTCACCGGTTGAGTGAAGATCGTTCAAGAGGGAGTTGCCATGGCGGCGGGTACGGGACAGGTTCGACATCGGATGAGACGAGTGGGCACCGTACGACGTGCCATGGGTGGGGCGGTCGCGGCCATGGGCCTCGGACTGGTCACCTTCGCAGTGGGGTCCGGTGTCGCCGACGCTCACACCCCGAACTACCAGGCCGCCTGCAACCCGGCCACCGGCATCACCAAGCTGACCTACAGCTTCACGGCCTACGACGCCACCCCGGCGAACACCCTCACGGTGATCGACACCCCGACGAGCGGACCGGCCGTCACCCTGCTCAACGCGCAGAGCTTCGGCACGTCCTACTCCGGCTCCCATGAGGTCTCCGGGGCCGTGGGCCACACCTTCACCCTGAAGGTCGTCGCCAACGGCAATGCGAACTCCCAGTACAGCAAGGTCTACACCGCCGGCCCGACCGCCGCCTGCGTGCAGTCGACGACCACCACGGTCACCACCACCGAGACCAGCGTCGTCACCTCCCCGGTGACGGAGACGGTCACCACCCCCGTGACGCAGACCGAGACCGTGACGTCGCCGGTGACGGAGACGGAGACTGTGACGTCGCCGGTGACGGAGACCGCCACTGAGACGGTGACCTCCCCGGTGACCGAGACTGAGACGGTGACCTCCCCGGTGACGCAGACGGAGACGGTGACCTCCCCGGTGACCGAGACCGCCACCGAGACTGTGACCACTCCGGTGACCGAGACCGCCACCGAGACGGTGACCTCCCCGGTGACCGAGACTGAGACGGCGACCGAGACCGTCACCTCCCCGGCCACTGAGACGGGCAGCACCACCGCCCCGACCGAGCCGACCATCACCGGTGGCACCACCGGTGGCACCACCGACAGCACCCCGACCGATGGCACGACCATCGAGGTCCTGCCGGCCTCGAGCGAGCGGGAGAGCACGGAGTCGGTCACGTCGTCCTCGACGTCTGTGTCCGCCTCGAGCGCTCCGGTCGTCGATCCGACCACGACCAGCACCACCCCGGTGCAGCTGGCCTCCACCGGGGCGTCCTCGGCGCTGGGCCCGCTGGCCATGCTCGGCTTCCTGCTGCTGCTGGTCGGTGGCGTCCTCGCTGCTGCTCCGGCATCGCTGATGAACCGGTTGCGTCGCGGAACCCACTCCGCGTGATCCCAGGCGTCCGGTGACTCACCGGCGCTGACCTCACACACGTGAACGCCCGCACCCCGACACGGGGTGCGGGCGTTCCGTGCGTTCCGGGTCCAGCCTCGCCCCGCCCATCCTTTCCGCGAGTGGACGGTGGCCCCCCATTTTCTGGGGTGTGGCGGTCCGCTCGCGGGAGGAGCCGGTGCGGTCTTACCCGCGAGTGGACGTTAGCCCCTCACTTTTAGGGGTGTGGCAGTCCGCTCGGGGGAGGGGTTGGGGTGTGGCAGTCCGCTCGCGCGGATGCGTCCGCCGTTTTG
>QXCQ01000026.1:0-101 GCA_003576535.1 Nakamurella silvestris | reverse complement strand
GGGGTGTGGCGGTCCGCTCGCGGGAGGGGTTGGGGTGTGGCAGTCCGCTCGCGGGAGTGGCTGGGGTGTGGCAGTCCGCTCGCGGAGTGGTGGGTGCGGTC
>QXCQ01000209.1:118915-181865 GCA_003576535.1 Nakamurella silvestris | reverse complement strand
GCCAGGCCGCGTAACCCCCAGTCCACTTCCACGGGGGAACCTCACACCAAGCTGGACGCCACGGGATCCTCAAGAACCAGGTCAGCAGTGATGATCAGGCTGTCGAGGGTGGAGACGAGCTCGCGCTGGGCCCGAACTTGAGCCAGCACGCTTGCGGGGTCGTGCATGGTGATGTGGGCTGCCTCGTCCCACTCGCTGCTCATCAGCCTCGCGAACGGGATCGGGTCGCGATCGTCCGAGGTGACGATGAGCGTAGTGCCTCCAAACTCCTCAGCTGACCACGCCTCAGCGCCGGCGTTGGCCGCCACCCGAAACGTCTCATCAAGGACGTCGTACAGAAACTCGACGATCGGGTTCGACACTGGTCAACGTCCCTCCTTGTTGGGCCTGCGTGTGCATGGCCGCGCCGGGCACTCCAGAGCAGACCTACCGCGCGGACGCTCCCGAGACTAGTGGCCCCCTCAGCGGCGCAGGCGCCGATTCTCGATGAGGGTATCTCGGCGGTTGACGTTGGGGCGGATGTTCCATGCCTGGAAGGGGTGTTGCTCGTCTCCTTCTTCGAAGATCAGGGATTGGTGAGGTTGACCATGAGGTTTGAGCGCGTCGATCAGTCTGGCGACCCGGATGGGCACCCGTTGTCACCGTCGGCATCAACAGGCTCAACGCCCTACCAAACCCCGACTGACACCAAACCCTCAACCGTCCCGACGCGCCGAAACCACTACACCCCGGACCCGGAAACCCGGACAACCACCGTTCAAATACGCCAGCCACCAAACAACGACCGAAAACTCAGAACGACAACGGTGGACAGGGCAGGTCGGGGCACCTCACGAAGGATTCGAGCTAGGGGCTAAGCTGCCAGACACCCGGGGGAACCATCCTCAGAGCAAACTCGATAGGAGAGCAATGAAACAGTTCACAATTACAAGGCGGGGAAGGCTCATAGCCGCGCTAGCAGTTGCTTCGCTCATGATCGCCATACCGCAGGCAAGCGCATCGTCTTCATCGAGCGATCCAAGCGACTCGGATGTCAAGGGACAGGAGTTGACCGACGTGGACCCCGCCGCTGCCCAGATGGTCAATACCTACAGAATAAGCGTTGATGATGCCGAATCGCGAATCAAAAGGCAGAAAGATTACGAGAAGCTCACCGGCCTCCTCGAAGAAAGCGACCCGGAGCACTTCGCTGGCGGAAGTGTCGACCACGAAGACGGCAGTAAGCTCGTCATCTTCAACGTCGGGAAGGTAGGCGAAGCAACACTCCAGGCGGTCAGAGATTCAGGCATCAGTGAATTCGTCAAGTACGAAACTGCTACCTATAATCTGATCACTCTGAATGCTACGAAGAGCCGAATTAACGAAACTATTGATGCTGAAGTAGCATACGGCTACGGCATTAACATCGACACTAATCATGTTCGTATCGCACTGAATGGTCAGGCGACGCAAAGCCAGGCGGAAGAGCTGCCTGAAATCAAGGCGATCCTTGCCGAATCGCCAAACATGCTTGAGTTCGAACGTGCACCTCAGAACAAGAACGTTGCCTGCACACTGTCGTTGCCAGGTCGGTGCGATTCGAATGTGTATCGTGGCGGTGCGCAGCTCCTGAATTACTACTCGACATCCGTGGCAGCATGCTCACTTGGATTCAACGTCCAAGGGGCAAGCGGAACATACTACGTCATGACAGCAGGCCACTGCTTCAGTAAGGACTCAGAGAACGAGTGGGACATGCCCGCAAACCTTACTAGTGATTGGCGCATTACGACAACCACCAGCACAACCGTATCCGAAACGTCAAACCCGCATATTGGCAACATGTACAAACGGGTATACGGGGTTGATGGAGATTTCGGGATGATCAAAGTTGATCACACAGCCAACATTGGCGGATTAGTCATGGTCAAGCAGTTTTCGAGCCCGGGTAAAACAACAGTCAAGAATGATGCTTGGAAAATCACGGATCCGAATCCAGGGCTGGTTTCTGCCATGCAAAACCAGTACATCTGCCGCAACGGGCGTACAACTGGGACCGTTTGTGGAAAAGTTGTGGACTACAATGTCACCAGGTTCCTCGGGTATAGGGGAATAGTTCCGACCGCGCAGTTCATGGACCGATTGAGCCGTGTCGACGTAGATATTCAGCCGAATGGGCAGCCATACGGCGTCACGTGTCAAGGAGACAGCGGAGGTACGGTCGCGACTGGAGGTACAGTCTACGGTCTTGTGTCTTCTATTGACATGACGTATAAGCCAACTACTCGCCCAGATCCGTGGTTTGGTGCGTCCCCGCCAAATGACCCGGAGTGTGCTGGGCGTTTCTTTTACTCTTGGGCTAAAGACGCTATACCGGCCATGGGCCCAGTCTCGATAGTCACCGGTTAATCCACACGCTTAGAAATCATGAGGAGGTGGCAATGTCTATCTGTTGCCACCTCCTCATGGTTCTTAGTTATACGCGAAAGTGGCGCCGTCGGAGATTCCGAACCCATCACCTAGCCTCTCGTATATGCGAACCTCGTAGACACCAGCCGGCAGGGTGCTGGCCGTATCCGCGCCACACGCCACAAATCCAGATGCTGAACGAGACTGAAGGTCGATGATCGAACCAGCCTTTTCTGGAAGATACTCTGTTTGAGAGAAAACAGAGCCCCCTGGAAGGTCCGAAATTACTAGATTGGCGGGTTTCGCGGTAGGTAGGAATGCGCCAATCAGGTTTCGATCTTGATAGACGAGAATTACAGACTGGGCGATCCCGTTTAGGGCGCGAGTGGGGTTTTGAACCGTGGCAACAAGCTTTTCCCCGGCCGCGTATGTTCTCAGTTCGATGGTTACGTCTAGTCCTCCATTCGCAAACTGTTCAGGATCGAATTGGCTGCCGCATACCTTGGGATCAGACAGAATTGATGCTGTATCACGGCCCTTCTTGGCGGACGAGGTCGGTGACTGCATAGAAGCTTCGGTAGCTACTCCGCCAGTCAGACTGGCGACCAGCGGTGAATCAATGGCGGATTGCTCTGTGGCTGAATTCCCATGGTCCGACGCTAAAGGCGTCGACTTGTCTCGTGGACTGGTCAGCGAAGAAACTGCCACAATCACCAGTGCTGAAACAGCTGCGGCGGATAACAGCGGCAGCTTTAGACTTGTGAACCGCGTCTTTCGCGGGACAGCTAGTTCCATTTCGACAGTTTCAGTGTGATGATCACCGTCTTTTACAAGTTCATCCACCCGTGCGCGAAGCGCCGCATCCGGCCGCATGTTCCTGTATGTCGACTTGAGTGCACTGCGAACGTCGTCGTTTCCCCTCATTTGTTTCTTCCTTTCGTACTGGCCCGTGGCTCCCCAAGGAAGCCCTTTCTCAATATTTGAATGCCTTCATGAGCCATGCGCCGTACCGATCCGGCTGGCAACGCAAGCATCTTCGCCACTTCGTTGGTCGAAAGGTCCTCCAAGTAGCGGAGTACCACTACGCGCCGAATCTCGGTTGGCATCTGGGACATTGCTGCTTGCACATCGATCTCAAGATCCACGTCAGCATCGTATGACTCTTGAATGTCCTCGACCGACTCGACCGACTCGAAAATGATGCGCCGAGTTCTACGAACGGTGTCGATCTGCAGGTTGACCATCGTTCGCCGTATATAAGCCCGAGGTGAGCTCTCCAACGAAATGCGCTTGGGCAGTATACGGACAATAACATCCTGCACGAGGTTATCCGCGGCATCCTTGGACCCGGTGAGGGCGAAAGCTACTCCATACATCCAGTCGAGATTTTCGTGGATGGCCCTACCGACCTCAGAGCGGAGTGTTTCGTCCGACACCAGGCTCGTCCCTTCTCGCAATCCAGATCTTCGCTCCATACCGACTAACACGAACGGCGCGAGCGATCCGCTCGGAACTCGGGAGAGGGAGCACGTCCTACCTGCAGTATGCACGTGACTGGCGTAGTGCTGCCTGGGGCGCATCTGGCTCGCGAAGGCGGTTTGACCTCGTGTTTCGTCGCGAAGGCGGCAGGCTTCGCCTGCTCGAGCCGATCTTCATGCCGTGCTGACCGATCACGGCATGAAGATCCCGCCGTCGACCTACTACACACACTGCTAGACCCCAGTGACTGACGTGATGCGGGACGAAACGTTGCAACTCAACACGCTCATCAACTGTTAAACCTGAGCCGGAGCGTGTATGGAAGTCAGGAAGAGGTGGCGACGGACCTCTGCGACCAAGGCGGGCAGAACAGGCTGACCTTGTGTTTGCACCTGTGCAGAGCCTCAGCGGCTGTGCCCCGAAGACCGCCACAGTCCCCTTCGTGCAGTTGCCCATCCGGAACCAGACCTACAGAGGCTGTCCCAGGCATTCATCGGCCTGGCACTGCCCGGGCCCAAGGAGGCCAGCGGGGACGCGTCACGTGACGAATCCTCGGTCTAGCGACGTCAAGTGATCAGTCCGCGCTTCTCGCTGTGAACGTCGCGACTTGGTAGTCCCACCGCTTTCGCAGTACCACATCACGCCGCAGCAGCGCATCGCGCACCGTGTTCGGTTTGGAGCCGATTCTCCTGGCGACTGCAGCCAAGGTGAGCGGATCCTGCTCGTAGAGCTCAATCGCCCGCCCCACCTGCTGGTCAGTGAGAGCGAAGGGGGAGATGTCGACGCCACGCCGCATCAGGATCTCGCTGACGGTCTGCCGCCTGAGCTCCAGCTGCCGGGCTACCTCCCGCACGTTGTTCGTCTCGGCATACAGCCTGACCACCTCATCGACCTCGTGCTCGTTCAAGTGGCGCTGCACCTGCACGAGCCGGCGCTGGGTTGTGCCGCGACGATCAGCAGGCGGCTGGGCAGGGTGGGCTCGGGCCCGCCCTTGGCCTTGTTTCTGCAGTTCAAGGTACTTCCGGAGTGCCGCTAACAGGGGTGGTGCAGGGTTCGACAACTGGGTACGCAGGACCACCACTAGTGACACGTCACGTGACGCGTCACCCGATCAGACAGAGGTCAGCATGTACCGGTGCTGGCTTTTTTGCTATTTCTAGGTGTTTGACCTGCACAAATCGTCCCGACGTCGGCCCTGTATCAGGAGCCGGCGTTTTTCTTGACAGCGACTCCGGTACTGGTTTCGAGCAGAATCTGACCCCTGGAGCATGTACCGGTTGTGTTGTAAGATCTATGTTCGGACGTCTACTCGATTTCTTGATTTGTTGCACAGCTTAAATTCCCGATCACTACCGGCACTCTCACTATGTGGAAGGAAACGCTGTTGAAAAAGGCACGCCTGATGTGCGATAGGTGGCATCTAGAGATGCAATGAATGATTCGAAGAGTTTATCATCTGGTCGCTCTTTGGATGCATCGTCCCCATGGTATATGATTCTGCCTGCAGGCTCGTTATCGGGAAAGTAGCGCACATGTACCCCTGAGAGCATTTCAGGTAGGAGCCGGCGCTCGAGTTCAGTGCCTTCTTTCGTCATAGCCACAAGGGATTCCACCAATTTTTCTATTTTTGTGATGTCGAGAAATGTTTCGGCCCGGTCTCGTATGCTGATTTGGATTGTCTTGAGTCCATCCGCCTGCATCTTCGCTGCCGTGAATGAGTGGAAGAGCTGGTTGCGCTGGTCCATGTACGTATCGGCGCGCTCAACCCATTTAATGATGCTGGCCGGCCCCACGGTGCTCCATATCGGAACGCCCGAAATTGAACAGCGTTCTTTGACAGCCCTTGTAACCTTCTTAAAACCATCTTTAGTTCGTGGCAACGCAAGGGCAAGAGCAATGTCGTGAACTACACCTTCAAGTCGAGCTCCTGCTATCACGCTACGACCTATTTTTTGTATGACTTCATTGTCGACATTCATGAACTGCGTTGATTCTGCATCCACTTTACTCACTCCCATTCTTTTAGGTAGTACTGGCGATACACGTTTGATGGCTGCTATTATATAACATGACTTGAGATTATCAACCTGATTGCATGCCCCGACTATCACCAAAACACTACCTAGAGCGCCATGACCGACTCCGTACCATCTGGCTGACAGACAATGCTTCCTATGGTTGTCTGTCAGCTTCAGAGCAGTGGATCCTCCACAAGTACTATCAACCAAGTAAGTCACTGACCAGTTTGGATCTCCTTGAACATCGTTCGGGGCTCGACAAGCAGGAACCCTCACTCGGTAGCCGTGCCGGCAAGCAGTACGCCAAGGTCTACGCCGAGCACGTCAGGCAGCAGTCGCGCATGGAAGCAGTGCCTCACGGAAAGCCCCAGCGTCTGCGCCCTGAAGACCGCCACCTGACCCTTCGCGCAGTTGCCCATCCGGAACCAGATTTGCAGAAGCTGTCCCGGGCGTTCATCGGCCTGGCGCTGGCTCGGGCTGGAAAGGTCGGACATGGCGAAACGGAACATCCTGGAGATGAGGATGCTCCAACGTGAAATTGGGGCGGAGTAGGGCCTTGACTGGTGTGTCTGCCTGATGTGTTCTTGGGGTGGCTACGGATCAACAAGTAACTACTGTCTGTGGCTTGCGTGTTACAATTAGTGACAATGGCTGACGAGACTCACTACAGCCGAAGAGGCAGGTACGGACCCTCATTCCAAGTGCTTGAGGTTGGTCTGAACTGGTCGGACGTGCCACCTGGGGCTGCTGCGGTCACTCAAGCAGCACAGGGTTTTTCGGTTGACGTACTCCAGGAAGGCGATGATCGTCGGATGTTGGTCGACCTCAGTGTGGATCATGAAATGAGTCTGCGTTTGGTGCGATCTCCATGGTGCGCGTCGGTTGTGTTGAGCGACTCCTCTGATCAGCCTGCATTACATCCCTCGGTGGTCTGGGAAGTGGGCCGACGGTTGAAGGGACGCTGTCCCGTTGCCACAGTTGGTGCGCACAATCTGTTTGTCACCTTCGGGGTGCTTGATCCAGGGGAGGAGACACTGGCAGTCGTCCAGTCGTTCGCGGAAGCTACGGCGGACGCGATTGGGTTCCAGCTTGCGTCGCGAACAGTCCGCAGTCGGATCAGCCTTGAAGATCGCCCAGGTGCCGACAAGGTGGTGGTCTTGGCTGAGCCCATCCGCACGACTCTCGGCGTGTCGGATCGTGATTTTTAGGCTCCTTGTGGTAGTGGCGATCCCGCGTTACGCTCGGCAGGAGTCGAAGGAGTGGTCCATCGAGGCCACAACAGTCCACCGAGACAGCCGTCGAACGAGAGGTACGACCATGACACGAGATCGTTCCGGACGGGAGCCCGATGATCGCTCCGAGTTGCTCTGGATAGTCGGCTTGGCGAGATCCTACGGATACGGGATCGCCCTGCCTGAGTATGGCCCGAACGGCCCCTCCGATGACGAACTAGTGAACCTCGACCAGCAGATGGTCGAGGTTCTTTTGTATCGGGCACGTCAACACTTCAAGATCCGCTCAGACTTCGACCAGCCGAACGACATCACCAAACGGTCCGGCTGAGGGCCATTGCCCAAGCTAGTGATCCCACCGCTTCCGCAACACCACACCACGCCGCAGCAGTGCATCGCGCACCGTGTTCGGTCTGGAGTCGATCCTCCTGGCGACTGCTGCCAAGGTGAGTCGATCCTGTTCGTAGAGCTCAATCGCCCGTTCCACCTGCTGCTCGGTGAGGGCGAAGGGGGAGATGTCGATGCTGCGCCGCACCAGGATCTCACTGACGGTCTGTCGCCTGAGCTGCAGCTGTCGGGCAACCTCCCGCACGTTGTTCGTCTTGGCATACAGCCTGACCACCTCATCGACCTCGTGCTCGTTCAAGCGGCGCTGTACCTGCACGAGCCGGCGCTGGGTTGGGCCGCGACGATCAGCAGGCGGCTGGGCAGGGTGGGGTGGGGCCAGCCCTTGGCCCTGTTTCTGCAGTTCACGGTACTTCCGGAGTGCCGCTAAAAGGGGTGGTGCAGGGTTCGACAACTGGGTACGCAGGACCACCAGCTTGACCAGGCACTACCTCCCGTACTTAGGAGGGTCGCCGCAGAGGCGAAACGGCAATTTTGCAGCAATAGCAAACTGATTGAGTGGTGCTCGCGCTGGACATTGCTACAGAGGGCCGGACGTGAATGACTCCTCCATCCCCGGCTACCCCGTGCCACCCGGGGTGGCCGTCGCACTTCGGCGCGCGCGGTCAGATCGCATCCCTCGTGACTCCATGGTCGGGGCATTGTGTCGCGCTGCTCTGCCTCGTCGAGGGTGAGCGAGCCGGCTTATCCCGTGGCTCGTCGGTCCAGACGAGCCATGCCGAGCGCAAGCCGTGAGCATCATCGAGATCACTGTCGACGGATTCCGAAGGCGAGACTGGCCCGTCGACAGCGGCTAGAGGCCGAGCCAATACCAACCGGATGTTTTTGACGTTGCCGGCCACCCCGTTCAGCGACGGAACGGTCGGATCGGCTCTGCCGATGACACCCGCGCACGCGAGCGTCCAGGACAGGTTCGGCCCGACGTCGGCAGCAGGATCTGTTCGAGGATGTGCGGCCCGGACAACCGGCCGCCCGGTCGACGCCTATGGGTGCATTGTCGAAGGTCATGCTGTGCTCACTGGACGGCAGGGCCCGGTCATCCGCAGGAATTCTGAAGATGACCGAGCCCTGGTCGGCGCGGGGGCGGTTCAGCGCAGACGCGGCCGGCGGTTGCGTGCCAGCAGGCTGATGCCGATCCCGGCACCGAGAAGCAGCAGGCCGGCGATGGACAGGCCCGCGGCGTTGCCGGCACCGGTGTTCGGCAAGTGGGTTGTCACGGTCGGCGCGGTGGTCGGGGTGATCTCGTAGTTCGTGGTGGACGTCGCGGTCGGGACATCCGAACTGCTGGTGGTGGTGTCGACAGTGGTGGTCGGGTCGCCGGTGGTCGGCCGGCCGGTGCCGCTAGGTTCAACGTCGATGGTGCTTGGTTCGGTGGTCTCCGTGGCCTTCGTTTCGGTGGGCTCAGTGGTTGAGGGTCCGGTGGTCGTCTCGGTCGGCTCGACACTTGTTGACGGCCCGGTTGTCTCGCTTTCGGTCGGCGTGGTGGTGATCACCGGTGCGATGTACACGGCCGCATACTCGGCGTCGGCGGACACGCTGCCGTCGATCACCGGGGAGGTCGCTGTCGGGTGAATATCGACGGTCACAACCGTGTCGGCCGGTAGATCGGACAGGTCGCCTGTGCAGACCGCGACCTCGTTCGGTGCCAGAGTCACGTCGCCGTCGACGATGTCCGGTACGCACGAGACGTTCTCGACGGTGACAGGTGCGCCGTCTGCTGTGACAGGAACCGTTCCCAAGGTGACATCGGTGGCGATCGCGGTACCGGTGTTCGTCACGGTGAATGTGATCTTGTAGCCGTCCGGAGTGGCCCGAACGCGTGGGGCGGCGGGGGAGGCCACCCCGTCGGCATCGGTGATCGCGGCGGTCAAGGCCGGCGTGCCGACGGGATGATCAGCCGGGGCCGACGTGCCGGTCAGCGGTTGTGCGTCGGTGCTCCACGCAACGTCCGTTTCGGTCGCGGTGAACAAGTGCGAACCGGAATGCAGCGGTTCGGTCAGGACGAGCGACCACGTCAGGTCTGTGCCGACGACGGCAGTGCCGATCACAGTTCCTGCCTCGTCACGGATCTCGATCTGGTCGCCGGTGTACGTGCCCGTTCCTGTCACGATGCCGAGGCCGTCGATCGACGGGGCGGTCCAGCCGTCAACGGTCGGTGCGGGCAGGCAGATCCGAGCAGTCGTTGCGGTGAGCAGGTTGTAGGCGTAGTCGCCGGTGTTGACGGGCCGCTCCTGGGCGAAGCCGTAGGTGATGAGGGCGTTCGTTCCCGGCGCGATCTGGTCGGCCACGGTCCGTGTAAGCACAGGCTGTCGGCCGGCGGTGTTGTCCCACGCGTAGGTGAGACCCCATCCGGCGTCGGTCCCGGTGTAGGTGCCGGTGAGCGGAATCAGGGGCGACAGGCTGTCGGCCGCGGTGGACGCGGTCAGCGGGGCACCGATGTCGTAGTTCGCCGTGCCTGCGTTGTAGATGCCTGAGTCGAACAGTTGCAGAGTGCTGCCTTCGGGGATCGGGTTGCGTCCGGCCCAACCGGTCGGGAACCCGGTCTGGGTGACCCATGCCTGGTCGGCGGGGGACCAGATCGCTTCGCGAGCGGAGAAGTTGCGGATGTTCGGGACCAGATACGCACCGAAGATGACGCTGGTGACGTCATGCAGGGTTCGCGCAGCCGTCCCGGAGGTCGTGTTGGCAACGGTCACGGCGAACGCCCGCCGGCTGGTCAGCCCGTCCGGCTGGCCGACGAAGGCGGGCCCGCCTCCGTACCGGTTCGTCGTCGCGGACGTACCGAGTGCTGAAGTCGCTGGCAGGGAATCGCCGGGGAGGAGGACCGGGTCGCTGAGCACGCAGGCGGCGGCCGCAGCGGAACCGGCAGCCTTGAACGCAACGGCCCCGACCGGGTCGGCGTTGCCGACAGCCGGGATGGCGGCAGCCAGAACGAGTGCCGCGCCGAATGCGCGAAGGAGACGGTTCTTCAACTGCATGGTGAGTCCTCCCGGAGTTTGGGTGTCCAAGCTCGCGGCAGGACGAGGAAAGGATACAGGCGGGGTAACCCGTTTGCCGAGTCGGGTTGCCCCTTATTGGGTGAACGAATAGACACCAGGGCAGCTTGTCAACCGTCGGTAATCAAAACCGGGGCCGCATTTGGGCTGAAAGAGCGAGCGAACGCATGCGGGTCGCATAGGCTAGGGCCGTCGGATCGTCCGCCGGGCCGACTGCACGCACGGTGAGCGTGGTTTGCGGCGTTCAGCTGCCCGTTCAGCCAGCCGGTCCACCGGCGGCGCATCTACCAGGCTCGTTTCCTCCGGCGTTCCAAGAGACTGAATTGCACAGTCGAACAGTTGCTCAATCCGACCTGTGCCGTCGGGCTCGGCGCGGGAGTCCCCTGGTGGGACCGGTACACCGCTGACCGCGCTCCTTCCTGACTATCGCGCTGCCTGCAACGTGCGCGATTGTCGGGACCGAGCGCGGTCAGCGGGGCTCGGGAACTGCCGGGGCCGTCGTGGCCGTGCGGTCAGGGCTTGAGTACGACCTTGACGCAGCCGTCTTCCTTCTTCTGGAAGGTGGAATACGCCGCGGGTGCGTCGTCCAGTCGTAGGGCGTGGGTGGTGAGGTCGAGGACCCCCAGGGGGTCGGAGCTGTCCTCCACCAACGGCAGCAGGTCGTCGATCCACTTCTTGACGTTGCACTGGCCCATACGGAGCTGGATCTGCTTGTCGAACATGTCCATCATCGGCATCGGATCGGCGGATCCGCCGTAAACCCCGCTCAAGGAGACGGTTCCGCCGCGACGGACCGTGTCGATGGCCTGGTGCAGGGCCGTGAGTCGGTCCACACCTGCGGTCTCGAAGACCTTCTGGGCGGCCTTGTCCGGGAGCAACCCGGCCACGGTCTGGGCAACCTTGGCGACGGTGGACCCGCCTGACCCGTGGGCCTCCATGCCGACGGCGTCGACCACTGCATCGGGTCCGCGTCCACCGGTGAGTTCGCGCAGAGCGCCGGGGACGTCGTCGACCGTCGCCGGGTCGAAGGTTTCGACTCCGTGTCGTTCGGCCATGGTGCGACGCTCGAGAACCGGCTCGACCGCGATCACCCGGTACCCGCGGTGCACCCCGATACGGGCAGCGAACTGACCGACCGGGCCGAGGCCGAACACCACGAGCGTTCCACCGTCAGGAACATCGGCGTACTCCACGCCCTGCCAGGCGGTGGGGAGGATGTCGGAGAGGAACAGGTATTTCTCGTCCGGACCGTCGCTGGACACCTTGATCGGCCCGTACTGCGCCTGGGGCACCCGTAGGTATTCCGCCTGCCCTCCTGGCACCGAACCGTAGAGCGAGGTGTAACCCAGAAGTGCCGCACCCTTGTTCTTCTCGTGTACCTGGGTGGTCTCGCACTGGGACTGCAGGCCCTGCAGACACATGAAGCAGTAACCGCAGGAGATGTTGAAAGGGACGACGACCCGGTCACCGACCTGGAGTTGAGTGACGCCGGGACCCACCTCCTCAACGATCCCCATCGGTTCATGGCCGAGGATGTCGCCGGCGGACAAATACGGGCCCAAGACCTCGTACAGGTGCAGATCGGAGCCGCAGATCGCCGTCGAGGTGACCCGGATGATCGCATCGGTCGGCTCGAGGATTGTCGGGTCGGGCACGGATTCGATCCGGACGTCCCGTTTTCCTTGCCAAGTCAGGGCTTTCATTTTCTTCTCCGTGGTGGTGGGACCGGATGACGACGTCAGGTTTCCGGGTCGTGCTCAAGTGGCGGGTGTGTCTGCCGCGGCGATCTCGACCTCGGCGGTCGCCTGGATCAGAGCGAGCAGTTCCGGGTCGAGACCGGGGGAGAATTCCTCCCGGCGCTCGGGTGAGATCTTCACCGGCACACCGGAATCGGGCATCACCGCGGTGCTCAGCTCGGTCCCGTCGTTGGAGGGTGAGGCCCCTCGGTAGAGTTTGGCGGCCTGACTCTTGTCGTCGGCGCTGAAGGTGTACTGGATGCTCTGCAGGCCGAGGTCGACGAGCTTTTTCACCTCCGGGAACCGTTCGGCGTTGGTCTTCGGGATGGGCAGCACCTTCCCCCAATTGACCCCGAGGCTTTCCAGGGCCTTGGCGAAGGCGTTCTCGTGGGCCTGGTCCCGCACGATCAGGTAGGCGATCGTCGACCGGGCCGCCTTGTTCGCCGTCATCTCGTAGATCCGGCATTTCTGCAACCTGCCGGTCGACTCGAGCATCAGGTTGTACAGCAGATCCAGGACCAGGTTGCCGCTGTTGTACACGTAGGAACCCGACCACGGGTTGCCGGCGGCGTCGACCGGGAGAGCGCCCTGGGCGCCCACGAGGTAGTGGTGGATGTTGCTGTGGTCCAGGGCGATGTTCAGCGGGGTAGCCCCCTTGTCGCCGGGCTTGTCGACCGGATCGTTCTTGCGACCCTTGTAACCTGGAGAGCCGTCCAGGAGGCGGGAGATGGTGGTGCCGATCAGCTCGACATGTGAAATCTCCTCTGTGCCAACACCTTGGAGGAGATCCTTGTAGGGCTTGGAGTTGGCGTCCCCGCGGAAGTTCATGCTCTGGAAAAGGTATTGCATCATGGTCCGCATCTCACCGAACTGCCCGCCCAAACCCTCCTGAAGGGCGTTGGCGGCAGCCGGATCCGGCTCGTCCACGGCGATGTCGTTGATCAGTTGTTCCAGGTAGAGATACATGGCGACTTCCTTCGAAGGAATGGGTCGATCCGGGTCGGACCTGGCAGAACGCGCGGCAGGTCCGCTGAGGTTCGACGCGCCGGCGGGGTCGAAGGGGTTGGCCGGCTGCTGGACCAAGAAGGATGGCGGGCACGTCGTTGTGGGACCACACCTACCTACCCCGGGTCCGGGTGGTCGAAACCCTCGGAACTGGGCGTTCGTCGTGGCGTTCGCAGTTACCGGTGCGGTTGATGCCGTTGCGGGTCATGGCCAGTGCAGAGCGCGGAACCGTACTCGGTCTGCGTCGGGCCGCACCGACCAGTCGCCGGCAACGGTGGTCGTCCGAATCGGCACAGCATTTGACCGCCGCCAACGGAACATTCACAGTTGGCGGGTGTTGCCGTTCCACGTGCTCCGTTCGTCGGCCAGAGCACCCGGACGACGTGGCCGGGGGTGGGCCTGTTCGGAAGTGTTGTGGGAACCGGACTCAGTAGGGTGCCGGTACCAGGCATTGACATTCGAGCCGTCTCATTCGTCGTCCGGTGCCTTGGCCAGTCTTGCGAGCGTCCCGTCCGGAGCCCCGAGCAAGGCAGCCTCGGCCGTCGCTCCGGAGAAGACCGTGCCATCAGCCAGGAAGTTGGTCACTCGTTGGCCCACGGGTCCAGCACGATTTGCGGTGCCGCCCAGTGGTCATCGGCATGGCGTTGATCATGGGTCAGGATCTGCGCCCGGAAGGGCCCGTCGCCGATGTCCCCGCGTGCCTGGAAGATGGTCGTAGGAAGGCACTCGAGGCTTCCGCTCGGTCCTCCGCGGTTGCATCTACGGTTTTTGAAGTGCACGTGCAGCTTGGAAGGGAATCGGTCCTGACGGCCGGATCCTCCAGGTCGGTGCTCTGCGCGACTTCGCCTACGAGTTGGTGTATTTCGACACCCCGGAGCTGGACTCCTACCGCAGCTCGGCACACGGTCGTCGCGACCGGTTCAAGGTACGCACCCGGGTCTACGTGGAAGCGGGGTGGTGCGTCCTCGAGGTGAAGGCGGCGGGCGGCCGCGGTCACACGGTCACGCAGCGGATCGACTACCCGCTCGAGGACCGGGCCCGACTCGACGGGCCCGCCCCGGCCTTCCTGGCCGACCGAAATCTGCCCGTCGGCCAACTCAACCCCACCCTGACCACTTCCTACCGTCGGGCCAGGCTGCTCGACCTGGAAGGGTCCCGGGCCACCCTGGACACCGGGCTCGTCTGTCGCTCCCCGGACGGAAGGCAGGTCTCCATGGCCACCCGGCGGGTCCTGCTGGAGACCAAATCCATCGGCACCGCAACGAGCCTGGACCGCCGCCTGTGGGCCCGAGGTATCAGACCCGAATGCGTCAGCAAGTACTGCACCGGACGAGCAGCGCTCACACCGGAACGACCCGCAAACAAGCGGAACCGCACGCTGTGCCGACTCTTCGAGTGGACCCCGTTCCGCACCTCGGGCTGACAGTCCATTCCCGATCGTTCGGACAGGTGCCCTTCCTGACCCGTCGTCCCGCTGGGCCGTGCTTACCGGCTCAGCGGGCGGTGTATCCACCGTCGACCGCCAGTGATGTACCTGTGATGAACCACGACTGCGGCGACAGGAGATGCAGGATGCTGGGAACGATCGCGTCGACCGTTCCCAGACGTCCCACCGGGTGCAGTTTGTGTGCGGGCTGGCCGAAGATGGATTCCGAACTCCGTTCACCCGGCAGTGATCCGACCATCTGGTCGAGTACTCCCGTCGCGATGTTCGTCCCGCTGACGGCACCTGGTGCAATCGCGTTGACCGTGATGCCACGGTCCGCGAACTCGAGCGCCAGACTCTTGACCACGCCGGTGAGGGCGTGTTTGGAGACGGTGTACGGCAGGCCGCCGGCTCCGGCGACAGTGCCCGCGATGGACCCGATGAAGACCATCCGCCCGTAGCCTGTCTCGCACATGCTCGGGGCGAGCGCCCGGGCCACACGGATAGCGCCCTTCACATTGACGTCGAGAACGAGGTCAAGGAGTTCCTCATTAGTTTCCCCCAGGTATGCGTGGCCGTCCAGAACTCCGGCCGCGTACACGAAACCATCGATGGCACCGACTCTTTCGAGAGCGTCTTGCATCTCTCGTTCAACCCCTGCAGCATCGCGAACATCCACCAGACGAAACTCCACACCGGGGAGAGCGACCTTCGGTGCGACTCTGTCGAAGGCCACGACCACGGTGCCCCGGTCGTGAAGGGCCTCGACCGTCGCCGCACCGAGCCCGGAGGCTCCTCCGATCACGAAGAAGACCTCCCGCCGAAACGCGCCGGATGGTCGAGCCGTTCCAGCCGTGGACTCCTGTCCTGGGTTCCCTGCCGATGCACCGATCTGCTCGTTGTGCTCAACACCCATGTTCGCGATCATCCCTTCACATCTCCTTGCCTTGGATCACTGGCGGAGATAACACCCCGGCCGAGATGAACCTGGCAAGATCCACGTCGGCCACGACCGCAGGCGAAACCCCCGAGCCAGTCTTGTCCGGCGGTGGACCCATGGCAAACTGCCAGATCGCTGCCAGGTAGGAGCGTTTCCCCAACGATCCAAGCGATTTCCCGACAACACCGGGCTGTGTGCACCTTTCCCGCGATGTGGCCGGTTGTAGTGCTCCGCAGGTCGATTTCCGCTGAGGTGAGCTGAACCGCGTTCCTGGAGATGGTGCGGTCCGTGAGCCTCGCGCAGGGTTGGATCGCACATGCGGCCGGCGTGGCAGAGCTGGAGCGTTTCAACAGACTGGTGGCCAATCCTGCTCAATCGAGGGGCTCTGCTGCCAGATCCCCTCGGCCAGGGCGGGGCCCGATGGTCATATGACGACGCGAGTCCAGTTGGGCCCGAAGTGCGGGAGTGGTGGTCACCCGGGTCAACATCCTCTTGGCCGTCAGCAGGAGGAAGGTGATTCATCGAACGAAGGTATCGGACAAATCGGCCAGTCGCTCGCCCGATCCAGTCGTCGTCACATCGGCGGGACGGCGCTGTCGTTTGCGGTGTCGTACTCCAGGACGGCCCGGCGGATCCCGTTGACCGCGACCGGGACCAGCAGGGATGCCAGCAGGACGACGACCATGGTCGTGGTGGATCCCCCACCGCCCACCGCCATCAGGAACAGTGCGACGATGTCGACGGCGACGACCGCGATCCAGGTGATCCACAGCCCTCGACGGTGTTCGGCGATCCATCGGGCGAGCCGGCTTGGCGGTACACGGATTCTCCATTCGAGCATGCACGGTGCGTACCCAATTCTCGGCCAGGAAACCTTCGTGAGATGTGATCTGCTCACTTGACTGCGGCTCGCCTGATCGGTCAGTCGAGCGAACAAAGGACTCGGACGGAGTTAGCGGACAACGGAGATCGGCACCAGTATGCTGCGGGCCAGGCCGGTCGTACCGGTCGGCGTCACCAGGGGGCTGGAGGGATGGCACAAGGGATGAGCGGACATCGCGCCGACGGCGATGAGAATGCCGATGGGCAAGGAGGTTCACGCTCAGCACGTGTTGTTCGCCGCTGTGGATGGGGTGCACTGCTGATCGTGATCGGTGCGGGAGTGGGCTGGAGCGCTTCCGGAATCTGGGCTGCCCCCGTCGATGCCGTCGACACCAGAACCACAACGCTGGTCGAGGTCTCCCTTGGCGAGGTCGGTTCGAGCCTTCGTTTGAACACGCTTGCGGTCTGGACCCCGACGGTGGCAGGTGCCAATCGGGCTGTCGGAACCGTGACAACGGTCGGGATCGTTGCTGGCGACGAGGTATCCAGCGGCACAGTTCTTTTCACTGTGAACTTACGGCCCGTCACCATCGGTCGTGGCGAGGTTCCCTCGTTCCGCGAGCTGAGGCGTCAGGACAGGGGAGAGGACGTCGGCCAATTGCAGGGACTCCTGAAAGACGTCGGCCACTATCGCGGCCCGGTACATGCCCTTTTTGATGCAGCAACGGAGACGGCGGTCAAGAAATGGCAGGCCGAGCTCGGTCTCGACGGAGACGGGATCGTCCGTCCCGAAGACGTCATCTATGTTCCGCGGTTGCCGACCACCGTCGCCCTGGACGAGACGGTGGTCTTCCGTGGTGCCGAACTCGACGGGGGTGAGCCGGTGCTCCTGGGGCTGCCGTCGGAGCCCACCTTCACGGTCCCGGTCACCGACCTGCAGGCCTCGTTGATGCCGGTGGATACCAAGGTCGAGATCACTGCTCCGAACGGCGACATCTGGTCCGCGCGTGTCGTTGAGGAGATGGCCTTGGCCGACGGGCGTTCCATGGTCCTTCACGGACGGGAGGGAACCCCCGTCTGCGGCACGCAGTGCGACATTCTGCCGGTGATGGGGGAATCACTTCTGCGGAGTCGGGTGATCACGGTGGAAACCGTGGCCGGGCTGGTGGTTCCGACCATGGCTCTGAGTACCAACGCCTCCGGTGATGTCCAGGTCACCGATAATGCAGGCCGGACCATCCCCGTATCGATCATTGCCTCGGCGAAAGGGATGTCGGTGATCGAAGGGGTCGAAGCAGGCGCACTGGTGCAGGTCCCTTCGTGAGGCGCTGCAATCCGGACGCGGCGCGATGACAGGGTTTGGGGTCATCACACGGGCGTTGGCCGTGTTGGGCGAAGCGCTGCGGGCCGGACGATCGCAGAAGGTGGCCTCCACGGTATCGGTGCTGATGGTCGCCGGGATGTGTGCGATCGTCCTGCTGACGACGGGCCGGACCGTCGGTGCGGAATCGGCAGTGCTCGATTCCTTGGATGCCGCCGGTACCCGTTCGATCATCGTGCGGGCCGAACCCGGCGCGGGCGTCGACTCGACCGTGATCGACCGGCTCCAGGGGGTGAGCGGCATCGAGTGGGTTGCCGCCTTCGGCGCCGGATCCGAGGTCAGTAACGCCGGTGTCCCGGGGGCAACCACGGTTCCCTGGCGCAAAGCCTGGCTCCCGGCCGCCGATTCCCTGGGTGTCCGTACCGGTCCGGTGGGGGGCGTGCGCGCGGCGTGGGCATCATCGCGAGCGCTGGAGGTACTGGGGATGCCCGACAACCTGGGCGCAGTTCTCGACGGTGACGGCATCGATCATGCAATCGGAGGGCCCCTTGTGGTGCCGGAGTTCCTGGACTTCCTCGAGCCGTTGGTGGTTTCGACCCAGGCCGCCGACCAGGTCGACGAGATCAGTGTTCTGGTGGTCACGGCTGTGATGCCGGAACAGGTCGAGTCGGTACGAGATGTTGTGGAATCGGTCCTTGGTTCTGGCGACACCACCAAGGTGCGGATCAGCACCAGCGAGGCCCTCGCCCAGTTGAGACAGGTCCTTCAAGGGAGTCTTGGCACATTCGGTCGCGGTCTGGTCACCGTTGTTTTCGGGGCGACTGCGCTGCTGGTGGGCACCATCCTGTACGGGCTGTCAATGCTCCGCCGGCGGGACTTCGGTCGACGGCGGGCACTGGGTGCCACCCGCTCCCTCATCGTTGCGTTGTTGGTGGGGCAGATGGCGATCCTTTCTCTGATAGGCGCTCTGGTGGGCAGCGTCGCCGCCGTTGCCGGGCTGGCCCTGTCGGGCGACCCGCTTCCGGGGGTTCGATTCTTCGTGTCCGTGGGGTTTCTGGCAATCACCATCAGTTGTGGTGCTGCTTCGGTACCGGCATGGCTCGCCGCCAGGCGCGACCCGATCAGAGAATTACGCGTCGCATGAAGTCGGTCGCCTGGCCGGGTGGCCGATTCCGGAATTTCCTTTGGGTAACAGATTCAGATGCGACGGTTGCCCAGCGCAATGCTCTGATCTACCTTTGAGGAAAGGGCACGTCAGTTCCGGGTGGGAGTGGGGGAGTCGTCATGGAGTGGAGATTTCCATTCGTCTGGTCGTTTCCGGTCATCTTCCTGGGGATTGTGTCGACGGCACGCCGCGGAATCGAGGCGCGATGCGAGCGCTGAGGGGGCTCGAACGGGCGTTGGTCGTCTGGCCCCTGTCCTTGGTCCTGGGGCTGTCCGTCGTCGGGTGTTCCGACTCTGAAACAGTTGTCGACGGCACACCTGTCCGTGGACCATCTGTCGCTGAGGCTGGAGGTTCGGGTGTGACCCAGGGCTTATCCGGCGAAAGGAACAAGTCTCCCGCGAGCCTGCCTCCGGTCGAAGGCAACCAGACGGAGTACGAGAACGCGGTAGCGACCGCTACCTGCCTGAAGGAGCGTGGGTGGGATGTCGAACTCGATTCCTTCGGTGGTTGGGGGATCGTAGCCGACGTTCCGGAAGCCCAGTCGAATCTGTACAACGAAGACTATTCGAGCTGCGTTGACGGTCTCGGGATTCTGAATTTCGTCGGTACGGAACAAGGGGCCAAGCTGGCCTACGACAATCTGATTCGGGTTCATGCGTGTCTGGACCGGGAGGGGTACTCCGTCGAAACGGTGCCGTCCAGGGAGAGCTATGTCGCGAAGGCCTTGGAGGATCCCGCGGGTGAGTCGTGGAATCCGTATTCCTTGGTTGCCTCGGACGATCTGACCACCGCACTTCGCATCTGTCAGCCGTAGCGTCGGTCCCTGTGTCGACCAAGTGTCCGTCGTGAACGGCACGGTGGCCCTGTGAGCCCGGCTGCGTCGAGGTCTCCTCGTCTGTCCGTCAAGGAGGTCCAATTCTCCTATGCGGCAACCGGGACAGGGCGGGCCGTCGTTGATTCCTGGTGTGCAGACTTTCCGGGGGGATCCGTCACCGCTCTCACCGGGCCGTCCGGGTGCGGGAAGTCGACCCGGTTGTACCTGCTGGCGCTGATGCTCACAGTCGGCTCGGGTGTGATCGAACTCGACGGGCAGCGGGTGGACAACCTCTCCGATGCGCGGCGATCGAGTATTCGTGCCCACCGTTTCGGCTTCGTCTTCCAGGACGCGGTCTTGGATCCGACCCGCACGGTGATCGACAACATCGTCGAATCAGCCCTGTACCGCGGGCAACCCAGGCGCGCCGCCCATCATCGCGGATTGCGCCTGATCAGACAGTTCTCGATCGAGGTGCCCCCTCATCGCAGACCCGGCCAGATCTCCGGCGGGCAGGCCCAACGGATAGCCTTGTGCCGCGCACTGGTGGGTCGGCCCGATGTGCTTTTCGCCGATGAGCCCACGGGGAACCTGGATCCGGCCAGTGCTTCCACGGTGCTGACCGCCTTCCGGGAGCATGCCGACCGTGGCGGCTGCGTGGTGGTCGTGACCCACGACCCTTCGGTCGCTCGCTGGGCGGACCACCACATCGTGGTGGGTGATCCTGTTCCCACTCCGGCGGACCCACCCCGTGTCCACGACGCGGCTTCGCCGATCCGGCCAGATCTGGACACAGCCTGAGCGGGAGCCGTGGGGTGCGCTGACCTGGGTCGCACCGATGCTCAGGTGACGGTCAGCAGGAGCGGCCGATGATCGGACACCTCCGGCTGCTCGACCACCTGGAAGTCCGCCACGGGTGTACCGGTCGACACCAGGAGGTAGTCGGCGAAGCGGTTGCCCTTCCGGTAGTGGGAGGTGCGGGTGTCGGTGAACCCACGTGTGGTGACCAGGTCGACCAGACCGAGCCGGCCCAACGTGCTGAACAACCGGCTGTCCGGCAGCACGTTGAGATCCCCGCAGACGACGAGCGCGTCTTCGGGGTGCGCCACCCGTCCGATCAGCGCGACCAGCGCGTCGGTCTGGGCATCACGGGTCGGACTGTCCGATTTCCCGTCCTCCTCCCGCAGGCCGTGCAGTTGCACCACCGTCAGGGTTTTTCCGGTCGGGTAGTCGAAAACCCGGATCGCGTGGGCATTCCGCGACCGGGGGTGATCGCCGAAGCTGTGCGGGGAGAATGCGCCGTGCACGAACTCGAGCGCCGATCCGATCACCGGGACGGTGGACCGGACGAAGGTGGCCAGGCCGAACTCCTGTGGTTGCAGTCCCTGTCCGTCGTGCAGCTCCCCGCGGGCGGTGGGGCAGAAGTACCCGTCATGGCCGGGAAGGGCGGCGCGCAGCTCGCCGAAGAGATCGGCCCGCTGGTTCAGCTCGACGTCTCCGTCGCGGTAGGTCAACCACTCCGACCGGCTGCCGTGCGACCGGGACACCTCCTGCAGGCAGTAGGCGTCGGCGTCAACGGCTTTGAGGTAGTCGAGGAGTTCGTCGTGAAGTGTTCCGCCCCACACGTTGAGACTCAGTACTCGCACCGGATCTCCATCCTCTGGCCGTCGAATCACCGACCAACCGTGGCGCGACCGGCTCGTCCAGTTCTACCACTGGTGACTCGATCAGAGCACGGCCGGGACAGCGATCTCGGACGGCGAATCGCGCCCGCCGGGGAATTCCCTGCGGCTCAGTGGAGCGGGAACCGGGGGTAGCCGGACCCGCGCTCGGGGACCTTCCGGTGCTCGCCGCTCACCGTGATCCCCACGATCGCGGTGTCGAACACGTCGAACCGCTGCGGGGGCTTGCGAGGAATCTGCAGGTCGAACATCAGACCGACCGTGCCGTCCTCCCGACGTGAGGATCGAACGGCGATCACGGTGCCACGCAGCGGCAGTCGCCAGTTCTCGTGATCGCGGCCGAAATGGACGATCGCCGATCGTCCGACATCGCAGGGCCCCAGGGCATGACGCAAAGGCATACGAGAACCTTCCCAAATGATCACAGTTGAAACGGAGAGAAGTGGTGGGAATCACTCCGCTTGTGCGGATGGGTGGTCTGTTCGGCATCCGGACCGACGGCGGGGCCCCGTGTGACACCACGAGGCCCCGCCGTCCTGGGAACTGGATCAGCCCTTCGGGCCGTACTGACGGAACAGGAAGGCGGCCATCGTGTCCCGCTGCACCGTGGCACCGGGTCGGAAGGTGCCGTTGTCGAACCCGGTGGTGATGCCGGCGGTCTTGGCCCAACTGATTGCGCCGCAGAACTGGTTCGAGGTCGCCACATCCGGGAACGGCGCGGTGGTGCAGGCCGGGATGGTGGTCGCCTTGTTCTGCAGACGGTAGAGGAAGGCCAGCTGCGCCTCGCGGCTGATCGGGCTGTTCGGGCGGAAGGTACCGTCCGAATTACCGGTGGTCAGACCGTTCTCCTTGGCCCACGTGATGTAGCCGCAGAACTGGTGGTTCACCGGGATGTCGGTAAACGGTGCCGTCACACACTTCGTCGGGATCTGGCCGGGGTTCGTCGCCCGGTACAGGAAGGCCACCACCGCCATCCGCTCGACATCGGCCGCCGGGTGGAATCCGCCGTCGGCGAAGCCGTCGGCGATACCCGCCGTGGACAGCCAGTTGATCGCGCCGACGAACGGGTGTGTGGCGCTGACATCGGTGTAGTCGGCGGCAGCCGTGGAATCGAAGACCTCGATCGGGGTGAAGGCATCGAAGTGACGGTTGTCCGGATCGGCGCTGAAAACCGCGATCCCGTACTTCTTTTTCGGGTCCAGGGTGTTCGCCGGGATGGTGTGCACCCAGTTCAGGCTGCCGGCGGTGATGTTGATGTCCGCCTCGACCGAGTCGAAGATGACAGCCTTGTCGGTGGTGAATGCCCCCGACGGCGGCCAGGCCGAAGCCTCGACGATCGCCCGGAACATCTTGGCCCGGGGTGCGGGGGTGGGGAAGTGGGAACCGTTGTACCAGACGTTGACCCGCTTGGACACGTCGACGCGGGCGTTGAGATAGGTGGCGATGGTCGGACCGTCACCGGCCGGCTGAACCGTCAACTTGGCGACGGGGCTGGTGACCGGGGCGCCGATGCCGTTGGTGGCAATGGCGCGGAAGAGCGCTCCGTTGTCGGCGAGGGTCGGGTTGGTGATCCGGTAGGTGCCCGCCGCGGGCTCGCCCAGGTTCTTCCAGCTCGCACCCTGGTCGGTGCTGCGCTGCCACTGCATCTTGGCCGTCGGGAAACCACGGGTGTTGAAGGTGAAGAGGGCTTGCTGATCCACCATCTTGACGATGCTGAACGGACCGTTGACCGCCGTGGTGGCGACACCCTCGGCGACGGCGAGGCCCACCTCGGCGGAGTTCAGTGCCAGTGAGCCGTTGGCCACGACCGCCCGAATGGCGCTGCCGTCGAAGGACTTCGGGACCTGGTTGAGGGTTACGGTCGAGTTGGTCGCGCCGTCGATGTTCACCCAGGGTGCACCCCAGGCCGCACGTCGCTGCCACTGGTACTTCAGCGGGGTCGCGCTCTGGGCGGCCACGCTGAAACTGAAGTTCTCACCGATGACGACCTGACCGCCCACGGGTTGGGTGGTGATGGTCAGCGGTTCGAGTGCCACCGGGTTCGGAACGGAACCGTCCAGGGTCACCGTCACCGGCAGCGGCGGTTTCATCGGATCGGCCGAGAGTCCGCTGGTGTGGAAGTAGGAGGACAGACCCGAGCGGTACTGGAAGTCGACGAACGAGGTCGGCCATGCCCCCCATTCAGGGTTGGCGGCCTTGGCGCTGTCCGGAACCGCGGAAACGGTCTCGCGGCCCGAATTCGGATCGGTGGCGTTGTTGAGCGGGAAGTAGTCGACTCCCTGGTAGTCGGGGGTCACGACGATCTTGCCGTCCACCACCTTGACACCGGTGAGATCGGCGACGTGGACGTTGGTCTCGGGGGTCAACGGGACCTTGGTCCCGGGGTTGTCCATGGAGGAGGCGAAGCCGCCCATCTTCGCGACGATCGCACCCTTCCCGGCCGCATCCACCGTCAGTACCGGGTCCTCGATGTAGAAGGGGACCAGGCCACCGTAGTAGTTCAGGGTCGCCGCGCCGGTCCAGGCGATCGACGCCGCCCCGGTCTCCGGGTCGTAGTTCCCCTTGCCCTCACTGAAGAGGATGCGCTGGTTGATGTAAGCCCCGTCGACCGGCAGGCAGCGGTTCTCCTGGGTGATCTGGCTGGCCGCGCCGTTGTACAGGCGCTTGAAGAGGTGGACCGCACCCTCCTCGGTCTTGTAGGTGGCATCGGTCCCGTCGGACTTGCCCGCCACGAAGAACCCACATCCACCCGCGGGTGAACCGCCCTGGGAGACGAGGTTGGCCCCCCATTCGAAAGTGGCGTGATCGATCTCCCGGCCAGGATCGACGGTTGCGATCGTGTAGCCGATGCCCAAGGTGTCGGCCGGCTTGGCCGTGTCGCGGGCACCACCGGAGGCATACCAGTAGGCGGCTTGGCCGGTCTTCACCTGGAAGTCGACGAAGCTCTGCGGGAACGCACCCCAGTAGCTTTCGTTCGCCGCGGTCCGCGCCGGCTGCGGTGTGGACGAATTGGTGATCGCCACTCCGAGATAGTCCGGTGTGACGGATATGCCGCCGGGGCCGACCTGAACACCCGACAGGGTGGCCAGCTCAACGGTGGTGGGGGCCAATGGGACCCACTTGTCCGGGTCGTTCATGTCGGCGCCGTAGCCGGAGGCGGTGGCCGTCACCTTTCCCGTTCCGTCGGCGTTGACGGTCAGGGTCGGGTCGGACGCCGACCAGTAGGTCAGTCCGCCGTAGTAGACAACGCTGAAGTCGCCGTCCCAGGTGATCGAGGCAGTATTGGCCGCCGGATCGACGGTGCCGGTGCCGTGGGTGATGACCACCCGGTTGCCGGTGGCCTTGTTGTTACCGGTGGTGACCGTGGTGCCGTCGGCGTCCTTGCATTTGGAGGCCCAGTCCGGAGCGGTGAAAGTGCCTCCGGCTGCCGCCTTCTCGATCGAGACGTTGCCCTGGGCGGCCCGGTAGAAGCCGTCGGCCTGGGACCAGAGGCGACTGGAGCCGGTGTTTCCGGCCTTGCCGGCGACCAAGAAGTTGCACCCGCCGAAGAAGGCACCGGAACCGGATTCGCGGTTCAGGCCCCAGGTGAAGGTGGCGTCATTGACCGCAGAACCGGTCGTCGGAGCGGCGACCGCGGCCGAACGAGCTGGGACCGTAACAGTATCGGCACCGGCCTGGCCGGCTCCGAGCAAGCCGAGACCCAGGGTGAGGGTGGTGAGTACGGCGACCGGTCTGACCGGTCGCCAGAGAAGGAGGGAACGGGACAACACGACTCCTCTGCAGGGGTGAATGGCAAACTTAGGCTTGCCTAAGGTGTAATAGCCTAACCTAACGACGACCTCACCTGTCGAGGCGGGAATGATCTTGGTGATGCGAACCACACCTGTCCGGCCAATGCGGGACAGGAGCGGCTCCCGGACGTGAATGTCTCGAGAAATGTTGAACTGCAGGAGATGTCGGCGACCATCGACGATCAGCTGAGGCGTCGGTCTTCCGGAAGGCCGCTGCCGCCACAAGCTCGGTCGAGCTGTCGATGGACCATCGACAGCGTTGCGAGCAGCTCGTTCAATTCGAGGTCCGTCACCAGGCGAGGATCTCGCGGATCGAAGCGTGACGGGCGTTGGTACAGGTCGATGAGACCTTTGACCAGGTAATGCAATCCGCGTTGTGCCGCACGGTCGCTCGGGGTGTCGAGGGTGTTCATCGCCAACAGGGGCGGCGTCCGACCGGGTTTGAAGGCGAGGTCCAACAGGGCGGCCGGTGCCAACGTCTCCTGGTCGGTCAACTCGCGGACCCGGTCGAGCAGGTTCTCGGTGCAGCGCGCGGCAGCTTCGAAATTGTCCCGCTCGAACAGGCCGGGGGTACACAGGGCGAGGACTTCGGGGTGGGTGTGGCGGCCAAGGAGATCGTCGTAGAGCTGGTCGATCCGGCTCGACGAACCCTTGTGCACGGCCCGCGTGTCCGGTGAGGTGCGGAGGTGGCGGTGATCACGGGCGCGGTGCCGGCTCCCTGTGCCGGAGGAGGACAGCACCACGGGCACGGGGGTGTGGTGGTCGCCGTCAGGACGGCACGTCTCACCGTCCGGGCGGATTGGCATGATCGAATGGTAAGTGACGCTTACGGCAGGGATGACCTCCGGGGTGCGCCGCTCACCGGGTTCGGGCCAGATGCAGCAGCGGGAACGGTCGTCCGTCCCCGTCGATCTCCGATCGCCCGACCACCACGTAGCCCTGACGTCGGTAGAAGCTGAGAGCCTGCGGATTCTGCTCGTTGACGTCGGTGGTGAGCTGCGGGTTCTCGGCGAGCTCGGCCTGGAGCAGAGCCGTGCCGACACCCCGCCCGCGGAAAGCGTCGTCGACGAACAGCATCTCGAGGTTCCCGCCGGCGACGCCGGCGAACCCGACCGGCGAGCCGTTCAGGACCGCAACGGTCAACCGCACCTGGGGCAGTAAATCCCGGGGGATACGGACCTCGAAATCGGCGATGTCCTCGGGCCCGAGGAAGTCATGGGTGGCGGTGACGGCGCTGCGCCAGATCCGCATCAGTGTCGGCCATTCTCCCGGTCCCGTGCTGGGGCGCAGGCGAACCGTGTCCGGTGTGGTCACCCTGAGATTTTACCGGCCCGGGGTGCGGGTCCGCTCGATACGGTCTGGACGTCGCAGAGGGGCGGGACTAGGAACGGCTGCCGGCGTCCCAGGCGGCCACCTCGCGGCGACGTTGCTGGAACACCAGCGGCAGTCCCATGCTGGCGAACAATGCGATGAAGGCGAAGATCGCGCCGGTCCAGCTGCCGTCCTTGATGTCGAAGATCGCCGAGACGATCATCGACAACTGCACCACTGCCATCAGGACCAGCGCGGCGCGGGGGTGCCCGGCCAGCCATCGGTGCAGTCTGGTGGGTTCCTTGGTGGGGGCAGGGCCGTGGGGGTTCATGGAACTGACAATAGGTCAGGCCCCTCGCAGGAAGGCCTCGATCCGGGCGAAGGCCCCGACCCAGGCGTGCCGGGTGAAGAAGTCCCGCATCTCGGTGCTCGGGAAACCCGTCTGCACCACGGTCATCAGGGTGCCGTCGGGGTGGGGGGCGAAGGTCACCTCGACCTCGGTCGTCATGGTCATCCCGTCCGGGGAGCTGCCGCTGGAGGTGGTGACCAATCGATGAGGTCGGTCGATCACGTGGAACACCTGGGTCTCCCGGAAGAGTTCCTCCCGGTTGGGGCCCCATACCGCTGTCTGTTCGCCGCCCACCCGAAGATCCACCTCGATCTCGACGATCCCGGGCTCGGTGTCCAGGATGCTGAACCAGATCTTCTGCTTCTCGGCATCGGTGTAGGCGTCGAACACCTCGTCCGGGGAGGCCGGGAGGACTCGCGTCATCCGTAGATCAATGGATTCGGTTGCGTCGGTGATGATGTCGTCGGTCATGGTGCTGTCCCTTTCTGCAGGGTGAAGTAGGCGTCCAGGCCGTCGAGGCGACGTTCCCAGAGTCGTTGGTAGAAGGTGATCCAGCCCAGGGCTTCGTCGAGCCTTTCGGTGCCCAGTCGGCATTCTCGGGTCCGGCCGACCTTGGCGGTGGTGACGAGCCCGGCGTCCTCGAGCACCTGGACGTGCTTTTTCAGGCCGGTCAGCGTCATGTGAACGGGGGCGGCGAGTTCCCCGATGGTCGCCGGTCCGTGGCCGAGGCGGGTCAGGATCTCCCGCCGGGTGGGGTCGGCCAGGGCGGCGAAGGTGCGGTCGAGAAGCTCATGCTGAACCATGTAGTTCAGTGTAGGACACTGAACTGATTAGTTCAATGATTTGGTGCAGATGACGCCGAACAGGTGGATGCCGGCCCCCGGGCCGTGAGAGGCGTCTGCCGTCGTCGCTCGGTGGAACACCGCCCGGACCTCGCGTCCCGAGTGGGTGGCCTGCTGGTCGGATTCGCGCTGACCTGGGTGTTTCCCTGAGCCGATTACGCTGTCGGAGAAGGATCGCATCGGCGGTTCCGCACCCTGCAACCCTGGTGGAATGCCAGCAGATCCGAGGACGTTCGACGTGTCACTTGAGGAACTACAGGAATTCGACGGACTACGTGGCGTCCGCGATCAGCTGACGCGTTTCATGATGTCCTACAAGTTCGGCCTCGACGAGGTGTTGACCAAGATCAACATCCTGCGTGACGAGTTCAACTACATCCACGAGTACAACCCGATCGAGCACATCAACTCACGGTTGAAGTCCCCGGACAGCATCCTGGACAAGATCAGTCGGAAGAACTGCCCCCCGGAACTGGATCAGATCAAGGCCCAGATCCTGGACATTGCCGGGGTCCGGATCACCTGCAGTTTCGTCTCGGACATCTACAAGGTCCGGCAGATGCTGGTCGGCCAGGCCGATCTCACTCTCATCGCCGAGCGTGACTACATCGCCGATCCGAAACCCAACGGCTACCAGAGTCTTCACCTCATCGTAAAGGTCCCGGTCTTCATGTCCGACCGGGTGGAAGACGTGACCGTGGAAATCCAGCTCCGCACCATCGCCATGGATTTCTGGGCGAGCCTGGAACACAAGATCTACTACAAGTACAACAAGTCGGTGCCCGACGGGCTGGTGGCCGAACTCAAGAAGGCCGCCGAAGTGGCCAGCCAGCTCGACCGGCAGATGGAGCACCTGCACACGGCGGTCCTGCGGCACGGCGGGGACGGTGACGAGGTCATTCTGATGGACCAGGAGGCCGTGGAACTGCTGCCGTCGCGGGAGATGCTGCGGGCGATGCTCCAGTCGACACGGATGCGCCGCAGCGGCTGAGTCCTCCGACTCTCCGATGGTGGCAGGGTGGGCCCGGCGGCCCCCGTCAGTTGTCGGTGCCGGTGTTGGTGCCACGGCCGGGCAGATGCTCCTGGCTCGACGGCCGCGGGCGCTGCTTGTCCCGCTGTCGCACCATTCGTCCGAGAACCAGTGCGCCGCAGAGCGCCCCCACAACCCAGGCGATCAAGATCCATATCCATAACATGGCCAAAGTCCACCACACGTGGACCGGAAATCCCTTACCCTCCGCAACCATCCACCCCAACGTGTCGACCATTTGTCCGTTATTCACACCTTTGGGTGGAATGTCCGATACGCGGTGTGGTAGTTCGGTCGACGCTGGGTGAGAGTGTCGGGTCGGCGGTATGTCCCCGGCGAATGTTCGGCGGCGATCCCGGCCCATCCGTCCCACGGTGCATGAGGTAGAACGAGAAGATCCGGCGGGGGCTGCCCCGGTCGGCGCGGATCGACGGGGGTGTGTGATGGGCAGATCGGGGAGGAAGGCGTGGCGGTGGGTCGGGGCTGCGGTCCTGGCCGGTGGTGCAGGGGTTCTGGTGGCGGCCAACCGCTCGCCGGTCCCGGCCAGTCGCCTGATCAGAGTGGTGTTCCAACGAGGGGGCGCGGCCTTGGCTGTCGGCATGGCGGCCCATGTGCCCGACGGTGTGGACACCCGGATCGGTGTGCCTTACCGCATCGGTGATCAGGACGCCCTGTTGGATGTGTTCCGACCGGCCGGTGTGCGCGAGCCGTTGCCGTTGGTGGTCTGGGTGCACGGCGGTGCCTGGGTGGCCGGTGACAAATACGATGTCGCCCCCTATCTGGCCATCCTGGCCGGCACCGGCCGTTGTGTCGGTGTCGGGCTGAACTACACCCGAGGACCGGCCGGGGTACATCCGTTGGCGATCCGGCAGATCAACGACGCCTTCGAATTCCTGACCGATCAGGCGGACCGTTTCGGTATCGACCCCACCCGGATCGTGCTGGCCGGGGACTCGGCCGGGGCCCAGTTGGCCAGCCAATTCGCCGCGATGGTCACCGAGCCGACCTTCGCCGCCGAGGTCGGCATCGCCCCGGTGGTCTCCTGCGGACGCCTGCGCGGGGTTCTGTTGCACTGCGGTGTCTACGATCTCACCCGGTTGGGCGAGCTCACCGGCCTGCTGGGCTGGGCCTACGACAAGATCGTTTGGGCCTACACCGGCCGACGTGGCCTGGCTGACAATGTCGCCGCCGCCCAGATGTCGACGATCAACACGGTCACCGCGGCGTTCCCGCCGACGTTGATCACCGGAGGGAACGGTGATGCGTTGACCGCGACCCAGTCCCGACCCATGGCGGACCGACTGGCCGCCTTGTCGGTCCCGGTCCGGACCCACTTCTACCCCGCGGATCGGAATCCTGCTCTGGGACACGAGTTCCAGTTCGATCTGGACAGCGAGGCCGGTCAGGAAGTGTTGCGCAGCACCCTGGAATTCCTGGTCGAACGGTTCGACGGCTGAGACCGGCCGGTTCCCGGGAGAACCGGCCGGCCGGATCATGCCGATCAGTCGTGGGTGTAACTCCCGGTCGCCAGGTCCTCGAGCAGGCTCGGGCCTTTCGGTCGCCAGCCGAGGGAGTGGGCCTTGGTGGCCACGGCCTGCTGGTCGAGCATCAAGGCATCGGCGAAGTAGGCACCGAGGCGTTCCCGGGAGGCGTCGGCTCCCTCGGGGACGACCTCCGCGCCGTGGGCGGCCGCCGTGGTGAGCTCCAGCACGGTCGGGTTCTCCGGGCCCGCGCCGATCACGTAACCGGAGCCGAAGCCCTGGTCGAGGACGGTGACGTACAGGGAGCCGAGATCGTCCACGTGGACGGCCGTCCAGTGCTGGTGGCCGTCGCCGATCGCGGGCAGGGCACCGGATTCCGTGCGCGGCGCGGCAGGGAGCAGGGCCGGGATACCCTTGCCGTGCCCGTAGACCACGGCGGGAACGATGATCGACCAGGTGAGGTCGGAACCGCTGATGAGCGCCTCGACCGACGGGCGCCAGGCGGTCAGCGCCGGCGGCGCGACGGGGGTGTGCTCGGTGATGGTCGAGGCGTTGCCGTAGATCCAGATGCCACTGGTGTAGAGGAAGGGTTTGGTCGTCGACCCGAAGGCCTGCACCGCCGCCTGGACGACTCCGCGGTCGACCGCCTCGCTGGTGGCATCCCCCGGGGAGGCGGTGTGGATGGCCCCGTCGGACTTCGCGATCTCGCCTGTCAGCCAGGTGATGTCGGTGATGTCGCCGTGCAGGGCCGTGGCCCCGGCCGCGCTGACCTTCGCCGCCGACTCCTCGCTGCGGACGAGGGCGGTGACGTGATGCCCCCCTCGGACGAGATGGTCGAGGACCGAACTGCCGATGTAACCGGTTCCACCGGTGAGGAAGATGTTCATCACGCAATAGTATGTATTCGATACCGGTCACTACAACGGAATCGGGTTACCGAAGGGAAACCATGCAGACCAGCTACGACGTGCTCAGTCCGAACTGCCCGAGCCGGGTGGTCCTCAACCGCATCGGCGACCGTTGGACGATCTTCGTGATCATGGCGCTCAACGGTCAGGTGCTGCGTTTCGGCGAACTGCGGGAGCGGATCGGTGCGATCACCCCCAAGGTGCTCACCGAGACCCTGCGGGCGTTGGAGGGTGACGGGCTGGTGGCACGCGAGGCCTTCGCCGAGATGCCGCCCAGGGTCGAGTACCGACTGACCGCCCTGGGTGTGTCGCTGTTGGAGCCGATCGGTGCCGTCCGCCGCTGGGCCGAGACCCACGTGTCCGAGGTGCTCGACGCCCGCGAGCGTTCGGCCGAGGTCGGCGCCTGACGGTCACTCCAGCAGACGCACCGACCGCGACAGCAAGGGCAGGACCGCGATGACCGCGAACGACAGCCCCGCGACCAGACAGACCGGGCCCGGTCCGAAGGCCGCGGCCAGTGGTCCTACGGCCAGCTGACCGACCGGGATCGTGATGTAGGACAGCAGGTCGTCATAGGAGGACACCCGGGAGAGTTCTTCCGGCCTCACATGTTTCTGCAGGGAGGTGTCCCAGCTGATCGCCGAGACGGAGGTGCCGAGACCGGCGGTGAAGGCCGCGAGGATCAGCCATACCGGTGCCGAACCCAGGCCCAGGACGATCAGTGGCGCAGCGCCGAACAGGCCGGCCAGCTGACCCACTGCCAGGAGGCGGCGAAATCGCAGCCGGTACATCGCCAGACTCGACACCAACAAACCGAGGCCGCGGGCGCTGAGGGCCAGCCCCCACAGCGTCGAACCGGGCAGCCCAGTACCGCCGAGATCCGCGCTGAGGGCAGGACCGAGAATCTGCCAGGTTCCGGTCTGGACGAGATTGATCAGGCAGAAGGTCAGGGACACCGTCCATACCCAGCGGAGTCGGGCGAAGGCCCTCCACCCGTTGCCGATATCGGCGAGCAGGGTCGGTGCTGTCGCGACAGCACCCCTGGACGACGGATCCTCGCTCGTGGGTTCGCCTGTCGGCCGTGCACTCTCGCCGGGCGTCATCCGGTGCAGACAGCCGGCGGCGATGACGAAGCTGAGTGCGTCCAGCGCGATCGCGATGCCGCCACCGAGCCCGACGACGAGAACACCGGTCAGGCCGGGACCCACGATCCTGGTGGCGTTCCGGGTGGAGCCGAGGATGGAATTGGCCTGTTGCAGAAGGGCTTTCGGTACCAGCTCCGGGACGATTCCGCGTAACGCCGGGGTGGTGAAGGCGTTCAGGGCTCCGTTGGCGAACTCCAACCCGGCAATGAGGAACAGATGGTAGTTGCCGGTCAGCAGGACCACGGCGACGACACCTTGGGTGAGTCCGCTTCCCAGGTTGGCGATGAGCAACAGTCGACGGCGGGGGAACCGGTCGGCGACCGCGCCGCCGATCAGCAGGAAGGCGAGCAGCGGTACGACGTGGGCGGCCAGGACGATGCCGAGATCACCGGTTCCCTCGAGGAGATCTGCGCCACCGGCTGCCTCCAGGACGGCGAAGGCCAAGGCGACCGGAGCCATGGCGCTGCCCAGCAGTGAGCTGAACCTGCCGGCCAGGAACCAGCGGAAGTCCGGGTGGAAGGCTGCTCTCGTCACCGATGCCAGACTGGGCCACCGTCTGCGCCGAGGACTACTCTTTCGGCAGGAGGCGAAAGATGACGGTGCTGCGGCTCAGTCCGGCAGGCTTGGCCCGGTCGCGGTTCGCACTGTCGCCGTTGGCCGAGACCCTTGGGTCCATCATGGTTCTGGCCAAACCGTGTGTGGACCCCTGGCTGGCCTCCTGGCATCGGACCCACCGCCCCGCATTCGACGGGATGCTCGCTGCGGATCCGTTCGCCGCCGGGTTCATCCGGGTGCTCGTCACCAGCAGCTGGCTGCCCGATTGTGTGGTGATCCCGCCCACCGGTGGGATGCGGACCTCCCTGGCCGACGAGCTCGCGGAGATGGCCGACCGGTCCGATGCCGAGTTCCGTCGGCAGCTGCTGCCGTCGGTCGAGGCCAGCTGGGAGGACCATGACCTGCGATGGCTGACCGGCCGGGGTTTCGGTGGACGGGCCGCCTCGGTCTTCCGGCAGTTCTGGACCAGGAACATAGAGCCGGACTGGGATCGCCGGCGGATGCTGCTCGAACGAGAGGTGATGTACCGGGCCGGACTCCTCGCGGCCCACGGGTGGCCGCGGGCACTGGAGCAGATGACCCGCGGCAGCGCCTGGGAGGGGGAGAACGGCATCCGGTTCAGCCGGCGGAGCGGACCCGACATGCCGGTGGGGGAGGGCGGGATGGTGTTCGTGCCGGTCAGCTTGCGGACTGGCAGTTGGCTCTGTGAGGCACCGTCCCGCCTCGCCCTGGTCTATCCGGCGCGGGGGTCCGGTGTCCTCGAGAACCGTTCCGGCGAAAAGTCTCTCGCCAGGTTGATCGGAGCCGGCCGGGCCCGCATCCTGTGGGAGCTGGAAAGGCCTGCCACCACCACCGACCTGGCGCTGGCGTTGGGGGTCTCCCTCGGTACCGTCGGTGGCCACCTGGCGGTGCTGCGGGGGGCCGGACTGGTGGACGGCACCCGGATGGGACGGCGGGTGGTCTACCGCCGGACCGGAACCGCGGATGTGCTGGTGGAGGGGGCTCGTTCCGCGGAGCCCTTGGCGGGCAAGGGATCCGGGGTCCGTGCCGCACCGGAATCACCGGCCGGCTGAACCATGGGGACGTCGGATCAACGGGCGATCGACAGGGCGAACGGGGTGAAGCCGAGGGTCGCGAGGAGGCTGGGCACGAGAAGCGCCATGGCCTCGACCCCGCGGGCCGTTGCGATACCACCGAGGTCGAGCATCCACGCCTCGTCCCAGCCGAGATCGGTCAGGAGCTCGCGTACACGGGCCTTGGCCGCGCCGTTGTCGCCCGAGAGGAACACGGTCGGATCGGACCCGAGGTCCGCTGGGGCCGTCATGGCCGAGAAGAGCATCGTGTTCAGGGTCTTGACCACATCGGTGCGGGGCAGGGCTGCCTGCAGGAGCTCACCCAGGCTCGTGCCGGTGTGGACGAGTCCACCCGGCAGGCCGTCCGTACCCCGGGTCGTCGCGTTGGAGACGTCGACGAGGACGGTACCTGCCAGTTCCTCCTCGAGTGCGGTGAAGCGCTCCAGGCTGGTGTCACCCGGGGTGGCGTTGACGACGAGGTCGGAACTGCCGACGGCTTGGTGGATGTCGAGAATGACGACGTCGGGACCGGTCCAGGTGGATCGGAGGCGGGCCGGGTCCTGCGTCCCGATGACGACATCTCGACCGGACAGGGCCCACGCGGTGGCGAGTGCCTTTCCGACGCGGCCGCTGCCAAGGATGGTGACGGTGTTCATGGGTCTTCTTTCCGGTCTTGGTGTTTCGATGAAGGGGGATCAGGACACCGTGGCGAGGGCGGTGACGAGAGCGGGGGCGAGTCCGGGGTTCGTGGCGATGAACGCGTCGCCGGCCGACGTCCAGGGCTCGCCGTCGGTGTCCAGGACGACGCCTCCGGCCTCGCGGACGAGCAGGGCGCCGGCGACGAGGCCGGATCGGACCTGGCCGTACTGCCAGAACCCGTCCGTGTGGCCGGAGGCGACCGGCAGGATCTGCAACGTGGCCGGGACGGCGGCTGCGACCAGGAGGGCGCGACCGAGCATCGTGTTGACGGATGCGCTCAGTCGTCGGCGAATCTCCGGGGATTCGCCGGGTTTCGCCTGTCCGGTCGCGACCAGTGCTGCCGACAGATCGGACTTGGCCGAGACATGAAGGGCGGTCGTGCCCAGGAATGCGCCGTGCCCCTGAGCGGCGGTGTAGGTCTGTCCGGTGAGGGGCAGATGCACGGCGGTGAGCACGGGGACGTCATCCCGCACCAGGGTCGCCGTGACGGCCCAGCCTGCCGCTCCGTGAACATGGTTGACATTGCCCTCGGCGGCATCGACGACCCACCACTCACCCGGGCCCAGCGGGCCACTGCCCTCTTCGTCCTCGTCCCATCGTGCGGCGGGGCGGGCGCGCTGCAGAGCCGGTCGCAGGACTGCACTCGATGCCGCGTCGTTGGCGTCGATGGCCGCGAGCAACGACTCCCGATCTGACACCCGGTTCGTGGGTGAGAACCGTTCGAGCAGTACGCGCCCGGCGGCCTCGACGGCCTGTCCCATCTGTTCCAGGACCCGAAGGTCCTGCGTCACAACAGCTGTGTCGTTCATGTCCGGATCCTTCGTTCGGTCGTAGCCGGTCCGCGCTCGGTCCGGTGACACCAACCTAAAAGGGGGACAAACTAACGTCAAAGACATTCGATGCATAGGTACTATTACTCAGATGCAACTGGACCTGAACCTGCTGACGGCCCTCGACGCCCTGCTCGACGAGCAGAGCGTCAGCGGTGCGGCCGAGCGGCTGCACCTGTCGGAGCCGGCCATGAGTCGCACGTTGGGACGGATCCGGAAAGTGACGGGAGATCCGATCCTCGTCCGGTCGGGCCGGGCCATGCGGCCCACGCCCCGAGCCGTGGCGATGCAGGAGGAGGTCCGCTCGCTCGTCCTGAGAAGCCGGTCGATCCTGTCGCCGGAGTCCGATCTCGACATCGGAAACCTGGACCGCACCTTCACCATTCGCTGCCACGATGCGCTCACCTCGGCACTCGCGCCGGGGCTGGTGGAGGAGGTGGGCCGCGCCGCCCCTGGGGTGCTGCTCCGATTCCTCGGCGAATCATCCCTCGACACCGCAGATCTCGGTCGTGGTCTCATCGACCTCGAGATCGGTTCCGGTGCCTCCGGACCCGCCGACATCGCGTACGAGCACGTGGCCGACGACCATCTGGTCGGAATCGGCGCGCGGTCGAACCCACATCTGGGCACCGAGGTCGATCTCCAGGCCTACACGGCGGCGGCGCACGTGATCGTGTCGCGGCGGGGGCGCTTCGAGGATGCCGTCGACAAAGCGGTCCAGGCTCGGGGACAGCGGCGTCGAGTCGTGGCTTCGGTCGCCTCGACCTCTGCGGCGCTGGAGATCGTTCGGGACACCGGTGCCGTGGTCACCGTCCCGTCCTCGATCGCCGCGCGGTCGGTGGGCGATCGCAGGCTCCGCACGTTCTCCCTGCCCGTCGACCTCCCGCCGGTACCCGTCGTCCTCGCCTGGCCGAAGAGGTTCACGGACGACCTCGCCCATGGCTGGCTGCGTGGGATCCTGCGAACGGCCATCAGGGCAGCGGTCCTCGGTACGCCGGGGGAGTGATCCTCGAAGGATCTGTCGGCACCGGGCCACGAGCGGCCCTGTGTGATGTGGCAGTCCTGGACGGTTGTTACCGTCGGCAGGTGTCCCGGTGCTCCCGACGCACCGGCCGACCTGAGGTATCTCGTCGCCGAGCTGTCCGATGTCACATCGGATCGATCCGGATCGTCACCAGGGGGAGATCCCGGCCGGCGGCGGGGGCAAGCAAGCCGAACGGCGGACCATCGCCGGGGAAAGGGTGCCGGATGACAGAGCGCGAGTCCCGCCAGGACCATCTCGCCCACGCCTACCTCGAGGCCAGGCCCCGGTTGATCCGGGTCGCCTATGCCGTGCTCGGGAGTGTGGCCGAGGCCGAGGACGTCGTCTCCGACTGCTGGCTGCGGCTGGCCGCGGCCGATCGGGAGGACCCGGTGCTGGACGTCGATGCCTGGGCGACCGTAGCGGTGGCACGTCGTTCCCTGGACGTCCTGCGGTCGGCGAGGGTCCGCCGCGAGAGCTACATCGGCCCCTGGCTGCCCGAACCGATCGTTGCTGCCGAACCGGTGGGAGTCCGCCCGACCGACCCCGCCGACCGGGTCACCCTGGACGAGACCGTCAGTTTCGCCCTGATGGTGGTGCTGGAGACCCTCAGTCCGGCCGAACGGACCACCTGGGTGCTGCACGACATCTTCGGGATGCCGTTCACCGAGGTGGCCGGGGTGGTCGGACGCACCCCGGCCGCCGTCCGTCAGCTCGCGGCCAGGGCGCGACGCCACGTGGCCGACGGCGCGCCCCGGGTGACGGTGGATCCGGCCGAGCACGATGCCGCCGTGGCGGCCTTCGCCGCCGCGATCCTCGGCGGAGATCTGGCGGTGCTGCTGTCGATCCTGGACCCGGATGTGGTGCTGACCAGCGACGGCGGGGGCAAGGTCAGCGCCGCCCGCAGACCTGTCCACGGTGCGGACCGGGTCGCCAGATTCCTGCTGGGGATCGCTCAGAAGCGCTCCGGCGGCGAACGGATCGTGCCGTTGGAGGTCAACGGCACCAGCGGTTTCGGCTTCGTGGCCGGCACCGGCCTGGTGCTTGTCGGTGCGTTGACGGTGCGCTCCGGTCGGGTCAGCCGGGTCGACTTCGTGCTGGCCCCGGAGAAGCTGGCCCGTACGCGGCTGCCGGAGGTCCCCGGTCAGGGGGCCAAGGTGATGGACAACCGGTAGAGGAAGGCCGCCATGGAGAGCCGGGTGACCTTGTCCGCGGGCAGGAACTTCCCGGCCGGGTTCCCGCTGGTGATCCCGTTCGCGGCGGACCACTCGATCTCGCCGCACAGGGGATGGGTCTTCTTGACGTCGACGAACGCCTTCCCCGAGCACGGCAGGGCGGCGATCGGCAGGTCTTTCGCCAGCTGGTGGTAGCGGTACAGGAAGGCGGACATGGCTTCCCGCGTCACCGTCTGGCCGGGCCCGAAGGTCTTCGGCGTGACCCCGGTGGTGATCTTGTTCTCGGCCAGCCATTCGATCGCACCGCAGAACTGGTTCGTAGCAGGCACATCGGTGAACTTCCGTTTGCCCCCTGTGCAGGCAGGGGCGTCGTCACCGTGGTGGTTCATCCGGTAGAAGAAGGCGGCCATCGCCTGCCGGCTGATCGTGGCCGCCGGACTGAAGGTGCCGTCCGGGTTGCCGAGGGAGATCTTCTGCACGGCCAGCCATTCGACCTCGTTGAAGAACGGGGTGCCGGGTGCGACGTCGGAGAAGAACTGCAACCGCCAGCTCAGCTTGACCGACCCGACGGCGGGCAGCCCGGCACCGACCCGGGAGCCGTCGACCAGGATGTAGTAGGTGGTGCCCTTGGTCATCGGCACCGCGGAGATCTCACTGGTCACCACACCGGGTGCATTGTTGTTGGCACCGAGACGGGCGAGCCCGTCGATGGTCTCGCCCCGGTACACCGCGAGCAGGGTGTCGAAACTGCTGCCGGCGGTGCTCACGGTGAACTTGCCGGTCGATGGTGCGACGTAGCGGTACCAGACCGAGGCCCCACCGGCGTTGGTGGCGAAGACCGGCTCTCCGGGCTCCTGGGTCGCGGCGGTGGTACGGCCCGTGACGGATCCGGCCTGACCGCTCACCTGGGCGGCGGCGGCGAAGTTGTCGTTGGCCGGCGCGGTGTCGAGATCGGCGACGGCCGCTCCCGCGTCGATGATTCCGGCACCACAGGAAGCGATCGTGCAGGTGGTGCCCTCGCCCCGGCTGATCGTCGGGAACGGTTGGGCCGTCCGCTTCAACCGGGCGGTCAGGTCGGCCGGTGTCAGGTTGGCCTTGCTCAGGACCAGGGCGGCGACCCCTGAGACCGCGGGCGCGGCCATGGAGGTGCCCTGGAGGTAACCGTAGGTCGGCGTGCCGGGGGTGGTCTTCCCGCTGTTGTACGTGGAGGCGATGCCGTAGTCGGTGCTGGGAGTGTTGGTCGAATCGCTGCCGCGGGAGAACGTGTCGCCACCGGGAGCCGCGATACCCGCGGGCGCGGCGGCGGTGCCGTAGTTGGAATAGCTGGCGCGCTGACCCTTTCGGCCGGTGCTGGTGACCGTCAGGACGTTCTTGCAGTTCGCCGGGCTGTAGTTGCGGGCCGGCTGGGAGTCGTTCCCGGCGGCGATCACCACGAGAGCGCCTTGGCTCCGGGCGAAGTCGACGGCGGACTGGAAGGTCTTGCCGCACGCGCCCGGCCCGCCCAGGGACAGGTTCACCACCTTGGCGGGGGTGGCGTTCTTCGGTACACCTGCAATGGTGCCGCCTGCGGCCCAACGGATCCCGGCGGCGATGTCACTGACGCTGCCGCCGCAGACCCCGAGGACACGGACCGGCTGGATACGCACGGCCGGCGCGATGCCACTGACGCCGACGCCGTTCTGCTCCGCCGCGATGATGCCCGCGACATGCGTGCCGTGCCAGCTCGATTTCATGTCGGGCACGGGGCAGTCCGAGGGGCGTGTCCTGGCGTTGATCCAGTCCCCCGGATCGGCGGGGTTGGAATCCCGACCGTTGCCGTCGTTCGCCGTTTTCGGATCGGAGACCATGTCGTACCCGGCGACCACCCGACCGTTCAGCTCCGGATGGCTGGTGATGCCGGTGTCGAGCACGGCCACCACGACGGACTTGTCGCCGGTGGTCACACCCCACGCCTGGGGTGCCCGCACGGAGTAGCGCCCGTGGGTACCCGCGGTGTCCCAGAGGCTCCACTGCCGGTCGAAGTACGGGTCGTGCGGGATGATCGGGGCGACATCGGTGGCGAACAGGCGGTAGTCCGGCTCGGCCCACTCGACGTCCGCGCGATCGGCGAGTTCGGCGGCGAGCGCCTCGGCCTCGGCTCCGGACACCGACTCGGCGAGGTGCAGGACCGTACTGCCGTCACCCACGGAAGTGTCGTCGGCGACCTCCGCGTCGGCGAGCTCGGGGGCGCTGTCGATCAGGGTCCGCACCGCATCGCCGGCGAGATCCTGTTCTGCCGCTGCCGCGGTGATCGAGCCGGCGGCGGCACGGATGCGCAGATCACGGGAACGGTGGTCGGTGGCTTTCATCTTGACGATCAGACCCGAGACGATCGGCTCGGCCTCGTCGGTGTCCACCGCCACGGATGTGGTCGTGGTCAGCGGTGCCTCGGCCTGGAGGGGCACCGAGCGGGTGCTGGTCCCGGCTGAGGCGGGCGTTGCTCCGACGGTGAGCGTTCCGGCGGCGAGGACCAGGGCGAGGGCCGGCCCGGCGAGGGTCGGCAATGAGAACTGTGGGGCGCGGAGCTTGGGCAAGTGAAATGTCCTTCGACGCGTCAGGCCCCTCAATTCACTTGAGGGCAGGTTCAAGTGCGAACAGATGGGTCTGCAGGCCCGCCAATAGTAGAGGCGCAGGCGTGGTTGCCGATGATCAACGCCGTGGATCGGCAGAAAGGAAAGCGAATCTTTATATTGCCGGGGTGATCAGGCTCTGCAGGCCCGGAGCGAAAACGGCGGCGATCTCGTCGACGCCGAGGGTGGTCAACGGTCCCTCGCGGTCGATGCTGATCATCGCGCCGAGTCCCAGCAGCGAGCCCACGATCAGCTCGGCCCGAACCCTTTCGGTTACACCGCCGAGCTTCTCGGTCAGCGTATCGATGATCTGGGTGCGGAACCGGGTGAGCAGCAGGGTCCGCTCGTCAGCGGTTCCGATGGCGAACACCACTCGTAGGAGCGGGTCGATGCTTCGTTCGCGGCGGGCGATGAGGACATGACGGATCATGTGGTCGGCCAGCCCGTCGAGCGGTGCGTCGAAGAGTTCTGTTGCCGCCCGACCGAAATCGGCGACGGTGTCGAAAAGCTGTTCCTTCCCGCCGAAGTGTTTGATGATCAAAGGCGCGCTCACCCCGGCTGCGGTGGCGATGTCCCGCAGGGTCACGGTGTTGTACGGATGTCGGCCGAAAGCGATCCGGGCGGCGCGCAGGATCGCCAACTTGCTGGAGGATGTGGTGGCATCCGGCGGCGAGGTCATGCCCCGACGGTAGCCGCCGAGCGTCGCACGAGACCAGCCGGGGTGGTGGCCGGTGCGGCCTTCCGGTGAGAGGTGCTGCTGCCGGTCCCCGGGTCGCCCTCGCCCTTCCGGCGCGGGATCAACAGGGTGGCCACCAGTGCGGCCAGCGAAACGGCGGCGGCGATCCCGAAGATCGTCAGGTAGGCGGCCAGGCTCGGCAGCTCACGACCGCTGCGGGTGCTCGTCACATGGGACAGGACCAGGACAGCGACTGCGGCGCAGACGGTTTGGCCGATCGTCCGGACGAGGGTGTTCATCCCGTTGGCAGCACCGGTCTCGCTGACCGGTACCGATCCCATGATCAGTGTGGGCAGGGCCGAGTAGGCCAAGGCCGTTCCGATCGAGACCACGGTGGCACCGACGATGATCATCGCGATACCGCCGCTGGTGAAGATCCGTACGACGTAACCGAGGGCGAGGACGCCGCTGGCGAGGGCCAGGGCCGACTTCGCCCCGTGCCGGGCCGAGATCCGCGCCGACACCGGCGAGAACAGCGCCATGCAGATGCCGCCCGGCAACAGGCACAGGCTGCTGACCAGCATGGTGGCACCGATGCCGTAGCCGGTCGAGGTCGGTTCCTGGACCAGCTGGGCCGTGGTGAGAGCGTTGGCGTAGAAAGCGAAACCGATGAGGAAGGCGGCGAGATTGGTCAACAGCACCGCGGGCCGGGCCGACACCCGCAGGTCCACCATCGGGGTGGGGGTGCGGAGTTCGTACCGGCCCCACACCAGGCCGATGGCGACTGCGCCGATCAGCAGGCCGAGGGTGCGTGGCGCGGTCCAGCCCCAGTCGCCGCCCTTGTTGATGGCCAGCATCAGGCAGGTCAACATGGTCGCCAGGCCCAGCGCGCCGAGGAAGTCGAACTGCCCGGCGCTGCGGCGACCGGACTCGGGGACCACGAAATGCACACACAGCACCGCGACGGCGGCGAATGCGGCGCAGGCCCAGAACATGGTGTGCCAACCGGCTCCCTGCACGATGAGGGCGGCGACCGGGAGGCCGACGGCGGCCCCGACGCCCAGGGTTGAACTCATCAGGGCCACCGCGCCGATGACGCGGGCCGGTGGGAGTTCGTCACGCAGGATGCTGATCCCGAGCGGGATGACCGCGAGCGCTGCGCCCTGCAGGCCACGCCCGATGATCAGCACGGCCAGGTCCGAGCTCAATGCGCAGGTCAGGGATCCCGCGGCGAGGACCGCCAGGGTGATCATCAGCATCCGCTTCTTGCCGTACATGTCGCCCATCCGACCCAGCAGGGGGGTGGCGATGGCACCGGTGAGCAGGGTGGTCGTCAACAGCCAGCTGACATTCGCCGAGGAGCTGTGGGTCAGGGCGGGCAGCTCCGGGAGCAGGGGGGCGATCATCGTCTGGACCAGGGAGACCACGATCCCGCAGGCGGCCAGGACCGGAACCAGCCCGGGAGGTGTGGTGACGGCGGGGTCGGCGGCCGCGGTGCCGGCAGGTGACGTGGTTCCTCGGGTGATGGCAGTGCGTGGCACGAAGCGATCCTTTGGCAGGTGTCGGCGGCAGGTCGTCGGCAGAGAGGCGGAAAGTGGACCGGCACAACGCTGGGCCGGCGAGTGAATCGATGTTCACCTACCACGGTAAACGATTGTTCACCGGCTGTGGGTCGTCTGTGAGGGATGCCACGGGCCGAATCCCCGGCCGAGTGGACCGCTGCACCCGGGAAACGGCGGTGTGGCGGTCCGTTCGGCAGCTACTGGCCGTGGGCGGCGCGGGGGACCGGGGCGGTCCACCCTCGCCACAGGGCGACCAGCCGCAGGGTGGTGATCCCGACAGCGGCGGAGAACTGCACCAGGATGCCGTTCGCGCCGAACTGGTCGGCCACCACCACGGCGGTGGAGCCCAGGATCGTGGGGATCGCGTACAGCTTGGAGTCGCGGGCCAGGACCGCGGGGGTGGACCCGGCCAGGACGTCCCGCAGGATGCCGCCGCCGATCCCGGTGAGCACCCCCATCAGCACCGAGGCCAACGGGCTGAGGCCGAACAACAGCGCCTTGGTCGCACCGGCCGCGCAGAAGACCCCGAGGCCGATCGCGTCGAAGACCTGGACCGCGCGCCGGAGTTTGGCCACCTGCGGGTGGAAGAAGAAGGTGATCACCGTGGCGATCAGTGGGATGACGAGCCACCAGGTGTTGCGCAGGGCGCTGGGTGGCACGTCGCCGATCATCAGGTCACGGATCAGCCCACCCCCGAGGGCCGTCATGGACGCCAGGATCGCCATCCCGATGATGTCGTACTGCTTCCGCACAGCGAGCAGTGCGCCGGAAAGGGCGAAGGCGAACAGGCCGATCAGGTTCAGCACGAATTCCACGGTGTCGGGGGTCACCGGAGAATTGTCCACCCCCGCGGGCGGGCCGGGATCAGGATGTGGGCGGCGCGTCGCCGGTGGGCACGTCGGTGTCGTCGGATCCGAGCGGGAAGGCGTCCGGGCCCGGCGTGCTGGGATCGAACGGCGGCGGATCGGTGACGTCGAAGGTCGGCTGATCGCACGTGGCGTTGATCTCCGGTGTCAGATAGGGGTTCTGCCGCAGGGCGTAGACGAACTGGTAGAGCCGTTCGTCCCACGGGCTGTCCAGTTCGAGCTGGTGTCCCCAGCTCTGCAGGGACAGCGGCGACTTCAGCCCGGGGTACGGGCTGACCATCAGGTAGTTCTGGCCCTCGGCCAGGGCGCTGACGGCCTCGATGTCGTCTGCGCTGAGGGTCTCAGGGTTGTAGGTGATCCAGACCGCCCCGTGCTCCAGGGAGTGGACCATGTTCTCGTTGCGTACCGGGACCTGGTAGACGACACCGTTGCACGCCGCCCAGTATCCGTCGTGGGAGCCACCCATCGGTGGGAAATGTTGGTAGGCAACACGTTCCGGATCGGTCACGTGGAGGTAGGAGCTGCCGTAGTTCGCCGGCTCCTCCAGGAAGATCCCGGTGATGTCCAGGCTCGGGTCCTCGTTGTCCTCCGTCGGGTACCACTCGTCGGGGTCGACGACGGGCATCGCGTCAGAGGTCGCGCTGGTGGTGCTCCGGTCAGGCTCGGAGCTCTCGTCGGTGACAACCGATCCGGAACCGGTCTGCTGGAGGTCGGTCTCCTCGGGTGCGGTCGGATCGACCGGTGCGGTCGGGGGAGTGCTGCCCGCCGCGGAGGTGGACACCACCGGCGAGGTGAGCAGATCCGGTGCCGGTGACGCCGCTCCGGTGACGGTCGTGGCACACCCGGCCAACAGCAGACCCGCGGCGAGGACTCCGCCGAATCCACTGGCCGGACGGACGAATTTCCTGCCGGCGCGCGACCGCGCCCCACCTGTGCCCTGCGGGCTGCTGCTCTGTCCCATGATGAGCGATGTTCTCACAGCTGCCCGGGCGAATTCCGGGCTTCGGGGCAACTGGGGTAGCGGCCCCTGTTCCCCGCGAGTGGACTCCCACCCCCCAGAAACTGGGGAGTGGGAGTCCACTCGGCGGCTATCCGCGCAGCTCCGGGAAGTCCTCGTAGCGCCACTCCTGCGGGGTCAGAGCGCCGTCTGCGGCTTCGATCTCGCGCTCGCGCAGCTCGACCCGCCGGATCTTCCCGGAGATGGTTTTGGGCAGCTCGTAGAACTCGATCCGGCGCACCCGCAGATACGGGGCCAGATGTTCCTTGGCGTAGGTGAGGATCGACAGGGCCGTATCGGCGTTCGCGGGAAAATCCGCCGCCAGGGCGATGTAGGCCTTCGGGACGGCCTGGCGGATCGGGTCGGGGGCGGGCACCACGGCGGCCTCGACCACCGCAGGATGTTCGATGAGCACACTTTCCAGCTCGAACGGGCTGATCTTGTAGTCGGAGGCCTTGAAGACGTCGTCGGTCCGGCCGATGTAGGTGATGTAGCCGTCGGTATCCCGGGAGGCGACGTCACCGGTGTGGTAGTAGCCGCCGGCCATCGCCTCGGCGTTGCGTTCCGGGTCGGACTGGTAGCCGGTCATCAGGGTCAACGGTGCGGCCGAGAGGTCCAGGCAGATCTCGCCCTCCTCCGCCGGTTCACCCGTCAGCGGGTCGACCAGGACCACCGGGCACCCTGGCAACGGACGGCCCATGGAACCGGGTTTCAGCGGTGCGCCCGGTGTGTTCGCGATGGACGCGGTGGTCTCCGTCTGACCGAAACCGTCCCGGATGGTGAGCGACCACTTCTGCTGGACCTGGTCGATGACCTCCGGGTTCAGCGGTTCTCCCGCCGCCACGACCTCGCGCAGGGATCCCGGTCCGCCGCTGAGGTCGGCATTGATCAACATGCGCCAGACCGTGGGCGGTGCACAGAAGGTGGTGACCTCGGCACGGCGGATCTGGTCCAACAGGGCGGGGGCGTCGAACCGGCCGTAGTTGTAGACGAAGATCGTGGCCTCGGCGATCCATGGGGCGAAGAAGCAGCTCCAGGCGTGTTTGGCCCAGCCCGGGGAGCTGATGTTCAGGTGCACGTCCCCGGGACGCAGACCGATCCAGTACGTCGTGGTGAAGTGGCCGAGGGGGTACGAGACCTGCGTGTGCTCCACCAGTTTCGGTCGGCTGGTGGTCCCGGAGGTGAAGTAGAGCAGCAACGGGTCCCCGGGAGCCGTGCCCGGGTGCGCGGTGCGGATCTCCGGGAGGGTGTACGCCTGCGCGTAATCGGACCAGTCGGCCGGTCCGTCGCCGACGCGGATCCGGGTGTACGTCCCGGTCACCGTGTCGAACTTGGCCGTGTCCTCGCCGCGGGCGACCACATGCCTGGCCCCGCCCCGGTCGATCCGGTCCTGCAGATCGGCCGGACCCAGGGCGGTGGTCGTCGGCATGATCACCGCGCCGATCTTCATCACCGCCAGCATCGACTCCCACAGCTGGTACTGGTTTCCCAGCATCAGCAGGACCCGATCACCCCGCCGGACGCCCTGCCCGACGAAGAAGGCGGCGACCTGATCCGACCGGCGGGACATCTCGTCGAAGGTCAGCTTCGTCTCCTGGCCGTCCTCCTCGACGATCCACAGGGCGATGCCGACGTTGCCGCGGGCGAAGGCGTCGAAGTGGTCGATCGCCCAGTTGAAGCTGTCACCGAGGTCGGGCCAGCGGAAATCCGCCGTCGCAGCGTAGTCCCGGCCGATTGCCAACAGACCGTCCCGGGCGTTCCGGTAGGCCAGGGTGGCAGCACCCGACCCACCGGGCACCCCCGTGCCGGGCCGCTCGTCGTCGGGTCGGTCGCTGGAGCTGGAACTCGGCACAGTGGATCCTCCTTGATCGAGCCGGCCCGCCGGAGGGCGTCCAACGGGCGGTGGAGGGCCGCACCCGGGTCCTCCCACCCGATCGTCCCCCCTGCGGCATCGGCACGCGCGCCGAGGGTGTGGGCGCACGGCTTGGCCACGTCGACACCAGGTTCGTTGATGAACCGATTTCCTGTACGTGCCGCTGTGGTGGCTGTTGACCGAAGAGCCGATATCGACATACGGGTAGATGTCGTATTTCGTTGCTCTGTCGCGTTGTGTCCTGATGTCCGGAGGATTCGTGCAGTGGTTTCGACTGTCAGCGTGATCGCCCCTTCGGGGACCTTCGGAACGACAAGTGTTTCACCGGCGGGAATCAGCCCTGTTCGGCATCCTCGATCTCCGATCCGACGGTCGACCTATACTGCTCCGAGCTGAATCGGCCGAATACCGGCCCGATTTCCAAGGCTCAGGGGGGCAATGGCGCGTGCTCGAGTTCGAGGGTGTGAGTTTCCGGTACCGCCGCAACAGGCCGGTGTTGGCAGATCTGGACGTCAACTTCCAGACCGGGGTGACGGTGCTGCTGGGGCCCAACGGTGCGGGCAAGTCCACGCTGTTGTCCTTGGCCGCTTCGGCGTACCGACCCAGGGCGGGCACCGTGCGTTGGAACGGCCTCCAGTCGGGGTGCCGCCAGGATCTGGGTGCGTACCGCTCGCAGGTCGGCTGGGTGCCGCAACAGATCGAGCCTGTGCGATCGCTGACCGTTCGTGAACAGATTGCGTTCGCCGGGTGGCTCAAAGGTTCCACTCGTGCGGCAGCTTGGGCTCAAGCGGGGCCGGCGATGGCAGACGTGAACCTGACCACTCACGGGGATCGGCAGGTTCGAGAGCTTTCCGGTGGGCAACTGCGTCGCCTCGGAATTGCGCAGGCACTGGTCCACGGAGCTCAGCTGCTGTTGTTGGACGAGCCGACAGCCGGTCTCGATCCTGCCCAGCGCGGTTCGTTCAGGGCGCTCGTTTCCCGCATCTCGGCGCACTCGGACGTGGTGATCTCGACCCATCAGACGGAGGATCTGGTCGACATCGCCGATCACGTCGTGGTCATGTCGGGTGGGGAAGCCGCGTTCACCGGCTCGGTTGCCGATTTCCTGGCTCGCGCACCACACGAGAGTCGACCCCACGCGAGGGCGGAGGCGGCCTATCGATCGGTGTTGGGTGATGCCGAATGATCCCCACGTCGACCCGTCCGGACCACGCGATCGGCATCCTGCCCGGATGATGGTCGTACCTGTTCCGATCGTGGCGGAAGCCCGCCGTGGCGGGGGCGCTGTGCGGCATTCCGTTGACTGTGTTGTTCACCATCGTGGTGATCAAGCCCTACTACTACAACAACTATGCGGTCGGTGCCACCGGCGCGGCAAGCATGTCCATGCTGATAGCTGGACCGTTGTGCGCCGTCTGTGCCGCACTGCAGACCTCACGGCTGCGAGATGTGCTGACGCAGATCGACGTGGCGGTCAGACGCTCCGTCGTGGTCGCCTTCTGGAACTTCCTGGCGGTGCCGCTCGCAGGTATGTCGTGCTTCATCGCTGCCTGCGTCACCGTGGGCCTCGGTTCGGATGTGGGACCGTTCGTGCCCGATGGTGCGATCACTTCGATCTTCGCGGCCGGCACCGTGTTCTGCACCGGACTTGGTGTCCTCGCGGGTAGATTCCTGCCGACAACTGTCGCGGTACCAGCTTGTTTGCTGGTGTGCTACTTCTGGATTGCCGTCACACCCGCAATGGACACACTGTGGATCCGCCACCTCACCGGTGCGGTCCCCGAGTGCTGCACCTCGGATTTTGTTGTTTCCGGCGATGTCCTGGTTGCGAACATCGCCCTCGGCATTGCCGGAGCCTTCGTTGTCGGTGCCCTTGCCGTCCGGAGGATCTCGGTCGAGGCGCTGCTCCTGACGATTGCCGTCCTAGGAGCGGCGAGCTGGTTCGCAGTCACGAGGGTGGATGAGTTGGACGCATACCCGGTGCAACCCAGGACCTCCGGCCTGACCTGCGCGGGAAGTCGACCCGCGGTGTGTGTCTGGGAGGAACATCGGGGGAGTCTTGGCGGTCTGGTGAGCCAGGCCGGTCTGATCCGGGAGGAGTTCGCCGGCATGGGACTCGAGTTGCCCGAACGTGTCTCGGAGAGCATCACCGGTATCACCGACCCGAGTGCCGGGTGGGTCATCCATGCCGACCGTGACGCGATGTCCGATGCGGACATGCGACTCGACCTGGTCATGGGGCTCCTTCCGGTCCAACCCAGGACCTGCGGCACCCGAAACCCGGATCAACCCAGACCGGTGACCGACGAGTACTTCGAGTTCGAGCTGTGGCTCGCGTCCAAGGGTGGTACCGCGGATTCCGAACTCCTGAACAGGGTGCAGGATCCGGAAGAGCTGGCGGCCGTGCAAGCGGTCGACGGCTATTCTCCGGCTCAGCTTGGCAGCTGGTTCAGCAACAATCGCCATCAGTTCGACTACTGCGTGACCGACCGGTGAAGTACTGGCTCTATTCTCGGCATCTCACACTCGCAGCGGGGATGTGCCTTCTGGTTCCGGTCCTGCTGCTGCTGGCATCGGGTCGAGATCTTCCCGTGTTCCTGTCGCCGCCCTTCGCCGCGGCCGTGCCCTTGGCACCCATGTCGGCGTTGCTGGTGACAGCCCCGGCCGGTCTCGTGATCGCTCTACGGACCACTCCCGAACTCGTCGCGGTCCGCTCCGTCCGCGTGATCCAAACGGTGACCCTTGCTGCCATGGCTTCCCTGCCTGCGGCCATGTGCATGCTGGTCCAGATCATCGGCTGGTCCGACTACGGCTCCGCCACGGCGCGGAACTGTCTGGCATTCGTCGGTCTGACGATGATGTACTCGGTTTTCACGCGACGAAACGCCGCACTGTGGTCCGCCGGCACCGGCCTGGTGATCTCCACCTTCGGACGGGCACTGGACCGCGAACCCGAGCGATGGGCATGGAGCATCGCGGCTGCGGACAACGGTATGTCGTGGGTGTGGTGCGCGGGCCTGATGATCGCCGGGGTGACGGCCACGTTCGTGGGAACGAACAGCTCCCGGGCGGCACGGTAGGCGACCACCCGGCGTGGTCCCGGAGGCGCACCGGGCGGCGACCACCCGGTGGATCAGCTGTTGTTCTCGGCCCGGCCGGTACGCCAGTACCCCATGAACGCCACCGACCGTCGGTCCATCCCCAGCTCGGAAACCAGGTGGCGGCGCAGGGTCTTGATCACCCCGGCCTCACCCGCGAGCCAGGCGTACAAGGCGGTCTGCCGGGCGAGGGCACCGCCGGACTCGTCTGCCGGCACCTCCCACAGCAGACCTGTCTCGATGTCGACGTCCTCGACCTCCACCGCTGCCCCGGAAACGGTCGGGAGCAGTCGCGCCGCTGCCTCCCGGACCGCCGGCACCAGAACACTGCCGCTGGGCCCACCGTCACGGCTGAGGACCTGCAGACGCACGCCCGGGGGACAGGACCCGACCGCCGCGCGGTCGGAGTCGGCTGCCACCTCGATCAGAGCTTCGCCGGTGCTGTCGGCCGGCAGTCGTTCCAGGATCGAAGCGATGGCAGGCAGCGCCGTTTCGTCGCCGGCCAGCAGGAAGCCGCCGGTTCCGCTCGGCGGCAGGAAGTCGACCCCTCCGTGCACCCCGGTGAACCGGTTGTCCGGACCGAAGATCTTCAGCTCGTCACCCACGGCGGCGTCGACCGCCCAGGCCGAGGCGACACCGACCCGCCCGTGCACGGCGATGTCGACGTCGATCTCGGAGGACTCGTTCCGGACGTTGCGAACCGTGTAGGTGCGCAACGGGTTCCGTAGATCCGCGGGCAGCTCACGCCACTGCTGGTACCAGTCGGTACCGGTCGGCATCGGGTCGAGGCCGACCCGGGGCAGCGGGAAGATCAGCTTGATCCGCTGGTCCCGGCCGTTGTCGGCGAAGGTGGCCAGATCCGGACCCTCGAAGGTGAACCGTCGGAAGTTCTCGCCCAGTGCCTCGATCCGACGGACCCGCACCTGGAAGATGCCGAAAGGGGCGGCCGACTGCTCGGTCCGGGTGCTCGAGGGTGCTGCGGAGGTCATGGTGTCCGTTCCATGGAAGGTTGGTCAGGTAAACCTATCCTAACCACATGGCGCTCTGCTTGTCCTGGAGCGATGGCCCCGCCCGGCTCGCTCCCGCCCCTCGGACCTGCCCCGGAAACGACAGAACCGGCGAGGCCTGATGGCCTCGCCGGTTCTTGATCTCAGTGCCCCCGGCAGGATTCGAACCTGCGCACCCGCCTCCGGAGGGCGGTGCTCTATCCCCTGAGCTACGGGGGCGCACTGGAGAAAACTTTACCCGATGAGCGACGGTGCTTTGACCACTTTTCCTGCGAGTGCCCCTCGCGCCCCCGTGGAACCGGGGTGCGAGGGGCACTCGCGGGAAAGGCGGATCAACCGCTGAACGGGAGCGGAACCTCGCCGAAGGTCTTGAGCCAGTCGGTCATCTGGGCTATTTCCTTGGTCTGGTTGTTCAACATCCGCTGGGCGAGCTGACGGACGGCCGCATTCGTGGCCCGGTCGGCCGCGTACTGCATCATCGGCGCACCGCCCTGGTGGTGCCGGATCATCAGTTGCAGGAAGAAGATGTCCGAGGCCTTGCCCTTGAGACCCTTCAACTTCGTCATCTCGGCATTGGTGGCCATCCCCGGCATGATCGGCACGTCCGCGCCGACCGAGGAATCGGCTGTGGTCCCGCCGTCGGTGACCGGTGCCATCGCCATCCCGGAGTGGGTCCCCGTACCGCCCATCCACTGCATGGGGGTGTCGAAGGTGTTGATCGGCAGATCCCACAGGGTGAGCCAGCCGACCATGGTGCCGGTCTCGGAGGTCTGGCTGTATTCCAGGTCGTAGGCGAAGACCTTCAGGGAAGTGTCCTCGGTGTTCTCCTGGGCCGCGTGGGCCATCGAGATCGCCTGGGCGTGGTGGGTGATCATGTCGCGGAGGAACCCCGCATCGACCGAATCGTTCGACGGCACCGTCAGAGCGCGGTGGTCGTCGGACGGGGCAAGGGCGAGGCCGGCGGTGCCGCCGATCAACAGCAGCACCAGGGCGCACGCAGTCAGGACCGTGGCGGTGCCACGCCGCCCCCAGCGTTGGAAGATGCTGGGGGGCGGTGTGGCCTGCACGTTTTCGGTCACGAAGTCGGTGCGCTCTCAGTGCTCTTGGCCGTGGAACCGGCCGTGCTCGTGGCGGTGTCCTCGGTGGTGGAATCGGCAGCGCCGCTGGTCTCCGGGGTGGTGGCGGAGTCGCTGGCCGACGGATCGACCGGCAGCTCGACGGTGGAGCCCTCGGCCGGCATCTCCGAGGTGTCGGGGGCGAGGGTGCCGCCGTCCATCGGGATGGCGCTGGCGGTGTCGATCGGGGAGGTGTCCAGGGCCGGCGGGTTCACCGTGTCGAAGGACGGCTGGTCGCAGCTGGCACCGAACTCCGGGGTGACGAACTGGTTGGTGCGCAGGGCGGTGACGAACTGCTCGATCCGTGGGTCGCTCGCCGAGGTCAGCTGCAGCTGGTGGGCCCAGGCCTGCAGGGAGATCGGCGTGGTCAGATCGGTGTACGGGCTCAGCACCATGAAGGACTTGTTCTCGACGAGGGCCTTGAGCTTGTCCAGGTCGCCGGCGGCGATGGTCGCCGGGTTGTAGGCGATCCAGATGGCACCGTGCTCGAGCGGGTGCACCATGTTCTCGTTGCGGACCGGCGTGTCGTAGACGACACCGTTGCAGGCGGCCCAGACAGCGTCGTGGGGGCCACCGATCGGCGGGAACTTGTTGTAGGCCACCCGGTCCGTGGAGGACACGTGGATGGCGACTTTGTAGTCCGGGTACTCCAGGGTCCCGTTCTTGAGCTCCGGATTCGCGCCGGCGTAGATGCCCTCGATCTGGGTCGACGGATCCATGTTGCTCTCGCTGGGCCGGAAGGCGGCCAGGCTCTCAGCCTTGGCGTTGTTCTCGTCGGCCTTGTTCAGGACCACGGCGAAGATGCCGCCGGCGAGGATGAGGATCACCGCCACCGCGGCGATGGTCAGCCACGGCAAGCCTTGCTTGCGGGAGACGACGGGGACTGCCTTACGGTTTTTCTTGGCGTTTTTGCCGCTGGCCATCATGGGCGGAATGAACCTCATCTACAAGCTATTCGGACAGGACGGGTGACACGGCGCTGCTGGTGACGCGGCACTGCTGGTGGGGCGGTACTGCGGGTGGACCGCACCGGCGCAGACCGCCGGAGGGGCACACGACAAAGGCGCGCATCAACTACCTGCGCGCTTGTGATCGCATGAGTGTACGAGGTCAGTCTGTGACCGATGCATGAGTATGGATACGAACCGATCACGGTGCGTGGCCCGGACCGGTGTCGGGACCGGCCCTGATCGGCCGATCCGGGCTTCCGGAGGACCGATGGCAAAACCACTGTCCGGCCTTTCCTAGACTGAGCAGGTGAATCCCGACCAACTTGCATCCGCCATCCGCGATGCACTCGCCGCCGCCATTGCTGCGGGTGAGCTGAACATCGCCGTCCCCGACGAGGTCCCACTCGAACGTCCCCGCAGCCGCGAGCACGGTGATTACGCCACTTCGATCGCATTGAAGCTGGTCAAGGAGTCGGGGCTGAAGCCGCGCCAGATCGCCGAGATCCTCGCGCCGCGGCTGGAGGCCATCGCCGGGATCGCCGCCGTCGAGATCGCCGGACCGGGATTCCTCAACATCCGACTGGACACGGCCGCGGCCGGGGCCCTGGTCGGTCAGGTCATCGCCGCCGGCGCTGAATACGGCAACGGCACGTCCTTGGCCGGGGTGAAGATCAACCTGGAATTCGTGTCGGCCAACCCCACCGGTCCGGTGCACATCGGCGGCGCCCGCTGGGCCGCCGTGGGGGATGCCCTCGGTCGGATCCTGTCCGCTCAGGGCGGCGAGGTCACCCGCGAGTACTACTTCAACGACCACGGTGCCCAGATCGACCGGTTCGCCCGGTCCCTGCTGGCCGCCGCCCGCGGCGAGGAAGCCCCCGAGGACGGGTACGGCGGGGAGTACATCGGCGAGATCGCAGGCCGGATCGTCGCGGCCAACCCCGATGCGGCGAGCCTGCCCGATGCCGAGGCGACGGAACTGTTCCGCAGCCAGGGGGTCGAGCTGATGTTCACCGAGATCCGGGCCACCCTGCACGAGTTCCGCACCGATTTCGACGTGTACTTCCACGAGAACTCCCTGCACGAGTCCGGTGCCGTCGACAAGGCCGTCGCCCGGGTCAAGGAATCGGGTCACCTGTTCGAGAAGGACGGCGCCTGGTGGCTGCGGTCCACCGACTACGGGGACGACAAGGACCGGGTCGTCATCAAGAGCGACGGCAACCCGGCCTACATCGCCGGCGACCTCGCCTACTTCCTGGACAAGCGGCTGCGTGGTTTCGACCTGTGCATCTACATGCTCGGCGCGGACCACCACGGGTACATCTCGCGGCTCAAGGCCGCCGCCGCCGCCTTCGGGGACGACCCGGACGTGGTCGAGGTGCTGATCGGTCAGCTGGTCAACCTGGTCAAGGACGGTGTCCCTGTCCGCATGGGCAAGCGGGCCGGAAACGTCATCAGCCTGGACGACCTGATCGAGGCCATCGGGGTCGACGCCGCGCGCTACGCCCTGATCCGCTACTCGGTGGACACCTCGGTGGACCTGGACCTGGATCTGTGGACGAAGGCCGGCAACGACAACCCGGTCTACTACGTCCAGTACGCCCACGCCCGGCTCTGCCGGATGCTCGCCAATGCTGCCGATCTGGGGATCGACGCCGGCGAGGACTACGACCCGGCCTTGCTGGACACCCCTCAGGAGAACGCCTTGATCGCCTTGCTCGCCGCCTATCCCGGGGTGCTGCGCACCGCCGCGGACCTGCGCGAACCGCATCGGGTCGCCCGGTTCTTGGAGGACCTGGCCGCCGGGCTGCACAAGTTCTACGACGCGGTCCGGGTACTGCCGATGGGGGACGCCGCTCCGACCGCGGCGACCGCCTCCCGGCTGTGGCTCAGCCGCGCAGCCCGCCAGGTGCTGGCCAACGGCCTCGGTGTGCTCGGCGTCTCCGCCCCGGAGCGGATGTGAGGGCGCATCCGGCCGGGCCCCGTCACGGCGAGAGCTTCCCCGAACACCACCCCTTCGGTCCGCCCGCGGACCTGAACGTCCTGGACCCCAAGGTCTGGCCGCGCTCCTCGCGGCGGACCGAGGCCGGCGTGGTGGACGTCGCGGGGGTCGACGTCATCGAACTGGCAGCCAGCTACGGCACCCCGGTGATGGTGATCGACGAGGCCGACTTCCGGTCCCGTTGCCATGATTTCGCCGATGCCTTCGGCAAGGCCTCCGATGTGCACTACGCCGCGAAGGCCTTCCTGACCGGGGAGACCGCGCGCTGGCTCGCCGACGAGGGTCTGGGCCTGGACGTCTGCTCCGGCGGTGAACTGTCGGTCGCCCAGCGGGCCGGGTTCCCGGTGGAGCGGATCGCCCTGCACGGTTCGAACAAGAGCATGGACGAACTCCGCCGGGCGGTGCGGGCCAAGATCGGTGCCATCGTCGTCGACTCCTACTACGAGATCGCCCGCCTGGTCGACATCGCCGCCGAGGAGGTCGAGGCCGGGAACGATCTCATCGACATCCCGGTGATGGTCCGGGTCACCGTCGGAGTCGAGGCCCACACCCACGAATTCATCGCCACCGCCCACGAGGACCAGAAGTTCGGGTTCTCGCTGGTCGGAGGGGCAGCGGCCGAGGCCGTCCGACGGATCGTCGCCGGCTCGGGGCTGCGCCTGGTGGGCCTGCACTCCCACATCGGTTCGCAGATCTTCGATTCGGCCGGGTTCGAGGTCGCCGCCCACCGGGTGGTCGGCCTGCTCAAGGAGATCCTCGCCGAGCACCCGTCCCTGGCCGACACCGTCACCACCCTGGACCTGGGCGGCGGGCTGGGCATCGCCTACACCCCCCAGGACAACCCGCCCCCGGCCGATGCGATGGCGAAATCCCTCAAGGAGATCGTCACCCGCGAATGCCAGGCGGCCGGGATCGTCGTCCCGCGGATCGCCGTGGAGCCGGGCCGGGCCATCTCCGGCCCGGGCACGATCACCGTCTACGAGGTCGGCACCATCAAGGACGTCGTCCTGGACGGCGGTCAGGTGCGCCGGTACGTGAGCGTCGACGGCGGGATGAGCGACAACATCCGAACCGCCCTCTACGACGCCGATTACACGGTCGTGCTGGCCTCCCGGCAGTCCGATGCACCCGCCGTGACCTCGCGGGTGGTTGGCAAACACTGCGAAAGTGGCGATATCGTCGTTCGCGACTGCTACCTTCCGGCCGACCTCGCCGTCGGTGACCTGTTGGCGGTGGCCGCCACCGGCGCCTACTGCTACGCGATGAGCAGCAACTACAACCGGGTACCGCGGCCTGCCGTGGTGGCCGTGACCTCCGGCGAGGCACGCACCGTGCTGCGCCGGGAAACCGATGACGATTTGATGCGCCTGGAGACCTGGTAATGACTGCTGACAAACCCCTCGGCGAGACCCCCGGGGCCCCGACCCCGCGGCAGCCCTCGTTGGTCCCCGGTATCGCCCTGCTCGGCCTCGCGGCGGTGCTCATGGTGGTGGTGCTGATCAAGCCCGACATGCCCGGATGGCTCCGGACCACGATCGCCATCGCCGCCGTCCTGGTGGTGCTGATCCTGCTCGCCTACGCCTTCCGGCTGTTCCTGTCGATCCAGAAGGGCGGTCGTCGATGACCGCGATCCGGATCGGTCTGCTCGGTGCCGGCGTCGTCGGCTCCCAGGTGCTCCGGCTCCTGCAGACCCAGGCCGCCGAACTCACCTCCCGGGTGGGTGCGCCGCTGGAGGTTGTCGCCGTCGCGGTGCGCAACCCGGAGAAGTACCCGGACATCGATCCGGCGATCCTGACCACCGACTCGGCCGCGATGGTGGCCCGCGAGGACGTCGATGTCGTCGTCGAGGTGATGGGTGGGATCGACCCGGCCAAGGATCTGCTGCTGACCGCGCTGGAGCGTGGGGCCTCGGTGGTCACGGCCAACAAGGCCCTGCTGGCCGATCACGGCCCGTTGCTCTACGCCGCGGCCGATGCCTCCGGTGCGGACCTGTACTTCGAGGCCGCCGTTGCCGGCGCGATCCCGATCATCCGGCCGATCCGCGAATCCCTGTCCGGGGACCGCATCTCGCGGGTGATGGGCATCGTCAACGGCACCACGAACTTCATCCTGTCCGCCATGGACGCCACCGGTGAGAGCTACGACAAGGCGCTCAAGGAGGCGACCCGGCTCGGGTACGCCGAAGCCGACCCGACCGCCGATGTCGAGGGTTACGACGCCGCCGCCAAGGCCGCCATCCTGGCCTCGCTGGCCTTCCACACCCGGGTGTCCGCCGCCGACGTCTACCGCGAGGGGATCAGCGCGGTCTCGGCCGAGCAGATCGCTGCGGCGAACGAGATCGGCTGCAAGATAAAGCTTCTCGCCATCTGCGAGCGGTTCATCGGGGAGGACGGGGCGGAGTCCGTCTCCGCCCGGGTGCACCCCGTCATGCTGCCGGCCACCCACCCGCTGGCCAAGGTCGACGGTGCCTACAACGCCGTCTACATCGAGGCCGAGGCCGCCGGTGAGCTGATGTTCTACGGGCCCGGTGCCGGTGGATCACCTACGGCCTCAGCGGTTCTCGGGGATCTGGTGACGGTGGCACGGAACAAGGTGGTCGGCGGTCGCGGCCCGAGGGAATCGGCGGACGCACAGTTGGCGATCGAGAGCATCGATGCGGTGCCCACCCGGTACTACATCTCCATGGATGTGCTCGACCGGGTCGGAGTGCTGGCCCAGGTGGCGACATGCTTTGCCGAACAAGGAGTGTCGATTTCGACCGTGCGTCAGCAGGGTCATTCCGATGATGCCACCCTGGTGGTCGTGACCCACGGCGCGCCGGAATCGGCCCTGGCCGCGACGGTCGGACGACTGGACGCGCTGGATGCCGTCCGCAAGGTGACATCCGTGATGCGTGTGACCGGAGACGAGAGATGAGTGACGTGACCGAATTGAGTGCGCCCGAAACCACCGCTGCCGCATCGGGTCTGGGGACCCACCAGCGCTGGCCGGGGCTGATCGACGCCTATGCCGACCGGGTCGCGATCCCGGCCGGGGCGAAGGTGGTGACCCTCTTCGAGGGTGGCACCCCGCTGCTGCCCGCCCCCGCACTGAGCGAGCGCACCGGCATGGAGGTCTACCTGAAGGTCGAGGGGGCCAACCCCACCGGTTCCTTCAAGGACCGCGGGATGACGGTCGCCGTCACCCACGCCCTGGCCGACGGCGCCAAGGCCGTCATCTGCGCCTCCACCGGCAACACCTCGGCCTCGGCCGCGGCCTACGCCGCACGCGCCGGCATCACCAGCGCCGTCCTGATCCCGCAGGGCAAGATCGCCGCCGGCAAACTGGCCCAGGCCGTCGCCTACGGCGCGAAGATCCTCCAGGTCGAGGGCAACTTCGACGACTGTCTGGAACTCGCCCGCAAGGTGGTCGTCGACCACCCGGAGATCGCCCTGGTGAACTCGGTCAACCCGGTCCGGATCGAGGGCCAGAAGACCGCGGCCTTCGAGATCTGCGATGTGCTCGGCCGCGCCCCCGACGTCCACCTGCTGCCCGTCGGCAACGCCGGCAACATCACCGCCTACTGGAAGGGCTACCGCGAGTACCACCGCGACGGCCTGGTCGAGGCCCTGCCGCGGATGTTCGGTTTCCAGGCCGACGGCGCGGCGCCGCTGGTCTACGGTGCGCCGGTGGCGAACCCCGAGACCATCGCCACGGCGATCCGGATCGGCTCGCCCGCCTCCTGGCACCAGGCGATCGCCGCCCGGGACGACTCGAACGGTCTGATCGACGCCGTCACCGACGAGGAGATCCTGGCGGCCTACCGGCTGCTCGCGGTCTCCGAGGGTGTTTTCGTCGAACCGGCCTCGGCCGCGTCGATCGCAGGACTGCTCAAGACCACCGCCGACGGTCGGCTGCCGCGTGGTTCGGTGGTCGTGTGCACCGTCACCGGCAACGGGCTGAAGGATCCGGAGACGGCGTTGAAGACACTGACCGATCCGATCGTGGTTCCCGTCGCCTCCGAGGCGGTCACCGAGGCTCTGGACCTTTCGTGACCTCGACCGCCGCCGGGGCGCACGGTTCGGCCGGCACCTCCGCCGGACCGCGCGGGGCGCAGGTCCGGATCAAGGTGCCGGCCACCTCGGCCAACCTCGGCCCCGGGTACGACTCCTTCGGTCTGGCCCTGGGCCGGTACGACGAGGTGTACGCCGAGCCGGCCGACCGCCTGACGATCACGGTGGACGGGGTGGGGGCCGATTCGGTCCCTCGTGACGAACGTCACCTCGTGGTGCGTGCCACGCAGGTCGCCTTCGACGCGCTGGGGGAGCCGCTGCCCGGACTGCGGCTGCACTGCGTCAACACCATCCCGCACGGTGGCGGCCAGGGCTCCTCCGCCTCTGCCATCGTCGCGGGCATCCTCATCGCCCGCGGCCTGCTGCCGGACGGGGACAGCCGGCTGCCCGACGCGAAGGTGCTGGAACTGGCGACCGCGATGGAGGGTCACCCCGACAACGTCGCCCCGGCCATCTTCGGCGGGCTGACCGTCTCCTGGACCCGGGAGGGCGGGGAGGTGGTGGCCATCCGTCGTCAGGTGCATCCGGACATCCAGCTGCTGGCCTTCACCGCCGAGGCCGAATGCTCCACCGAGGTGGCACGGGACATGTTGCCCGCCACCGTTCCTCACCAGGACGCGGCGGCCAACGCGGCCGCCTCGGCGGTGCTGCTGCACGCCCTGACCACCGATCCGTCCTATCTGCTGGACGGCACGGTCGACCGGCTGCACCAGGGGTACCGGGCTCCGGCGATGCCGGCCTCGGCGGCATTGGTGACGGAGTTGCGCGCCGCCGGTCTGGCCGCCGTCATCTCCGGCGCCGGGCCCTCGGTGCTCGCCTTCAGTGCGGGACCGGTGGACGCTGCCGACTGGCACCGTCCGGGTTTCCGGGCCTCGGTCCTGGAGGTCGACGACACCGGGGCCGTGTTGACCAGGCTCTGACAGGGATGGAACCGGCCCTGTGGGGCGCGCCGGTTCCATCCCTGTCGGGAAGTATTGCCGTGGCCGGGCTTTGAGTCCGGCCACGGCCCCGACCCGGGAGGGGAAACGGGTCCGTCGTCGCAATTGCGCAACGACACGCGGACGACCTGTTGCCGGTGGTGGCCTGGGCCTACTACAGTGGGTCTCGATCACCGGCTCCGCCTGGACAGTGTCGTTGTCTTCAGTTCGATCACACCCGTTCGTTCTCAACAACGTCGTTCGTCCATCGCGGTAGCTGCGTCGAGGTTGCGTTCTAGCACCTCCTCACCATTTCCAGGCTCGAGTCGGTCCTTTTAGTGGCTTTTCTCGGGGTGGATCGGTTGCTGATCGAACTCCGCCACGTCCAATCTGGGCGCGGAATGCCTGCCGCGAGCTGCGGCGCACATAACCCGACCCATTTGCTGAGGTCGGACAGGAAGGATCTTCGTGAGCGAAACCACGGAGCTGCTCGATTCCCTCGGTTCCGGCGCCAAAAAGCGCGGTACGGGGCTCTCGGGCATGGTGCTCACCGACCTCAAGGCCCTCGCCGGCCAGCTGGGTATCAAGGGCACCTCGGCGATGCGCAAGGGCGACCTCGTCGCCGCGATCGCCGAACGACAGGATGGGGGCGCGGCCTCGGCCGCAACCGGCAAGAACCGCACGTCGCGGACCCGCAACGCGGATCAGCCGAGCGATTCCCAGCCCGAACTCGTACCGGCGGAGAGCATCCCGGCGGCCAAGAGCACCCGGGGGCGGACCAGGACCGTCGAGAAGGCCGAGCCGGCCGTCCCGGCAGCGTCCGCGGAGGGCCCGGCGGCGTCCGCGGCCTCCTCGGCTCCTGCTGAGCAGCAGGCCCGCACCGACAACGAGGCACCCGCACGTCGGACGGACCGGGAGAACACCCGGAACGACGGCGAGCAGCGCTCGAACAACCGGGAGGGTGGCAACACCGCCAACAACGGGGGCAACCAGGCGACCAACGGCCCGTCCGAGGGGGAGTCCTCCGAGGAGGGCCAGGGATCCCGCGAGCGCAACCGGCGGAACCGACGTAACCGCCGTGACCGCGACGGACGCGGTGACGACACCCGTGAGCTGACCATCGCCGAGGCTGCGGCCCAGGCCGGCAGCGGCGGCCAGAACAACAACAACGAGGGCCAGCAGAACGGCTCGACCGGTGGTCAGCGGGAGAACCGCGGTCAGCGGGACAACCAGAACGCGGGCAACCGCGGCCAGGGCCAGCGGGACGGCCGCGACACCCGCGGTCAGCAGAACGACGACGAGGATGCCGACGGCAACCGTCGGGGCCGTCGTTTCCGCGACCGCAACCGTCGGGGAAGCAGCACCCGCGACCGTTTCGCCGACGGTCCGGGTGACGTGGAGATCCGCGAGGACGACGTGCTTTTGCCCGTCGCGGGCATCCTCGACGTCCTGGACAGCTACGCCTTCGTGCGTACCTCCGGGTACCTGACCGGCTCCGACGACGTCTACGTCTCCTTGTCCCAGGTGCGCAAGAACGGCCTGCGTCGCGGTGACGCCGTCACCGGATTCGTCCGGGCACCTCGCGAGGGGGAGGCCACGCGGCAGAAGTTCAACGCGCTGGTCAAGCTGGACACGATCAACGGTCAGACCCCGGAAGAGGCCAAGAACCGGCCGGAGTTCACCAAGCTGACGCCGCTGTACCCGAATGAGCGGCTGCGCCTGGAAACCCAGCCGCACATCCTGACCACCCGCGTCATCGACCTGGTGATGCCGGTCGGCAAGGGCCAGCGTGCGCTGATCGTCTCCCCGCCCAAGGCGGGCAAGACCTCGGTGCTGCAGGCCATCGCCAACGCGATCGCGACGAACAACCCCGAGTGCCACCTGATGGTCGTCCTCGTGGACGAGCGTCCCGAGGAAGTCACCGACATGCAGCGGTCGGTGAAGGGTGAGGTCATCGCCTCCACCTTCGACCGGCCGCCGTCCGACCACACCCAGCTGGCCGAACTGGCCATCGAGCGGGCCAAGCGCCTGGTCGAGATGGGCCGCGATGTCGTGGTCCTGCTGGACTCGATCACCCGGCTCGGACGTGCGTACAACCTGGCGGCCCCGGCCTCCGGTCGTATCCTCTCCGGTGGTGTCGACTCGACCGCGCTGTTCCCGCCGAAGCGTTTCCTCGGCGCGGCACGCAACATCGAGAACGGCGGCTCGCTGACGATCTTCGCCTCGGCGCTGGTCGAGACCGGTTCCGCCGGTGACACGGTGATCTTCGAGGAGTTCAAGGGCACCGGCAACGCCGAGCTCAAGCTCGATCGCAAGATCGCCGACAAGCGGGTCTTCCCGGCCATCGACATCGATCAGTCCAGCACCCGTAAGGAAGAGCTGCTGCTCTCTCCGGACGAGCAGGCGATCGTGCTCAAGCTGCGTCGGGTGCTGTCGGCGCTGGATTCCCAGCAGGCTCTTGACCTGGTCCTTGACCGGCTCCGCAAGACGCGCAGCAACATCGAGTTCCTGATGCAGGTCGCGCAGAGCACCCCGGGTGCCGACCGCGACTGACGTTTTCACACCTGTTCCCGCGCACGAATTTCGTCCTCGCGCACCGTACAACGTGCGCGAGGACGAAGACGGTGCGCGGGAACAGGTGTTTTCGCGGTTAACGTGGTCCCATGAGACCCGTCGACGTTCTCGCTGATGCCCGCTACATCCTGCTGGTGACCTTCCGGAAGGACGGCAGCCCGGTGCCCACCCCGGTCTGGGTGGTCCGCACCGGAGGGGAACTGCTGGTCTGGACCAACCCGGACTCGGGCAAGGTCAAACGGCTGCGCCGTTCGGCTCGGGTACAGGTGGCCCCGTGCACCTACAAGGGGGTGGCGACCGGCCGGCTGATCGAGGCCACGGCCCGGGTCAAACCCGACGACCTCACCCGCCCGGTGCACGCGGCATTGATCAAGAAGTACGGCCTTCAGGCCAGGCTGACCCTGCTGCCGGCGACCCTGCTGAGACTGCTCCGCCGCCCGCCGATGCCCTCCTCCACCATCGCCATCACGGTCTGACACCTCGCGCGAGGTGGCGCGAGTGGACTGCGGCACCCCGAAATGTGGGGTGTGGGGGTCCGCTCGCGGGGGAGGGGCGGAGTGCGGGAATGTACAGGACCCCCCTGACGTTTATGACGTACGGGTGTGCACATGGCACACTTGAAGTTCTTGCCACGAGCTCCGGTTCCCGTGTCTGCATCTCGCAACCACGACCCGGCGGCCCAGAAACCAAAGGACGTTCATCATGAAGGCCGGGATCCACCCGAACTACACCCTGACCCAGGTCAGCTGCAGCTGTGGAAACAGCTTCGAGACCCACTCCACCAAGGACAACGGTGTCATCACCGCCGAGGTCTGCTCCAACTGCCACCCGTTCTACACCGGCAAGCAGAAGATCCTGGACACCGGCGGACGTGTCGCCCGCTTCGAGGCCCGCTACGGCAAGCGCACTCGCTAGCTGTCCCGCAGCGCCCGCCCGGCCTTGGCCAGGCGGGCGCTGCTGTGTTTCTGCACCACATCGGGTTCACCGCCTCGTCGTGCCTGATCCGCCCAGGGTCT
>QXCQ01000209.1:84958-118869 GCA_003576535.1 Nakamurella silvestris | reverse complement strand
GAACCGCCCAGCTTCTGAACCGCTCAGCACTTGAACCGCCCTGTTTCTGAACCGCCCCGCTTCTGAACCGCCCCGCACCCTGCCGAAAGGTTCCACCTCCATGACCACGGCCCTGCCCGATCGTCCGGCTGCCGACCTGATCGCCGAGTACCTCGAACTGGAGGGACGGCTGGCCGATCCGAGCATCCACGCCGATCAGGACCTGGCCCGACGGCTCGGCCGGCGCTACGCCGAGCTGGCCCCGATCGTGCGGGTCGCCGGTGACCTGGAGACCGCCCAGGGGGATCTGGCCGCCGCGCTGGAGTTCGCCGCCGAGGACTCCTCCTTCGCTGCGGAGGCTGAAAGCCTCAAGGTCCGCGTGGTCGAGCTGGAGACCCAGCTGTCCGAACTGCTCGCCCCGCGCGACCCCGACGATGCCAAGGACGTCATCCTGGAGGTCAAGGCCGGTGAGGGCGGCGACGAGTCGGCGCTGTTCGCCGGTGATCTGCTCCGGATGTACCTGCGCTACGCCGAGCGTCGCGGTTGGAAGACCGAGATCATGTCGGCCAGCGAGTCCGATCTCGGCGGCTACAAGGACGTCACCGTCGCGGTGAAGGCCAAGGGCACACCCGCCCCCGCCGACGGTGTCTGGGCGCGGCTGAAGTTCGAGGGTGGTGTGCACCGGGTCCAACGGGTGCCTGTCACCGAGTCCCAGGGGCGCATCCACACCTCCGCCGCCGGTGTCTTCGTCGCACCCGAGGCTGAAGAGGTCGACGTGTCCCTGGACATGAACGATCTGCGGATCGACGTCTTCCGCTCCTCCGGGCCCGGCGGCCAGTCGGTCAACACGACGGACTCGGCGGTCCGGATCACCCACCTGCCCACCGGCATCGTGGTGTCCTGCCAGAACGAGAAGTCGCAGCTGCAGAACAAGGAACAGGCCCTGCGGATCCTGCGGGCCCGGATGCTCGTCGCCGCCCGGGAGACAGCGGACGCCGCCGCCGCCGATGCCCGCCGCTCCCAGGTCCGCACCGTCGACCGGTCCGAGCGCATCCGGACCTACAACTTCCCGGAGAACCGGATCGCCGATCACCGGGTCGGTTACAAGGCCTACAACCTCGATGCGGTCATGGGCGGTGAGCTCGACGCCGTCCTGGACTCGCTCGAATCCGCCGACCGTGCGGAGCGGCTGGCCGGGGCAGGCTGAGCATGTCCCGGGAATCCTTGCGGGTGGCGATCATCCAGGCGACGGCGAAACTCACCGAGGCGGGTGTGGGTTCACCGCAGTTCGACGCCGAGACACTGGCCGCGCACCTGCTGGACACCGAACGTGGTCGACTGGCGCTGATCCCGCTGGTGGAGAGCGATTGGCTGATCACCTACCGGGAGCTGGTGGACCGACGTGCCCAACGGATCCCGTTGCAGCACATCACCGGTGAGGCCTACCTGGGACACACGACCGTCCAGGTGGGACCGGGTGTGTTCACCCCGCGCCCGGAGACCGAGATGTTGCTGGTCTGGGCCCTCGATGCGATCGAGAAGGTGCCCAACCCCGTCGTCGTCGACCTGTGTTCGGGGAGCGGGGCGATCGCCCTGGCCGTTGCCCAGGCCCGTCCCGACGCCACGGTCTACGCGGTGGAGAGATCCCCGGGGGCGTTGGCCTGGGCCCGTCGGAACATCGAACTCCATGTGGCCGCAGGTGGCACCCCGGTCCTGTTGCGCGGCGGGGATGTCCTGGACCCACGGTTGCTGACCGACCTGGACGCCGCCGTCGACCTGGTCACGGTGAACCCCCCGTACGTGCCGGAAGGCACCCCGGTCGATCCCGAGGTCGCCGACCACGATCCCGCCGAGGCGGTGTTCTCCGGGCCGGACGGTCTGACCCTGATCCGGCCGTTGGTGACCGTCATGGCGGGGCTGTTGCGGCCCGGCGGTGTGCTGGCGATGGAACACGACGACACCCAGGGCCGATCGGTGCCGGCCCTGTTGGCCGCCCGGCGGGTCCTGGCGGAGGTCGCCGACCACGCCGATCTGACCGGCCGACCGCGTTTCGTCACCGCACGCCGGGTCCGGATCAGCGACTAGACCGGGCTGGGATGGAGCCGCACGCGGGGGAGTCCCTTGCCGATCTGCTGGCCGGTGCGACCGAGGTCCTGACGGCGGCCGGTGTCGCCGATCCGGCCGGTGACGCGCTGGCGCTGGCCCGGTTCCTGATCACCGAACCCGGCCCGTTGCCCGGAACCGCGCCGGCGGGTTTCGTCTCCGAGTTCGCCGGGCTGGTGGAACGCCGCCGGTTGCGCGTTCCGCTGGCCAGGATCCTGGGGCGACAGCATTTCCGCGGGTTGGACCTGCGGGTGGACTCCGGGGTCTTCCTGTCCCGGAAACAGGCCGAATCGATCGCCGGAGCGGTGATCGAGGAGGTCCGCCGCCTGGCCGGTCCGGTGCCGCACCCGGTGGTGGTCGACCTGTGCACCGGTTCCGGTGCCGTCGCGTTGGCCGTCGCGACCGAGGTGCCCGACGCCCGGGTGATCGCCGTGGACCTGTCCCCGCAGGCAGTGGCCCTGGCCCGGTGGAACGACCGTCGTCTGAACACCCGGCTGCTGCTGATCGAACAGGCCGATGCGACCTCCGCCGCCACCCTGACCGACCGCGACGGTTCGATCGACGTCGTGGTGGCGAATCCGCCCTACATCCCACCGGACGGTGTGCCGCGGGAGATCGAGGTGGCCGACCACGATCCGGCCGGAGCCCTGTTCGGCGGCGGCGTGGACGGTCTGGACACGGCCCGCGGGATGGTGGCGACGGCAGCACGGCTGCTCAGACCGGGAGGGCTGCTGATCCTGGAACACGCCGATGTCCAGGCCGCGCGGGTACGGCGGTTGATCGCCTCGGTCGGGGCCTTCACCCCGGCCGTCACCCATGCCGACGAGGCGGGGGCGCAGCGCTACGCGGCGGCGCGCCGGGTGGGCCCGAAACGTTTCGCGGCGGCCTCGATACCCGTCACCGGCCCCGGCGTGAAAGACTCTTCGCCGTGAGCGTTTTCGATTGCACCGATCCGTCAACCCGTCGCGCCGGCCTGGAAGCGGCGGTGACCGCTGCCCGTGGCGGCAGACTCGTCGTGGTTCCCACCGACACGGTCTACGGGGTGGGTGCCGACGCCTTCAACCCGGAGGCCGTCCGCGATCTCCTGGCGGCCAAGGGCCGCGGACCGGACATGCCCGTCCCGGTGCTCGTCGGCTCCTGGTCGACCCTGGACGGGCTGGTCCTGGCGGTCTCCAAGAACGCCCGCGCGCTGATGGAGGCGTTCTGGCCGGGTGGGCTCTCGCTGATCGTGGAGCACGCGCCCTCGCTGGCCTGGAACCTCGGCGACACCCGCAACACCGTGATGGTGCGGATGCCGTTGCACCCGGTCACCCTGGAACTGCTGCGCTCGGTCGGCCCGATGGCCGTGTCCAGCGCCAACATCAGCGGCCGGGTCCCGGCCACCACCGTCGAGGACGCCAAGGCCCAGCTGGGCGACACCGTGGGCATCTACCTCGACGGCGGACCTTCGGCCATCGGCGTGGCCTCGACCATCGTGGACCTGACCGGGGAGACCCCGATCGTCCGCCGCGAGGGTGCCATCACCCTCGAGCAGATCCGAGCGGTACTGCCCCAGGTGGAGTCCGCCGCAGGCTGAGTCCTGCGCCCACCCATCTGTTCTCGCGCACGGTGTTGCTCCTCGCGCACGTAATTACGTGCGCGAGGAGCAACACCGTGCGCGGGAACAGCAGGGGGTGTTGGTCTTTCGTCGTCCCGCGCGGTCAGGTTCGCCGTGGCAGCACCCCGGCCGCAGGAGCGCTGAGCATCCGATCGGCCCGCAGGGCCAGGACCAGGCAGACCAGGGCGAGACCGAAGGTCAGTTGGCCGGAGGCGGGACGGATCCCGAAGGCGAAAAAGGCGGTCGCCGCGACGAAGGCGGCGGCAATCAGCAACCGGCGATTGGCTTGTCGGTAGCCCAGGATCACCAGGACCACCGCGACGGCGATCAGCGCCCGGGACGGATGGGCCGCGCCGGGAATGCCGCCGCCGCCGTGCCCGGTGAAGTACAGGGTCGGGAAGTAGTAGCTGCTGCTGCACTCCACCGACGCCCACCCCTCGTAGTCGTAGACGGTGGAGCAGAACCCGGGTGTGAAGTAGCCGGGGAGCACACTGCCGCCGCTGCCGGCGCTCGCACCCCAGGGCAGGCCGAGGGAGAGCACCGCCGTCACTGCCGCGGCGAACAGCCATCGGCGGGCCACCGGCCCGGGCAGTCGCCGATCGACCGGCCGATCGGGTGCGGTCACACCCGCCGTCCGGGGGAGAGCCAGCAGCCCAGCCCCGCCGCCGCGACCCCGAGGGTGACGACGAAGGAGGCGTTGCTGGCAATGGACGGCAGCACCAGCAGCACCCAGAAGCCGATCAGCGCGGCCGTGGCCCCTGCACCGATCTTCCACGCCAGCGGCACCGTCCACCCGAAGGCCGATCCGACCGCCGGAGCCAGTTGCCCGATCGCGGCGATGGTGGCGAAACAGGCCCAGGCGATGCTGGTCGACCACAGGCACGTGCTGTCGAAGGGGATGGCCAGTCCCAGCGGTACCGCCACCAGCGCGACCACCTGCAACAGGCGGGCGAAGGTCACCGACCCGTTCGTCGGTGGGACGGGACCCCAGGGCTGACCGGCCATCTGCTGGTGCTCCGGGTAGGGCTGTCCCTGGGCCTGACCGGGGTACCGGCCCGGGGCACCCATCTCCGGGCCCCCACCCGGGCCGGGGGGCCCGTGGGGTGTTGCGCCCTGCGGGGGCGGGCCCTGTTGTCCGGGATTCTGCTGGCCGGGCTGATCGGGGCCGTGCTGACCGGGGGCGTGCTGGCCCGGTCCCGTGGGCCATGGTCCCTGTTGGCCGTGTACCGGAACCGGACCGGACGGACCGGGCCGCCCGGGCTGCGGTGGTGCCTGGCCCGGGCCGGGGGAGAAGGTGGGCGGGGTGGGTGGCTGTGTCACGACGAGACCGTTCTGCCGATGGTGGGTCGGGGCGGGCCCCGCAGTGCGACCGGCCCGAGGGCGCACGCTGCTGCGGGGGTGCTGATGCCCGAAGGATAAGTGGCGGGCAGCGCCCAGGTCCGGTGATTGAGGGAAATACCGCCGTGCCCGATCACCCCAGGTGGCGGGGGTCCGGCCGACCGACAACGGCGCGTGGCGTCGCGGACGTGGCCGTGACGGGGTTGGTCCGGCACTAGTCTGACGAACGTGGCTTATGCGATCCCGATGCGTGAATACGCGCTCGTCTTCGCGATAGCTGTCGCCGTCACCTTCGTCGCGACCGGGCTCGTCCGCCTGCTCGCGCGCCGGATCGGAGCGGTCACCGCCATCCGCGAACGCGATGTGCATTCGGTACCGACCCCCCGGATGGGCGGGGTGGCCGTCTACATCGGTGTCGCCACCGCCATCCTGATGGCCTTCCAGTTGCCGAAACTGTCGGCCGCCTTCGGCTCCTCGACCGAGATCCTCGGTGTTCTGGTGGCCGGCGGGCTGATCTGCCTGGTGGGGGTGCTGGACGACCGGTTCGACCTCGACGCCATCACCAAACTCGCCGCCCAGATCCTGGCGGCCGGGCTGCTGGTGGTGTTCGGGGTGCAGTGGGTGGTCGTGTGGTTGCCGGGCGGGGAGAACGGCACGGTCAACGTGCTCGGCCAGGAGCAGTCCGTGCTCATCACGGTCCTGCTGACGGTGATCCTGACGAACGCGATGAACTTCATCGACGGCCTTGACGGGCTGCTCGCCGGGGTCGCTCTGATCTCCGTGATCGCGACCTTCGCCTTCACCGCCCATGTCCTGTGGCAGTCCGGGGACGACGCGAGCGCCTCCCAGGCACCGGTGATGGCCGCCGCGCTGGCCGGGGCCCTGGTGGGTTTCCTGCCGCACAACTTCTTCCCGGCCCGGATCTTCATGGGGGACTCCGGGTCGATGTTCGTCGGTCTGAGCATGGCGGCGATGATCACCAGCGCCGGCGGGAAGCTGGACTCCAACTCCTACGGCGGCCGGTCCACCGTGGCCCTGCTCGCCCCGCTGATCGTCGCCCTCGCAGTGGTTTTCATCCCGTTGCTCGACTTCATGATGGCCGTCATCCGCCGCACCCGGGCCGGCCGGCACCCGTTCAGCGCCGACAAGCAGCACCTGCACCACCGGATGCTGAACATCGGCCACTCCCACCGTCAGGCCGTGCTGATCTTCTACCTGTGGGCCGTCGTCCTGGCCGGTGGGGCCGTTGCCCTCTCGTTCTTCAGTTGGCGAACCGTGCTCCCGTTCTGGACACTGGGGTTGGTGGTCGCGATCGGATTCTCGGTGGGACCCCGGCTGCGTGCCCGCAAACTGGGCAACCGGCGCAAGGCGGACGAGACGGACGGACCCGATGCCTCGGCCTCCTCGGGCGGCCAGGATCCGACCCGAGGTGTGCTCGACCGGCCCGTGAACAACATTTCCCACGACGAGTAATGGTGACAAAGGTGAACAACCCCCAGTCCGGTCCCGCGCAGGCCGCGGACGGACCCCAGGCCACGGCCGACCGCGAGCAGATGCCGCCGCTGCGGCTCTCGCTGGCCGAACAGGCCATGCGCTCGGGCCCGGTCTGGTCCTTGGCGCACCTGCGGTTGTGCTGGACGGTGATCGTCACCTTCGGGCTGGTGCTCGCCGCTGCCGGTCTGCTGTTCTCCGGAGGGGGAGCGGCCGTGGGAGCCGGTGTCGGCACCCTGATCGTCGGTCTGTTCTTCACGGTGTCGACGGTGATCATCGCCAAGGCGGGCCAGAAGAGCATGAAGCTGGTGATGCCGACGGCCCTGGGTACCTACGTGCTGAAGATCGTGGCCCTGGGGATCGTGATGGTGGTGATTCCTAAGGACGGGTACCTGGACACCCGCTGGATGGCCGCTGCGGTGGGTCTGGGCGTCTTCGTCTGGCTGGGTGCGCACATGCGGTACGTCTGGACGGCGAAGATCATGTACGTCGACGCACCCGCGCCGAGCGCTGCACCGGCACCGAACCTGTCCAAGGGAACCCCCGAACGGCCGAACGGAACCGACTCCGCGTGAGTCGGAACCGGTACGCGAGGAACGCCGCAACAGGCCCGCACCAAGGACTCCGGGGCGGAACGAAAGCCGCCGACGTACGGATGAAACCGGCCGCAGGGTCATCTTCGACACGTCGTAGAAAAAAAACCGCCCAGGTGGCAAGCCACCGGCAGCTAGCTGATAAGGTACTGAAGCCATGAAGATGCGGGCCAGAGTCGACTCCACCAAGAAGAGTGGTACCGACGAAGGTCTGGCCGTATTGGCTACCTTGATCGGCGGTTTCGTCGTCTGGGGTGGCATCGGTTGGCTCCTGGATCATTGGTGGGGAACTAAGTTCCTCACCCCCGTGGGGCTGATCGTCGGAATGGCCTTGGGGATCTATGCAGTGGTGGCCCGCAACGGGCCGGTACCGCCCCCCAGCACCAAGCGACCGACCGACCTTGAACGGCCGTCTCCGGCCAGCGACCCACGGGAGAACGAGTGTCCCTGAGCCTTACTGCCATCGGCCAGCTACTTGCCGATGGCGAGAGTGGGTTTTCTCCGCCAAGCGTCGAGGAATCCTTTTTCTACGACAAACTCGGCGACGGCACGATTATCACCTCGGTCAAAGCCATGGTGCTTCTCGTTCTGGGCGTCGTCCTGATCATCGGGTTCTTCATCGCATCGGCACGCCCGGCCGCCGTCGTCCCTGGCAAGCTCCAGTTCTTCGGTGAGTCCATCTACGGCTTCGTCCGCAACGGTGTGGCCATCGAGGTGCTCGGCAAGGCCGGCAAGAAGTGGGCAGGATTCCTGACCACCTTGTTCGTCTTCATCATCGTGATGAACCTGTGGGAGCTCGTCCCCTTCGCCCAGCTGCCGGTGACCTCGCACTTCGCGATCCCCGCCGTGCTGGCGATGATGGTCTGGGTCATCTACAACTACGTCGGCATCAAGAAGCACGGCCTGTGGGGCTACCTGAAGCTCAGCTGCTACATCCCGGGCATCCCGCCGGCCATGCACATCCTGCTGATCCCGATCGAGTTCCTGTCGAACATCCTGCTGCGACCGTTCACCATGATGGTGCGTCTGTTCGCCAACATGTTCGCCGGCCACATGCTCGTCGGTGTCGCCGCGACCGGTGTCATCTTCCAGCTGCAGTCGGGTGGTGCCGGGTACGCCATCGCCGTCCTCCCGGGTATCGCCAGCATCGGCCTCGTCTTCTTCGAGCTGATGGTCTGTGCCCTGCAGGCCTACGTGTTCACCCTGCTTGCCGCGATCTACATCGAGTCCTCCCTGGCGGACTCGCACTGATCGGCCCGGCATCCCGAAGCTGTACCCCTGGCTCCACCTGAATCTGTTCCCGTTCCACCTGGTCCGCACCGGCAGACCAGCGATCCGCTGTTTTCCCATCGAAAGGGAGATTGACTCCAATGTCTGTTGTCGACACGTTGGCTGAAGTAAACATTTCCGGCAACCTCGGTTCCATCGGTTACGGTCTCGCCGCGATTGGCCCCGGTATCGGTGTCGGTATCGTCTGGGCGTCGTACATCACCTCGACCGCCCGCCAGCCGGAGTCCGCAGGCCTCACCCGGACCTACGCCTTCCTCGGCTTCGCCGTGTCCGAGGCGCTCGCCCTCCTGGGCTTCGTTGTTCCCTTCATCCTGCCCTGATCCTCGACCGCTCCATTGATCCAGCGAAGGGTCTGACTAGATGTCCACGATTGCCTTTTTGGCTGCTGCAGGGTGCTCCACCGATACCTCGGTGGCCGGCCTGACAGCAGAACAAGTTCTCGAGAAGTGCGCCTCAGAGGGCCATGAGACGTTTGCCCTGGGACTGCCCCTCGGCGAGATCATCATCGCCATCGTGGCCTTCGCTGTGCTGTTCTTCGTCCTCCGCAAGTTCGCCTGGCCGCAGTTCGAAAAGGCCTACGACGCACGGACGAAGGCCATCGAAGGCGGAATCGCCGAAGCGGCCCAGGCACAGAACGAGGCCAAGGCCGCCCTCGAGGAGTACCGGGCGCAGCTTGCCGGTGCCCGTGAGGAAGCCGCCAAGATCCGTGAGGACGCCCGGGCCCAGGCCCAGGGGATCCGCAGCGATCTGCTGGCCCAGGCCACCGCCGAGACCGAGCGGATCGCCGCGGCGGGTCGCTCCCAGCTGGATGCCCAGCGGGCGCAGATCATCGCCGAGCTCCGTTCCGACCTCGGTCGGATGTCGGTCGACCTGGCTTCGAAGGTGGTGGGCGAGTCCCTCTCCGAAGAAGCCGCCAAGCAGCGGACCGTCGAGCGGTTCCTCGCGGACTTGGAGCGCTGATGCAGCACATCTCCTCGCGTCAGTCCCTCGAAGCAGCCACCAGTGTGCTGCTGACCGGGGCTGCGACCCTGGACGACACCGGACTCGGTGCCCTCGGCCAGGACCTCAACTCGGTCGGTGCCCTGCTCGTCAAGGAGCCGGCCCTGCGTCGGATCCTGGCGGACAACACCACCGAGGGTGACGCGAAGGCGTCGATCGTCACTTCCCTGCTGGCAGGGAAGGTCGGTCCGGCCGCGGCCAAGGTCGTCGACACGGCGATCCGCCGCGAGTGGACCACCGGGGCCGATCTGGCCGAGGGTGTCTACCGGTTGGCCCGCACGGCCAACTTCCTGCGGGCCGAGCGCGGTGGCGAACTCGACGAGGTCGAGGAGGAGCTGTTCCGCTTCGGCCGGGTCCTGGAAGCACACCCGGAGCTTGCCGCTGCGCTGGACAACCCCACCGCCGTCGCCGCCGACCGGGTCGCCCTGGTCGAGCGGTTGCTGGCAGGCAAGGCCCACGGCCTGACGATCTCGTTGCTGACGGCCCTGGCCGAGGACACCCGCGGGCGCAGTTTCGCCCACGGTGTCAACGACCTGGTCGAGCAGGCCGCGAACCGTCGGGACAAGGTGGTCGCGGTGATCACCAGCCCGGTGGAGTTGAACACCGAGCAGCGCAACCGCGCGATCGCCGCCCTGACGAAGATCTACGGTCGTCCGGTCACCGCGCACGTCCAGGTCGATCCCACCCTCCAGGGTGGCTTGAAGATCCGGGTCGGCGACGAGGTCATCGACGGCAGCGTCTCCGGTCGGTTGACCGAGCTGAAAGCACGTCTGGGCGGCTGAGTCCGGTGACCAGCCGCACTGTTGCAGTACCTGAGCACCACCTGAGCACCACCGAATCGAATAGTGAGCAGTAGCGGTAACACTTGAAGTACCTGTATTTGCACACACGGTCACTGGCACACACAGTGACCCTTTGACTTAACGACACGAGAACGGGAACGCGATGACCGAGTTGACGATCTCCGCCGACGAGATCCGCTCCGCGATCGAAGGCTATGTAGCTGGCTACTCGCCGGAGGTTTCGCGGGAAGAGGTCGGCATCATCTCCAGCACCGGAGATGGCATCGCCACGGTCGAGGGACTGCCCTCCGCAATGGCGAACGAGCTGCTCCAATTCCCCGGTGGGGTCCTGGGTGTGGCGCTCAGCCTCGAAGCGCGCTCCATCGGCGCGGTGATCCTGGGTGATGCGAACACCCTCGAAGAGGGCCAGCAGGTCACCCGGACCGGCGAGGTTCTCTCCGTTCCCGTGGGCGACGCCTTCCTCGGCCGGGTCATCAACCCGCTGGGACAGCCGATCGACGGCCTCGGCGAGATCGCCGCGGAGACCCGTCGTGCGCTCGAGCTCCAGGCAGCATCCGTGGTCCAGCGCCAGGGTGTCTCCGAGCCGATGCAGACCGGCGTCAAGGCCATCGACACGATGACCCCGATCGGCCGTGGACAGCGCCAGCTGATCATCGGTGACCGCAAGACCGGCAAGACCGCCGTCTGCGTCGACACCATCATCAACCAGAAGGCCAACTGGGAGACCGGGGACGCGAAGAAGCAGGTTCGCTGCATCTACGTGGCCATCGGCCAGAAGGGCACCACCATCGCGGCGGTGCGCAAGTCCCTCGAGGACGCCGGCGCACTGGAGTACACCACGATCGTGGCCGCACCGGCCTCCGATTCCGCCGGTTTCAAGTGGCTCGCGCCCTTCACCGGTTCGGCCATCGGACAGCACTGGATGTACCAGGGCAAACACGTTCTGATCATCTTCGACGACCTGTCCAAGCAGGCCGAGGCGTACCGCGCGATCTCCCTGCTGCTCCGCCGCCCGCCGGGCCGCGAGGCCTACCCGGGCGACGTCTTCTACTTGCACTCCCGTCTCCTGGAGCGTTGTGCCAAGCTGAACGACGAGCTGGGCGCGGGTTCGATGACCGGTCTGCCGATCATCGAGACCAAGGCCTCGGACGTGTCGGCCTACATCCCGACCAACGTCATCTCCATCACCGACGGCCAGTGCTTCCTGGAGTCGGACCTGTTCAACTCCGGTGTCCGTCCGGCCGTCAACGTCGGTATCTCCGTCTCCCGGGTCGGTGGCGCCGCGCAGGTGAAGGCCATGCGCAAGGTGTCCGGCACCCTGCGTCTGGACCTGTCCGCCTACCGCGAGCTCGAGGCCTTCGCGGCCTTCGGCTCCGACCTGGACGCCACCTCCAAGCGCGCCCTGGACCGCGGTGCCCGACTGGTCGAGCTGCTCAAGCAGCCGCAGTTCTCCCCGTACTCGGTCCCGGAGCAGGTCGTCTCCCTCTGGGCCGGAACCCGTGGTCACCTCGACCGCGTGCCGGTCGAGGACATCCGCCGCTTCGAGCAGGAGTTCCTGGAGTCCCTGCGTCACGTCGAGGGCGGCCCGATGCAGGCCATCGCGCAGAGCAACGACATCTCCGCCGACACCGAGGCCGCACTGGTCAAGGCCGTCACGGAGTTCACCGCGGGCTTCACCACCACCGACGGAACCATCCTGGGGACCGAGGCCGAGGCCAAGGCGATGGATGCTTCCGAGGTCGGTCAGGAAAAGGTCCAGGTCCGCAAGCCCAAGACTGCGTGATCTGACGCGATGACATCACAGCAAGCTGTTCTTCGAGAAAGGGAAGGAGGGGTCCGATGAGTGCTCAGGTTCGAATTCTTCAACAGCGAGTTCGCTCGGTGAAGATGATTCAGAAGTCCACCAAGGCAATGGAGATGATCGCCACCTCCCGGATCGCCAAGGCCCAGGCCAAGGTTCGGGCCGCTCGCCCCTACTCCATCCAGATGACGGATGCGCTCACCGCGCTGGCCTCCTCGTCGTCGCTGGATCACCCGTTGCTGAACGAACGCCCGAACCCGGGCCGGGTGGGGATCCTGCTGATCACCTCCGACCGTGGTCTGTGCGGCGGTTACAACGCCAACGTGATCAAGGCGACCGAGGAGCTGTCCGCGCTGCTGCGCAGCCAGGGCAAGACCCCCGTCCTGTACATCATCGGCCGGAAGGGTATGAGCTACTACACCTTCCGTCAGCGTGCGGTCGAGGCGAACTGGACCGGTTTCTCCGAGAAGCCGACCTTCGCCGATGCCGAGAACGCCGCCGAACTCGTGGTCGGTGCCTTCATGGCCGGCTCCGAGGGTGTCGGTCCGGACGGTCAGCCGGGGATCGACGAGCTGCACGTCGTCTCCACCCGTTTCCAGTCGATGATCTCCCAGACGGCCCAGGCCTCACGGGTGGCACCGCTGGAGGTCGAGTACGTCGATTCCGACAGCCCCACCGCTTCGGGGTCCTCCGGTCCGTTGCCGGCCTACGAGTACGAGCCGAGCCCGGACGTGCTGCTCGACGCGCTGCTGCCCAAGTACGTCAACACCCGCATCTTCGCGGCGTTGCTGGACTCGGCGGCCAGTGAGTCGGCGGCCCGTCGGCAGGCCTGCAAGTCGGCCACCGACAACGCGAACGAAATCATCAAGAAGCTCAGCCGTCAGGCGAATCAGGCCCGCCAGGCCCTGATCACCCAGGAACTCAGTGAGATTGTCGGCGGCGCCGGTGCGCTTGCTGCCGCCGGAAGCGAAGAGGAATAGCGATGACATCCGCAACATCAACCACTACGGGACGTGTCGTCCGGGTCATCGGCCCGGTCGTCGACATCGAGTTCCCGCGCGGTGAAGTGCCTGAGCTCTTCAACGCGCTGAAGGCCGAGGTCTCCGGTCTGGGTGCCAAGCGCACGCTGACCCTCGAGGTCGCCCTTCACCTCGGTGACGGCATCGTCCGCACCATTTCCATGCAGCCGACCGACGGTCTGGTCCGTGGAACCTCTGTCAGCGACTCCGGCGCGCCCATCTCGGTGCCCGTCGGTGACGTCGTCAAGGGCCACGTGTTCAACGCCCTCGGTGACTGCATGGATCAGCCCGGTGCCGCCGATGGCGCCGAGCGCTGGCCCATCTACCGCAAGCCCCCGGCGTTCGATCAGCTCGAGGGCAAGTCGGTCCAGCTGGTCACGGGCATCAAGGTCATCGACCTGCTCACCCCGTACGTCGAGGGTGGCAAGATCGGTCTCTTCGGTGGTGCCGGTGTCGGCAAGACCGTGCTCATCCAGGAGATGATCACCCGTGTCGCCAAGAACTTCGGTGGCACCTCGGTGTTCGCCGGCGTCGGCGAGCGCACCCGTGAGGGCAACGACCTCTTCACCGAAATGACCGAGTCCGGCGTCATCAACGACACCGCCCTCGTCTTCGGCCAGATGGACGAGCCGCCGGGAACCCGTATGCGGGTCGCCTTGTCCGCTCTGACCATGGCGGAGTACTTCCGCGATGTGCAGAACCAGGACGTGCTGCTGTTCATCGACAACATCTTCCGTTTCACCCAGGCCGGTTCCGAGGTCTCCACGCTGCTCGGCCGTATGCCGTCCGCCGTGGGTTACCAGCCGACCCTGGCCGATGAGATGGGCGAGCTGCAGGAGCGGATCACCTCGACCAAGGGTCGTTCGATCACCTCCCTGCAGGCCATCTATGTGCCCGCCGACGATTACACCGACCCGGCGCCGGCAACCACCTTCGCCCACCTGGACGCCACCACCGAGCTCGACCGGGCGATCACGGAAAAGGGCATCTACCCGGCCGTGAACCCGCTGTCGTCCACCTCGCGTCTGCTGGATGCCCAGTACGTCGGTGACGAGCACTACCGCGTGGCGCAGGAAGTCATCCGGATCCTGCAGAAGTACAAGGAACTGCAGTCCATCATCGCCATCCTCGGCATGGACGAGCTCGGCGAGGAGGACAAGCTCCTCGTGGGTCGCGCCCGTCGGATGGAGCGTTTCCTGGGCCAGAACTTCTTCGTCGCGAAGCAGTTCACGGGCATGGACGGCTCCTACGTGGAGATGGCCGAGACCATCGCGGCGTTCGATGCGATCGCCAAGGGTGACTACGACCACATTCCGGAGCAGGCGTTCCTGAACGTGGGCGGCATGGACGACGTCGAGGCCAAGGCCAAGGAGTTGCAGGCGTAACGAAGGCGCCCAGCGCCTGAGTGGAGCCGGAAACGACCATCAGGCGCTGTGCTGCAGTCGTAGTAAGCGTCTTCAGACGGAGTCGACAGGCGCGAACGGAGACGGAAGCGACCATAGATTCTGTGTTGCAGGCGTAACGAAGGAGTTGAAGGTGAAGTGAGCGTCGGAGACGAAGTCGACTGGCGTGAATGGAACCGGAAACGACCAGTGTGAAGGCGCCCAGCGCCTGAGTGGAGCCGGAAACGACCATCAGGCGCTGTGCTGCAGTCGTGGTAAGCGTCGGCTGGGGAGTTGAAGGTGAAGTGAGCGTCGGAGACGAAGTCGACTGGCGTGAGTGGAGCCGGAAACGACCATCAGGCGCTGTGCTGCAGTCGTGGTAAGCGTCGGCTGGGGAGTTGAAGGTGAAGCGAGCGTCGAAGACGTAGTCGACAGGCGCGAGCGGAACCGGAAACGACCAGTACTACGGAGTCGACAGGCGCGGACGGAGACGGAAGCGACCATAGATTCTGTGTCGCGGGTTGGCTCCTGTCACCCTGCGTGGCACGTCATGCACTGAACGGCTGGGCCCCGCGTTGCGCAAGCACGCGGGGCCCAGCTGTTGAAGAGAACTGCTGAATTTTCTACCTCCAGGTATCCGTTAGAATCGATGGACACCTGGGACTTACTCGAGTCTGGAGCTATTTGTGGCTGAAATGCGTGTCGAACTCGTCGCCATCGAGCGTGAGATCTGGTCCGGTGTGGCCAAGTCCGTCATCGCCCGCACGGTCGAGGGTGACATCGGTGTTCTGCCCGGCCATGCTCCGCTGCTCGCTCAGCTGAAAGAGGGCTTCTCCGCCCGGATCATTCTGCAGGACGGCTCCGAACTGGGTGTTGCGGTTCACGGTGGCTTCCTGTCGGTGACGAAGGAGAAGGTGTCGATTCTCGCCGAGGACGCCCAGCTCGCCGATGAGATCGACGTCAACCAGGCACGTGCGGCCTTCAACGCCGCGGAGGAGGATTCCGACGAGTCCCTCCGCGCCAGGGCTCAGCTGCTCGCCGCGGGCCAGAGCCTGTAGTCGAAGCCGCAGAGACGAACAGGTCGGACCCCGCCGTGGACATTCTGGAGATTGCCGGTCTGCTCCTGCTTGTGCTGGGTCTGGTGCTCATCGCCTGGATCGCCCTGCGCCGCACCCTGCTGGTCCGCTCCGGCGCGATCGACCTGTGTTGGCGCGACCGGCTCGATGACGACGGCCGGGGCTGGTACCTGGGTCTGGCGAAGTTCGAGGGCGCCGATCTGCAGCTCTTCCGTTCCTTCTCCCCGCTGCCGTGGCCGAACCGGTCGTTGGACCGGGTCACGCTGAGCCTGGGGGACCGGCGGATCCCGGCCGGCGCCGAACTCGATCTGCTCCCGCGTGGCGCGGTGATCATCCGATGTACGGACGGGGCGGGGGAGTTCGAACTGGGGATGACCGATGCGGCGCTGACCGGGCTGTCCTCCTGGCTGGAGTCGACACCTCCCGGTTCCCGTTTCCGTCGTAACGACGTCCGCGAGCTGTAAGACCCTTCGTTCCCGCGCGCGATGTTGTTCCTCGCGCGCGAAACAACGCGCGCGAGGAAGAACAAGGTGCGCGGGAACAGGGGGTTTAGGTCCGTTCCCCGCCAGGGACCCACTTCACGTCCCCGCCCGGGTTCGCCACCCGGCCCAGGATGAACAGCAGGTCCGACAGGCGGTTCAGATACTTCGTGGCCAGCGGGTTCGTCGCGGTCGCATCCACCTCGACCAATGCCCAGGCGGCTCGTTCGGCCCGTCGGGCGACGGTGCGGGCCAGGTGCAACAGCGCCCCGGCGGGTGTCCCCCCGGGCAGGATGAACGAATCCAGGGCCGTCAGCTCCTCGTTGAAGGTGTCGCAGTCGGCCTCCAACCGGTCGATGTACTCCTGGGTGATCCGCAGCGGCGGGTACTTCGGATCCGCCTCGATCGGTGTGGACAGGTCCGCGCCGAGGTCGAACAGTTCGTTCTGGATCCTGGACAGACAGGCTGCGACCGGCGCGCTCGGTTGGCTCAGGGACAGCACCATGCCGATGGTCGCGTTCGTCTCGTCGCAGTCGGCGTAGGCGATCAGTCGGGGATCGGTCTTGCGGACCCGGGTGAAGTTCGACAGGCCCGTCGTCCCGTCATCGCCGGTTCGGGTGTAGATGCGGGTCAGATGTACGGACATGTTTCCACGGTAGGCGACGCTCGACCCATGTGTCCCGGTAACCGCTGACGCTGCTGGTCCCGCGGTGTCGTCCGTCGATGTCCGATGATCACCACAGCGGCCGGTCGAAGATCATCCGACGACTCGCGGCAGGGCCGAGCAGGTCGGGGAGCACCCTGCCGGGCGATTAGAGTTCCGTGCGTGGAGCAATTCTTAGTGACTGGTGGGGCCCGGCTGGCCGGGGACGTGTACGTGGCTGGTGCCAAGAACAGCGTGTTGAAACTGATGGCCGCATCCTTGCTGGCCGAGGGCACAACCGTGCTGACGAACTGCCCGGCGATCCAGGATCTGCCGCTGATGGCCGACGTCCTGCGCGGCCTCGGCTCGGTCGTCACCGTCGAGGGGGATCGGGTCACCATCGAAACCCCGGCCGAACCCTCGCACATCGCCGACTTCCCGGCCGTGAGCAAACTACGTGCCTCGGTGGCGGTCCTCGGGCCGCTGATGGGCCGGCTCAAACGGGCCCGGGTCGCGCTGCCCGGTGGTGACGCGATCGGCTCCCGACCGTTGGACATGCACCAGAACGGCCTGCGCGCCCTGGGCGCGCGGATGGAGATCGAGCACGGCCAGGTCGTGGGTGAGGCCGACCGGCTGCGGGGCACCACCATCTTCCTGGACTTCCCGAGCCACGGCGCGACGGAGAACCTGCTGATGGCCGCGGTGCTGGCCGAGGGAACCACCGTCATCGACAATGCCGCCCGCGAACCCGAGATCGTCGACCTGGCCACCATGTTGAACCAGATGGGGGCCAAGGTGACCGGGGCCGGGACGAGCACGATCACCATCGAGGGGGTCGATCGGCTGAGCCCGACCACCCACCGCACCGTCGGCGACCGTGTCGTCGGGGGCACCTGGGCCTACGCCGCCGCGATGACCCGCGGTCGGATCGCGATCCACGGTGTCGACCCGCAGCACCTGGCGACGCCGCTGGAGCGGCTGGAGCGGGCCGGGGCCACCGTGACCCCCACCGAGGACGGTTTCATCGTGGAGGCGACCGAGCGGGCCCGTGGGGTCGACTTCATCACCTTGCCCTATCCCGGTTTCCCGACGGATCTGCAGCCGATCGCCCTGGCCCTGGCCGCGGTGGCGGACGGGACGTCCATGTTGACCGAGAACGTGTTCGAGGCGCGGTTCCGTTTCGTCGAGGAACTGGCGCGGATGGGGGTGGACGCCCAGACGGACGGCCACCACGCCTCCCTGCGCGGCCGGGAGCAGCTTTCCAGCGCCCAGGTGTGGGCCACGGACATCCGGGCCGGCGCGGGCCTGGTGCTGGCCGGTCTGGTCGCCGACGGCGTCACCGTCGTCAACGACTCCTGGCACATCGACCGCGGGTACCCGGAGTTCGTCGCCGACCTGGTGTCCCTGGGGGCCAAGGTCGAGCGGCACACCACCGACAGCTGACGGCTCGTACCGAGGAGCCGGCCGCGCTCCGCGCCGACGTCCGCGCGCGCTGCATGCAGCGCGATTGTCGAGAAGGAGCGCGGCCACCGGCTAGTGTGAGCGGCGTGCGTCTGGTCGTAGCTCGTTGCTCCGTTGATTACGTCGGTCGGTTGACCGCCCATCTCCCGATGGCCCCTCGGCTGTTGCTGATCAAGGCGGACGGTTCCGTATCCGTCCACGCCGACGATCGTGCCTACAAGCCCTTGAACTGGATGAGCCCGCCCTGCTGGCTCATCGAGGAGGACGGCACCCGCTGGCGGGTGGAGAACAAGGCGGGGGAGCAGCTGGTCATCTCGATCGAGGAGATCATGCACGACTCCAGCCATGAACTCGGCCAGGATCCCGGCCTGATCAAGGACGGGGTCGAGGCCCACCTGCAGGAGCTGCTCGCCGAGCAGGTCGAACTCCTGGGTGACGGGTTCACCCTGATCCGCCGCGAGTACCCGACCCCCATCGGCCCGGTCGACCTGCTCTGCCGGGACAAGAAGAACAAGGTCGTCGCGGTCGAGATCAAACGGCGCGGTGACATCGACGGGGTGGAGCAGCTGACCCGTTACCTGGAACTCCTCGGCCGCGACCCGCTGCTCGGCAAGGTCACCGGGGTCTTCGCCGCCCAGCAGATCAAACCGCAGGCCCGCACCCTGGCCGAGGACCGTGGCATCCGCTGCCTGGTCCTGGACTACGACCTCATGCGTGGTGTGGACGACCCGAGCACCCGGCTGTTCTGACCAGCGGCGTCACCGGGTTCGCCGTGGGCGCAACGGGCCGACGCAGGTCGCCGGTGATCTACCGCTAGCCTGGGATCACGTGGTCCGGCCGGTCCATCGGCACGGATGCGCGAACTACATTTGAAGACAAGGACACAGACAAATGGCGGAGGACATCGTGGACGTCAAGATCGGCGTGACGGACACCGGGCGCGAGCTGCTGGTGAGTTCGGCTTCCAGCCCGGAGGAGATCAAGGACAAGGTGGCGGCTGCCCTCAAGGACCTGACCGGCACACTCGCCCTCGAGGACGACAAGGGCCGCCTGGTCCTCGTCCCCAGCGCGAAGATCGCCTACGTGGAGATCGCGGCAGCGGACGCCCGCAGAGTCGGCTTCGCCGTCTGAGGACACCGCTCGGGCGTCCTCGCAGGACCCCGGAACGACACAAGCCCCGCCCCCGAGAGATCGGGGGCGGGGCTTGTGTCGTTCCGGCCGTCGTGTCTGCGGTCTGGTGTTCTGCGGGTCAGTTGTTCTGCCGGGGGAAGCGGGAGATCCCCCGCCAGGCCAGGGTGGACAGCAGCGCGACGGCTTCCTCGAGCGGGACGACCGCACCCTGGGCCAGCCAGTAGCGGGCACTGACCTGGGAGAGTCCGACCAGTCCGGAGGCCAACAACCGGGCCCGATCGGGGTCGACCCCGGTGTCGGTGGTGATGGTGTCGGTGATCGCGGCGATACAGGCGTCCGTCATCCGGTCGACGATCTTCTCCACCTCGGCGTGGCCGGCCAGATCGGATTCGAAGACCAACCGGAAGGCCTGCCCGTTGCCGGCGACGAAGGTGAAGTAGGCGGCCACCGAGCGTTCCACCCGGTCCTGGTTGTCGTCGGTGATCTTGATGGCATCACGGACCAGCTCGACCAGCTCGTCGGCGGTCTCGGACAGCAGCGCGAGGTACAACTCGAGCTTCGACGGGAAGTGCTGGTAGAGAACCGGCTTCGAGACACCGGCCCGGTCGGCGATGTCGTCCATCGCGGCCGAGTGATAGCCCTGGCTGACGAAGGCGGAGCGGGCCGCGGCGAGCAGCTGGGTCCGCCTCGCCGCGCGGGTGAGCCTGACAGTTGTGCGTCCTGCGGGTTCCACCATCGGTATGCGTGCTTTCTGTCGCGGATGAGAACTGTGACCGTCGGTGCGGGACCACGAAACCGTGGGATGCCGACGGACCATCGGACCGTCGTCACCGCAGGATCCGTCGAGCCCCCGCTCGCAGTCGCCCCGTGCGGGCCGAACCGTTCCTCACCGCAGGACACCTTACCCGCCGGTAGGACCGATCATCCGTGTAATTGCCGTGTGAGGTCGGCCCAGACGGCCAGGCGATCGGCGACATCCCCGGGTTCGGGGTCCAGCGGCATCCCGGCGCTGGCGGCCGACACCTCGTCGAGGGTGACCGGCATGACGACCCCGGCCCCGTCGCCCGGGACCAACGAATAGGGGATCGGGGTGAACACCGTCGGGTCGGTCGCCGAGGTGTCCACGTACACCCGGCCCTGGCTCTCACCGGCGGCGGTGGTGGCGATCTCGGGCGCGCGGGCGGCGAGGGCACGGGCGATCAGGTCCACCTGGGACCTGGCCCGGTCGAGCGGCTGGGAGGGGACCGCCGCCAGCAGGATGAATCCGTCGGCGCCGTCCGTGGTGGCGACGGCCGTGACGCCGTCCGTGGCCAGGTGCTCGGCCACCGCCTGGGCGGCCATCGCCGCGGTGGCGATGTCCGCGCCCTCGCCGGTCCGCAGGTGCACCACCAGTCGGTCCACCGAGTCCGGGGCGTCGTCCAGGCGATGGGGTGGAACGGCGAAACCGCCCACACCCGTGTCGACGAGGGCGAGAAAGGCGTCCACCGACGAGACCGTCACATCGTCACCGCCCGGCGGATAGGTACGCACCAGGCGGCCGAACAGATGCGGCGCGAGCAGGCTCGCGTGGAGTTGGTAGTACGCGCGGATGTCAGCCAGGGTCCAGTCCTTCACCCGCTCCATCCTGCCCGGTCCCCGCTGCCCCGGTCGACCGGGTCGGTGAGGGGCGGCGGCGGAGGAGCAAGATGGTCGTATGACCATGGCGTTCAAGGGGGGCCCGATCGTCGGGGCGATGCCCCATGACGAGACGGCCGAGTGGACCACGGCCCCACTCGCCGAGGACACCGGCGAATCACCCCTGGCCCTGGGCGCGGCACCGTGGCCCGGCCAGGTGCTACGGACGGCCGCCGGGGACAGCGTCTATGTCCGCCGCACCGACGGGCCGGTCGGGGGGCCGCAGAGCTGGTACATCCACGGGCTGGGGGCGTCCTCGACCAACTGGACCCCACTGGCGGGCCTGCTACGGGCCGAGTCGACCGGTATGTCCGTCGACCTCCCCGGCAACGGTCGGTCCGACCCGCCGCCGCGAGGTGACTACAGCGTCCGGCACCACGTCGACCTCCTGGCCGCCCTGATCACCGAACGCGCCGACGCGCCCGTCCACCTGGTCGGGAACTCCTACGGCGGTTTCCTGGCCGTCCTGCTGGCGGCGCGGATCCCCGACCGGATCCGCAGTCTGACCCTGATCTCCCCGGCCGTGCCCGATCTACGACTGCGCGGTGAGCGGGGTGCGGACCCGCGCCTGGCGATCCTGCTCGCCCCGGGCACCATCCGGGCCGCCGAACCCCGACTGGCGGCCATCAGCGTCGAGGACCGGGTGGCCGGCATCGCCCAGCTGTGTTTCGGCAATCCCGATCTGGTGACCCCGGAGGACCTGATCGCTGCGGTCGGTGACCTGGGTTGGCGGCGCGACCTGCCCTGGGCGCAGACGGCGATGCTGGAGGAACTGCGCGGGCTCATGCATGGCTACCTGCGGCCCGGAAAGGCCTCCTGGTGGGCCCGTGCGGCCGCGATCACGGTCCCGACCCTGGTGATCTGGGGCACCCGTGACCGACTTGTCGATGTGAGATTGGCCCGGCGCACGGCCGAGGTGTTCCCGGACTCGAGACTGCTGGTCCTGAAGGGTGTCGGCCATGCCGCGCACATGGAGGACCCGGTGAGCACCGGGCGCGCCGTCCGCGCATTGTGGGCGGACAGCTGAGGGCGGGTCAGCCACCGGTGGCAGCGGCCGGGCGCGCCGCCTGAGGGCGGTGGCGAACCTGTGGCAACCTGGAAGAGTGAATTACCCGCGCGAGGAGCGCCCACAGCGTGGATCAGTACGATCCACCCCGGACCGGGTTCGTGACCGCGTTTCCGGCGATCGTGGCTACGCGGGACCGCCCCGGGCGGCGGTGCGCTCCAAACCGGTGGACAACAGTGTCCTGTGGGACGAGGAGGGTGATCTGTTCCAGGAAGCGCCCCAGCCCTTGCGGGCCAGCTGGGACCCGTTGGCCAAGGAACAGGGCGCACGGCGACCTTCCCGGGCTCCTCGCACCACCAAACGCCGTAGCTCCGTCGGCTGGTTCGTCCACCGGTACGGCTGGCGCGCCTACGGCATCCCCCTCCTGCTCGCCGCGACCGTGCTGGCGATCATCGAGATGACGAACGGCGGGGCGAACCGCAACGCCGACCCCGAACTGGCCTCGGTGGCCGCACCGGTGATGACCACCGTCATCTCCGGTGTCACCAGTGTCGTGACACTGCCCCCGGAGACCGTCACCGTCAGCGCGGACACCCCGCCGTCCGGAGCCGGCAATGCGCCGGTGGACGGTACTGCCGGGGTGGCGACCACGGTGCCACCGGACCCGCCGTCCTCGTACCCGACGAACATCACCCCCGGGCAGCTCCCGGCGGGTGGGGACTTCACCAAGGCCGGCGACAAGTCCTACCGGGTCGTCCCGGGGACCACCAAACGTGTGGGCAAGGGCTCGGACCTGCGCACCTACGCCGTCGAGATCGAGGACGGGGTCACCGTCGACGGCGGCGACAAGGCGTTCGCCGATTTCGTCGACACCACCCTGGACGATGCGCGGAGCTGGACCTCACCGTTGATGGGGGACTTCTCCCTGCAGCGGGTCGCGCCGAGCGACAACCCTGATTTCATGGTCACCCTGACCAGCCAGATGACGATCCGTGAGCTGTGCGGCTACGACATCAAACTGGAGGCCTCCTGCTACAACAGCAGCGCGGGCCGGGTGCTGATCAACGACGCACGCTGGGTGCGGGGCGCGGTGTCCTACACCGGCGACATCGGTTCCTACCGGCGCTATGCGATCAACCACGAGGTCGGCCATGCCCTGGGCTTCGGTCACCAGCCCTGTGCGGAGAACGGTGGTCTCGCGCCGATCATGATGCAGCAGTCGTGGAGCGTCGCCAACGACGATCTGACCCAGCTCGATCCGCAGACGATCCCGCTCGACGGCAAGGTCTGCAAGCCGAACCCGTGGCCGGACCCCCTCGGCGGCCAGGGCAATCCCACCTCCGGCAACTGATCTCCCTTCGTTCCCGCGCACCGTTCACGGATCGGCGCACCCTGCAGCGTGCGCCGATCCCGGAACGGTGCGCGGGAACAGGGGGTCAGTACGCCCCTTCGACGGTCTCCAGGCCGCTGCCGTCACTCGCCCGGACCAGCACACCGATGGTGCAGGCAACCGGAGTCGGCTCGACCGACCGGCCGGCCACCCCGTCGGCTGTGCAGGTCGTCCCCCGGGACAGCCGCAGGTACACGACGTCCGTGGTGCTCAGGTCGCTGGCCTGGTCAGGCGGCAGACTGCCCAGATAGAGCCGGACATCAGAGGCCGCGTCGAGCCAGGTGTGCAGCCGACCGGCCGACCGCTGCATGAGATCCAGCGTGTCGACGGGGCTGTGCGTCCAGACGGCCCCCGCAGACGGTGCCCCGAGGGTGACGGTCCCGCTCACCTTCAGGCCGGACCGGCCCACCGGAACGATTGTCAGCGGCTCTGCGACCGAGTTCGTCACCCCCGGCGTCGACACCGGGATGACGGCACCGGACGAGGCGGTCCCGTCCGCCGAATCCCGCGGGGGCGTCGCGGCGCAACCGACGGCGACGGACGCCCACGTCACCACGACGACAACGAGAGGGATGCGGCGAACCCTCGGACGAGCGCGCCCGTCCAGGTGTGGACGCGCTCGATCCCGGGGCGATCGGGGTGACACCAGGAGCCGACCTCGGATGACGTTGTCGCGCATGGATCAACCGCCTTGTATCCGGAAGGGGTGGTGATGAATCCGTGCCGGATCTCTCACCTCGGATGTGAACTGGGGAAATTTGTCCTGCCATGTGATTCGCGCATCGAATTGTCGCTCTGACACCTGAATCGGAGTCCAGGTCGTGTTTCCGTACAGCATCGGTCGGCGCGTGATCGCTGGGGAGATCAGCCGACTGAGTACTCGATAGATCCTGACTAAAACCTGCAGGTGAGGGGCAGTGTAGGCAGGTGCGGGCGCGCTTGTCCAGGGGTGAGATCCGCACCGCGTGGCGCGACAGGTGTGCGGTGAATTCCCTCGATACGGTCGCGAATTTTCGCTTTTGTTATAGAAACTTCTCAACAATTAGATGGGGCGAAGAGTTCACAGCAAATGATCCCTTCGTTCCCGCGCACCGTTCCGGGATCGGCGCACCCTGCAGACTGCGCGAACCCCGGGACGATGCGCGGGAGGTGAACGCAGGGTCGGGCGGAGAGGGGGGGAGACTGGACCCGTGCCCACCTCACTGCCACCGCTGACGGAGCCGGGTGCCGAACTCACCCCGGCCCAGCAGCTCCGCTACTCCCGCCATCTGCTCCTGCCCGCTGTCGGGGACCTCGGACAGCGCCGGCTCCTGGCCTCTCGGGTGTTGGTGGTCGGCGCGGGCGGGCTGGGGTCGCCGATCCTGCTGTACCTGGCGGCCGCCGGGGTCGGCACCATCGGGATCATCGATCCCGACCTGGTCGAGGTCTCCAACCTGCACCGACAGATCCTGCACGGCAGCGCGGACGTCGGTCGTCCCAAAACCACCTCGGCCGCCGAATCGGTGGGCGCGGTCAACCCGGATGTGACGGTGGTCGAGCACCAGGAGCGGTTGACGGCCGCCAACGCCGAGCGGATCTGCGCCGGCTACGACCTGGTCCTGGACGGCACGGACAACTTCCCCACCCGCTATCTCGTCAACGATGTCTGTGCGCTGCTCGGCCTGCCCCTGGTCTGGGGGTCCATCCTCGGCTTCGAGGGACAGGCCAGTGTCTTCTGGGCCGCGCACGGGCCGCAGTACCGAGATGTGTTCCCGACACCACCCCCGCCCGGATCGGTGCCCTCCTGTGCCACCGGCGGTGTCCTCGGGGTGTTGTGCGGGGTGATCGGCTCGATCATGGCGACCGAGGCGGTCAAACTGATCTGCGGTGCCGGCGACACCCTGCTCGGCCGCATCCTGTTCTACGACGCCCTGGCCCTGACCTTTCGCACGATCTCGGTCCGGCCGGATCCGGATGCCCTGCCGATCACCGGGCTGGTCGACTACGAGGCCTTCTGCGGTGTGCTTCCGCCCGCCGGGCTGGTGGGTGCCACCGAACTGGCCTCCCTGGTCGCCGACGGGACACCGGTGCTGCTGGTGGACGTGCGCGAACCCTGGGAGCACGCCCGGGGGGCCATCGAGGGCTCGGTGTTGATCCCGCTCGACGGAATCACCTCCGCCGGTGCCCTCGAACTGATCGGGGGCCACCCGGAGGTGATCCTCTACTGCGCCTCGGGGGCCAGGTCGGCCCGCGCCGTCGACGAGCTGAGGGCCGCCGGGCTCACCGGGGTACGTCAGCTGGACGGCGGCATCCTCGCCTGGCAGGAGCTCGCCGCGCGCGGGGGTCGATGACGACCCGGGCGGCGGCTCGCGCCCGACGGCGGGCACGGCCGTGATCACGACACGGAGGGACCGGTGCAGAGCCCGGACCACCGACACCGGTAGCGTCACCAGGTGTGACGCCGCCGCCCCCCGACCATGTACTGGCGGGATTCGGTGTGTCGGACGGTGAACTCGTCCGGCTCGGTGACGGCGGCGGGTGCTGGCGGACCGGTGACATCGTCCTCAAACCCAGTCGTGATGCGGCGCAGACCGCCTGGCTGGCCTCCACCTTCGATCAGCTCCGGGTCGAGAAACTCCGGATCGCCCGGCCGATCAGATCCTCCGACGGACGCTGGGTGGTCGGCGGCTGGTCGGCCCAGCGTTTCGTCTCCGGCCGTCCTGCTCCCCGGTTCGACGAGATCATCACCACCGCAGGCGACCTGCACCGATGCCTGGCCGATGTGCCGAAACCTAGGTTCCTGACCAGCCGGACCGACCTGTACTCCTGGGCCGACCGGGTCTCCTGGGGTGACGAGGCCATCGTGGCCACGGACTTCGATTCCGGGCACGGCGGAAGGCTTTTCGCCGGGCTGGTGGCCGGCCGTCGGCCGATCGACCTCCGGCACCAGGTGGTGCACGGTGACCTGTTCGGGAACGTTCTCTTCGCCGGGTCCGCCCCTCCGGCCGTCGTCGACCTGGTGCCGTTCTGGCGTCCGCCCGAGTGGGCGGCGGCCGTGGTCGTCGTCGACGCCCTCTCCTGGGGTGGGGCGGGTGCGGACCTGTTGGAGAACTGGAGCCATCTGCCGGAGTGGAGCCAGGTGCTCCGCCGCGCGGTCCTGTTCCGCCTTGCCGTGAGTCTGGCCCATCCGCGGACCACCTCCGAGTCACTGGTCAACGTCCTGTCTGCCGCGGAGATCATCCAGCCCTGTCTCGATTGACCCATTCCTGGGAGCGCTGCTCGTCCCGCGGGAGCAACCGGTCGAGTTCGGCCGGCTCCGGTCCGGCGGCGAAGAACTTCAACATCAATTTCGACAGGCGGTGGCGTGGATCGGCTTCGAGCCCGCGTTCGAGGGCGATGACCGCCAGGGGCCCGTTCCCGCTCCGGTAGGCGCACAACGCGAGCACCGTGGCGATCTCGGCGGCGGCCGGGTCCGGGGTCCAGTCCAGCAGGGCGGACAGGTACGGGACGAGCGAATCCGTGCTGCCCCGCAGGCACCAGTGGAGGATCTCGTCGCGGAGGTCGTGCTGGAGCAGACCGGCGACGATCTGGGCGTTGACCCGATCGGATGTCGTCCGTCCCCGAGCCGTCGCCGCCACCCCGTCCTCGATCCGGGCACCGAGTTTCTCGACCGCTGCCGTCACCTCCGCGGCGGTTCGCGGCAGCAGCCCTGGGCCGGTCCACCACAGCAGGGCATCGGTGATCAGCCCACGGCGGTCATCGGCGACGGCGCCCGCCGGGCCGTCGACCGTGGCGGCGAGTTCGCGACGGCTCCCGGCCGGTTCGCGCCCGGCGAGACCCTCGTGGAGGGCCGTCCTGGCCCCCGGTTCGTCCTCGGGTCCAGGTCCGGGGAGGGGTTCGGAGCCACCGTCGATCGCGTAGTAGGAGGACCACCGGCCGTCCCGGACCAGGGCGGCATCCCACTCGCCGATCCGGGCCGACCGCAGCTCCCGGGTGAGCTCGGTGATCAACCGTGAGGCCGGCAGCCTCTTCGCCACCGCTCCGGCCGGTGCGGTCGCTCCGGGCGGGAGGCCGGCGGCCGGCCGGGTCCGGTCGGACCGATCGGTGTAGACCAGCACCAGGACGGTGTCGGCGTGCCGGGTCGCCTGTTCCGCGAGCTGGGCGGCCACCTGCTGGTTGGTGACCCTGCGGGCTCTCTCCGGCGGAAGGTCAAGACGGACGATCGGCCCCAGCCGACCGTCCCGGAGGCAGATGAGCACCACACTCTCGGTGGGCCGGAAACCCAGGATGTAGGGCGTCGCGGTGATCATCTCGGTGATGCTGCTGATACGGATCGGTTCGTCGTCCGTGGGAGTAGTTGTCATGCCCGAAGTCTCCGTCCGTCGAGCCGTCCCGCCGGAGCGGATCTGCGCACTGTGGACGGATCCGGGCGATGTGCACAACCGTGGGGCGCGCACCCGTGGTCCGCGCACTCCGGAGGGCTCCGGTCAGTCCTGCCAGCGATGACGACGCAGGTCGACCCGGCCGTTCGTCGAGCCGACCCCTTCCGCGGCCAGCAGCCGGAGCTGTCGTTCGGCGATCCCCGGCGCCGGGGTGCCGTTGGCCCGCAGCACGCGGTACCAGGGGGTGTCCTTGTCGGCGAGCTCGGCCAGCACCCGCCCGGCCAACCGAGGCGACGGGCTGCCGGCCCGGGCGGCGACGTCGCCGTAGGTGGCGACCTTCCCCTGCGGGATGGTGGCCACCACTTCCAGCATCCGATGGGCCAGTTCCATGTCCATACCGTGATTGTGCCCGGTGTCTCACCCGGGACCCGCGCCGCCGACCCCGGGGACTGTCGGTGGGCCGTGATGTGATGCCGGATATGGAACAGGGACGGCGTTTTGTGCTCCGGGGGGCGGCGGGACCGCCGGCCGGGCTCGACCTGACCCCGGAACAGCTCGACGTCGTCACCAACACCTCGCCGCGACTGCGGGTCCTGGCCGGGCCGGGCACCGGGAAAACCGCGACACTGATCTCGGCGGTGGCCGATCGGATCGACAACCGCGGTGTCGATCCCTCCCAGATCCTGGTCCTGACCTTCTCCCGGCGTGCCTCGGCCGAGCTGAGTTCCCGTCTGGTCGGTCGCCTCGGGCTGATCACCCGGGAGCCGATGGTGCGGACGCTGCACTCCTACGCCTACTCCTTGCTGCGCAACCAGGCAGTCCGCAAGGGCGAACCGCCGCCACGCCTGCTCGGCGCCGCCGAGTCCGACGTGATGATCCGGGAACTGCTGCTGGGGCACCACGAGGACGGCGGCGGACCGTGGCCGGAGTTCCTGCACCAGGCCCTGCCCTTGCCGGGGTTCGCGGCGGAGGTGCGTGACCTGCTGGCCCGATGCATCGAACGGAACATCTCGCCGGGCCGGATGAAGCAGCTCGGTCGGCGGATGGGCCGGCCGGAATGGATGGCGCTGGCCGAGTTCGCGCGGGAGTACCCGGACGTGGTGGACCTGCGGACCTCCGTCGGCCGGATGGGTCCGGCGCTGGACCAGGCCGAGCTGATGGGGGCCGCCCTGGCGCAGCTCCGCGACGACGAGACCTTGGCGCGAGAGCAGCGACGCACCCGTCGGATCTTCGTGGACGAGTACCAGGACGTCGACCCGGCCCAGGCGAAACTCATCGAGCTCCTGGCCACCGGAGCCGACGAACTCGTGGTGGTCGGGGACCCGGACCAGTCCATCTACGCCTTCCGCGGTTCCGATCCGATGGCCATGCGTGATGTACAGGTCGATCGGACCGTCAGCCTCTCCGTCGGCCGCCGGATGGCTCCGGTGATCGCCGCCGCCAGCCGCCGGGTGGCCGCCCTGCTGCCGGGAACCAACGACCACCGCAACCTGGCACCGGCCGGGCCGGGGGACGGCGGTCGGGTGGAGGTCAGGCTGTTCCCCTCACCGGCGGCCGAGGCGAACTACCTGGCGGACCGGCTCCGTCGCGCACACCTGCAACAGGGTCTCGGCTGGGGGCAGATGGCCGTCCTGGTCCGCTCGCCGAGTGCCGCCCTGCCGATACTGAGGCGCTCCTTCGCCACTGCGGGGATCCCGCTCACCACCAGGGTCGAGGAGGCGTCGGAGGGGGATCCGACGGTCGAGGCCATGATGTCGGTGCTGCAGGCGTCGGTCGACCCGACGGCGATGACGGCCGCGCTGGCTCTCGATCTGATGTCCTCCCCGCTGGGTGGGGTGGACGGGGTCAACCTGCGTCGTCTGCGCCGGGCGCTCAAGGCCGCCCGGCCGCAGGAGGGCAGCAGTGCGGATCTGCTAGCCGCGGTGCTGCTCGGTGCCCCGCTGCCGCCGGGCCTCCCGGAGGACCTGCGGCGACCGCTTGCCCAGGTGGCAGGGCTGTTCGCGCTGGTCATCGGCCACGGGCCGCAGGCCGAGGCCGAGCAGGTGCTCTGGGACCTCTGGCAACGGACCGGGCTGGAGACCGAACTCGTCCACCTTGCCCTGCGTGGCGGCAGGCTGGGCCAGCGGGCGGACGCCGCGCTCGACGGAGTGGTCAACCTGTTCGCCGGTGCCGCCGACCACGCCGATCTGTTCCCCGGAGCCGGGCTCGCCGCCTTTGTCGACTACTTCCGTGCGCGGACCCCCTGGGGGGATGCGGCGGCCGGTGCAGGGATGCGGACCGACGCGGTCCAGGTCCTGTCGGCTCATTCCTCCAAGGGCCTGGAGTGGGAGTTCGTCGTGGTCGCCGGTGCCGCCGAGGGCACCTGGCCGAATCTGCGCCAGCAGGGCAATCTGCTCGGGGTCGACTCCCTGCTGGATGCTGCGGCCGGGGTCACCGATGCCGGTCCGGACACCGCGGCCCGGCTGGCCGACGAGCGTCGGCTCTTCTACGTGGCGGCGACCAGGGCCCGCGGGGATCTGCTGGTCACGGCGGTGGAGAACGCCGACACCCGCCCGTCCCGTTTCCTGTACGAGCTGGCCGGTACGGAGGAACTGCCCGTCGGCGCACCGATCCGCAGCGACGGGAAGGTGCACCGTGGGCTCAACCCCGCCGAACTGATCGCCGATCTCCGACGCGCGGCCTGCGACCCGGACATCGACCCCAGGACCGCAGCCGAAGCCGCCGAGCAGCTGTCCGTGTTGGCCCACGCGGGGGTGCGCAGCGCCGATCCGGCGAACTGGTGGGGGGCCCTGGGCCTGTCCACGGAGGGCTCGCCGGTGGCCGGTGCCACGGCGATCAAGGTGTCGCCGTCCATGGTGGAATCCCTGCACCGGTGCGGCCTGCGCGCCGTCCTCGAACGCAGCGGTGGCCGGGCCGAGAGCGGCCAGGCGCAGTTGGAAGGTGTGTTGGTGCACGCTCTGGCCCACGGCCTGGCCCTGGGGGTGCCCGAGGAGGAGCTGCGGACCGAACTGGACCGCTTCATCGACGGACAGCCGCATCTGCCGCCGTGGCTCCGTGAGCGCAGCAGGCGGCTGGCCGGGCGGATGCTCGGTGCCGCCCAGCAGTGGATCGCAGGCCGGCCGGCCGGGGAGGAACTGCTCGGTTCGGAGATCGCCGTCGACGTCGCCATCCCACCGGATCCCGCGGCGGACTCCGACCAGCCGGAGATCCGGTTGGCCGGCCGGGTCGACTGGGTCAGTCGTGACGAGCACGGCCGTGCGGTGGTGGTGGACTTCAAAACCGGTGCCACCAAGGCGAGCCGGGCCGAGGCCCAGGAACACGCCCAGCTCGCGGCCTACCAGGTTGCCGCCTCCCTCGGTGGCTTCCCGGGGACCTCGACCGAGCCCGGAGGTGCGGATCTGGTCTATCTGCGCTCGGGCAGCCCTGCCGTGCTGCACCAGGACGGCCTCGGGGTACAGGACCGGACCGTCTGGCTGGGCGCGATCCGTCAGGCCGCGGAGAAACTCGGGTCGGCCGTCCAGACCGCGTCGGAGAACAAGTTCTGTCCTTCCTGCCCGGTCCGCAGCAGCTGTCCGCTCCGGGACGAGGGCCGGCAGGTCCCACGATGAAGGTGACGGCCGTCGAACTGGCCAGGTTGCTCGGTCAGGCACACCCTCCGACCCCGGAGCAGGCAGCGGTGATCGAATCCCCGCTGGAGCCGCTGCTGGTGGTCGCGGGCGCGGGCTCGGGAAAAACCGAGACCATGGCCGCCCGGGTGGTGTACCTGGTCGCCAACGGTCTGGTGCGTCCCGACCAGATCCTCGGCCTCACCTTCACCCGGAAAGCCGCCGGTCAGCTGTCCGACCGCATCCGCACCAGGCTGGGCACATTGGGCCGGTCGGCGGGGGTGGACCCCGCCACCCGCGAGATGATCCAGGGAGTCGAACCGGTCGTCTCCACCTACCATGCTTTCGGAGGTCGGGTGATCTCGGAGTACGGCCCGCTCGTCGGTGTCGATTCCGGGGCGCGGGTGCTGACACCGACCGCTGCCTGGCGGCTCGCCCGGTCCGTCGTCCAACGGTGGGACGGGGATCTCGACACCGATCTGAGCCCGGACCAGGTCACCTCCAGGGTGCTGGATGTTGCCTCGTCCTTGTCCGACCACCTGCGCACGGTGGACGAACTGTCCGAGACCTTGCTCGACGTCCTTGCGCAGATCCGGGACGCCCCGCCTGCCGCGCGCCAACGGGGTGACCTGCACAGCACCCTGGCCACCCCGGTCCGGCGACTGACCGACCGGTTGGCGATCCTCCCGCTGGTCCGGGCCTTCTCCCAGCAGAAGCTGCGGGACGGCACCATCGACTTCGGCGATCAGATGATGTTGGCGGCCACTCTCGCCCGCAACCACCCACGGGTGGGGGAGAACCTGCGCGACCGCTTCCGGGTCGTGCTGCTGGACGAGTACCAGGACACCGGACACGCCCAACGGGTGCTGCTGAGTCAACTGTTCGGCGCCGGATCCACCGGGCGGGGCCATCCGGTGACCGCCGTGGGGGATCCGGTCCAGTCCATCTACTCCTGGCGTGGTGCCTCCGCATCGAACCTGCCGCATTTCGTCACCGATTTCCCCCGGCGGCGCGGCGGACCGGCCGCCAGGTCGGACCTGCTGACCAGCTTCCGCAACCCGGTGTCCGTGCTCGCCGTGGCGAACCGGATCTCCGAGCCGGTGCGGGCCGCCCCGGTCCGGGTGGCCACCCTGGCCCCACGCCCGGGAGCGGCAGCCGGAAGGGTCCGGTACGGCCTCTTCCACACCGTCGAGGACGAGGACGCCTTCATCGCCGCCGAGATCGCCGGTGCCTGGAAACAGGCCGCCGAGGACGGCAGACCCGCCCCGACCACCGCCGTCCTGCTGCGTCGCCGTGCGGACATGGCCCCGGTGGCCGAGCTGCTCCGATCCCATGGGCTTCCGGTGGAGGTGTCCGGCCTCGGTGGACTGCTCGCCGAACCGGAGATCGTCGACCTGGTGTCGGCCCTGCGGGTTCTCGTCGACCCGGGGGCCGGGGACGCAGCGGTCCGGCTGCTCACCGGTGCTCGTTGGAACCTCGGCCTCGCCGATCTCGCGGCACTGCACCGGCGGGCCCGGCTGCTCGCGGTGTCCGCCTCCGCGGCGGCACCGACGGACTCGGGTCTGGCCTCCGTCCGATCGGCCATGGCCGAGGCCGGCTCCGGGGAGGACATCACCTCCGCCTCGCTCGTCGATGCGATCGCCGACCCCGGCGAGCCCGGCGACTACTCGGAGGAGGGTTACCGCCGGGTCCAGGCACTGGAAGCGGAGCTGCGCAGGCTCCGTCAGCGGGTGGATCACCCGCTGCCCGAACTGGTCGCCGACATCGAACGCACCCTGGGTCTGGATGTCGAGGTCCTGCTCGCCGACGGTCCCGGCCGTGCCCATCTGGATGCCTTCGCCGACGAGGTCGCCGAGTTCGCCGGCGGCGCAGGCTCGACCGGGCCCGCCGACCTGCTGGACTACCTCCAGGTGGCGGTGGCGGCGGAGAAGGGTCTGGCCCCCGGCGAGGTCCAACAGGTCGAAGGTGCGGTGCAGATCCTGACTGTGCACGCGGCCAAGGGACTGGAATGGGAGCTGGTGGCGGTGCCACATCTGGCCGACAAGGTGTTCCCGGGCGGCAAGGGGACCACCTGGCTCACCGATGACGAGCAACTCCCGCCATCTCTCCGCGGTGACGTCGACGACATCCCCGGCCTGCGGCTCGACCCCGGGATGGACCAGAAGGAGATCGGCACCGCCATCGAGGCCCACCGGTCGGACTGGTCCGCGGCCGGGCTGGCCGAGGAACGGAGGCTGCTCTACGTCGCGGTCACCCGGGCCGAGGAGGAACTGATCTTCGGCAGCCATTACTTCACCGGCTCGGCGAGCAAGGCGCGGGGGCCGAGTGCGTTCTTCCTCGAACTCGCGGCAGCGGCCTCCTCGATCGCCGAACCGTCGATGTGGGTGGAGGCACCGGGACCGGAGGAGACCAACCCGCTGCTCACCCGTCCTCGGACGGCAACCTGGCCGATCGATGCCCTCGGCGCACGGCGCGCGCAGGTTCTGGCGGGTGCGGCTGCGGTGGGTGAGCGGCTGTCCGAGCACCGGAGGAACGGGTCGCCGGACGCGGGGGTCGTCACCGATCACGGGGATGCGGTCGGGGCCCTGGACGACGCTGCCCTGGACGACGCTGCCCTGGACGACTCGGCACAGGATGACGCGGCCCTGGATAACGCTGCTCTGGACGACTCGGCCCTGGACGACTCGGCC
>QXCQ01000209.1:369-84870 GCA_003576535.1 Nakamurella silvestris | reverse complement strand
GATGACGCTGCTCTGGATGACTCTGCCCAGGATGACGCTGCACTGGACAACACTGCCCTGGACGGCGGCGACCAGGGCACGGCCGATGCCCCGGATGCTGTCCCGGACGTTGCGGCGGACCCCTTCGGGTGGCGCGCTGATGTCGCCGCCCTGCTGGCCGAGCGGGAGACCGCTCGGAACACCCGGATCGAGGTCGACCTTCCCGAGGCCTTGTCGGTGTCCTCCCTCGTCACCCTCGCGGAGGACCCGGACGAACTGGCCCGACGGATCCGTCGACCGTTGCCGGCGCGGCCCGCACCCCACGCCCGGCGCGGGACCGCCTTCCACAGCTGGTTGGAGACCTACTACACCGGTGATGCGCTGGTGGATGTGACCGACCTGCCGGGGGCGGAGGATCAGGACGCCGATCCGGATGCCGATCTGGAACAACTGCAGGCCCAGTTCCAGCGGTCCGCCTGGGCGATGCGGAGCCCTCATGCGTTGGAGGTCCCGTTCGCGATGCGGGTCGGGTCGGTGCCGATCCGGGGGCGGATGGATGCGGTTTTCGCCGACCCCGACGGAGGCTGGACCGTGGTCGATTGGAAGACCGGGCGGCCTCCTGCGGCGGCCAGGGCCGGTGCCCTGTCCGTGCAGCTGGCCGCCTATCGGTTGGCCTGGGCCCAGTTGGTGGGGGCTCCGCTGGAATCGGTGCGTGCGGTGTTCCACTACGTCTCGGCCGGGCAGACGGTGGCCCCGGTCGACCTGCTCGACCTGGACGGGCTGACCGCGTTGGTCGAATCGGCGACGGCAGAGCCCTCGGCGGCGGAGCCCGTGATGGTAGAGCCCTCGGCGGCGGAGCCCGTGGTGGTAGAGCCCTCGGCGGCGGAGCCCATGAGCGCAGAGCCCTCGGCGGCGGAGCCCGTGACGGCAGAGCCCTCGGCTGCGGAGCCCATGGGTGCAGAGCCCTCGGCGGCGGAGCCCGTGATGGTAGAGCCCTCGGCGGCGGAGCCCCTGACTGCAGAGCCTGCGACGCCGGTGAGCAGAGGTACAGACCCCGGGTGAGGGGAAAAATAGGGCCGATCGGGGAGCCAGGGGTGGAAGATCACGACGCACATGGCACCATCGGAGGGTGACAACGGTCCTGCTCTACCTCGTGTTCGCCGCCATCATCGGCGGAATCGTTTTTGTGGTCGCCATGGTCTTCTTCGGCCGGGGGGAGCAACTCCCTGCGCTGGCTGCCCGCACCTCGCCCGCTCAGCTGCCGGCGAAGGACATTCGCGGCAGTGATGTCCAGGCCGTCCGTTTCTCCCTGGCCCTGCGCGGCTACCGGATGTCGGATGTCGACTGGACACTGGAGCGGCTGGCCGGAGAGTTGGAACGCACCCGTGAGCGGGTCGCCGAACTCGAGCGTGCCCTGGGCATCGAACCCGCCTTCGGCTCGCCGGCGGGTTCGGTGTCGCTGACCAAGGACCGAGCCGAGGATGAGGATCTTTGGCGGGAGAACGGCGGGACACCCGCCGGTGCTGCGGACACCGTCAGCGCTTCCGTCCAGGCCTCACCTTCCGCGGATGGTTCCCACGACGGTCCGTCCGTTGCCGACGGGGTGCCGCCGGAAGCCCCGACGGCCGGTTCCGACCAGCGATGAGCAGGGTCTCGGTCACCGCCTCGGTCGACGTGGACGCCGCCCCGGAGGTGGCCTTCGCCGAAATGGCCGACGCGGCCGGGCAGGGACGTTGGATCCTGGCGACCGAGACCTTCCCGGTCGACGGCGCCGTTCCTTGTCCTGAGGTGGGATCCCGCCTGGTGGCCTTCACCGGGCTGCTCGGAGTGGGATTCCTCGATCTGATGACCGTCACCGAGTACGACCCGCCACGACGCTGGGTGGTCTCCCACCACGGCAAGGTGGTGAAGGGTGACGGGGTGTTCACCGTTGATGCCCGGGGAACGGGATCGACGGTCAGTTGGACCGAGCTGGTGGATCTGCCGCTGGGCCTGCTGGGTCGTTTCGGCTGGATTTTCGTCAAGCCGGCGGTGCGCTGGGGTCTCGGCGCGTCGCTGCGCCGGTTGGGCCGTGTCCTGAAGTGAGTGTGCGCCCGGTGGGAGCGCCGCAAGATGTGTGTCGTGGGTTGTGTGTTCTGAGATGAGCGAGGTGCTGTGAGCCCTGCGGTGATCGCCCCGGACGGCCGGGGCCGGTGCGGCTGGGCCGTGAGTGCGCCGGACTACATCGCCTACCACGACGAGGAATGGGGGGTCCCTCGACATGGTGACGATGCCTTGTTCGAGCGGGTGTGCCTGGAGGCCTTCCAATCCGGGTTGAGCTGGATCACGATCCTGCGCAAACGGGAGAACTTCCGGGCGGCCTTCGCCGGTTTCCGGATCGATCGGGTCGCCGAGTTCGACGAACGTGATGTCGAGCGTTTGATGGCCGACGCCGGGATCGTGCGCAACCGCGCGAAGATCAACGCGGCCGTCACGAACGCCCGTGCCGCACAGCAGCTCGACGGGGGGCTGGATGCTTTTTTGTGGTCCTACGCGCCCGAACCGCGGGCCGCTGCGGATCGCCCGCGCTCCCTCGGTGACGTCCCGGCGGTGACGGCGGAATCGACGGTATTGGCCAAGGCCCTGAAGAAGGCCGGATTCGCCTTCGTCGGCCCCACCACGTCCTATGCGTTGATGCAGGCGACCGGCATGGTCGACGACCACATCCTTGAGTGCTGGCGGGCCGGGGCCCGCTGAAACCCCTGAACCCGCTGTTCCCGCGCACCGTTCACGTATCCGCGCACCCTGCAGAGTGCGCCGATCCCGATACGGTGCGCGGGAACAGGGTGGTTACTTGTCCTCGGCAGCGGCAGCGGCAGCGGCAGCGTCGTCGGCCTCGGGGGCAGCGTCCTCGACAGCAGCGCGCTCAGCAGCTGCGGTCTCCGCGGCCGAACCCTCGGCGACGATGTGCACGAAGCCGGATTCCAGATCGATCCGAAGGCCGCCCTTGGTGGCGTTGCCCTCTTCTTCGCGGCGCAGCTCCTTGGAGCGGCGCTCCTCGATCTCGTGCCGCATACCTGGATTGAAGATTTCTCCTAGTGGTCCCACGGTTTCCAGGGTACGTGACCGCATGCACACCCACACACCGTCGGACTTCGCCCTCAGCGATACCCGGCAGCAGCGTTGCCGGGCACCAGCGAACACGCGGTTGCGGGTGGTCCGGCCACCGGCGGTCCCGTCACCGGCGGTCCCGTCACCGGCCGAGGAAGACCGCCGCCCGTTTGTCCACGAAGGCCTGCATGCCCTCGCGGTGGTCGGCCGAGGCGAAACAGGCGATCTGGGCCTCGTTCTCGAAGGCCAGGGTGGTGGGCAGGTCGGAGTCCTGCCCGGTGCGGACGGAGGCCTTGATCCAGGCGAAGGCGGCGGTGGGGCCGGCGGCGAGTTTCGCCGCCAGTTCCTGGGCCCGGTCGGCCAGTTCGGCGTCGGGGACCACCGAGGAGACCATCCCGATCCGCTCGGCGGTCGCCGCATCCACCCGTTCGCCGGTCAGCATCAGTTCGAGGGTGCGTCCGCTGCCGATCAATCGGGGGAGGGTGTAGGAGGCCCCGGTGTCCGCCGACAGGCCGGCACCGGCGAAGGCCATGGTGAAACTCGCCGATTCGGCCGCGATCCGCAGATCGCAGGCGAAGGCCATCCCCGCTCCCGCGCCGGCTGCGACACCGTTGATCGCGGCGATCACCGGTTTCGGCATACCGGTGATGAGCATCGCCAACGGGTTGTAGAACCCGGAGACGGTGTTGGTGAGTTGCCCGTCGCCCTCGGTCACCAGGCGCAGGTGTTCCTTGAGGTCCTGCCCCGCGCAGAAGGCGCGGCCGGCACCGGTCAGGACGATGGCCCGCACCTCGTTGTCCTCCGCCGCGCGGGTCAAGGTGTCGAGCAGGGCGGCCTTGAGCGTGAGATCGAAGGAGTTGAACGCGGCGGGGCGGTTGAGGGTGATGGTCAGGACCGCATCCCGGAAATGGGTCAGCAAGGGGGGTGCGACCTCGACGGCGCTGTCGTCGGAGGGGTTCGATGGCTGCAGGCTCACGGTGGCTCCAGTCGTTGGCGGACGGCACATGCGATGTCGACACTTGTTGGTAGGCAGTCCTTTGCCGCCGGGGGCCTCCCGTCGGTCCGGCGAATCTGGCTGCCCGCTCCGCCGGGGTGGCCCGGCCTTCGTCCGATCGTGGTCACCTCCTCCATGAGTACCCCATCGAGGTTCTACGCAGTGCCGAGGGTGGGTCGGGACACTCCTGGCAACGGCCCTGGTTGGGCAACTGGGCCTGTGATGGGAGAGAATGAGGAGCCCGCCGCAGCGCGGGCCCGTCGGCGGACCCGTTTCGGGGCGTCGATCGGAGCTGGATCCAACTGTTGAACACTGTGGTGGAGGGAGTCGCACATGGCGGCCATGAAACCCCGTACCGGGGATGGACCTCTCGAGGTAACGAAGGAGGGCCGCGGCATCGTCATGCGTGTCCCGCTCGAAGGCGGTGGCCGACTGGTGGTGGAGATCACCGCCGATGAGGCATCAGCCTTGGGCGACGCATTGAAAGCGGTTGTCAGCTAGGGGTGGGCGGGCGGTCGGACACGGCCGCGTCCGCAGCGTTGAGAAGTGTTGTACAGGATCCGGGTCGGTGCCGTGGAAACGGCACCGACCCGGATCTTTCTGTTGTGCGAACCGGGGGTCGGGCCGTCAGGAGGGCTGGTCGAGCAGGCTGCGGTACAGGTCGACGGTCTGACCGGCGACGGCGTTCCACGAGAAGGACTCGACCGCCCGGGCCCGTCCGGCCAGAGCCATCGCCCTGGCCCGCTCGGGATCGGCGAGGACCTCGTTCACCCGCGCGGCGATATCCCTCTCGAAAGCCTCGGTGTCCTGCTGGTCGTAGTGCACCAGCAGCCCGGTGACCCCGTCCTGGACCACCTCGGGGATACCGCCGACATCACTGGCGACGACGGCCGACTCGCAGGCCATCGCCTCGAGGTTGACGATGCCCAGGGGCTCGTAGACCGACGGGCAGCAGAACACGTCGGCGGCCGACAGCACCTGCTTGACCTGGTCCAGCGTCAACATCCCGTCGAGCCAGAAGACACCGGGGCGGGCCGCCTGCAGTTCGGCGACGGCCGCAGCGGTCTCGGCGGCGATCTCCGGGGTGTCCGGGGCCCCCGCGCACAGGACGAGCTGCGCACCGGGGGCGAACCGGTGGGCCGCCGCGATCAGGTGCTTGACCCCCTTCTGGCGGGTGATCCGGCCGACGAAGGCCACGATCGGGGCGTCCAGGTCGATGCCGTTCTCGGTGAGGAAGGACCGGTCGGCGACCGGCTGGTAGATCTGGGTGTCGATGCCGTTGCGGATGACGTGCACCTTCGCCGGGTCCAGCTGCGGGTAGCAGTCGAGGATGTCACCGCGCATCCCGTCGGAGACGGCGATGATCGCATCGGCCGACTCGTAGGCCGTCTTCTCGGCCCAGGAGGAGACCCTGTACCCGCCACCGAGCTGTTCGGCCTTCCACGGCCTTCTGGGTTCCAACGAATGGGCCGTCACGACGTGGGGGACACCGTGCAGGAGTTTGCCCCAGTGGCCGGCCATGTTGGCGTACCAGGTGTGGGAGTGCAGGATCTGCGCGCCGGCGGTGTCCGCGGCCATCGTCAGATCGATCGACAGGGTCTGCAGGGCCGGGTTGGCCTCGGCCAGGCGCGGGTCGGCGACGTGACCGACGGCGTCGTCCCGGTTCTCGCCGAAGGCGTGGACGTCGACGTCCACCAGGGAACGCAGGTCACGGACGAGGTAGTCGACGTGGACGCCGGCACCTCCGTAGATGTCCGGCGGGAATTCACGGGTCAGGATGGCAATACGCATGGGCGCAATCTAGCCGGTCGGCGTGGCGGCGGCGCGCCGGGTGGCCGCCGAAGATGTGAGGTCGATCGACATTTGCCGACTTCGCCTGTGCCGCCGGGCGATTGTGGTCTGGGACACGCTAAGGTCTGGCACATGGTGGCTAAGCCGAGAGTTCTGGGAATTGTTCTGGCCGGCGGCGAGGGGAAGCGGCTGTGGCCGCTGACGGCCGACCGTGCGAAACCGGCTGTGCCATTCGGTGGCAATTTTCGGCTGGTGGATTTTGTGTTGTCCAACTTGGTCAACGCCGGGTATCTGCGCATCTGTGTCCTGACCCAGTACAAGTCCCATTCACTGGACAGGCACATCACCACGACCTGGCGGATGAGTCAGTTGCTCGGCAACTACGTCACCCCGGTGCCTGCACAGCAGCGCCTGGGTCCCCGGTGGTACACCGGCAGCGCCGATGCGATCCTGCAGTCGCTGAACCTGGTCTACGACGACAACCCCGAGTACATCGTGGTTTTCGGGGCTGATCACGTCTACCGGATGGATCCGTCGCAGATGGTGGCCGATCACATCGAATCCGGTGCGGATGTGACGGTGGCCGGTATCCGGGTACCGCGGCACGAGGCGACGGCCTTCGGTGTGATCCAGACCCAGGACGGTCACAAGATCGACCAGTTCCTGGAGAAGCCGGCCGAACCGCCGACGGTTCCGGATGACCCGAATGTCTCGTATGCGTCGATGGGGAACTACGTCTTCAGCACCAAGGCGTTGATCGAGGCCCTCAAGGAGGACGCCGCCGACGAGTCGAGTGTGCACGACATGGGTGGCAACATCATCCCGTACTTCGTGGACAAGGGAACGGCCAACGTCTACGACTTCTCCCGGAACAACGTCCCGGGTTCGACCGACCGGGATCGTGGCTACTGGCGTGACGTCGGAACTCTCGACGCCTATCACGAGGCCCACATGGACCTGGTGTCGGTGCACCCGATCTTCAACCTCTACAACTCGGACTGGCCGATCTTCTCGATGCCGGCCCCGCTGCCGCCGGCGAAGTTCGTCGAGAACGGCTCCTGCCGGGAGTCGATGGTGGGCCCGGGAACGATCATCTCCGGGGCGGACGTGTCCCGGTCGGTGATCTCGGAGAACGTCCACATCGAGGTGGGGGCCAGGGTCGAGGGCTCGGTGATCATGCCGGGTGTGCGGATCGGGCGGAACGCCTTGGTGAAGAACACCATCCTGGACAAGAACGTGGTGGTTCCGGACGGGATGCGGATCGGTGTCGATCTGGAGGCCGACCGGGCCCTGTACACCGTCACCGCCGGCGGGATCTGTGTGGTGGGCAAGGGTGTCCACCTCGGACCTGCCTGACCCTGTTCAGTTGTTCCCGCGCAGGTTGTTGCTCCTCGCGCACGTAACTACGTGCGCGAGGAGCAACAACCTGCGCGGGAACGCAGCTGTCTCTGCTCAGCCGAGGGGGTTCGGCAGCAGGGCCGGGCACCCCGTGCTCGCGTAGGACTTCTTGAACTCGAAGTGCCACAGCTCGTTGTCGTAGATGCGGCAGAGTCCGAAGGCCCCATCGGTTTTCATCAGCCAGTTGAAGGCCGCCGCCGGCTGGACGTCGATCGCATTGCCGATCACGTGGGCCGACTTGTCCGGCGGCAACACGTACTGCTTGGCCACCTCTTCCCCGTACTGGGCGACGTACTCGTCGAAGGTCGCCTGCTGCTGCGCCCGGCTGCGCTTGCCGTCGTTGAGGCACACCACGACGCCGTCGGCGTTCGCGGCCTTCTCCACCGCCCGCCAGGCAAGGATCAGGTTCGGCTCCAGGCCGGTGGGATCCTCGTCGACGTAGGCGTCGTTGGTGGCGCACTTCTTGCCGTTGTCCGGTCCGGGGGTGTCCGGGTCGGCGGGCTGGTCGTCCGGCAGGGACAGCGGGTCAAAGGTCGAAGCGGTACCGGTGGAGGAGCCGGTGGTCTTCGAGCCGGTGGTTCCCGTGGACGATCCGGGTGTCGAGGAGGACCCGCCGGATGACGTGGTCGTCGTGGTGGTGCTCGGATCCGTGGTCACCTCGTCCGGGGTGGCCGGATCGGCAGGCGAGCCCTCCGCGGTCGAGGGGTCCGTCGTCGGCACCGTGATCTCCGCCGAGGGCTTCTGCACCGTCACCGCCGGCGGTGGTGTCCTGGTCTGGGTCACGGTCACCTCGGAGGCGACCCCGGCGGCGGTACTGCAGCCGGTGAAGGCGAGGCCGGCCGCGACGGCGAGGAGGCAGGCGCTGACCAGGGGGGAGCGCCGCCGAACTCGGACACCGGGGGTTTTCAGGGCAGAGGATCCAGGTATGAGCACCCGTCCATTAGACCCGAGAGGGGTGCGCAGGACGGCCAGTTGGCGGCAAGAGTGGGATTCAGCCCTTTTTGACCGCTGCGAGCAACCCGTCGCTCAGTGGGATCAGCAGCGGCACCAGATTCTCGTCCTCGCGGATGGTCCGGCCGGCCTCGCGGATGGCCACCGTCGCCTCGTCCCGCTGGGTCGGGTCGGCGACCCGGTCGTGGTACAGGGCGTTGTCCAGGGCCAGGATCCCGCCGGGGCGCAGCAGCCGGAGCGCCTCGGTGACGTAATTCCCGTACTCGAGTTTCGCCGCATCGATGAAGACCAGGTCGTAGGCCGCATCGGTGAGCCGGGGCAGCACGTCCAGGGCGCGACCGTTGATCAGCCGGGTCCGGCCAGGGCTGATGCCGGCCTCGGCGAAGGCCTTCTTCGCAGCCCGCTGGTGCACTGCTTCGGTGTCGATGGAGGTCAGGATGCCCTCCGGTGCCATGCCGGCCAGCAGGTGCAGGGCCGAAACGCCTGCCCCCGTGCCGATCTCGACGACGGACCGGGCGTTGATCGTCGCGGCCAGGAAGCGCAGGGCGGCACCGCCGCCGGAACCGATCGGCACACAGTCCAGTTCTGCCGCTCGGCCGCGTGCGGCGAGGACCGCCTCGTCCTCCGTCAGGAAGAACTCAGCGTAGGAACGACTGGATGTCACCGAAAGCCTCCTGGTGCGGCTGCATCGAGGGTGGTGCCGGAACGACCGGAAACGGCGGACCGAACGGGTAGGGCGGGCGGGGGTGTGAACTCCGACCGGTGAGGAACGTTACCCGTGTTCACACCCATGATCACGCAGGCTCACCGTCGTGCGGTGACGGGCAACCCGGAGGCCGCCCGGACGTCTTCCAAGGGGAGGGACGGGAGGGCTCGCCGCGAGGCGTCGATCCACCTGCTTCCCCCGCCGGAATTCACAGATGGCTCACACCCGCCACGGGAACAATCAGCGAATACCCGGCAGTTGACATGTATACAACCACCTGGAGGTGAGTGCCCTGTCGATCCTGCCCTTGCCGTCCGCGGCGAGACAATCCATCAGCCCAGTTCGTGGCGCATCCGTGGCCGTTCCGGCCGCCGTCGAAGCACCTGAAACCACCTGGACCGCCCCCGCGTGGGCCGACATCGTCCGCGACCACGGCGACCGGGTCTACCGCCTGGCATACCGCCTCGCCGGCAACCAGCACGACGCCGAGGACATCACCCAGGAGACCTTCATCCGGGTGTTCCGCTCCCTCTCCTCCTACCAGCCCGGTTCCTTCGAGGGCTGGATCCACCGCATCACCACGAACGTGTTCCTCGACATGGTCCGTCGCCGCCAGCGCATCCGGATGGAGGCCCTGCCGGAGGAGACCGACCGCATCGCCGGCAGCGAGCCGTCCCCCGAGCAGGCCTTCGACGCCGCCAACCTCGACCCCGATCTGCAGGCCGCGCTGGACGAGCTGCTGCCCGAGTTCCGCGCCGCGGTGGTGCTCTGTGATGTCGAGGGGCTGTCCTACGAAGAGATCGGCCAGACCCTCGGGGTTAAACTCGGCACTGTGCGCAGCCGGATCCACCGGGGCCGTCAGGCCCTGCGCGCTGGACTGGAACGCCGTCGCAACATGACGCCGGCATTGGAAGCGGGACTGGTGTGAGTGGGTTTTTCGAAGATCACCTGAATCTGGACACGGTTGTCGCCTTCGTCGACGGCGAGCTGTCCATGACGGCCTACCAGCGGGCGGCAGCCCACCTGGTCCGCTGCGGGCTGTGCAGTTCCCATGTCGCCGAGCAGGCCAGCGCCCGCGAGTCACTGCGCAGTGCCAGCGCGCCGCGGATGCCCGGTTCCCTCGCGGCCACCCTGTGCTCGATCCCGATCGCGGCCCCGATCTCCTCGGGCATCCGGGTCGAGGTCAACCCCCGCGACGTCACGTCCCGCGACGCCGCGCCGGCGGAGCAGGAAACCCGTGGTGGTTGGGCCAAACGTCTGCGACTGGGGTCCAACGGCGCGGCGTCCCCGGCGGCCGGCGCGGGTACCTCCAACGCCGGAGCCGCGCACTCCGTTGCCTCGAACGGCACCGCCTCGAACGGTGCCCCGGCTCCCACGGGGTCGAACCGGGCGGGCAAGGCGGTGCCCGAGGACAGTTCCGTCGGTCACCCGATGTCCAACGGCGGGATCGGCCCGGCCGGCCGCCGGGATCCCGGCAACCGCGCCTGACCACCCGGGATCCGCACCCCGCCGGGTGACGTGGGTATTTCCCGCGCTCACGACCGGCCGGAAGGATCTTCAGGCAATAATGGAGGCTGCCTGCCCGGCCACGGTGCTCGGCACCAGTACCGGAAAGAGAGCCAGATGACCGACGCGACCGTGCCCGAGCCGCAGCGGCCGATTCTCCCGCCGCGCCCCCTGTGGCGCCCCCCGGTCGACCCCGCCGAAGGGGCCGTCTTCGGGCGACCGCCCGGTGTCGGATCTTCCTTCGATCCGCGTCGCCCGTCCGGCGTCGACCCACGGGCGACCACCGGGTCGCCACCCCTTCCGGCCATGCTGAACGAGGCCTTCGGCCGACCCGATCACCACACCGATTCGCTCCAGCGCGCACCGGAGGTGGCCGGTCCGGCCCCGGTGGAGGCGGTACCCGCCGATCCCTGGCGAGACCCCGCCGCGCCCGTCACGCTCGGTCCGCCGGCGATCGGCACCGCCGCCCCGGTCGCGGAGGAGGACGGCCCCCCCGTTCGATACAGCCTGCGGCAGGCCATCTTCGAGCACCGCCTACGGCCGGGGTCGCTGGTGGTCGTCGCCGTCATCGCCCTGCTGATCGGGGCCCTGGGTGCGGGGATCGGGGTGTTCGCCGGTTCCCGGATGCCGGCTGCACTGACCGATCCGGAGTTCAGCATCGCCCCCGTCGTGCCGGGCGCGGACCGGCCGGTGGGCAGTGTCGCCGACGTCGCCCAGCGCGTCACCCCTGCGGTGGTGTCCCTCGAGATCACCATCGGTGACGGCGGGGAGAGCGGTTCGGGGGTCATCATCGATGCCGACGGTTACATCCTGACGAACAACCACGTCATCTCCGGGGCGGCGACGGACACCTCCGCCGCGCTGTTCGTCGTGTTCGCCGACGGCTCCCGGGTGCCGGGCAAGATCGTCGGCCGTGATGTGCTGACGGACCTGGCCGTGGTCAAGGTGGACGCCAAGGGTCTGACCGTCGCCCAACTGGGCTCCAGCGCGGACCTGGCGGTGGGGGATGCCGTCATCGCGATCGGCTCGCCGTTGGGGCTGGCGAGCACCGTCACCTCCGGGATCGTCTCGGCCCTGGGACGGCCGGTGCGACTGGCAGGTGAAGGAACCGACACCAACGCCGTCATCGACGCGATCCAGACCGACGCGGCGATCAACCCGGGCAACTCCGGTGGTGCCCTCGTCGACAGCTCGGGTGCGATCGTCGGGATCAACACGGCCATCCGGACGCTGGGGGACAGTGCCTCCGGTTCGATCGGACTCGGTTTCGCCATCCCGATCGACATGGCGAAGGAGGTGGCCCAGGAGATCATCCGGACCGGGACCGCCATCCACGCGACCATCGGTGTGGACGCCCGGTCGGCCACCGACGGCACCACGAACGGCGCCCAGGTCCAGAACGTACGGGAGAACTCGCCGGCCGCGGCCGCCGGGATCAAGGAGGGTGACGTCATCACCCAGGTCGGCGACCGCTCGGTCCGGGACGCGGACGAGTTGGTGGTGGCGGTCCAGGCCCTGGACGTGGGGGCCGCGGTGAAGGTCTCGCTGCTCCGTCAGGGGCGGTCGATGACTGTCACGGTGACCACGGCCAAGCAGTAGTTTCGACGATTCGGGTCCCCAGTGGTCGAAATACGACCACTGGGGACCCGAATCGTCGATCGGCCCGTCCTTGTGGCCCGTGGATCCGAACGACGGGTGCGTGTGACGTCGGCGACGAGGTCGTCCGCTCCACCGGTAGGCTGATCCTTCAGCGTTGTGTGGTACTCGAACTGGAGGTAACCGCGGGTGTTCGGTATGGGCTGGGGCGAGATCATCATCATCTTGGTGGTCGGTATTTTTGTGCTCGGCCCCGAACGGATCCCGGTGGCCGTGCGGTGGGTCTCCGAGACCCTCACCAAGGTGCGCAGCATGGCTGCCGGCGCGCAGGAGGAACTGCGTAAGGAGATCGGCCCCGAGCTGGATGAACTCCGTCGTCAGGTGGCGGACCTGCAGTCCCTCAAGGAGATCCAGGAGCTGCGGTCACTGCGTGATCTGGACCCCCGCAAGATGATCGGCAAGAACCTCCTCGGCGAGGAGTTCTCCGGTGGTGTCACCGGATTCCTGGGTCTGGACAAGAAGTCCGGTCCGCCGGCCGAGGAGACCGCCGAGCAGCTGTCAGTGGGCGAGCGGGCCAATGCCGCTGCCGCGGTGTCCAGCGGAGCGGGTGCCGTCGCCGGTCGGGGGACCCTGCTCGACATGGACAAGCCGGTGCGCCGGGTCAGCCGGCCGCTGGCCGAGGGCGAGCGGCCCCCCTTCGACCCTGAAGGCACCTGAGTCCTTCGGCTTTCGCCGCTCGAACCCCGCCTATCCGCGCTCGGTGCCGACAATCGCGCTCGCTGTTCACTGCGCGAACGTCGGGAGGGAGCGCGGTCAGCGGGAAGGTGTCAGCGGCGAGCGGCCGGTGAGATCCCCAGGGACACACCGGCCAGCGGCCGGGAACGGGCGGCCAACCGGCTCGCCACCTCCAGGATCGCGGTGGCCGAGGCCGAGGCCGGATCACTCAGCACCAGCGGAACCCCGGCGTCGCCGGCGGTCCGCAGGTCGATCTCCAACGGGATCTTGCCCAGCAACGGAACCGGACCACCGGTCGAGCGGGTCAGCGAGTCGGCGACCATCTGTCCGCCGCCACTGCCGAACAGGTCGAGGGTGCTGCCGTCGGGCAGGGTCAGCCCGGACATGTTCTCCAGTACCCCGACCACCTTCTGCCGGGTCTGCAGGGCGATCGCCCCGGCCCGCTCGGCGACCTCGGCCGCGGCGGTCTGCGGGGTGGTGACGACCAGGATCTCGGTGCTCGGGATCAGCTGGGCGGTGGAGATCGCCACGTCACCGGTTCCCGGCGGCAGATCCAGCAGCAGGATGTCCAGGTCCCCCCAGAACACGTCGGCGAGGAACTGCTGCAGGGCGCGGTGCAGCATCGGCCCACGCCAGACGACTGCGGCGTTGCCCTCGACGAACATCCCGACACTGATGATCTTCACGCCGTGGGAGACGGGCGGCAGGATCATGTCGTTGATCCGGGTCGGCCGGGCGGTCACACCCATCATCCGGGGGATCGAGAAGCCGTAGACGTCGGCGTCGAGGATGCCCACGTTCAGACCCTTCGCCGCGAGGGCGGCGGCCAGGTTGACGGTCACGGTCGACTTGCCGACCCCACCCTTGCCCGAGGCGATGGCGTAGACCCGGGTCTGCGAATCCGGGCGGGCGAAGGGGATCTCCTTGGTCGCGCCGCCACGCAGGCCGTCCCGCAGGGCGGTGCGCTGGTCGTCCGTCATCGGCACCAGGCTCAGGGTGACACCCGACACCCCGGGCACCGACTCGACGGCAGCCGTGACGTCCCGGGTGATCGTGTCCTTCATCGGACAGCCGGCGATCGTCAGCAGCACGGTCAGGTCGACATGTCCGGTCGAGGAGATCTCGACCCGGTCCACCATGCCGAGATCGGTGATCGGACGACGGATCTCGGGATCCTTGACGGTAGCCAGGACGGACATGACGGCTTCGCGGAGTGCGGACATGGGAACTTTCGGTGAGGCGGGCGGCGGCGTGGGCGATCGACCGCACGCACGTGCCTCGATCGTACGTCCTGCCCGTCCTGGCGATACTCGATACCCGAGGAGGCCCGCGCTGTGAAACCATGAAGTCAGCTGACACACACATGACTCCCGTCTGTTCGACGTATCGACGGGGGACCCTCGTAGATGTAGTGCACACACAGAAAGTGGAGGTGGGGACGGTGACGTCACCGATGCGGGCCCGCGCAGGTGCCCAAGTACCGCAGGTCCCGACCCGGCCGACCGGGTTCGCGGTGGCCGCCTACCCGACCTACGCCCAGGCCCAGGCGGCGATCGAACACCTGACCAAGGGTGATTTCAAGGTCGAGGACCTGACCATTGTCGGCTCCGACCTGCAGATGGTCGAACGGGTGACCGGCCGGCTCTCCGCCGGCAAGGTGACCGCTGCCAGCGCCGCCTCCGGCGCCTGGTTCGGCGTCTTCGTCGGCATCCTGATGGGGCTCTTCTCCACCACCGTCGCCGGCGGAACCCTGGTGCTCATCGTGGTCAGTGCCGCGATCGGTGCCGCCTTCGGGGCCCTGATGGGCTTCCTCGGGTATTCGGTGGCCAAGGGCCGACGGGATTTCACCTCGGCCTCCCAGGTCGTCGCCCAGCGGTACGACGTCCTCTGCCAGCCCGGCACGGCCGAACAGGCCAGGACCCTGCTGTCGAAGATGGAACTCGGACAGCGCGGCTGATCGGGGCCGGGCTCCGGCCTGCCACCCCGAGCGGGCGGTCCCGATCAGACCGACGGATCGGCGGGTTCGCCGGGCGGTGAGTCATTCCCGCACGGCTCCGCCCGGACGAGGTAGCTCGTCTGAACCGTCACCTGATAAGACGTGCGCGAGTCGTGGTACCGGACCAGGGTTCCTTGTGCGCTCCCAGGATCAGGGCCGGAACGCTGCAGGACCACGTACAGCACCGCAGGTTCGGCGGCCGCGGACAGGGTCGCCCCTGCGGCATCGATGCGGGCATCCCAGTCCTGGCCCATATCGGCATGACCTCTGGGCGGGTAGCCGGGGGAGATACCGATGATTCCCTGTTCGCCATTCGGGCCGGTGAGGTTGGGCACGATCACCGAGGCCACCAGATCCAGTCCTACCGGATCCACCAGGTCCACCGAGTCGATGGTGAGATCAGGACCATCGGTGTAATTCCAGACGGCTGATCGATAGGTGGCCGGTTCTCCCAATTCGGTGCAAAAACTCAGGGTGTTCTCGCGACCGGCGCTCAGCGGGCCCGGATCGGGATCAGAATGCGTGGAGGTGCAGGCGCTCAGCATCAACGCCGTGCAGGTGATTCGCACGAGGCCGAGCCGGCTTCTTGTCATGGCAGGCATCCTCGCACGTGCCGCCTGTTCCGGCCGGTGCTGCCGCCGAATTGTTCTACAACCAGCCGCGTTTGCGCAGTCCCCGGTGCAGGAGCAGACAGACTCCGACGATGACGGCGATCACCATCGGATATCCGAAATGCCAGGACAATTCGGGCATGTAGTCGAAATTCATTCCGTAGATACCGGCAATGGCAGTGGGCACCAGGGCTATCGCGGCCCAGGCCGAGATCTTGCGCATGTCGTTGTTCTGCCGGGTGGCGATCTCGGCGAGGGAGGCATTCACCAAAGTGGTGAGGATTTCGTCGTAGGTGGCGATCCGCTCCGAGACCTGGGTGAGGTGGTCCTCGACGTCACGGAAGTACTCGCGCACCTTGGCCGGGACGAACGTGGTGTGCGGGGAGTTGATCTCCGACAGCCGCCGCAGCGGTATCGCCAGCGGGGTGACCGCTCGCCGCAGTTCCAGGATCTCGCGTTTGAGCAGGTAGATCTGTTCGATGCCCACCCCGCTGTCGACCGAGAACACCGCGGTCTCCATGTCGTCGACGTCGTCCTCGACCAGATCAACCACATCGAGGTAGCGGTCGACGACCATGTCGGTGATCTGGTGGAGCACGACGGCCGGGCCGGACGCGAGGTGGTCCGGCCGACCCTCCAACAGGTGGCGCAGGTCCCCGAGGCCGGAGTGCTGTCCGTGTCGGACCGTGATGATGAAATCGACACCCAGGAACACCATGATCTCGCCGGTGGACACGATCTCGATCGCCGTCCGTGAGGACTCGTGCTCCTCGTACTTGACGGTCTTGATGACGAAGAACAAGTGGTTCTCGTACCGCTCCATCTTCGGTCGCTGGTGGGCGACGACGGCATCTTCCACGGCCAGCTCGTGCAGGCCGAAGATACGGGCCATCTCTTCCATGTTCTCCGCACTGGGCTCGTGCAGGCCCACCCAGACGAAACCGCGGCCCTGTTCCCGGACGGTGGCCAGGGCGATCTCCGGGTCGTGCGGGAGGTCCAACCGGGTTCCGTCGATGTAACCGGCGCAGTCGATGACCACGGGATCGGGATCCCAGGACAACGGTTTCGACGGTGTCGCGCGCCGATCCGATTGGAGGATCTTGCCGATCGACCTGATCGAGGGCAGGGCTTTCATGGTCACTCCCTTTCGCACGGCCGTCGGTGAACTGCTACCCCTGGCGGTCTGGTGCCAACCGCAGGTCGAGGGCCAACCGTTTGAGGGTCAACCAGCTCAGCGGTGGAACGTCTGTACTGACATGGCAAGCCGGTGCAGTGATCGTTCGACCTCCGTCATCGGCCCTTCGGGGAACCCCGGCAGGACGATGAGCACCGTGGCCCCTGGACAACCTACGCCGCTCCGGTGGCCGTCAGGGGACATCACGATGACACCTCGGGTGCGGCGGTTCGGTGCTGCCCGGAACATCAGGAAGGATGGGTGGTGATGCGTATCGACCTGCACACCCATTCCTCGTGTTCCGACGGGACCGACACCCCGGCCGCCCTGGTGGCCGCCGCCGCGGCTGCCGGCCTCGATGTCGTCGGGCTGACCGACCACGACACCACCGCCGGTTGGGCCGAGGCCGCCCAGACCCTGCCGGAGGGCCTCGGGCTGATCCGGGGTTCGGAGTTCTCCACCCAGCTCGCCCGCGCCGAGGGCGGAACGATGAGTGTGCACCTGCTCGGGTACCTCTTCGACCCGGCAGATCCGGCGATCATGGCCGAGCAGGCCAGGCTCGTCGCCGAGCGCCGGGGGCGTGGTCTGGCCATCGTGGCGAAGATGAACGCCGACGGTGTCCCGATCACCCCCGAGCGGGTGTTGGCGATCGCCGACGGAGCGCCCGTGGGGCGGCCGCACATCGGCCGCGCCCTGGTCGAGGCCGGCCTGGTCGGCTCCGTCACGGAGGCCTTCGCCGGCTATCTCGCCGGTCGCGGCAAGTACTACGTGCACAAACAGGACACCGACCTGGACGCCGCGGTGTCGATGATCTCCGCCGCCGGCGGGGTGAGTGTGTTGGCCCACCCGTGGTCGCGGGGTGCGCGCTCGGTGCTGACCCCGGAGCGGATCGCCCAGCTGAAGGAACGTGGTCTCTCCGGCATCGAGGTGCGCCACCCGGACCAGGACGAGGACACCAGGGCCGAACTCCTCGGGGTGGCCGCCGACCTCGATCTCATCGTGACCGGCTCCTCGGACTACCACGGGCACAACAAGACCCTGGAACTCGGTCAGGAGCGGACCTCGGCCGAATCCCTTGCCCGGATCATCGAGACGAGTTCCGGTGTGGTCGAGCCCATCGGGGTGCAGTGGTGACGATTCCCGGCGAGGGCTCCGAGCAGCCCACCGAACAGATTCCCCGGGTGGATGCCCGCGTGTACCCGGCGCCCCAGCCGGGCGCAGAGGTCGGGCCGGGGCCGGCGGCCCAATCGGGCCCGCAGTCCTGGGGCCCGCCGGCACAGGGTCCCCCGACGCAGGGTCCGACGGCGCAGCACCGACAGAACCCGCAGGGATCCGAGGATCCGACAGTGGTCGGCCGCGCTCCGGTCGAGGAGCGGCGTGAACCGACACCGACGACGATCATGCCCGCGCTGCGGTTCGACGCCGCCGGAGGGGCCGCGCCCCAGGACGGTCCGGATGGAGCCGCACCAGGTGCGGAGGGCACCGCCGTGGACGGCCGGGCCGTCCGGTTCCTGACGGCCACGGCCGGGCTGTTGTCCGCCGGTGTGCTGCTGTTGGGGATCGCCATGCTGGTGATGAAGTTCGTGGTGCCGGCGATGCGCAGCGGCACAGGTCTGGACGAGTCCTACGGCCCGGGGACCGGGCAGATCATCGCCCAACTGCTGGTCGGGGCGGCCGGGGAGTCCACCCGGCTGCTGCGCCGCCGGTCGGTGGGCGCTGGCGTCCGGGGTGCAGCTGCGGTGGCCGTCATCCTCGGGGTGCTGGTGGTGCTCTGGTGGAGCTGGTGGTCCTGACCTGATTTTTTCCCTCGCGAGTGGACTGTTGCACCCCAGAAACCGGGGTGCAGCAGTCCACTCGCGGGAGGGTCTGTCAGCGGTGGAGCCAACGGGTCCAGGTCGGCAGCAGCACGTCCAACAGTCCGGCCGGGTTCTCCACGGCGGGGGAGTGCGCGGCCTGTTCCACGATCACCAATGAGGTGCCCAGGGTCCGGGCCATGGTCGCCTGTGCCTCGTGCGGCCAGGCGTCGTCGTTCCGACCGCTGACGACGCTGACAGGCACCCCGGTGGCCGCCAGCTCCGCGGTCCGGTCCGGCTCGGTGCGCAGGTACCGGGCCATCCCCAGCAACCCGGCCGAGGACGAGGCCAGGAACCGTTGCCGCAGGTAGTTCTTCAGCTCGTCCGGGGGAGCGCCGCGCAGAGCGACCGTGAGTGCCTCCCGGTAGGCGAACACCGATTCCTTGCCCTCGGCGCGGAAGATCGGCTCGGCGGCGTGCAGGGCCTCCAGCCTGCTGCCCGAGACGAAACCGGCCGGGCCCGAGCACAGCAGGGTCAGCCCGGCCACCGGTGCCCCGGCCAGAACTGCCCCACGGGAAACCAGACCGCCGAAGGAATGCCCGAGCAGCACCACCGGGCCGGGTTCCTCGCTGCGGATCCGTCGGACGAGTTCGGCGATCTGAGCACCCAGGATCAGCGGGTCGTAGTCGTCCTCGTTCCCGGACCCGGGGGACTCGTACTGGCCGGGTTGATCCACCGCGACGGCGGTGAATCCGGCCTCGGCCAGTCCGGCCAGGATCGGGACGAAGTCCTCCTTGGCACCGGTGTACCCGGGCACCAGCAGTGCGGTCCCGACGGGCGCGGCGGCGGGGGCCCGCAGCGCGGCCAGCGGACCGAAGGGGCCGGGGTACTCCACCCGGACACCCGGGTGGGCCGCCAGCTGGTTCGACGCCGACGACGCGGGCACCGGTCAGGCCCCGCCGGTGGTGGTCGCCCCGGAGGACGCCGGAGCAGTGGTGCTCGCGGTGGAGGTGGCCCCGGTGGTCCGCTCCGCCGAGGTCCGACCGGCCGTACCGTTCCCCTCTGCACCCGGCAGCAGCGGCTCGGAGGTGGTGGTAGTGGTGGCGACACCGTCGGTGGTCGCGAAGGCGACCACCTCCGAACCCCTGGTCTCGACGACCACGGAGCCGGCCGTGTGGACGTCCACCGGGCCGCTGTAGCCGCCACGGTCCAGGTCCAAGGTCCGTTTGATCGACCCGGTCGAGGAGTCCACCACCGCGATCCCGGCCTCGACCGGCACCAGCAGGTCGCTGCCGACCACCGCGACGGTCCCGAGAACCCCGCTCAGCGTCCAGGACTCGGCCAGGTCGGAACCCCTGACGGCGACCAGGGTGTCGCCGATGACGCTGTAGCGGTCGTCACCGTCGATGGTCGCCGGGGTGACCCGGGAGGTGATGGAGGAGATATCGGCATCGTCGACATCCACTGCCTTGCGCGAGATCTCGGTGAGCACTGGATCGGGGTCCGGGGCATCGGAGGTGCTGGTGGTGGTGGGAGCGGCCTCACCCGTGGTGGTTTCGTCGACGGGATCGGGCTCGACCATGCCGTAGACGACGATCTCGGGGGTGGCTCCGCCCACCAGGACCGCGATGTTGTCCGGGGTGATGGCCAGCAACCGGGCGTCCGGGGCACCGAGGTCGACGGTGCCACGGGGCTCGAACTTGAAGTTGTCCCACCCCTTGGTGTCCGCCGGCGGGGCGGAGTCCGGGTCTGCCCAGTTGACCACCAGCTGGGCGTTGCCGCCGGAGTTGGTGCAGTGCTCGATGGTGGCGAACTGCTTGTCGGCGATCGCGATGTCGTTGAACTGGCAGCCCAGGTGCTTGGTGCCCGACTTCGTCGGGGTCGGCTGGTCGCCGTACTGGATGGTGCGCACCAGATCGAACCGCCAGAGCTCGATCAGGGTCGGCCCGATGAACCCGGCGTACGGGCCGCCGAAGGCCACCTGGGAGTTGAGCTCGTCCTCGACGGTGCGCTGTTTGGACCGGTCGCCGGTCTGCGGGTTCAGCGTGGTGATCTCGGTGCAGCGGTCGCTCTTGGAGTAGGCGACCAGCACACCACGCACCCCGCCGCTCTCCGTCATGGCCACCGGTTCGGTGTCACCGGAGCCGAAGGCGCAGATCGGGATGTTGGAACGGCTGTAGTCCCAGAGCTTTTCGCCGGTGGTTGCGTCGTAGCCGACGACGGTGTGGTCGTCGGCCGTCACGACGCTGCCGTTCGGGGAGACGACGGGCGCGAACTGCGACGGCACCGCCATCCGCCAGGCCTCGGTCAAGGACGAGGGAGCGCGGTTCATCGCCAACGGCAGGGTGCCGGCGGCAGCGACCGTGCGCTCCAGGTGGCGCTCGTCGCTGTTCACGAACACCAGGCCGGTGAGGGCGACGAGCACCACGGCGATGCCCGCCGCCACAACACTGTCCCGCCTGCGGCGTTTCGACACCATGTCTGAAGACCCTACTCAATCTGGCTGTGGCAGCTGCCGCCGACGAACGCTCAGGGAGAACTACTCGGCGGCCGGCGTACCGGTCGAGCCGGTCGATCCGCCCTCGGCGCCGCTGACCCGACGGCGACGACGGCGACGCGGCTTGCCGGCCTCGCCGGTGCCTCCGGCCGAGACCAGGCTGCCTTCGGCGGTCTTGTCCGCGGAACCGGCCTCGGTGGAGGTGTTCTCCGTGCGGTGGGTGTCGGTGCTGCGGTCCACCCGGCGGCGGGTACGGCCACCTGCGGAACCCTCGCGGGAGCCACCGGTGTTGTCCCGGCTCCCGTTGTCCCTGCCCCCGTTGTCCCGGGATCCGGAGCGTCCGCCGGCCTGCCCGCTGCGCGGTGCCTTTCGGCCGCGTCCGGTTTCACCCAGGTCCTCGATCGCCTCGGCGCCGAGCCCGGCCCGGGTCCGCTCGCTGCGGGCAAGACGGCCCTTGGCGTCGGTCGGGATGGAGAGGTCGGAGTACAGGTGCGGGGAGGAGGAGTAGGTCTCGGCCGGATCGGCGAAGTCCAGCCCGAGGGCGTCGTTGATCATCTTCCAGCGCGGGATGTCGTCCCAGTCGACGAATGACACGGCGACGCCGGTGCGACCGGCCCGGCCGGTGCGGCCGATGCGGTGCACGTAGGTCTTGTCGTCCTCGGGGCACTGGTAGTTCACCACGTGGGTCACGTTGGGCACGTCGATGCCGCGGGCGGCGACGTCGGTGGCGACGAGGACGTCGACCTTGCCGGAGGTGAAGGCCCGCAGGGCCTGCTCGCGCGCGCCCTGACCGAGATCGCCGTGGACGGCGGCGGAGGCGAAACCGCGCTCGACCAGTTCGTCGGAGACCTTCTGGGCCGTGCGCTTGGTGCGGGTGAACACCATGCACAGTCCGCGGCCCTCGGCGTTGAGCACGCGGGAGAGCATCTCGACCTTGTCCATCGCGTGGGCGCGGTAGACGAACTGGGTGGTGCTGCGGTGGGTGGCGCCCTCGGCCGGGGCCTCGGCGCGGATGTTCATCGGCTGGTTCATGAAGGTCCGGGCCAGCGTGAGGATCGGGCCCGGCATGGTCGCCGAGAAGAGCATCGTCTGCCGCTTCTCCGGAACCATGGTCAGGACCTTCTCGATGTCCGGCAGGAAGCCCAGGTCCAGCATCTCGTCGGCCTCGTCGAGGACGAGGACCTGGACGGCACCGAGGACCAGGTTGCCGCTCTTGGCCAGGTCCAGCAGGCGGCCGGGGGTGCCGATGACGACATCCACACCCTTCTGCAGGTCGGCGATCTGCGGCTCGTAGGCCCGTCCGCCGTAGACGCTGATGACCTTCAGGGCCAGGTTCTTCGCCGCGGAGGCGAGGTCACGGGTGACCTGGACGCACAGCTCGCGGGTCGGGACGATGACCAGCGCGCGGGGGGCGCGCTCGCCGGTGCCCTCGGCCGGGTTCTTGGCCAGCTGCTGCAGCAGCGGCACCCCGAAGCCCAGGGTCTTGCCCATACCGGTGCGGGCCTGACCGATCAGGTCCTGGCCGACCAGGGCGACCGGCAGGGTCAGCTCCTGGATGGCGAAGGTACGGACGATGCCGTTGGCGGCCAGGGCGGAGACGATGCGCTCGTCCACACCCAGCTCGGCGAAGGTGGGCTGCTCCGGCTTGGCCGATGCCCCGACGGCGTCGAGATCGGCGTTGATCGCATCGACCCCGTCGACCACGACGATGTTGTGCAGGTCGGTGCCGCTGTCGTCGTAGTCGGAATTGATGTCGGTGGTGGTGTCGGTGGAATTCTGGTCGTTCGTCAAAAGGTGAAGCCTTCCTCGCGAAATTGCGCGCGAAGGCATTCGGGCGATTTTGGGTTCGCCGGTGCCGAATACCCGGGTTCGGTCCATCGACCGGTTCTTCGAGAAGAACGGTGCGGACTCACGCGGGACCGGCACGCCGTGACGCGCGCACAGTGCCGCGACGCCCTCGTGGCGTCGCTCGTCACTGCCAGTCTACGTGTCCGGTGTGCCCCACAAGGACATATCTGCGTCCGGGCCGTGCCGACGTGGTGGCGGAGCCCCGGGATGGCTAGGCTCACCGGGTTGCCGCAAGTGCGAATCCCGTTCTGCCGGAAGGCGTGCGGAGAAGGTGTGGGAGGAACGATGTCGGAGTCAGGGTCGACGGCGACCGGGGAGAACACGGTCGACGGCAGCTCCGCCACCGGGGGGGACCAGGTTCCGACCCGGGTGAAGGCGGCCGCGGCTCCGGGAGCGCCCGCCGTCATCGACCTGCTCGGGGTGCTGGCCTACGGCGAACTCTCCGCCTTCGACCGGATGTCGCTGGACGCCCGCAGCTCACCGACGATCTCCGGCCGGGTGGCCCTGTCCCAGATGGCCAGCGCCGAGATGGGGCACTTCTCCGCCCTGGCGGCGCACCTGCGCTCCTGGGGGATCGACGTCGAGGTGGCCATGGCCCCCTTCCGCAAACCGCTCGAGGACTTCCACGACTCCACCGCCCCGCACTCCTGGCTCGAATCGCTGGTCAAGGCCCATGTCGGTGACGGCCTGGCGGCGGACTTCTACCGGGAGATCGCCGAATGGCTCGATCCGGCCACCCGTGACCTGGTCTTCGAGGTGCTGGCCGACACCGGGCATTCGGCTTTCGCGGTCCGCGAGGTGCGGCGGGCCTGCGAGGAGGACCCGAAGATCGCCGGACCGCTGGCCCTCTGGGGGCGGCGGCTGCTCGGCGAGGCGCTCACCCAGGCGCAGTACGTGGTGGCCGACCGGGACGCGCTGGCCGAACTGATCGCGACCGGATCGGGTGATCTCGCCGGGATCGGCGCGCTCTTCCGTCGGCTGCAGCACGGCCACGTGGAGCGGATGAAATCCCTCGGCCTGGCCTGAACGGCCCCTGAACCGGCTTGACCTGCCCCCGGTCGGACCTGACCGGCCCTGAGCGTGACCGGGTCGGCGGAAGTGGCGGTCGCGTTCACCGACGTGGGAGAATCGTCGGGCCATGACGAAATCCCTGCCGCTGATCTTCACCGCCCCTCGCCGCGGAAAGCCCCCCGTCCACCTGGCCGATCTCGATCCGGCCGCCCGCAAGGAAGCGGTCAAGGCCCTGGGCCAGCCCACTTTCCGGGCAGATCAGCTGGCACGGCACTACTTCGGTGGCCTGACCAGGGATGCCGAGCTGATGTCCGACCTGCCCTCGGCCGGTCGGCAGGAGTTCGTCGACGCGATGCTGCCGGAGCTGCTCAGCCCGGTCCGCAGCATGGCCACCGACTCCGGCGACACCCGCAAGACCCTGTGGCGGGCCCATGACGGCACCCTCATCGAGTCGGTGCTGATGGCCTACCAGGACCGCGTCACCCTGTGTGTCTCCTCACAGGCGGGCTGCGGGATGGCCTGCCCGTTCTGTGCCACCGGCCAGGGCGGTCTGGACCGCAACCTCTCCGCCGGCGAGATCATCGAGCAGGTGCGCCTGGCCGCCGCGGCGGCCAAGGACGGCGCCTTCGGTGAGCCGCGTCGGCTGTCCAACATCGTTTTCATGGGGATGGGGGAGCCGCTCGCGAACTACAAGCGGGTGCTCCAGGCCGTCCGGATGATCACCGATCCCAACCCGGGCGGGTTGGGCATCTCCGCGCGCTCGATCACCGTCTCGACGGTCGGTCTGCTGCCGGCGATCGACAAGCTGACCGAGGAGGGCCTGCAGGTCCGGCTCGCCGTCAGCCTGCACGCACCGGACGACGAACTGCGCGACACCCTGGTGCCGGTCAACGAGCGGTGGAAGATCGCCGAGGTGCTGGCCGGTGCCCGTCGGTACGCCGACCGCACCGGTCGCCGGGTGTCCATCGAGTACGCCCTGATCAAGGAGATCAACGACCAGGGCTGGCGGGCGGACCTGCTCGGCAAGGTGCTCAAGGACGCCCTCGGGCATCTGGTGCACGTCAACCTGATCCCGCTGAACCCGACCCCGGGCAGCAAGTGGGACGCGAGCCCGAAGGTCGTGCAGGACGAGTTCGTCCGGCGGGTCCAGGCCCAGGGCGTCACCTGCACCGTCCGGGACACCCGCGGCCAGGACATCGACGCGGCCTGCGGGCAGCTGGCGGCCTCGGAGAAAGACAAGCAGCAGTAACCGCGCTCCCTCTCGACGTCCGCGCCCGCTGCAACGCGCGCGATTGTCGGGCAGGAGCGCGGAAACCGGGACGGGCTGGGCGGGTCGAGGGTTCCGGCCTCAGTCGAGCCAACCGTTCTCCGTCGCCACCCGCACCGCATCCGCGCGGCTGCGCCCACCGGTCTTGCCGATGACGGCCGAGAGATGGTTGCGCACGGTCCCCTCGGACAGATGCAACCGGCGGGCCAGCTCGGACACCGTGCCGCCCCCGGCCGCCGCGCCGAGCACCTCGGCCTCCCGGGTGGTCAACGGTGAGCTCCCGACGCTGAGGCTCTCCGCGGCCAGCACCGGATCCACCACCCGAAGTCCGGCGTGCACCCGGCGGATCGCGTCGATCAGCTGCTCCGGCGGGGCGTCCTTCACCAGGAAGCCGCTCGCCCCGGCCGCCATCGCCCGCTGCAGGTACCCCGGCCGACCGAAGGTGGTCAGGATGATGACCCGGCAGCCGGGCACCGCTTGACGCAGGTCCGCCGCCGCACCGATCCCGTCCTGACCGGGCATCTGCACATCGAGCAGGGCCACATCCGGAGCACTGGCCAGCGCCGCCTCCACCACCAGGTCACCCGATCCCACCTGGGCCACCACGGCGAGATCGGGTTCGAGCCCGAGCAGGGCGGCGAAGGCCGCACGGATCAACGCCTGGTCGTCGGCCAGCAGGATCCTGATCATGTCGCCACCACACCCGCGGAGGCCGTCGCCGGGTCCGTACCGGCGGTGGGATGGGAAGGACCGGGTATCTCGGGCAGCACGACCTCGACCCGGAAACCGCCGGCAGGTTCGGGCCCGGCCGTGAGCACACCACCCGCGGCGGCCACCCGCTCGCCGAGGCCGAGGAGCCCGGACCCGAGCAGCCCCGACCCGTCCGGCCCGGATCCCTGTCCGCCGACCCCGTCATCGATGACGGTGATCGAGTGCGGGGTCAGGGTCACCGTGCAGGTACGGGCCCGCGAGTGACGGACCACGTTCGTCACCGCCTCGCGCACCACGTAACCGAACAGGGCCCGGCCGGCCGGATCGACACCGTCGACGGCCTGGGGGAGGCGGGCCTCGATCCGGGCCGCCCGCAGGATCACCCCGGCGACGGCGAGTTCGCCGGCCAGGGAGATGTCCCGGAAACCCGAGGCGGTGGCCCGGACGTCGGCCAACGCCTGCCGGGCCAGACCTTCGACGTCGGCGATCTCCGCGCGGGCGGCGACATCGTCCCGGCCGAGCAGCCGCCCGGCCAGTGACGCCTTCACCGTGATCGCCGTCAGGGAATGGCCGAGGATGTCGTGCAGGTCCCGGCCGATCCGCTCCCGCTCGGCGGCCACCGCCGCCTCGGCGAGATCGGCCTGGGTGGTCCGGAGTTCCGCCGCCAGGCGGGTGTTGGCGACGAAGGCCGACATCCACAGGGCCAGCGCCACCATCGTGACGGCCAGTTCCCAGGACAGTTCCGCGCCGGCGGCGCGTTCGATGGCCAACATCCCGGCCGCGAGCCCGAGGCTGAAGAGCATGCCCTGCCGGAAGGTCAGCAGGACCGGCGCGGCAACTGCCAGGAAGGTCCAGAGCCCGCTGAACGAGGGCCCGGCGGTGAAGTAGAGGGGGGTGCTCACCAGCAGCATCAGGATCAGGAAGCCCCACCGGATCCGGAGCGGGGCCATCAGCACCCGGTAGACCCCGTAGATGTACATGACCCCGTAGACGACCATGTTCAGCAGTCCGAGGACTACAGCGGTGGTGCTGATGCCGGAGGTGATCAGGTCGGCGGCGGCGAAGATGGTGAACGCCTGCGCGACCAGGGCTCCGGGTATCCACTTCCGGCCGAAGGTGGTCTCGCTCAGATCGACGGGCTCGGGCACCAGGACATCGTGCACCCGATCCGGGCCGAGGGCGCGGCACCCCTGCAGATCCGATGCTGTCATCGGCGGGCGCCGCTCCTGCGGTAGGTGGCGGCACCGACCACACCCAGGCCGATCGTCCAGGCCAGGAGGACCGCGACAGCGGCGGGCGGGACCCCGGAACCGGCCAGGACCTCCCGCCCGACCTCGCCGATCCAGTACGAGGGAAGCACCTTGGCGACCCCGTGGAGGAAGGGGGAGAACTGGCTGACCGGGAACCACAGGCCGCCGAGGATCGACATGCCGATGAACACGAGCATGGTGATCGGCTGGACCGCGTCGACGGTGCCGAGGCTGCCGATCACCAGCCCGAGGACGGCGAACGGGATCAGCCCGAGCCAGACGGCCAGCCCCGTGAGCAGCCAGGTGGTGGCGGGCAGTTCCACACCACGGGTGATCGCCCCGGCCAGGAAGACGAGGATGATCGCAGGCAGGGCGACCAGCATCGACACAGCGGCCTTGGCCACCAGGTAGGAGGTCGGGCTCAGCGCGGTCAGCCGTAGCTGCCGGTTCCACCCCGTCTGTCGTTCGACGGCGACCCTGGCACCGCTGTTGATCGCCGCGCCGATGCCGCCGTAACAGGCCATCGACACCATCAGATAGGCGGTGACGCTGATCCCGCCCTCCGACCCCTGGTCGCCGTAGAGGCTCGAGAACAGCAGGAACATCACCAACGGCAGGGCCACGGTGAAGATCACGAACCGGGCGTTGGCGAAGGTCGTCCGCGCGGACAGCAGGGTGTAGTTGACGGTCATGGTCATCGGAGGGCCCCGTTCTTCGGTGTGTCCGTGCGGGAGGTCTGCGGGGAGGTCGGGGCGTCGGCCCGGTGCGGATCGGTGAGGGCCAGGAAGGCATCCTCCAGATTCGCCGAGGTGATGCTGATCTCGCGCGCGTCGGCCCGTGCGGCCAGCAGCGCCCGGATGGTCAGGTCGGAGTCGGTGCAGCGGAGCAGGTAGGTGTCACCACGACGGTCGACGGCGGTCACACCGGGCAGCGAGTCGAGTCCGTCGGTGTCCCGCGGATCCAGGGTGACGGTGACCGTCCGGTGTCCGACCAGGGCCTTGATGGAGGCTCCGGTGCCGTCGGCGACCACCCGTCCCTCGGCGAGCACCACCACCCGGTCGGCGAAATCGTCCGCCTCCTCCAGGTAGTGGGTGGCGAAGAGGACCGTGCGCCCGGCGGCGCTGTACTCGCGCATCGAGGCCCAGAAGGCCCGTCGGATCTCGACGTCCATGGCCACGGTGGGCTCGTCGAGCACCAGCAGGTCGGGGTCGGGCACCAGGGCGAGGGCGAACCGGACCCGTTGGGCCTGGCCGCCGGACAGGGCTGTCGTCTTCGTCGCGGCGATGTCGGTGATGCCGGCGCGTTCGAGGGTCTCGCCGACGGACAGGGGTGAGCGGTGCAGGGCGGCGAAGGTGGTCAGCAGCTGTCGCACCGTGACGTCGGGGAGGAGCGCGCCGGACTGCAGCATCGCGCCGACCCGGCCGCCGACGACGGCCGCCCGGGCGTCGGTCCCGAAGAGGTGGACGGTGCCGCGGTCGGGGGTGGTGAGTCCCAGGAGCATGTCGATGGTGGTCGACTTGCCTGCACCGTTGTGCCCCAGGAAGGCGACCACTTCGCCGGGACGAACCGTCAGATCCACCCCGCGCACGGCGTGCACCGCGCCGAAGGACTTGTCGAGCCCGGACAGCCGCACTGCCGGGGCGATGTCGGAATTGTTCATGGGTCCGAGTCTGTGACCCGGAGCGGGCCGCGCGGGCGGCCGAACATCATCACCTGCCCATGACATCCGTCATGGGTCGACGGGTGAGCAGCTGGCGAACATCTTCATCCTGCGGCGGGATATGCGCAGTTGGCAGCGTTCACAACTGCGCATATCCCACCGCGGGACGGGAACTCAGGGGGGCCGTAACGGCTCAGGGGCGGCGCTTGCGCTCGTGACGCAGCCGGGCCTCGTACCGCAGCAACCAGATCACCATGATGCCGCCGGTCAGGACCAGGTACCAGTCCTCCGTGTGGGAGACGTGGTTGCCCAGGAGCATGACGAAGATGCTGAGGGTGAAGAACCACAGCAGGATGCGGCTGCCCTTGGGGGCGAACTGGCGCCATTCCCCGTGCCAGCCCCACTCCTCGCTGGGGGCGTCCGGGTTGTAGGACACCACCGGGGCGTGTGAGACGTGGGCGACCTCGCCGTGACCGTCGGCGTGCGCGCCGTGGCCGGCGGAATGGTCCGCCTCGTGCTTCTCGAGCGAGGTGCTGGCCACCGGGTCCTCCTGGTACATAAAAAGCGTTGATCGGCTGAACGGACACCCGGGTCGAAGGCCCCCCGAGGTGGGAGTTCGGCAGTCGACCCTGGAATCCCTGTCATTTTCGCATGAACTGGCCCCCTCGGAGCGCCGGACCCACGGAAAGGCACCGGGAGGGTCCGATTTTGGAGCACAATGGCCGACGTGCCATTCGAGTTCCCCACCTTCCCCCGTCGCGTCGTCATCCTGGGTTCCACCGGCTCCGTCGGCACCCAGGCCCTCGACATCATCCGGCTCCACCCGGACCTGTTCGAGGTGGTCGGGCTGTCCGCCGGCGGCTCGAGCCTGGAGCTGCTGACCGCCCAGGCCACCGAATTCGGTGACGCCAGGATCGCGGTCGCCACCGGCACCGGCCCCGACCTGCCCGGCCGCACGGTCCTCACCGGCCCGGAGGCCGCGACCGAACTGGTGGCCACCACCGATGCCGACCTGGTCCTCAACGCGATCACCGGTTCGGTGGGCCTGGGACCGACCCTGGCGGCGCTGGCCGCCGGTCGGGTCCTGGCCCTGGCCAACAAGGAGTCCCTGGTCGCCGGCGGCAGCCTGGTCACCGGAGCGGCCGCGCCCGGGCAGATCGTGCCGGTGGATTCCGAGCACTCCGCCCTGGCCCAGGCCCTGCGCAGCGGGACCGACCAGGAGGTGGCGAAGCTGGTGCTGACCGCCTCCGGCGGGCCCTTCCGCGGCCGGACCCGGCAGGAGGTCGCCTCGGCCACCCGCGCCCAGGCCCTCGCCCACCCCACGTGGGCGATGGGGCCGGTGGTCACCGTGAATTCGGCCACTCTCGTCAACAAGGGGCTGGAAGTCATCGAGGCCCGGCTGCTCTTCGACATCGACTACCCGCAGATCGACGTGGTGGTCCACCCGCAGTCCGTGATCCACTCGATGGTCACCTTCGTCGACGGCAGCACCATGGCTCAGGCCAGCCCGCCGGACATGCACCTGCCGGTGGCGTTGGGACTCGGCTGGCCGCACCGGTTGTCGTATGTGGCGAAGGCCTGCGACTTCGGTTCTCCGGCGACCTGGACCTTCGAACCCGTCGACCATGAGGCCTTCCCGGCGCTGAACCTGGCCCGGGCGGCCGGCACCGCCGGGGGACTGATGCCCGCGGTGTTCAACGCCGCCAACGAGGAGGCCGTCGGGGCCTTCCTGGACGACCGGCTCACCTTCGGCGGGATCACCCGGATCCTGGAAGAGGTGCTCGCCGCGGCGGAGAGCGACTTCACACGCAACCCGTCGTCGATCGATGACGTCCTGGACGCGGAGGACTGGGCACGCAGCCGCGCCCGGCACCTCCTGCCCGAACATTCGACCGTGACGCAGGGAGCAACCCGCTGATGTGGACCGCGATCGGCATTCTGCTGTTTATGGTCGGCCTGATCTTCTCGATCGCCTGGCACGAGCTCGGCCATCTGACCTTCGCCAAGCTCTTCAAGGTCCGGACCACCCAGTACATGGTCGGTTTCGGCAAGACCCTGTGGTCCAAACAGGTGGGGGAGACCGAGTACGGGGTCAAGGCGATCCCGCTCGGCGGGTACATCCGGATGGTCGGCATGGTGCCTCCGGGCAAGGACGGCCGCCAGCGGAGCATGACCACCGCCCAGGGGCCGGTCGGCATCTTCCGGCAGATGGTCGAGGACACCCGCAACTCCGACCGGCAGCAGGTCGCCGTCACCGATGACGGCCGCCAGTTCTACCAGCTGCACCCGTTCAAACGCATCGTGATCATGTTCGCCGGCCCGTTCATGAACCTGGTCCTGGCGGTCGGGATCTTCGCCGTCCTGCTGGTGGGGATCGGCGTCCCGACGAGTGTGCCCACGATCAGCTCGGTGTCCAAGTGTGTGATCCCGGCGACCGAGACCCGCACCGACTGCCTTCCCTCGGATCCGGCGACCCCGGCCGCCCAGGCCGGTCTGCTGCCGGGCGACAAGTTCCTCACCTTCGACGGTGTCACCGTGACGGACTGGGACCAGATGCGCGACCTGATCGCCAAGGCCGGCGGCCGGACGGTGGCGGTCAGCTACGAGCGCGGCGGCACGGTCCAGACCACCACCATCCCGATCATCTCCACCCAGCGGAACATCATCGTCGACGGGGTGACCACCGGTATCGCCACCGTCGGTTTCCTGGGGGTCGGCCCGGACCAGGAATACGTCTCCCAGTCCTTCGGGGCCGCCGTGACCACCACCGGTGATTTCATCGGCCGGGCGGCGAAGGCCGTCGTCGGCATCCCGGCCCGGATCCCGGCCCTGTGGACGGCGATCTTCGACGACGCCCCGCGGGACGCCGATTCACCCGTCGGCATCGTCGGAGCGGGCCGGATCTCCGGGGAGATCCTCTCCCTGGACACCACCGGCACCGACAAACTGATGCTGTTCCTGCAGCTCCTGGCCGGTTTCAACATGAGCTTGTTCCTGCTGAACCTGCTGCCGTTGCTGCCCCTGGACGGTGGACACATCCTCGGCGCCGTCATCGAATGGATCCGGCGGGGCTTCGCCAAGGTGTTCAAACGGGCCGATCCCGGCCCCTTCGACGTGGCGAAACTGATGCCGGTGGCCTATGTGGTGGCATTGTTGTTCATAGGGCTCACCGTCCTGACCTTCGTCGCCGACGTGGTCAACCCGGTGAAACTGTTCGGCTGACCCGTTTCGCGGTCTGCCGCAGTTGACCTGCACGTGCGAAAATCTGACGAAACACGAAGGAAGTCGAAAGTCATGGCCGCAGTTGCCACAGGTCCGGTTGCCGTCGGGCTGGGTATGCCGTCGTTGCCGGCCGACCGGGTCGTCCCGGTCCTCGCGCCTCGGCGCAAGACCCGCCAGCTGATGGTCGGCGGGGTCGGGGTCGGCAGCGACCACCCGGTCTCCGTCCAGTCGATGACGACCACCGTCACCGCCGACGTGAACAAGACCCTGCAGCAGATCGCCGAGCTCACCGCCGCCGGCTGCCAGATCGTCCGGGTGGCCGTCCCCACCAACGACGACGCCGATGCGCTCAAGGCCATCGCGAAGAAGTCGCAGCTGCCGGTGATCGCCGACATCCACTTCCAGCCCAAGTACGTCTTCGCCGCCATCGACGCAGGCTGCGCGGCCGTCCGGGTCAACCCCGGCAACATCCGTGAGTTCGACGGCAACGTCGGGGCCATCGCCAAGGCGGCGATGGATGCCGGGATCGGCATCCGGATCGGCGTCAACGCCGGCTCCCTGGACAAGCGGCTGCTGGCCAAGTACGGCAAGGCCACCCCGGAGGCCCTCGTCGAGTCGGCCCTGTGGGAGTGCTCCCTGTTCGAGGAGCACGGCTACCGGGACATCAAGATCTCGGTGAAGCACAACGACCCGGTGATCATGGTCCGCGCCTACGAGCTGTTGGCCGAACAGTGCGAGTACCCGCTGCACCTCGGTGTCACCGAGGCCGGTCCCGCCTTCCAGGGGACCATCAAGTCCGCCGTGGCCTTCGGCTCCCTGCTCTCCCGCGGGATCGGCGACACCATCCGGGTGTCCCTGTCCGCCCCGCCGGTCGAGGAGGTCAAGGTCGGTCTGCAGATCCTGGAGTCGCTGAACCTGCGCGAGCGCGGACTGGAGATCGTGTCCTGCCCGTCCTGCGGCCGGGCCCAGGTCGACGTCTACAAACTCGCCGAGGAGGTGACGGCAGGTCTGGAGGGGATGGACGTCCCGCTCCGGGTGGCCGTCATGGGCTGCGTCGTCAACGGCCCCGGGGAGGCCCGCGAGGCCGACCTCGGTGTCGCCTCCGGCAACGGCAAGGGGCAGATCTTCGTCAAGGGCGAGGTCATCAAATCGGTGCCCGAGCACCTGATCGTCGAGACGCTGATCGAGGAGGCCATGAAACTGGCCGAGACCATGCGGGCCGACGGCGCGGTGTCCGGAGCCCCTTCGGTGAGCCTGGTCTGAGGGCACCGGCCGTGACCGCCTCGGGGTTCGGGTCGATGTTGACCGCGCTGAGTGCGCGTTCGCTGGGGCCCGGGCATGCCGAGACCGTCGATGCGGTGCTGCGCGCCGATCCGTACGCGAGCTGCCTGGTGGCGGCGCGGTTCGACGAATGCGGGATGGACAACGAGGGCCTGGGCGGCCAGCTCTGGGGGGTGTCCGGCGGCCGGGCCGGTCTGTGTTATTTCGGCAGCAACCTGATCCCGCTGTCCGGTGACGCCCGGGCGATCCGCGCCTTCGCCTCGGTGGCGGGCAGGCACGGCCGCCGCAGTGCCTCCATCGTGGGCCGGGCCGAGCTGGTGCTCCCGTTGTGGGAGCTGGTCCAGCCGCAGTGGGGACGGGCCCGCTCGGTCCGGGAGAACCAGCCGCTGCTGGTGTGCACCGCCCCGCCACTGGTCCACCCCGACCCCCGGGTACGTCATGCCAGAGCATCGGATCTGGACGCCTACTACCCGGCGGCCGTGGCCATGTTCACCGAGGAGGTGGGCACCGATCCCCGGGCCGGTGACGGCGGAAGGAGCTACCGACGACGGCTGTCCGACCTGATCGCCGCCGGCCGCGCCTTCGTCATGTTCGACGGCGACGAGGTGGTGTTCAAGGCCGAGGTGGGGTCGGCCTCGGACACCGCGGCGATGATCCAGGGGGTGTGGGTCCATCCGGACCTGCGCGGACAGGGGGTCGGTTCCACCGGGATGGCCGCCGTGGTCCGGGCGGTCCAGGACGGCATGGGGCGTACTCCCGTGCTGTACGTCAACGACTTCAACACCGCCGCCCGCCGGGTGTACGAGCGGGTGGGTTTCGAGCAGGTGGCGACCTTCGCCTCGGTGCTGTTCTAGGTGGGCTGTTCCGGCTGGTCCTTGGGCATCCCGCGGTGGGATACGCGCAGGTGAGAGCGTTCACATCTGCGCATGTCCCGCCGCAGGATGCGCGTCGGCCGGGCCCGGAGGGTTTATCCCTCTCCCGGGTGGTGGGCCTGCGGCGCGGAGCGTCGAAGGCCTCGATTGTCGGAGGGTGTCGGGATACTGGGAAGGTGAGTGCCATTCGATCCCACCGCCCGCGCGCGCGGCACCGTGTGCCGGCCTCGGCGGCCCTGGCCCTGGTGGTGCTGCTGCTCCTGGGTGCCTGCACCTCCGGTACGCCGGACAACACGGTCACCCTGCCCGACCCCGGTACCGAGGCGGCAGCGTATGCGAAGGCGTGGCAGGCCGGGGACACGGCTGCGGCCGGAAAGTTGACGACGGATCCTGCCGCGGCCGGCCAGGCCCTCGACAAGGTGTCCGGAGACCTCGAACCGACGAAGTTCACCGTGGTTCCCGGCGCGGTCAGCCGGACCTCCCAGACCACGGCCTCCTCGACCGCGACCGTGACCTGGGAGCTGCCGATGGCGGGCTCCTGGTCCTACGACGTCACCTGGCAATGGGTGCAACAGGGCTCGGCCTGGAAGCTGAAGTGGGCCAGCACGAACATCCATCCGGAACTCGGCCCGCAGCAGACCGTCGTCGTCCGCACCACCCCGACCGAGACCGGGTCCCTGGTGGACCGCAGCAACGCCCAGATCGTCTCGCCGGTCCGGGTGTTCAGCGTGGTCGCCCTCCCGGGTGAGATGACCGACGTCGCGGCGACCAGCACCACCCTGGTCGGGATCCTGAAGAAATTCGATCCGACCCTCGATCCGAAGATCCTCGCCACCGACATCGGCAAGGCCGATGCCGATCAGGGGTACACGATCATCAACCTGCGGGAGAGCGACTTCAACACCGTGCAGACCGCCCTGGCGGCGATCCCCGGTGTGAGCACCCCCTCGACCGTGCGCAACCTGCCGCCGACCCGGGATTTCGCCAAAGCTCTGTTGTCCGAGGTCACCCCGGTCACCGACAAGATGACCGAGGGCACCCCCGGCTGGCGGATCGTCACCATCGACACCTCGGGCGCGGAGCTGACGACCCTGCAGGAACAGGCCGCGGTTCCGGGGAAGAAGGTCACCCTGACGTTGGACGCCAAGGTCCAGACCGCCGCCGAGACCGTGCTGAACCCGATCCCGGAGCCGGCCATGCTGGTGGCCATCCAGCCCTCCACCGGTGAGATCCTGGCCGTGGCCCAGAACGCCGCCGCCAACGCCCAGGGCTCGATGGCGCTGCAGGGCCAGTACCCGCCGGGCTCGACCTTCAAGATCGTCACCGCCACCGCCGGGTTCGAGGGTCTGAAGCTGACCCCCACCACCGAGGTGGAATGCCCCGGCACCAAGACCTTCGACGTCCGCCCGGTGTCCAACTTCGAGGGTTTCGACCTGGGAACCGTCGACCTGACCAAGGCCTTCGCCGAGTCCTGCAACACCACCTTCGCCCAGATCTCGGTCGACCTGCCCGAGGACGCCCTGACCAAGGCGGCGAAGTCCTTCGGCATCGGGCTGGACTTCGTCGTGCCGGGGATCACCACCCTGACCGGACAGGCCCCGCCCGCCGACTCGGTGAACCAGCAGGCCGAGGACGGGTTCGGTCAGGGTGTGATCCTGACCAGCGTGTTCTCCAGTGCCCTGATGGCCGCGACCGTCGCCAACGGCGGCATGCCGACCCCGACCCTGATCCGCGGGACCGAGACGAAGGTCGATCAGCCGGCACCGCCGCTGCCCGACACCGTCGTCAGTGGCCTCCGCACCCTGATGCGGGCGGTGGTGACCGACGGCACGGCCAAGGTGCTCGCGCCGCTGGGGGAGGTCTACGCCAAGACCGGCACGGCCGAATTCAGCAACGACAAGGGTGAGATTCACGCCCACGCCTGGACCGTCGGATACCGGGGCGATCTTGCCTTCGCCGCGCTGATCGTCGGCGGCGAATCCTCCGGGCGCACCAACACCGTGATCTCCGATTTCCTCACCGCCCTCGACGCAGGCTGACCCGTGCGGCAGGGGCAGCCGGGCAGTGGCCGAGCGGCAGGGTCGTAGGGTGGTCCCATGTCCCGCGCGCCGCTGAGTTCTGCCGAACAGACCCCGATCCGTACCGTCCCCGCCTCGATACCCCGCCCGGAGTACGTCGGCAAGAAGACCGCCAAGGAGGGTGACGAGGCCTGGGTGCAGTCCGAGGAGACCATCGACAAGATGCGGATCGCCGGTCGGATCGCCGCCCAGGCGCTGGCCGAGGCGGGCAAGGCCGTCGCCCCCGGGGTGACCACCGACGAGCTCGACCGGATCTGCCACGAGTACCTGCTGGACCACCACGCCTATCCCTCGACGCTGGGGTACAAGAACTTCTGGAAGTCCTGCTGCACCTCGTTGAACGAGGTGATCTGCCACGGGATCCCGGACAAGACCGTCATCGAGGACGGCGACATCGTCAACATCGACGTCACCGCCTACATCAACGGGGTGCACGGCGACACCAACGCAACCTTCCTCGCCGGTGACGTCAGCGAGGAGAACCGACTCCTGGTGGAACGGACCGAGGAGTCCCTGCGTCGCGCGATCAAGGCCGTGAAACCCGGTCGGCCGCTGAACGTCGTCGGCCGGGTGATCGAGGCCTACGCCCAGCGTTTCGGCTACGGGGTGGTGCGGGACTACACCGGCCACGGGATCGCGACGACCTTCCACTCCGGCCTGGTGGTGCTCCACTACGACGAGCCCTCGGTGGACACCGTGATCCAGAAGGGCATGACCTTCACCATCGAACCGATGATCACCCTCGGCGGGATCGCCTGGGACCTGTGGAGCGACGGGTGGACGGTGTCCACCCGGGACAAGAGCTGGACCGCGCAGTTCGAGCACACCCTGGTGGTCACCGACACCGGCGCGGAGATCCTGACCCTGCCGTAGCCGGGGCCCGGGCTCGCCGAACAGAGTGCCCGGTCCACGGCCGTCCACCCGATTCCCTGCACCGTCCGACCCTGCACCGTCCGACCCCGACCCGTCCGAACCCGAAGCCCCACCCCGACGACCCACCCCGGCAGAAGGAGAACAGCAATGTCCCTGCAGCGACCGAAGGCCGCCGATCCGTACAGCCAGTTGCCACCGGTACCGAGTTTCACGGTGGTCAGCGACGACATCACCGACGGCCGCGAACTCGCGGTCGACCACATCTTCTCCGGCGGGGGGCAGCACGGCGGCAACCAGTCCCCGCACCTGTCCTGGTCGGGCTTCCCGATCCAGACGAAGTCGTTCGTGGTCAGCTGTTTCGACCCGGATGCGCCGACACCGTCGGGCTTCTGGCACTGGACCGTCATCGATCTGCCGTTCAGCACCACCGATCTCAATCGGGGGGTCGGCTCCGGGGACCGCGGTCTGCCGCACGGGGCCTTCCATGTCCGGAACGACATGGGTACCGCCGACTACGCCGGTGCCGCCCCGCCGCAGGGTGACGGCGAACACCGCTACTACTTCGTGGTGCACGCCGTCGACACCCCGACGCTGGGCGTCGACCGGACGACAACGCCTGCGGCCGTGGCCTTCAACTTGGCCTTCCACACCCTGGCACGGGCGATCATCGTGCCGACCTACCAGCGCTGAGCGACCGCCGAGGCGCAGGTGGACCTGCGCCTCGGCGGATCGGCGTAGAACAACTGGGCCGGCATGCCGTCGGTGATGATCGGGGAGGACGGATGGCATCGATGGACCAGACACGGGCCGACGAGGTTCTGGCCGGGTGGGCACCGGCCGGATTGGGGCGGATCGTCGTTGTCCTCGGTCAGGGGGTCGTGATCCACCGGGCCGTCGTGTCCGGCGCAGCGGGGGCGACCGGAGTCGCGCAGGGGGTGGCTTCGGCCGCCGGGGTGTCCGGTGGAAGTGTGGTGTCGGGCAGTCCCTTTCTGCAGAAGGTGCTGCGCAACGGTGTCGAGGGTCTGCTCGCCTCGCCCCGGATGACGCTGGTGCTCTGGGACCGGATCACCTCCGCCGAGTACCGCAGGCTCCGATTCGGTCGAGCGCGGATGACGATCCGCACGAGCAACGGCGAACACACGCTGAAGTTCCTGCAGAACACCTACATCGCCGGCGATCCGGCGGCCGTCTTCGCGCGTCGTCTGGGCAGCCGGTTCACCGGTGCCGCGACGGCCTGGTTCGCGAACTCCGGCCCGGCCGGAATGTCGGGTCGACCGGTCTGGTTACCCTGGTCCCATGCGCCATTTCGATCTCGTCATCATCGGTACCGGTTCCGGTAACTCCATCGCAGGGCCGGCCTTCGAGCACCTGGACATCGCCATCCTGGAGAAGGGTGCCTTCGGCGGCACCTGCCTGAACGTGGGCTGCATCCCGACCAAGATGTACGTGCACCCCGCCGACCTCGCCGACGGAGCCCGCCGGGCGGGTGAACTCGGTGTCGACGCCCACGTCGACCGGGTGCGCTGGACCGACATCCGGGACCGCATCTTCCGCCGGATCGACGCCATCGAGGCGGGCGGCCGCGAGTACCGCACGGGGGAGCGCACCCCGAACATCACCGTCTACACCGGGACCGCGAAGTTCCTCGACGCCCGCACGATCGACACCGGTACCGGCGAGACGATCACCGCCGATCGGATCGTCGTCGCCGCCGGCGGTCGCCCCACCCTGCCCGATGTCGCCGGCCTGTCCGACCCGGCCGGGTACGGCCCCGGGCATCGTCTGCACACCTCCGACACGATCATGCGGATCGACGAGCTGCCGAAGAGCCTGGTGGTGCTCGGTGGCGGTTACATCGCCGCCGAGTTCGCCCACGTCTTCGCCTCCTTCGGCACCCAGGTGACCCAGCTGGTGCGGTCGGACCGGCTGCTGCGGAGCCAGGACGCCGAGGTCTCCGCCGCCTTCACCGCCGCCGCCGACCGCCGGTACGACGTCCGCACCCACGCCGGGCTCACCAAGGTCGTCGAGAGCGAGACCGGTGTCCGGGTGGAGTTCGACAGCCCCGAGGGTCCGCAGACGGTCGAGGCCGACCTGGTGCTGGTCGCGATCGGTCGGACCCCGAACAGTGATCTGCTCGACGTGGCCGCCGCCGGTCTGGACACCCACGCGGACGGACGGCTGATCGTCGACGAGTACCAGCGCACCTCGGTGCCCGGGATCTGGGCCCTGGGTGACATCAGTTCCGACTACGCGTTGAAGCACGTGGCCAACCACGAGGCGAAGGTGGTGGCGCACAACCTGCAGCACCCGGACGACCTGATCCGCACGGACCACCGCTTCGTCCCGGCGGCGGTGTTCACCGATCCGCAGATCGCCAGCGTCGGCCTCACCGAGGAGCAGGCGAAGGCCCGTCAGCTCCGGTACGTCACCAAGGTGCAGAACTACGGGGACATCGCGGCCGGCTGGGCGCGGGAGGACAGCACCAACTTCGCCAAGGTGATCGCCGACCCGGCCACCGGGCTGATCCTCGGGGCGCACATCATCGGGCCGGAGGCTGCCACGGTGATCCAGCCGTTCATCCAGGCCATGTCCCTGGGCCAGACCGTCGCCGAGGTGGCGCGCGGCCAGTACTGGATCCACCCGGCCCTGTCGGAGCTGGTGGAGAACGCCCTGCTCGGGCTGGAGCTGGACGCCGAGATCCCGGACCTGCTGCCGCGCTAGGTGCCGGGTTGGTCGGTGCGTTTTCTGACGTGACACGCCGTGTGGGCGTCAGTAAACGCACCTGTAAGTGTGGGGCCCAGGGTCTGACGGTGCCGGGCTTGCCGCGGGACGGAGGGTGCAGGCATCTCGCGGAGGATGCGTGGCCGAGCGTTCAATCGAGCACACTGTAGAACCGCCGACCCTCCCACCAACGGGAGCAACCACCTCCAGGGTGCGGCAGCGTCGCCTCCAGATACTGGAGGTCGAGATCCCGTAGCTCGTGCCGCGATGACCGGCTCAGCCCCCCATGGACGAGCAAGGACTCCAAGGTTTCCCGATCATGCCAATGGTCCGCCAGGTCGAGATTGTCCAGGTAGAAGTTGCCCCGACCGCGGTGTCGCTCTTGCCATTGGGCGAATCTCACCTGGATACGCCAACCGCGAAGTGCTTTCTGCGCCGGCGACATACGGCGCGGGCGGCGGGTCCGAGCGGGGATCAAAAAGCCAGGCCGAACGGCCTTCCAACATCAACTGCAAGATTCATGGCAAACGTCGTACGTGACGTGAACGGTGAGAAGGAAGAGGCGGCCCGGCGACACTATCACCACCCGCGAACGCATCTCGCAGCATGAAGCAGATTCAGCTGCCGCCGATCTCCGTCACCGTCCAGTTTCCTGAATCGTCGGCCTGCACCTGGACGTCGAAGGAACTGCCGTCGGGGAAGATCAGCAACCACGGGTTGCCGAATACTCCTACACCGAGATGGTCGTCTGGCGTGTCGGCGGCAACAATGACCTCCCACCCGTTGCCGGTCTCGGTCACCAGGGCGTTGACGTTGCAATCGATACCGGTTGATCTGTTGACCATCGCTCGCAGGACGGCCGGTCCCTCGTATGCGCTCATCCAGCCAGCGTCTCACGCTGCCGCTAGGGATTTCCTTCCGTCCCGCGGTGGGATATGCGCAGTTGTGCGCGTTCACATCTGCGCATATCCCGCCGCGGGATGCTGGGTTTGGGGCACCGGAGGCTCGGACCCCATCGGGCACCGCGGGATGCGCGTGAACGCCGGGGACGCCTGCGGGCAATAACCTTCCATGACGAGGGTGAGCGCGGGGGAAGGGGCACGGGTGGCGACGATGGATCCTGCTCGGCCGGGTCCGGCGGAGTTCGCGGCCCTGTTCGACGGCGAGGCCCCCGGTCTGCTGCGGTATCTGGGCCGGCGGGTCGGTCCCGCCGCCCCCGACCTGTTGTCGGAGACCTTCGCCGTCGCGATCGCCGGGCGTGACGGCTTCGATCCGGATCGGGGCGATGCCCGAGGCTGGTTGTACGGGATTGCAGGCAACCTGCTGCGCCGTCATCTCCGACAGGAGGATCGGGGCCTACGGGCGACCGCGCGGGCCTTCTCCCTCGACGCTGCCGGTGACGGCGCCATCCTGGCCGAACGGGTGGCCGGGCAGGTCGATGCCGCTCGACGGGTGTCCCAGCTTGCCGGCCGGATCGCCGACCTGTCCGCCGGCGACCGGGACGTCCTGCTGCTGACCGCCTGGGCGGAACTGGACAGTGCCGAAGTCGCCGCCGCCCTGAACATCCCGGTCGGCACCGTGCGCTCCCGGTTGCACCGCGTTCGGCGACAACTGCGGTCCCACGAGGCCGGCCTGAGCGCCGCCCCGAGCAGCCAGGAGGTGGACGATGACCGGATCTGAGCCGATGCCCGGATGGGCCGAGGAGGAGCTGGACCGCGCACTGCGCGACCTCCACCCGCCGGCCGGTGACGACGCCGAGGTGCTCGCCCGGGTGCGCGCGGAGATGATGACAGCGTTGGCGACGTCGGAATCGGCGGCCGACCAGCCAGGTGCCCCGGCCGACTCCGGGTGGGGCTCGACCCCGGTGACCGACCTGCGATCGGCGCCGCTCGATGCGCCGGTCTCCTCCCGCCGTCCGCGTCGCTGGGTGCCCGCCGTCGCGGCGGCGGCCTGTGTGGTTGCCGTTGCCGTCACCACGATCCTGGTGGTGCGGGCGAAGCCCGATGACGGCGTCACCGCCCCGGTGCTGCCACCGGAGGTGTCCGCAACCGCAGTGCCTTCCGATACCCGGGCCCCCGATACCGATGCACCGAAGTCGACCGCACCTGAACCACCGAGCATCACGACCGCCGCCGGAAACCCGGCGGTTCCCGAGACCGGGGCCGTCACCGCGATTCACGGGGCCAGCGAACCCGCCGAGCCGCCGATGCCGGAGTTCGCCGGCTGGGCGTCCCAGGGCACCTCGATGGAGGCTCAGACCACAGGCCGGCTCACGATCAAGGACGGCTGTGTGGTGTTGGAGGACAAGGGACGTTACACGCTCCCGATCTTCCCGGTGGAGCGAACGAAGGGGGCGGTCGCCGGCCTTGACTACAACGGCTATGACGGCTGGGTCGGCCAGGTGGTGGTGCTGGCCGGCGGCAGTTGGACCGAGGGTGACCCGACCCCCTCCGGTGCTGTGCCCACGGTTCCCGACAACTGCGGTGCCTACCCCGAAGCATTTCTGGTGGGCGCGATGGGGTTCTACACAGAGCCGTACCGCACCGAGTTGGAGGGAAAGACCTTCACCCTGGTCGAGATCTACAGCGACACGGCCCCGCGCAGCGACGCCCCGTCCGAGCGTGGGCTCGAGTTCCGCATCACCTTCGCTGCCGACAGTGCCACGGCCGAGACCCTGCGGGACGGGAAGTCCTGCGGGAAACTGATCTACCCGACGATCGTGGTGCAACCGGGGCTTGAGACTTCCTTCGGTGGTCTGAAACTCGGTGAGCCGGAGGGCAAATGGTGTCCGCTGGGGAAGGAGCTGACGGGCCCGCCGTCGGGGAACCTCACCTACGACCTGGGAAACGGTCAGCTGAAACTCGGGCAGGGTCCGTCGGGCTGGATCCTGAAGGAGCAGTAGAACTCGCGTCCTGTGGCGGGCTATGCGCAGTTGTGCGCGTTCACATCTGCGCATATCCCACCGCAGGATGGAGAAGGAGGCGTCAGCCCTGCAGTCCCGCCTCCGCCAGCAGCCGCAGCTCCAACAGCTCCCCATCGGCAGAGTGAACACCCTTGCGGCGGAAGAACTCCGCGATCACCCGGCAGTCCCGGGACAGGTACTCCCGCGCCCCGGGATTGGCGATGACGTCGACGGCCTGGGGCAGGTCGATCAGCACACAGCGGTCCCCGGCGACGAGGACGTTGTAGGGGGAGAGGTCGCCGTGGGTGAGTCCGAAGGAGGCCAGCAGGATCAGCGTCTCCTCCAGGTCGTCCCACAGCGCCGCGTACCCGCCGAGCTCGTCACCGGCCGGGGGCGTCCAGGACGCCAGTCGTGGCGCCGCGACGCCGTCGGGGCTGCCGATGAACTCCATCATCAGCTCGGTGCCGATCAGCTGGACGGGGTAGGGGACGCTGGCACCCGCCTGCCAGAGCCGACTGAGCATCTGGAATTCCGCACCCGCCCACTGCCCCGAGATCAGGTCCCGGCCGAAGGCCGTGCGGTTGGCCATGGCCCGCATCTCCCGGGACCGTCGGACCCGACGTCCTTCGAGATAGCCGGCGTCGCGGTGGAAGAGCCGGTGTTCGGCCGACCGGTAGGTCTTCACGGCGAGCAGGCAGCCGGGGCCGCCGGGGACGGACCGGTCGAGCAGGTGGACATCGGCCTCCTTGCCCGTTTTCAGGATGCCGAGCGGGGTGTCCACCGCCGATCCGGTGGTGATCACCCAGTCCGGGACCGGCTCCGGTCCGTGGGTGGCGACCTCGTAGCTGGACAGGGCCGCATCGGTACCGCGGTCGGCGGGGGCGGCGATCTCCTCCACCGCCTGCCGGCCGGACCTGCCCTGCTGGACCACTGTCCGGCCCTGCACGCCGCGGGGTCGGCGGACCATCGCCGACGACGTGTCGTCCTCGGCGTCGTCGAACCGTCGATTGTGCTTCAACTGGAGGAACTCCTTCGTCACCAGGTCTTTCCCGGTCACGAAGAAGGATGGGCCGATCCGACGGGCGCGGCAATCGAATTTCCGTTGGTGCCTTTTCCGACGCTGCATCGGCGTGTTCTGTCCGAAAACGCGCCAACCACCGGTCGCGACCCAGGGCTCAGACGATGACGTCCAATTGGTGCGCCCCGGGCTGTTCCACCCGCAACCCGGCACGCACCGCAACCCGACGGACGTCCCGGGCGTCGGCCATCTCGGCCCGGGAGGTGGCCAGTACCCGGGCGAGATGTCCCTTGGTGGACTTGTTGTGGTGGCTGACGATGGTCCGGCTGCCGTCCGGGTGTTCGGTCAGCACCCGGACGGTGACGGCTCCGGCGAGGGGCGCGAAGGCGGCGTAGGACCCCGACCGCAGGTCCACGACGCAGCCCTCGACGGCGGCCAGGGCCGGTTCCAGATCGGTGCGGAACAGGGAGGCAAGGCCGACAAGCCCGGGCAGGCGGGACCCCGCGGACAGGCGGTAGGCCGGGATCCGGTCCTCCGCCGAGACCACCCCGAACAGGGCGGAGCCGATGGCGATCCGTCCGGTGGCCCTGGCCCGCTGGATCTTCGTCATCGACCGGATGTCCAGGGCCTCGTAGAGCACTCCGGTGTACCGGTCGACGGCCGGGGCGGTGCCGGCGGTGCGCAGGTGCAGGTTGCCGGTGATCTCGGGGTCCTTCGAGGCGGCGACCCCGAGGGCCTTGCGGGCGGCGGGCAGGTCGGCGGAGAGGGCGGTCAGGGCGTCGAGGACCGTGGCGCGGACGGAGTTGAGCGACGGGAAGAGGAGGGAATCCAGGTCCAGGGCCGGTCCGTCACCGCCCGGGGCCTTCGTCTCGGACGGGGGGAGCAGGATCAGCACAGGGACCGAGTTTAGTGCCCGCCCGGGACCCGACATCCCGCGGACGGGGTGTGCCGGCGGTGCCTTTTCTGACACTCCAACGGCGTGTCGCGTCAGAAAACGCGCCGCCGGTTCGGGTGACAGGACCCGGCAGCACCTGTAGAAATCGGTGGCGAGGTCGAGGCCGGCTGGCTACCGTTCCAGGGATGACGACCGCCGACCTGCAGACCCGCGCGCTCACCCTCGAGGACGCCCCGGCCATGACGGACATCTACGCCGCCGTCGAGGTCGCCGAGCCGGAGGACGACCACTTCTCGGTCGACGACATCCGCGAGGAACTGCAACGTCCGAACGTCGACCTGGCCCGGGGGAGCGTCGCAATCGTCGACGGGGACCGGCTTCTCGGCTTCGGGGTGTTCGAACCCCGCTTCGAGGGGGACCACTGGCAGGGCTACCTCGACGGGGCGGTGCATCCGGAGTTCCGGCGGCAGGGAATCGGCCGACGGGTCATGGCGGAACTGCTGATCAAGGCACGCCGGTGGCGGGACGAGATCGACCAGCACCGATCGGTGGACGTCAAACTCTGGATCGGTCAGGCCCGCGTTGCCGGCACGGCGTTCGCGGCCGAGCGTGGTTTCGAACCGACCCGGTGGTTCTTCCGGATGAAGCACCCGCTCGGCGATCCGGTCACCGCGACCGCCCCGGCCGCGGGCTACCGGATCCGGCCCTACGAGGCGGCCGACTCCGAGGCCACCCGGCTCGCCTCCAACGACTCCTTCGCCGATCACTGGGGTTCGGTGCCGATGGACGAGCGCACCTGGCACGGTCTGATCACCGGCACCCGTTCCTTCCGGCCGGATCTGTCCCTGGTCGCCGTCGACGGCCAGGACCACGTGGTCGGGTTCGCGCTGCAGGCCGAGTACGCGGCCGAGACCGCCGAACGTGGGTACGCGACCGGCTGGGTGGACCGGCTGGGTGTCGTGCGCCAGGCACGGGGCAACGGCATCGCCACCGCCCTGCTCACCGGGGCCCTCGCCACTGTGCAGGGCCAGGGTTTTCGAGCCGCGGAACTGTCCGTCGACGCCGATTCCCCTACCGGTGCCAACCGGATCTACGAGCGTGTCGGATTCGAGGCGGTGTCCCGGACGACCACCTTCGTCCGGGTGCTCCCGCCGGCGTCCCGCTGAACCACGGGCCGGTACCACCCGCGCAGTTCGGACCGGCCCACCCCCGCCCATTAGGCTGTGTGCGATCTGCAACTTCCGTTTCGTCGATCCCAAGGAGCATCCCCGGTGATTACCCGCATGTCCTCGTTGTTCCTGCGAACCCTGCGCGAGGATCCTGCCGACGCCGAGGTCCCGAGCCATCGACTCCTCGTCCGGGCCGGCTACATCCGCCGGGCCGCCCCCGGCATCTACACCTGGCTGCCCCTGGGCCTGAAGGTGCTGCGCAACGTCGAGAACATCGTCCGCGAGGAGATGGACCGCGAGGGCTTCCAGGAGGTCTCCTTCCCCGCGCTGCTGCCCCGCGAGCCCTACGAGGCCACCGGTCGGTGGACCGAATACGGCCCCAACCTGTTCCGGTTGAAGGACCGCAAGGGCGCGGACTACCTCCTCGGACCCACCCACGAGGAGATGTTCACCCTGCTCGTCAAGGACATCTACTCCTCGTACAAGAACCTGCCCGCGGTGATCTACCAGATCCAGACGAAGTACCGCGACGAGGCGCGTCCCCGAGCGGGCCTGCTGCGCGGCCGCGAGTTCGTGATGAAGGACTCCTACTCCTTCGACATCTCCGACGAGGGTCTTGCCGCCTCCTACCAGCGGCACCGTGACGCCTACATCCGCACCTTCGACCGGCTCGGGTTCAAGTACGTCATCGTCTCGGCGATGTCCGGTGCCATGGGCGGGTCGGCCTCCGAGGAGTTCCTGGCCGAGTCCGAGGTCGGCGAGGACACCTACGTCCGCAGCGAGTCGGGTGACTTCGCGGCCAACGTCGAGGCCGTCGTGGTCCCCACTCCGGAGGCCATTCCCTACGAGGGCACCGCGGCCGCCCACGTCGAGGACACCCCCGAGACCCCGACCATCCAGACCCTGGTCGACCACCTGAACGCCGCCTTCCCGCGCGAGGACCGTCCCTGGCATGCCGGCGACACCCTGAAGAACGTGCTGGTCAAGCTGCGCCACCCGGACGGCAGCGCCGAGGCGCTGGCGATCGGCCTTCCCGGTGACCGGGAGGTCGACACCAAACGACTGGAGGCCCAGGTCTCCCCGGCCGAGGTCGAGGCCTTCGACGAGGTCGACTTCAAGGCCAACCCCGTACTGGTCAAGGGCTACATCGGACCCGGTGTGCTCGGTGAGAACGGCAGCAGCGGTATCCGGTACCTGCTCGACCCCCGCGTGGTGTCCGGCTCCCGCTGGGTGACCGGCGCGAACGAGCAGGGTCGTCACGTCATCGACCTGGTTGCCGAGCGGGACTTCACCGCCGACGGTGTCATCCAGGCCGCCGAGATCCGGGACGGCGATCCCAGCCCCGGACCCAGCGGCGGGGTGCTGCACACCGCCCGCGGGATCGAGATGGGCCACATCTTCCAGCTCGGCCGCAAGTACGCCGAGGCCCTGGACCTGAAGGTGCTCGACGTCAACGGCAAGCTCGTCACCGTGACGATGGGCTCCTACGGGATCGGTGTCTCCCGGGCCGTCGCCGTGGTGGCCGAGGCCAACCACGACGACAAGGGACTCATCTGGCCGCGGGAGATCGCCCCGGCCGACGTGCACGTGGTCATCGCGGGCAAGGGTGAGGAACTGAGCGCGGGGGCGGAGAAGATCGCCGCCGAACTCGACGCCGCCGGCATCCGGGTCATGCTGGACGACCGGGTCGCCTCGCCGGGGATCAAGTTCGCCGACGCCGAGCTGATCGGGGTGCCGACGATCCTGGTGGTCGGGCGGGGCCTGGCCCAGGGCGTGGTGGAGCTCAAGGATCGCCGGACCGGGGACAAGGAGGAGGTGGCGGTCGAGTCCGTCATCGACACGGTGGTCGCGCTCGTCCGCGGATAGTCCCACAGCACTCCCGAAACGACTGACCGCGCTCCCTCCCGACGTTCGCGCTGCATGCAGCAAGCGCGATTGTCGGGGAGGAGCGCGGTCAGGTGGTTTCTGGGTGGTTCTGGGTGGTTTCTGGGGCCAGCGTGCCCGGCTCAGCCGGTCTTGCCGGGGAACGGTGTGGTGAACGGCGTCAGCTTCGACAGCTTGCGCAGCATCGCCAGCCGCACCGCGGAGTCGGACAGGCCGGAGAGGGCGAAGGTCCGCAGATCCGGGCTGTCGGTCCCGCCGACGACGGCACGCCAGGCCTTCGCGCAGTCCGACTCGGCGATCCGGGCGAGCTGACGGGCACTCTCCACGTCGACGACGTCGACCGGCAGGTTGTACGCGGCACGAGGCTGAACCGGTTCACCACCGGCGGCGGCGATCCGGTCGTTGGCCGCGTCCCGCCGGAAGATGTGACCGTTCCGGTTCGTCCGGATGAGATCGGCGTCCTTGGCGGAGTAGGCGCTGATCAGGCCGTAAGCCCAGATCGCGGCGTGTTCCACGGACACCGCCGCGCGGAGCAGCTTCAGGGCGCGTTCCTCGATCGCACCCGGTGCCTGGCTGCTCGCCACCGGTACGGAGGCCGCAACCGGGGCCGTCCCGGCCGAGGTACCCGGCTCGGTACTGCCGGCGCTGCCGGAGCGTGCGGTCGGTTCTTCGGTGCTCTGTGGGCTCGTCATGCGGTCACCGCTCGGTGGCTGGCCAGGCAGGCCGAAATGGTCGCGTACAGCGCCGCCCGGAAAGGTGTACAGGTCAAAAGGGCGTCGTTGAACAGCAGCTGGTCGTTGGCCGCATCCGATCGCACGAGGGCCATGATGTCGACCGGGTCCTGCGGCACCTCGACCCGTTGGACCGCGTCCGAGGGAGCCGCCGGGCTGGTGACGCCGCTGGTACGGGTCAGCTCATCCTCCAGTGCCTTGAGGTGCTCGGCCCGGTCGCTGCGGATGTCCGTCAACTGCTTCGCCGCGGTCTTGTCGGCCGCGATCGCGGCATCGATCCGGACCAGATGGAAGCGGGTGGTCGCGATCAGGTTGGGCAGCGCATCGACCGGCGGCGGAGCGTCGGCCGTCACCGTGGTGGTGGCTCTGGTCGACGACCCGAAGGGGTTGCAGGCGGCGGCCAACGGAAGGGCGGCGCCACCGGCGGCGAGCAGAAATGTCCGCCGGCCGAAGCGGGAGGTTCCAGGGGAGTTCACCCGGTCATCATTCCAGGCGCGACGCCGTAAGGCGAAGCGCGGCGCTGTCGGGGGCGAGTCCGGGCTAAGATACTCACCTCACGCAGACGTGAAATCTCACCGGGCCTGGCGCCCGGACACTCCGGGCAGACCCGTGGGTGGGACGACAGCGGGACACAACTCCACAGGCGAAAGGATCGCGATGGGACGCGCAGACGAGGGCAGACTTCGCGAACTTGCCGCCGAGGTCGCCGGCCGTGCCGGTTTCGACCTGGAGGACCTGGTGGTGGTGGCCGCGGGCCGACGCCGCCTGGTGCGGATCGTCATCGACTCCGACCAGGGTGTGCCGTTGGACGCCGCGGCGAAGGTCAGCCGCGATCTGGCGGAGGTGCTCGACGAGCAGCCGCAGGATCCGATGGGCGAGGCTCCGTACACCCTGGAGGTCACGTCCCCGGGTATCGGTCGGCCGCTGACCGTCGAACGTCATTTCCGTCGCTCCCGTGGGCGGTTGATCGCTGTCACCCTGGACGACGACACCGAGCTGATCGGCCGCATCCGCCGGGTCGACGCCGAGCAGCTGGAGCTGCTGATCAACCTGAAGAGCACCTTCGTGCCGTTGGCGCGGATCACCCGGGCCAAGGTCGAGGTGGAGTTCAACGGCATCCCCAAGGCCGATGCGGCGATCCTGGCCGCGGACGAGGGTGGGCCGGTGGGCCTGCGTGACGCGGCGAACCTGCCGGGTCACGACGAGAACTACGGTGCCGACGCGTCCGACGGTGTGGAATCCGACGGGGCGGAAGCCGATGACGTCGAGGCGGACGTGGACCTGGACGAGGACGAGGATTTCGACGTCGACGACCTGGACGTCGACGACCTCGACGACGAGGGTGCGGACGCCGAGGACGACCTGGAACCGGAGGACGCCGAGAACGGCGATCCGGGAGCAGCCGAGCAGACCGTGGGATCGCCCGGGCTCGACGCTGCGGATGCAGTACAGACAGACGATGATGAGAATGCCGAAGACGAGAAACAGGAAGACACCCTCCGATGAATGTTGACATCGCCGCACTACGCGCCGTCGAGCGGGAGAAGGGCATCTCCTTCGATTCGTTGATCGAGACCCTGCAGACGGCCCTGCTCACCGCCTACCGCCACACCGACGGCCACGTGGCCCAGGCCCGGGTCGAGGTGGACCAGAAGACCGGCCAGATCCGGGTTCTCGCCCGGGAACTGGACGATTCCGGTGCTGTCGTCGACGAGTGGGACGACACCCCTCAGGACTTCGGCCGGATCGCGGCCACCACCGCACGGCAGGTCATCCTGCAGCGCCTGCGGGATGTCGAGAACGAGCGCACCTTCGGCGATTTCGCCGGCAAGGAAGGCGAACTGATCAGCGGCAAGATCAGCGCCGACGCCCGGGTCAACGCCAAGGGTGTGGTCGTGGTCGACCTGGAAGGCGTCGAGGGAGTCATCCCGGCCGCCGAGCAGGTGCAGTCCAAGGAGGAGACCTACGAGCACGGCAAGCGCATCAGCTGCTACGTCGTCTCGGTCGTCCGCGGTATGCGCGGGCCCCAGATCACCCTCTCCCGTACCCACCCGAACCTCGTCCGCGAGTTGTTCGCCCGTGAGGTGCCCGAGGTCAAGGACGGCACCGTGGAGATCACCGCGGTGGCCCGCGAGGCCGGTCACCGGACGAAGATCTCGGTCCGGGCCACCGTCGCCGGGGTCAATGCCAAGGGTGCCTGCATCGGGCCGATGGGCTCCCGGGTGCGCGCCGTCATGAGCGAGCTCAACGGTGAGAAGATCGACATCATCGACTACGACGACGATCCGGCGACCTTCGTCGGGAACGCGCTCTCCCCGGCGCGCGCCCTCTCCATCACCGTGGTCGACGCGGCCGCTCGGGCCGCCCGGGTGATCGTGCCGGACTTCCAGCTGTCGCTGGCGATCGGCAAGGAAGGGCAGAACGCCCGGTTGGCCGCTCGGCTGACCGGCTGGCGGATCGACATCCGCAGCGACGCCGCCCCCGTCGAACCGGACGAGAGCTGAGCACCCCCTCGGGCCCGCAGCCGGCCCCGGCCCGGTGTGGTGTGACACAGCCGACAGTGCTGCCGTGGCAGATCGCCGGAACACCGGCGAGGGGAATGTCCTACCCGGCACGGATCGGCGGTAGAGTGTGATGCTGGCCCGGAGTTCAGTTCTGCCGGCCGTCGAAGTGCCTTCGGGGAGCACCCCGATCCGCACCTGCGTCGGCTGTCGGCAGCGGCATCCGAGTCGAGATCTACTCCGCGTCGTTGCCGTCGCCGGTGCCCTGGTACCGGATGTACGACTGCGGAATCCCGGCCGTGGCGCCTGGCTCCATCCGACATCGGACTGCCTGCGCCTGGCCCAGCGTCGTCGAGCGTTCCCGCGGGCCCTCCGGGTCAACGGGGAGCTGGACGAGTCGGCGTTGATCGGGTTCATCGAGTCCCTCGATGCCCCGGTGGGGGAGGACGGGCAGCAGCCCGGCCTCCGCAAGTAGTTCGAGCGCAGGTAGTTCGAGATTGAAGTCCCGTTCGAGCAGGCAGTCGGCTCGAGCACCGCAGGTGGTTCGAACCCGCCCGTGGTTCGAACAGCAGTTCAGCACACCGGGCCCGAAATCCTCGGCCCGGGGCTGGAGACGGTCCCGCAGCCGCGGGACCGCCGTCAAGATCGAAAGCAGGTCGACCCATCGTGAGCATGTCGTGAAGCACCAGCGATGAGCAGCAACCAGCACAACTAGAGGTCCGGCGCCCCAGCCTGACCTCACTCTAAGGAGAGCAGTGGCAGGCAAGGCCCGAGTACATGAGCTCGCAAAAGAGCTCGGCAAGTCCAGCAAAGAGATCATGACCAAGCTCCAGGAGCTTGGTGAATTCGTGAAGAGCGCATCGTCGACCATCGAAGCACCGGTGGTCCGTAAGCTCCGCGACTCCTTCCCAGCGGCAAGCGCGGCCGAATCGGCCGATGCGAAGCCGACCCCTCGTCCGGCCCGTCCGGCGGCACCGCGTCCGGCAGCGCCGGCCGCAGCCGCACCGGCCCCGGCAGCTCCCGCAGCCGAGGCACCCGCCGCGGCAGCCCCGGTTGCTGCTGCTCCGGCCCCGGCCGCCGCACCGGCCCCGGTGGATCGGCCCAAGCCGTCCGTGCCCGGTCCGGTCGCCAAACCCGCAGCTCCCGCCCCGGCGGCTGCTGCAGCTCCGGCTCCCGCCCCGGCACCGGCTCCGGCCCCCGCCGCGGATCCGAACCCGGAGTTCCGTCCGGCAGCGGCCACCCCGGCCCCTGCTCGTCCGGCCCGCCCGGAGACGTCGGACAGCCGTCCGCCGCGTCCGGCCGGCGGTGGGGTGCCCGGTGCACCTCGTCCGCCGCGTGTGGGCAACAACCCGTTCGGTGTGGGCAGCGGCAGCGCCCGTCCGGCCGCCCCGCGGCCCGGCGGCAGCGTCCCCGGTGTCCCGCGCCCGCCGGCCGGTCGCCCGGGTGTTCCCGGTGGGGCCCCGCGCCCCGCAGGTCCCGGTGCCCCGCGTCCCGGTACCCCCGGCGGTCGTCCGGGTGCAGCCCCTCGTCCCGGTGGCGCCCCCGGCGGCTACCGCGGTGGCTCGCCCGGCGGTGCCCCCGCCGGTGGCGGTGCCTACCGCAGCGGTGGTCCCGGTGGAGCTCCCGGTGGTAACACCGGTGGTCCCGGTGGCGGCGGCGCCCGTCCGGGTGCCGGCGGCCGTGGCCGCGGTGGCGCCGCTGGTGCCTTCGGGCGCCAGGGCGGCCCGTCCCGCAAGGGGCGCAAGTCCAAGAAGCAGCGTCGCCAGGAATTCGACAACATGCAGGCTCCGTCGGTCGGTGGCGTCACCCTGCCCCGCGGCGACGGCAGCACGATCCGCCTGGTCCGAGGCTCGTCCCTGAGTGATTTCGCGGACAAGATCGACGCCAACCCGGCCTCGATGGTGCAGGCCCTGTTCCACCTCGGTGAGATGGTGACCGCCACCCAGTCGGTGTCGGACGTCATCCTGGAACTGCTCGGCACGGAGATGGGTTTCGTCATCGAAATCGTGTCCCCGGACGAGGAGGACCGCGAGCTGCTGGAGACCTTCGACCTGTCCTACGGCGAGAACGACGGCGGTGAGGACGAGCTGCAGGTCCGTCCGCCGGTCGTCACCGTCATGGGTCACGTCGATCACGGTAAGACCAAGCTCCTCGACGCCATCCGCAGCACCAACGTCGTCGACCGCGAGGCCGGCGGCATCACCCAGCACATCGGTGCCTACCAGGTCACCACCGAGCTGGGCGGCAACGAGCGTCTGATCACCTTCATCGACACCCCGGGTCACGAGGCGTTCACCGCCATGCGTGCCCGTGGCTCGAAGTCCACCGACATCGTCGTGCTCGTCGTGGCCGCCGATGACGGTGTGATGCCGCAGACCGTGGAGGCGATCAACCACGCCGCCGCGGCCGAGGTGCCGATCGTCGTCGCGATCAACAAGATCGACAAGGAAGGCGCGAACCCGGACAAGATCCGGCAGCAGCTGACCGAGTACGGTCTGGTCGCCGAGGAGTACGGCGGGGAGACCATGTTCGTGGAGATCTCGGCGAAGTCCCGGATCAACATCGACGGTCTGCTCGAAGCCGTCCTGCTGACCGCCGACGCCGCCCTGGACCTGCGGGCCAACCCCGACATGCCGGCGCAGGGTGTGGCCATCGAGGCCCACCTCGACCGCGGTCGTGGTGCGGTCGCCACCGTCCTGGTGCAGCGCGGAACCCTGCGCGTCGGTGACTCCATCGTCGCCGGTGACGCCTACGGTCGTGTTCGCGCGATGCTCGGCGATCACGGCGAGCCGGTCACGGAGGCGACCCCGTCGCGTCCGGTCCAGGTGCTCGGCCTGACCTCCGTCCCCGGCGCGGGAGATTCCTTCCTCGCCGTGGAAGAGGACCGGGTTGCCCGCCAGATCGCCGAACGGCGTCAGGCACGGCAGCGCAAGGCGATGGTGGCCAACCGCCGCCGGATCACGTTGGAGGACCTGGGCGCCGCCCTGGCCGAGAACAAGATCGAGAACCTGACCCTGATCATCAAGGGCGACAACTCCGGCACCGTCGAGGCGCTCGAGGATTCGCTGATGAAGCTCGAGGTCGGTGGCGAGGTCAACCTGCGTGTCGTCCACCGCGGCGTCGGTGGCATCACCCAGGACGACATCAACCTGGCCGCGACCACCGAGGCGATCGTTGTCGGTTTCAACGTCAAGCCGGTCCGTGGTGTGCAGGAACTCGCTGACCGCGAGGGTGTCGACATCCGCTACTACAGCGTGATCTACCAGGCCATCGACGAGATCGAGGCCGCGCTGAAGGGCATGTTGAAGCCGGAGTTCGAAGAGGTCATGGTGGGCTCCGCGGAGATCCGCGAGGTCTTCCGGTCCTCGAAGTTCGGCAACATCGCCGGTTGCATCGTCCGGACGGGCACCATCCGCCGGAACGCCAAGGCCCGTCTGCTCCGCAACGGTGTCGTGGTCAACGACAACCTGCAGATCGACTCGCTCAAGCGGTTCAAGGATGACGCCACCGAGGTCCGCGAGGGCTTCGAGTGCGGTGTCGGACTGGGCAGCTGGAACAACATCGAGATCGACGACACCATCGAGACCTACGAGACGCGCGAGAAGCCTCGCTCCAACTAGAGCTCGACAACCACTGGGTTCGCGGCCGGCCGTACCAACGGCCGGCCGCGGGCCCGGTGTTCTCGACCGGTGCCCGCCCCGGCCCGCACCGGTCGACCTCGGAAGACGAAAGGACCCACCCATGGCTGATTCAGCACGCGCACGGCGACTGGCCAAACGCATCGTGGCGATCGTGGCCACGGAGATCGAACACCAGGTCAAGGACCCGCGGCTGGCGATGTTGACCATCACCGCCGCGACCGTCACCCCTGACCTGCGGGATGCTGTCGTCTACTACACCGTCTACGGCGATGCCGAGGAGACCGCGGCCACCGGCGCGGCACTGACCAGCGCCACCGGGGTGCTCCGCAGCGCGGTCGGCAAGCAGACCGGCATCAAGTTCACCCCCACCCTGGCCTTCAAACTCGACCAGGTGCCGGACGGCGCCCGTCGGATGAACGAACTGCTCGCGGTCGCCCAGGCCGCCGACGCGGCAGTCGCCGCCCAGGCCGCGCAAGCGCGGTACGCCGGCGACGCCGACCCGTACAAGTCCCCGCGTGAGGTCGCCGAGGATCTCGACGAGGACCCGGACGAGGACCTCGACAGCGACGATGCCGAGGATCTCGAGGACTCGGACACGGACGCCTCGACCGAACCCACTGACGCCGGCCGCTGATCCATGGCCGAGTCGGTGGAGTCCCTGAAAGCGTTCATGACCGAACTCGGCGGGCGGACGAACAAGCGCCGGACCGACCTCGCCGCCGTGCTGAAGGCTCTGGTCAAGGCGCGGACGGTGGTCATCCTGGCCCATGTGAATCCCGACGCCGACGCATTGGGCAGCGCCCTTGCCCTAGGGCTGGCCCTGGAAAGCTCCGGTCGTGAGGTGGTGGTCTCCTTCAGCTACCCGTCGGAGGTCCCGGCCTCGCTCCGCGCCCTTCCCGGACAGCATCTGATCCGGCCGGTCGAGCTGGTTCCGACCACACCGGACCTGGTCGTCTCCGTCGATGTCGGCTCGGTCGAACGACTGGGCGCGCTCGGTTCGCTGTTCCGCACCGCCGGGGACTCGGTCTGCATCGACCATCATGCGAGCAACACCGGTTTCGGCAACCACCAGCTCATCGACACCGGGGCCAATGCCACGGTCTGCCTGATCGCCGAGATCCTGAACGACCTGGATCAGGATCTGACGAAGGCCATCGCCACCAACCTGTACGCAGGTCTGGCCACGGACACCGGTGGGTTCCGGTTCGCCGCCTCCCAGGATCACGTGCTGGCGGCGGAACTGCTGGAACATCGGATCGACCCGGAGGAGATCATCCGGCCGATCATGGACAGCCATCCGTTCGGGTGGCTCGGCATGTTGTCCTCCGTGCTGGGGGATGCGGTCCTGGACCGATCTGCCGTGGGCGGGGCGGGGCTCGTCGCCGTGACGATCTCGTTGGCCGCCGCCGAGGGGATGCGCCAGGAGGAACTCGACTCCGTCATCGACATCATCCGTACCGCCGACGAGGCCGAGGTCGCCGCCGTCATCAAGGAGACCGACCCCGGCAGGTGGCAGGTGTCCCTGCGGGCGAAGAACTTCGCCAACGTGGCTGCCGTCGCCGCCACGCTGGGCGGTGGCGGTCATCCGCGTGCCGCCGGCTACGGAACCTCCGGACAGGCGCATGATGTGCTCAGCGAACTGACCGCAGCACTGGGTGGGTCGGCCGTCCGGTCCTGACTACCGGGGCGTGCGCTCCTTCCACCGGGTGTTCGCCGAAGGGGAGCGCATATGTTCAACGCCCGGAACCTGCGCCCGGATGACGTTCCGCAACCGGCGCTCACGGGGCTCGGCCCGACAGGCCGATCGTGACTGCTCGGACAACACCTGCGTCGGTGTGATTGCAGGTGGTACAGGCATGATCGTGAGTGTGTCCCACACCAGTTGGCAGTCCACCTTCGATGGCCTCCGCGATCTGCACGGCGTCCCAGCCGCCCAGGCGAACGCCATCACCTTGACGCAGGTCAGAGGTCGTTGGCAGGAGGTCCTGGTCGCGCAGCTGTCGGAGTACGACCTGCTGTTCACCCTGCCCGGGTCCGACGCTCCGTTCGCCTCATCGGTCCGGGTTCGAGCTGCGCACGGTCGCCACACTCTGCTCCGCTACCACCTCGGTCTGCTGGTCGAGGAGGAATCCGCCGGAAATGACGACATCGACCGGACACTTGACGCCTTCCTGTCGCGTCTCATTTCGCCGGCCCTGGTCTGTCGGCGTTGTGGTCGCCTGGTCACGGTCCGGTCCGACCAGTTCGAGGTATTCGAAGGTATGCACTACAGCTGCTTCCACTACGCCTTCGAACATGACCCCTTCGACATCGACGAGGAATGCACCGCCGGTGGCTGTCCATCCGCCGGCATCGAGCCGGGACAGCATCGCGAGGAGCCCCGGGACTCGCTGGTCGAGGAACTCATCGACGACCTGATGGGCAGCGAACTCAGCACACGGTCCACTCAAGTCCGAATCCAGCGTCGAGGCCCCGGAATGGTCGCTGCATCCTTCGACGAGCACAACTACCTCCTCACCGTTCGGACAGAACCCCGGCAACGCTGACGGCCGACGTTGGGACGAGAAGGGCCGTCCTGGACGGCGACGGATCGGCTGCGGGGCCGAGGGGCCACCGGTTCGGGTCCCATTCATTCGGAGCAGAACCTTCGGACACGGGTGGAACCCGGCGGCAGGGCGGCGCGCCGACATCGGGACCGGCCCGCCCTCCCTGTCCGGCGAGGTCCCGGCCCGTTGGAAGAAACTTCGGCGTTGATCTGCCAAGCTGGATGTCGTCACCACCGACCGACGTGGACTCCAGGAGGCCATGAGATGCCAGCAGCGTCCGCCGCACGTGCGCAGTTGATCCTCGCGCTCTCCGGTATCGCCGTCGCCCTGTGGCTGCGTCTTTTCCTGGAGACCGTGGAACCCGGCAACGGTGTGCTGCGTCTGTTCACCGGGCTGGTGCTGTTGGCCTGTGTCGCCGGATGTGTGAGCGCCTGCACCCGGATCGTCCGCGCCGGCCGGGCTGATCGTGGCGGGCCTCCGGGGTCGACGCCGCACGGCTGACCCGCACCACCCTCCCGATCTCGCAGAAAGTGGATCAGTGCCACACGCAGTGTCGTTCCGCCCGTCCTGGCTGGTCTGGGGCGCGGGGGTCGGCGTGTACTTCCTCGCCGTGTTCCACCGGACCTCCCTCGGGGTGGCCGGACCGCAGGCCCAGGAACGGTTCGGTCTGACCGCCTCCCAGCTGAGTACCTTCGTGATGCTGCAGCTCGGCATCTACGCCGCCATGCAGATCCCGGCCGGCATCCTGATCGACAAGTACGGCCCCCGCCGGATGCTGCTGACGGCGACGCTGATCATGGGCAGCGCCCAGATGATGTTCGCCTTCGTGCCGAACTACCCGTTGGCCCTCGTGGCGCGCGGACTGCTCGGCTGCGGCGATGCGATGACCTACATCAGCGTCCTGCGGTTGGTCTCGGTGTGGTTCTCGGCCCGGCGGTACCCGATCTTCACCTCCTTCACCGGTCTGGTCGGGGTCGCGGGAAACCTGGTCGCCACCCTTCCGCTGACGGCCCTGCTGCACGGCTACGGCTGGGTTCCGACCTTCGCCGTGGCCGGGGCGATCTCCCTGGGCTACTCGGTGCTGCTGATCCGCCCCGCCCGATGGACACCGGAGGTGGACGAGACCCAACCGGCCCTGGCCGCGAAGTCCGATCCTCTTGCCGGCACCAAGGTCTGGCAGGAGGTGAAATCCTCCTGGCGGCATCCGGCCGGGAGGCTCGGCTTCTGGATCCACTTCACCACCATGGTCGGGCCCAACACCTTCTCGGTGCTGTGGGGGTTCCCGTACCTGACACAGGCCCTCGGGTACTCGCCGCAGGCCGCGTCGAGCTTTCTGGTGGTCCTGGTCATCGGCTCGCTCTGTTCGAGTCTGATCGTCGGCACGGTCCTGGGGCGGTTGCCGATCGCCCGATCGCCGTTGGCGCTGGCCGTGTCCACCGCCTGCATCCTCGGCTGGATCACCCTGATCGCCTGGCCCGGCGGGCACCCGCCCGGACCGGTGCTGGTGATCGTCATCCTCATCTTCTCGGTCGGCGGGCCGGCCTCCACCGTGGCCTTCATGCTCGCCCGCGACTACAACCCGCGGCACCGGATCTCCACGGCCACGGGTCTGGTGAACGTCGGCGGATTCACCGGCACGGTGATCGCGGTGATCGTGGTGGGCAAGGTGCTCGACCTGGTCGAGCCGGGGGCGTCCGTCCGCTCGGCCGAGGCCTTCCGCTGGGCCTTCAGCGGCATCCTGCTGTTGACGGTGTTCGGTCTGTTCCGGGTGATCGTGTGGTGGTTGCGGACGCGCTCGCGGGTGTTGATGGCGACAGCGCGGGGCGAGGCCGTCCCCTTGGAGCTGCACCGGCACCGGTTCGACCTGGTGTCGGAGAAGGATCTGCACCCGTCCCAGCTCCCGCCCCTGCATCCGGAGCGGGCCCACCCAACGGCCGGCGAGCAGGGTCACGGACCATCTGCCGCCGGAGCACCTGCTGTCGAACCACCTGCTGTCGAACCATTTGCTGCCGGAGCACCTGCTGTCGAACCATTTGCTGCCGAACCGCCTGCTGTCGAACCGCCCGCTGCCGAACCGCCCCACGACGAAAGACCCCGCACATGACACCCCCGTCCGGCCTACTCCTCGTCACCAAGCCGATCGGACCGACCTCCCACGATGTCGTCGGCCGGGCCAGGTACGTGCTCGGCACCAAGAAGGTGGGCCACGCCGGCACCCTCGACCCGATGGCGAGCGGCCTGCTGATCCTCGGGATCGAACGCGGGACGAAACTGCTCGGACACCTGGCGTTGAAGGACAAGTCCTACCTGGCCACCATCCGGCTCGGCCAGAGCACCACCACCGAGGACGCCGAGGGGGAGTTCACGGCCTCCGTCGATGCTTCGGCGGTGACCCGGGACCAGGTGCTCGCCGGGATGGCGGCCCTGACCGGGGACATCCAGCAGGTGCCCAGTTCGGTGTCGGCCATCAAGGTCGACGGGGTGCGTTCCTACGACCGGGTTCGCTCGGGGGAAGAGGTCGTCCTGGCCGCGCGGCCGGTGACGATCACCGCCTTCGAGCTGCTGGACCAACGGGCGGGGGAGCAGATCGTCGACCTCGACGTCCGGGTCGACTGCACCACGGGAACCTACATCCGGGCCCTGGCGCGGGATCTCGGTGCGGCCCTGGGGGTCGGCGCGCACCTGACGGCCCTGCGACGGACCCGGATCGGGCCGTTCTCGATCGAGGACGCGGTGGACATCTACGCCCCGGACGGGCCGCCGGTGCGCCCCGGCCATGCCGAGCCATCGGTCCCGCGGGCGCAGCGCCCCCCGCGCCCCCCGCGCCCGGCGATCGACCCGGAGCTGCGGGAGGAGATGTACCGGCGGATCCAGCCGGCCGCCGAGGTGGCCCGGGAGGCCTTCGAGGTACGTGATCTCACTCCCGCCGAGTCCGCGGAGGTCGGCTACGGGCGACCGATCCCGCCCCGTGGAGTGACCGGAACTTATGCGCTGATGGAGGCCGACCGGTTGGTCGCGCTGGCCGTGGACACCCAGAACCGGGCCAAGCCGGTGCTGGTGTGGGGAGACCACTGACCGGAGAACCGAGGACAGAGGGGTCTCCCGGTGATGGGGTCAGGTGCCTGGCCGGCGGATTCGCGCGGGGTCGGGTCCACAGATGGCTGAGGACGGGGACGGTTCCTGCCGGGATCAGTCAGTGCGGCCGACCGGCGGCTCGGTCTGCGGCTCCGCCACCGGCAAACCGGCGGCGGGCCGCCAGGAGTGTGGTGCCCGGCGCAACCTGCGGAAAAGCGCTGGTCGGGACTAGTATAGATGTTCTAGTCCTGGTACTCTAAGTGCATGTACAGGGGTGGGATCTTCCGTGATAGTCGGGTGGCGCTGTTCGGCGCACCCGATCATCGGGCTGCCCCTGCGGTGACCGATCCGGCCCGGGTGCTGCTGGTCACCCCTGCTGTGACGGTGGAGGAGTGGCGTCGCCGGGCGGCGGTGGTGGAAGCCGCGTCAGGTGGCGGTCGAGATTCCTGGTTGCGGGCGCGGCGACATTTCCTGGCTGATGGGAACATCCTGGTGTCGGCCGCCTCGGCAACGCGGAATTCGGCGGCGCGGGATTCGGCATCACGGGTGTCACCCGCATCACCGGCATCACGGGTGTCACCCGCGGTGTTCGGTCCGGTGGGAGCGGTGCCGGCAGCAACGTGCCCTGCGGCCGGGGCTGCTGCCGTGGAACTTGCCGCGTGGGCTTCCCGGTTGGAAGAACTCTCCGCGATCGGTCCTGGCGCGGAGTTGGCGGCACATGTGCAGGCCCGCCCGCAGACCTGCGCGGTGTCCGAAGGTGCGACCTGGCGGGGTGCTGGGGAGTTCTGGGGCAACGTCGTTCTGGATTCGGTGGTGGCCCGGCGGAAACTGATCTCCTGGTTGCAGGCACAGAACGTCACCGACATCGCTGCCTTGTCCGGGAGCTACGTGGGTGTGCACGAGTTCCTCCCGGCCGAAGTCGGTTTGGCGTTGGGGATGTCGGACAGCGAAGCGAATTACCTGATCCACGAAGCCGAACGGCTCTCCCGGGTGTTGCCGAACACGCTCTCGGCCTTGGAGCGGGGTGTGGTGTCGTTCGAGAAGGCCAGGGCGATGGATCGTGCCACTCGGACTGTCGACGACGAAGTCGCGCAACTCGTGGAAGCCGACGTTCTCGGTGTTGCCCTCGACGAGGACGCATGTCGTTTTACGGTGCGGGGCCTTCAGGACCGGTGCCGCAGGTCGATCATCCGACACGATCCGTCCGGGGCGAAAGCCCGCCACCGGAAATCAATGGAACTTCGCGGGATCTCCAGGTCCGCCGGCGACGACGGCATGGCCCACCTGCATATTCACACCTCGGCGTTGGATGTGGCGGCGATCTGGGAAACATTGACCGCCTTGGCCGATCAGGCGAGAACACCCGGTGAGGAGCGCACGCTGGCTGCTCGCCGGGTCGACTGCCTCACCGACCTGTGCAAGGACGTGCTGGTGTCCGGCGAATACCGGGCGGTGCCGCTGCCCACCCGGCAGGGCCGCAAACCCGAAGTCCAGATCTTGATGCCACTCGCCGCCACCGTCGGTGGGGATGACCCGTGCGAGCTGGTGGGCTACGGGGCGATCACCGCCGACCAGGCACGAACTGTCGCCGCCGACGCCGTCCTGCGCAGGTTGGTGTGCGACCCGGTCACCGGGGTTCTGCTGGACTACGGGCGCACGAGATACGAACCGCCACCTGCGCTCCGCGACCATGTGGTGACCAGGGATCAAACCTGTGTGATGCCCGGGTGTTCCCAGCCTGCCTGGCGTGGGCAGCTCGACCACGTCGTCCCGTTCCACCCCGGCCAGGACCAGGGCGGAAGCACGTCCGCAGCCAATCTGGGTTCACCGTGCCACCATCATCACCGGGCCAAGGACGGCGGCGGATTCGCCCTGAGCCGAGAAGAAGACGGCACGTTCCGGTGGGTCACACCGCTGGGGCGCAGCCATGCCCGGTCGCCCGTCGCGCTCTGGGAACCCACCATGTCCACCACCCACCGCACACCTGAGGTCGGCTACCCGGCGAAGATCTCCGCCGCCGAGGATGCCCGCACAGCCGCCTGGCACAGCGCCGGGTTCGCTGTCGTCCGGTTCGACCGGGCGGAGTGGGCGGCCGACACGGGTGAGGTCGGCAGCGACGAGACTTCCTGCAGCATCGGCAAACCCGACAAAACCACCCAGGTCCAGGACTGGTTCGACGACCGAACGGCACAGGCCGTCGACGCCCGCGACCGGTACCTCCAGCACCAGGAGTTCGAACGGGACTTCATCCACCAAATCGCCGAGTATCTCCATGGCCCCGACGCCCTCGACGGCTGCATCCCCGCCGTGCCGCAGATCGTGCCGCAGGTCAGCATCAGCCGGCAACACCGCGAGTACTACGACGACCCGGCACCGTTCTGACCCCGGGGATCAGGTGCACGTGGCCGGCAAGACCATGAGGTACGCACCGTCACCGTTACCGAAGTGGTGGCGGCCGAGATCGGTTTCGGGCGACCGAGCTCCCGCACCGCGAGAAGGCCGCCGGTGTGCCGCCGATCGGGGGTTCGCACCATCGATCGAGCGAACATCCGGTGAATTGACCAGCGAATCGCCTGCGTGCGGGACGTGTGCGGGATACTGACGGTTCCGCAGGGCCGATGTCGGCCCGCACCGTTGTGGGGGGTTCAGTTTGTTCAGTCGTCTGCGTCGCAGTCTTGTCGGCGTCCTTGTTGTCACCTGTGGGTTGTTCGCCGTACCGGTGGCGAACGCATCGGGGCCACCGGTGCCCACCGCGCCTGCCCGTGCCGCGGGATCCACCTCCGTTGCTGCTGAGCCGTCGGCGTCGGCAGTTCCCTCGACCACCCGGGCCCGGGGCAGCTGGGAGGTCACCCGGTTGGGTGCCGGCCGCTGGCAGGTGAGCTGGACGTCGCCGCAGGCATTGCCGGTGCGGTCCGACCGCCCCGAGATCGTCGACGCCGCCGGTGTGGCGATCGGCGTGTCGACAACCCGCGGCCGGACCGTGACGGCAATTGCCGTGTCGTCCGTGCAGCCGGACCCGGCGCAGCTGGGGGTCGTCCTGTCCAACGCCAGGCTGGACCGCACCACGCCGCCGGTGTCGCGAACCACCACCCGTGAGTTCGTCGGGCAGTCCGTCACCGAGACGCCCATGCTCGACGCCGATCCGGGGAAGGCCGGGCCGTACGCCACGGTCAGCAGCGACTACGTGCGCTCCTCGGTGAAGGTCGCCGGTATGCGGCAGCCGATCGAGATGGTCGGCCACGTGGTGGAACCGGTCGCCACCGCTGCGACCGGTCCACGACCACTGGTGGTGTTCCTGCACGGCCGCCACAACTACTGCTACCAAGCGGTGGAAGGTGACGGCGGCAACGGTGACTGGCCGTGCAGCGGCGGGATGCGTGAGGTGCCCAGCCAGCTGGGCTACCGGTACGTCCAGAAGACCCTCGCCTCACAGGGTTTCACCACGGTCTCGATCCGGGTGAACGGCATCAACGCCCAGGACGGCGAACTGATGGACGGCGGAGCCTCGGCCCGCGCGACGATCATTGCGAAACATCTGGACTACTGGACGACGATCGCCGCCGACCACCAGGTGGATCTGAGTCGGGTCGTCCTCGTCGGTCACAGCCGGGGTGGTGAGGGTGTCGACCGGGCCGCGATCCGTATCCCGTTGACCGCCCCGTACCGCATCGTCGGCCAGGTCCTCGTCGCACCGACCGACTTCGCCCGCCAGACCGCCCCGCACGTGCCGACCGTCACCCTGCTGCCCTACTGCGACGGTGACGTGAGCGACCTGCAGGGGCAGGACTACACCGACATCTCCCGGGACCTGAGTTCCGGCGACAACTCGCTGAAGAGCTCGGTGCTCGTCATGGGTGCCAATCACAACTTCTTCAACACCGAGTGGACACCCGGGCTCAGCGAGGCCCCGTCGAACGACGACTGGTACGGCGACCCAGCGGCACCGTGCGGGAAGAAGAACCCGGACCGCCTCACCGCGAAGGGCCAGCGCGCGGTCGGTCTCACCTACATCGCCGGTGCCGTCTCGGTGTTCACCCGGCCCGCGACGACCTCCTCGCTGCTGCCGATGTTCGACGGCTCCCGTGTGTCGGTGCGCTCCGCGGGCAGCGCGGTCGTGCACACCCACGCGTTGGGCGGAGACCGGGACCTGCGTCGCCCCGGCCAGGACACGACGCTGACCTTGGCCAGCGGCGCCGACAGCACCTTCTGCACCGGCGTCACCTCCGACGACTACCGTCCCGACGCCTGCGGCTCCGAGCTCTCGGGCGTCATCACACCGCATTGGCCGGGCATCGGTGGGGAGCCCGCCGCGACGCGACAGTTCTGGCAGGTCAGCTGGGCGGCCCGTGGTCAGGCCGCCGGCCTCCAGCTGACGGCACCGCTGGACCTGAGCGGGCGGGTCCTGGACCTGCGCACCGTCGTCGACTTCCGGCGTGGACCGGCGGGGATCAACATCCGCCTCACCGATACGGCCGGTCGTTCCGTGGTGCTCACGCCCGACGGCGGCAGCACCCTCACCGCCCTGCCCACCTCCCCACGCGACAGCTGGGATCAGGTCACCAAGCTGTGGGCCCAGACCGTCAGGGTCGACCCGCGGTCCTCCACCGGGGTGGACCTGGCCAACATCCGCGACGTCGAGGTGGTCGGCACCAGCACCCGTGGGCAGCTCTGGATCGCCGACCTGTCGTCGAGTGCGGGCACCCTTCCTGCCGTCCCGGCGGTACGGCTGCCCGTCCTGTCGATCGGTTCGCTGACGGTGCAGGAGGGCAACGCCCCCGGAACCACCATCGCGCGGGTGCCGTTCCGGTTGTCCCGTCCGATGGACCGGCCCGGTCGCTTCCGTGTCCTCACCGTCGGGCAGATCCCGGGCAGTGAACGTGCGCTGACCATCGACCTCGCCCCGGGCCAACAGACGGGAACGATCCCGGTGGGTTACCAGGCCAACCGGCTCGACAGCCCGGATCGGCTGACGACGATGGTGCTGGCGGGGACGTCCACCAACGTCATCACCGACCGGTACCTGGGGGAGCTGGTCGTGCTCGACGACGACCCGTCACCGAAGATCACCATCACCCGGGTGCGCACCACGGTGTCCGAGGGCAGCCCGGCGCAATGGCGGGTCTCGCTCAGCCACGGGACCGACTACGACGTCTCCGTGATCGCCACCGTCGTCCGCGGCCCCGGCCGCAACCTGACCGGCGCAGATGTTCCGCTCTCCTGGCTTCAGCGGTACACCTTCGTGGACGACAGGAAGAAGACCCTGGCCCAGCTCGGCGTCGGGCTCTACGTCTCCGTTCCGGCCGGCGGACGCAGCGCTGTCGTGTCGATCCCGACCTTGCGGGATCATGTCAAGGAGGGCACCGAGGCCGTCACCGTGCGCATCGCCGCCTACGGACTCACCGCCGCCACCCGCGCTACGTCGACCAGCACGATCAAGGTCCTCGATTCCCAGTAGGGCCTGTGACCGCTCTGCGGCCGCGGCTGCGGCTGCTGGTGGTGGTTCGCCGGTCCGTCCGGTCCGGTGAACCGCCACCCGGGAGCGGTGGGTGTGCCGGTGCGGTCATCGGTGAAAGTGTGGGCGTGGCAAGCTGGACTCCGTCAGGAAGAGAAGTTCTACGAGGGAGTTGACGCGGTGCAGCGGTGGCGTGGTCTGGACAGCATTCCGTCCGGCTGGGGTCGGTGCGTGCTGACCATCGGTGTGTTCGACGGGGTGCACCGCGGACATCAGCTCATCATCCGCCGGGCCGTGGCCACGGCGAAGGAACTCGGCCTGCCCTCGGTGCTGATGACCTTCGACCCGCACCCGGCCGAGGTGGTGCGTCCTGGCATGCGCCCGGCCGAGCTCACCAGCCTGAAGCACCGGGCCGAGATCGTCGAGGAACTCGGCATCGACGCCTTCTGCGTCGTCCCGTTCAACCGCGCCTTCGCCTCCACCGAGCCGACCGCCTACGTGCACGAGGTGCTCATCGACCGGCTGCACGTGGCCGCCGTGGTGGTGGGGGAGGACTTCCGCTTCGGTCACAAGGGTGCCGGCACGGTCGAACTCCTCTCCCAGCTGGGTGACCAGTGGGGGTTCGCGGTCGAAGGGGTGCCGCTGCTCGCCGAAGGGCAGTTGAAGATCTCCTCCACCTACGTCCGGGCCTGTGTCGACGCCGGTGACGTGGCCGCCGCCGGTCTGGCCCTCGGACGCGAGCACCGGGTCGAGGGTGTGGTGGTCCACGGGGACGGTCGCGGGTCCGGACTGGGTTTCCCGACCGCCAACCTCGATGCCGCCCCGCACTCGGCCATCCCGGCCGACGGTGTGTACGCCGCCTGGTTCGTCCTGGGCAACAAGCGGCTCCCGGCCGCGGTGTCGATCGGGACCAACCCGACCTTCGAGGGCAAGGAACGGCGGGTCGAGGCCTTCGTCCTGCAGGACGGCGGCAATTTCTACGGTCGCCGGGTCGCCCTGGACTTCGTCGAACGGCTCCGGCCGATGGTCAAGTACGACAAGGTCGAGGAGATGCTCGCCGAGATCGACCGTGACGTGGCCCGCACCCGCGCCCTGCTGGGCCCCGGCAGCTGAGCCCGTCCCGCCGGGTGCACCCTCATCACCTGAAATCGCCACATGCCTGCGTTGCGGGTGTGCGGTGCCGGCGGGCCCGGATGTGACATGCGCCCGGCGTTTCCTCTGCCGGGCCAGGCGCTGATCTGCTGGTAAAGTAGTTCCTTGGGTTCGGCTGCAGTCCGTGGCGGCCGCTACCGTCTGCCCCCCGGCGATTCCGTCCGGTGCGGGAAGTGCACGTGACAGAACTACAAGGAGTCAACAGCTGTGGCGTTGTCAGTAGAAGAGAAGAAGGTCATCCTGGCCGAGTACGGCCTGCATGACACCGACACCGGGTCCGCCGAGGCCCAGGTCGCCATGCTCACCAAGCGGATCGCGGATCTCACCGCGCACCTCAAGGAGCACAAGCACGATCACCACACCCGTCGTGGCCTGCTGGGTCTCGTCGGCAAGCGTCGCCGCCTGCTGCGTTACCTGCAGAACGTCGACATCGCCCGTTACCGCTCGTTGATCGAGCGTCTCGGACTGCGTCGCTAGTCTGACCGTGAAGAGGGAGGCTCGGAATCCGGGCCTCCCTCTTGCGCGCATGACCCGCTGTACGCACCACGGTTTTACGAAAACAGCAGTACAGCACCACCGCAGTACGCACCACGGTTTTACGAAAAACAGCAGTACAGCACCACCGCAGTACAGGACCACTGCTGTACGCACCACGGTTTTACGAAAAACAGCAGGACAGCACCACCGCAGTACAGCACCACCGCAGTACGCACCACTGTTCTACGAAAAACAGCAGGACCGCACCACCGCAGTACGCATGACCAGAACCACCAGCACCAGAACATGTGCATCAGCACAAGAACTGCCATCCAGCTATGAGTCCGGCACCAGGTCTCGGGCGGCCGGTCCTCGGTAGTGGCTCCCGGAGGGTGAACCCTCCGGCGGCTTCGATCGACGATCGGTACCGCGTCTGAAATCTGAGCAGGTACCGGATGCAGGGGCCAGGGTGGCCCACCCAACAAAGAGGAGTTTCATGTCTGACCCCGATGCTTTGAGCGCAACCGCTGTTATCGACAACGGTTCGTTCGGCACCCGCACCATCCGCTTCGAGACCGGTCGGCTGGCCAAGCAGGCCGCCGGCGCCGTCGTTGCGTACCTCGACGAGGACACCATGCTGCTGAGCGCCACCAGCGCCGGCAAGCACCCGAAGGACCAGTTCGACTTCTTCCCGCTGACGATCGACGTCGAAGAGCGTATGTACGCCGCCGGCCGGATCCCGGGATCGTTCTTCCGCCGTGAAGGCCGTCCGTCCGAGGACGCCATCCTGACCTGCCGCCTGATCGACCGGCCGCTGCGCCCGTCCTTCGCCGACGGACTCCGCAACGAGATCCAGGTCGTCATCACCGTCATGGCCCTGAACCCGGACGTGCTGTACGACGTCCTGGCCATCAACGCCGCCTCCGCCTCCACCCAGATCGCCGGCCTGCCGTTCTCCGGCCCGGTCGCCGGTGTGCGTGTCGCCCTCATCGGCAGCCAGTGGGTCGCGTTCCCGACCCACTCCCAGCTCGAGGACGCCGTCTTCGACATGGTCGTCGCCGGCCGTGTCTCCGGTGATGACGTTGCCATCATGATGGTCGAGGCCGAGGCCACCGAGAAGGCTCTCGAGCTCATCGGCAACGGCGCCACCGCGCCGACCGAGGAGATCGTCGCCCAGGGTCTGGAAGCGGCCAAGCCGTTCCTGGCCCAGCTGTGCAAGGCGCAGAACGAGCTGGCCGCCCAGGCGTCCAAGCCCACCGGCGACTTCAAGCTGTTCCCGCCGTACGCCGCCGATGCCTTCGACGCCGTCTACGAGGTCTCGGCAGCCAAGGTCGCCGAGGCGTTCACCATCCTGCACAAGGCCGAGCGCGAGGCCGCCCTGGACGCCATCAAGGCCGACGTGGTCGCCGCCCTGGGTGAGCAGTTCGCCGGCCGGGAGTCCGAGCTGGGCGCGGCCTTCCGCAGCGTCAACAAGAAGGTTGTTCGCCAGCGCATCCTCAAGGAGAAGATCCGGATCGACGGCCGTGGGCTGAGCGACATCCGGACCCTCGGTGCCGAGGTCGGCTACCTGCCCCGCGTGCACGGCTCCGCCCTGTTCGAGCGCGGCGAGACCCAGATCCTGGGTGTCACCACGCTGAACATGCTCCGGATGGAGCAGCAGCTCGACACGCTCTCCCCGGAGACGCGCAAGCGCTACATGCACAACTACAACTTCCCGCCGTACTCCACCGGTGAGACCGGTCGGGTCGGTTCGCCGAAGCGTCGCGAGATCGGTCACGGCGCCCTGGCCGAGCGCGCGTTGGTGCCGGTCCTGCCGTCCAAGCAGGAGTTCCCGTACGCCATCCGCCAGGTCTCGGAAGCGTTGTCCTCCAACGGTTCCACCTCGATGGGCTCGGTCTGTGCCTCGACCATGTCGCTGCTCAACGCCGGTGTCCCGCTCAAGGGCATGGTCGCCGGTATCGCCATGGGCCTCGTCTCCGACGAGGTCGACGGCAAGACCGAGTACGTAGCGCTGACCGACATCCTCGGAGCCGAGGACGCCTTCGGCGACATGGACTTCAAGGTCGCCGGCACCCGCCAGTTCGTCACCGCCCTGCAGCTGGACACCAAGCTCGACGGCATCCCCTCCGATGTCCTCGCCGGTGCCCTGTCCCAGGCCAAGGATGCTCGCCTGACCATCCTCGACGTGATGACCGAGGCGATCGACGAGCCCGACGAGATGAGCCAGTTCGCCCCGCGGATCACCTCCCTCAAGATCCCGGTCGACAAGATCGGCGAGCTCATCGGGCCGAAGGGCAAGATGATCAACTCGATCACCGAGCAGACCGGTGCCGAGATCGCCATCGAGGACGACGGCACGGTCTACGTGTCCGCCGCCACGGGCGACGCGGCCGAGGCTGCCATCGCGATCATCAACTCGATCGCGAACCCGACCCTGCCGAAGGTCGGCGAGCGGTTCCTGGGCACGGTCGTCAAGACCACCGCCTTCGGTGCCTTCGTCTCCCTGCTCCCGGGTCGTGACGGTCTGGTCCACATCTCCAAGCTGGGCTCCGGCAAGCGGATCTCCAAGGTCGAGGACGTCGTCAACGTCGGCGACAAGCTGCAGGTCGAGATCGCCGAGATCGACGCCCGCGGCAAGATCAGCCTGATCCCGGTCGTCGCCGAAGAGGCCGCGGTCTGATCGCCGAGGTCTGAAGGAATAACGGTCGAGTAACCCACCCACACCCCCATGGTCACGCGCGCCCGGAGAACCCGGGTAGTAGAACGTACTGATGACGGCACCGTCGTCACGTTGTCCGAACTTCCCGGAGGTCTTCGGGTCATCACGGAGAACGTGCCCGGTGCCCGCAGCGCGGCCGTGGGGGTGTGGGTGGGGATCGGTTCCATCGACGAGACCCCCCGCCTGGCGGGGGCCTCACATTTTCTCGAACACCTGCTGTTCAAGGGCACCCGCACCCGGACCGGCCAGGAGATCGCCGCCTCGATCGACGCGGTCGGCGGTGAGCTGAACGCCTTCACCTCCCACGAGTACACCTGCTACTACGCCCATGTCCTCGCCGACGAGGTGGAGATGGCGGTGCGGCTGGTCTGCGATGTCGTCCTGGAGGCGAAGATCGCCGCCGCCGACGTCGACACCGAACGCCAGGTCATCCTGGAAGAGATCGCCATGCGCGACGACGACCCGGAAGACGCCCTCAACGACCTGTTCGCCTCTGCCGTGTTCGCCGGCCATCCGGTCGCCGAACCCGTCATCGGCACGGTCGAGACCATCGAAGAGATGTCCCGGACCCAGATCAACGGCTACTACAAGCGTCGGTACTCCCCGGACAAGATGGTCGTCTCGGTGGCCGGAGCGGTCGACCACGCCCAGGCCGTCGCCTGGGTGAAATCGGTGGTCGCCCCCCACCTGGACGCCACGGTCCGCCCTGCCCCGTTCCGCCCCGATTCCGGGATCCGGAAGGGTTCGGGCCTGCACGTCGCCGTCGCCGAGCGCGATATCGAACAGGCGCATCTGTGCCTGGGGTCGTTGGCCCTGCCGCGCCGTCACCCGCAGCGGTACGCGCTGGCCGTGCTGAACTCCGCCCTCGGTGGGGGGATGAGCTCACGCCTGTTCCGCGCGGTCCGCGAGGAACGTGGGCTCGCCTACACCTGCTACTCCGCCACCTCCACCTACGCCGGCATCGGCTCCTTCTCGGTGTACGCGGCCTGCCAGCCGGAGAACCTCGGTGAGGTCGCCGAGGTCATCGGCTCGGAACTGGCCGCCGCCCGCACCGGACTGACGGCCGAGGAACTCGCCAGGGCCAAGGGCCAGCTGGTCGGTTCGATGGTCCTGGGCCTGGAGGACAACGAATCCCGGATGAGCCGCATCGGCAAGAACCTGTTGGTACGCAACGAGTACACCTCCATCGAGGCCGAGGTCGACGCCATCCGCGCCGTCACCGCCGACGAGGTGATCGCCGTCGCCGACCGGGTGCTGGTCGACAGCTGGTCGGCCGCGGTGGTCGGTCCGTACCGCCGGGAACGTGACCTGCCGAAGGAACTTCGCCGGATTCTGCGATAACCGGCAGGACACATAGGCTCATCCACACAGCACGGAACCGGACCTGACGGACGGTCCGGGACCACACAGCACAGAACGGGGCAGAGCGGCCATGACCGAAGAGGTACTTGAATCCGTACTGCGGGTCGGCGTTGTCGGCGCGAGCGGGCGCATGGGGTCGGAGGTGTGCCGGGCGGTCGACGGCGCGGAGGACCTCGACCTCGTCGCCACCGTCGACGGCGGCGAGTGGATGTTCTCGCTGGCCGACGCCGGCTCCCAGGTGGTTGTCGACTTCACCCATCCCGATGTCGTGATGGACAGCATCCGGTTCTGCGTCGACCAGGGGATCCACATCGTGGTGGGCACCTCGGGCATCGGCCCGGACCGGTTGGACACCATTCGCGGCTGGCTCGAGCACAAGCCCGAGGTCGGCGTGATGATCGTGCCGAACTTCGCCATCGGTGCGGTGCTGTCCGGGCGGATCGCCCGCGAGGCGGCCCGGTTCTTCGAGTCGGTCGAGATCATCGAGCTGCACCATGCCGGGAAGATCGACGCACCCTCCGGGACCGCCAATGCCACCGCCCGGGAGATCGGCGCGGCCCGTGCCTCGGCCGGCCTGGGCGATGTGCCGGACGCGACCACCCAGGCGGTGGACGGTGCCCGTGGCGCGGTCGTCGACGGGGTGCATGTGCACTCGGTGCGGCTGCCCGGACTGGTCGCGCACCAGGAGGTGATCTTCGGATCCTCCGGGGAGACCCTGACGATCCGGCACGACTCGCTGCACCGCTCCTCCTTCATGCCGGGGGTGCTGATGGCCATCCGCGCGATCTCCAGCCGCCCGGGCCTGTCCTTCGGCCTGGAACAGCTGCTCGGTCTCGACCAGCCGCAGGCGTGAAAGCTCGCACCGTCGTCGTCATCCTGGCGGCCGTTCTCGTCCTGTACTTCGTCCTGATAGGACGGCAGGGCGTCCTGTTGATGCAGAGCGGAACGGTCGCCGGGATCGGCCTGGGTGTCGGGGTGCTGTTGCTCCCGATCATCGGTGCCATCCTGATCAGTTTCGAGCTGCGTTTCGGCTGGCAGACCCAGGAACTGGGGCGCGAGCTGGAGGCCGAGGGTGGTCTGCCGTCCAACGAGGACCTGCCCAAGCTGCCCTCGGGCCGGATCGACAAGTCCGCTGCGATCGGCCATTTCGACATCGTGAAGGCCGAGACCGAGGCCGCGCCGACCGACTGGCGGAACTGGTTCCGGTTGGCCGACGCCTACGAGATGGCCGGGGACCGCAAACGCGCCCGGGAGTCGATGCGTCGGGCGATCGAGCTGCACCGCGCCTGATGATCGTTCCCGCGCACCGTTCCGGGATCGGCGCACCCTGCAGTGTGCGCGAACCCCGAAACGGTGCGCGGCAACAAGTCTGGGGGCAACCTTGAACATGCGTCAGTCCACGTTCGATCCTCGCGCCCTGGCCCCGCCCGAAAACGACATCAGCTACGTCGTGTTCTTCTGGGAACAGGGGGAGGGGCCGCCGGGGACACCGCCGAGCCAGGTCGGGTACCGCTGCGAGGAACATCTGCTGGAGGACACCACCTTCGACGAGGTCGAGCAATGGATCGGGGACAACGCCCGCGGACGTACCCACGAGCTGTTCATCGTGTTCGGACGGGGCGCTGCCGCGACCTCGCACCGTCTGCGCGGGCAGGATCCGACAGTCGATGACGAGCCGGGGCATCGTTCGGCCTTCGTCGCGTGGCTGCCTGATCCTGAGTGATCCCCGGCATCCTTCGTTCTCGCGCACCGTTCCGGGATCGGCGCACCCTGCAGGGTGCGCGAACCCCGGAACGGTGCGCGGGAACAGGGGGGTTTGTCAGCCGTGGACCGGGCCGAGCAGCTGTGTGAGCTCCCCGGCCCAGTGCACCTCACGCAGGTGCGCAGCCCCGGTGTCCAGCACCCTGGCCTCGCCGTGGCTGTGCCAGCCGACGGACCGGACGAAGTTCGTGGTCGCGACATCGGTCTCCGGCACCCACCAGTGGCCCTCCTCGGCCCCCGCGGCCGCGAGCTGGGCGCCGGCGGCGGCGAACAACCGGCCACCGTGCCCCCGCCTGGCCCAGGCGGGCCGCACGTAGAGGATGTGGATCGCCCCGTCGCGGCCGCCCGCATGGACGAAGCCGACGATGTGCTCGTTCTCCGCAGCCAGCAGCACCTGCTCGTGTCCGAGACTGATCATGGCCGACCAGTTCTGGGCCAGTTCCGCCGGATCGGCCTGGAGCAGTTCGGCGGGCAGGACCTCGGCGAAGCCGGCCGCCCACACCTGGAGCTGGATCTCGGCGATGGCGACGGAGTCCGCCGCGGCGGCCCGCCGCACGCTGGCTTCGCCCATGGGTGGACTCCTCGCTGGTTCTGGCCGATCCCGGTCGCTGCCGAAGCAGCAGGTGCCGGTCGCGCCTGGTGTTGATGGTGCCTGTGGTCACCGATCATGCCCGATCGTGGTCTGTCGGACCCCACTGGCAACATGTCGAGGGTGAAGACAGCTCTGCGTTCCGTCAGTCCCGCCCAGGCGCGGCGGATCGCCGTCGCCGCCCAGGGCCTTGCCGCCCCCACCGCTGACGACGCCGCCCTCAACCTCGGCCACCTGCAACGGCAGGTGGACCGGCTCGGCCTGCTGCAGATCGACTCGGTGAACGTGCTGGCCCGCGCCCACTACCTGCCGTTGTTCTCCCGGCTCGGGGTGTATCCCACCGGACTGCTCGACGAGGCGGCATGGTCCTCCCGCCCGGCGAAACGTCGACTGGTCGAGACCTGGGCGCATGAGGCCTCGTTGATCCCGGTGCGGACCGAACCGATGATGCGGTGGCGGCGCAAGGAGCTCGAGGACGGGAAATGGCGCAGCGCACGGGGTCTCCTGGACAAACACCCCGGTTTTGTGGAGCAGGTGCTGGCCGTCATCTCCGACTCCGGCCCGATCTCGGCCGGTGAGGTCGAGCGCATGCTGGAGGCCGGCCGGGGGGAGGGCGGCTGGTGGGGGTGGTCCAACACCAAGGTGGCCTGCGAGTTCCTGTTCGCCACCGGTGTCATCTCCACGGCCCACCGACGCGGATTCGCCCGGTGCTACGACCTGACCGAGCGGGTGCTGCCCCCGTCCGTCCTGGCGACGCCGACACCGTCGACGGTGGACGCCAAGCGCGGGCTGGTCGAGATCTCGGCGGCCGCCCACGGCATCGGCACCCCGGCCGATCTGGCGGACTACTTCCGGCTGCCGGTCGCCGAGACCAAGGCGGCCCTGCTCGAGCTGACGGAGGCGGGTGTGGTGGAGCCGGTGACGGTTCCTGGTTGGCGGGACACCACCTACCTGCACACGGCGGCGCGCCTTCCCCGGCGGACGAGCGGGGCGGCGTTGTTGTGCCCGTTCGACCCGCTGGTGTGGTTCCGGCAGCGGACCGAGCGGTTGTTCGACTTCCACTACCGGATCGAGATCTACACCCCGGCCGAGAAGCGGATCTTCGGGTACTACGTGTTCCCGCTGCTGGTCGACGACGTCCTGGTGGGCCGGCTCGACCTGAAGGCCGACCGGGCGGCCGGGCAGCTCCTGGTGCAGTCGGCGTGGCTGGAACCGGGGGTGGTGCCGGTCGATGTGGCCGAGCGGGCGGTGGGGGAGTTGAAGCGGATGGCCCGGTGGTTGGGCCTGGACGAGGTCGTCATCGTCGGGCGGGGGGATTTCGCCCCGGCGCTGGCCGGTGAACTCTAACCCCCCGCCGTTCCCGCGCACGGTGTTCGTTCTCGCGCGCGAAGTTACGTGCGCGAGGAGCAACACCGTGCGCGGGAACAGGCGGTTCTCGCAGGTGGGGCACTGTTGTTGCAAGATGGTATCACCGCGGTATCATCGGGCCCATGGCAATGACCTTGCGTTTGACGGAGGACCAGGAGCGCGCGTTGGCAGGTCTGGCGGCAGCTGACGGCGTCAGTAAACAGGAAGCCACAGTGCGAGCCATCATGGAGGCGGCGACGCGGCGCGGTCATCGTTCACGGGTCCAGGAGCTGTCGGCCTCGGCTCGGAAGCGTTACGCCGACGTGCTCGACCGTCTCGGTCAGTGATCGTCTACCTGAACCTGGAAGATCTGTTGGATCTGATCAACGACCTGGGGGTCGGGCCGGTTCGTGATCTCGGCCTACTCGATTCGGCCGCACACCGGCCCACCACCTCGGTGTTCGGTGAGGACGTCTACCCGTCGATTGATACGAAGGCTGCGGTTCTGCTCGAGTCCCTGGTGTCCAAACATTCGCTGGTGGACGGCAACAAGCGCCTGGGCTGGCTCGCCGTGGTGGTGTTCTACGGGTTGAACGAGATCGATCTGAACGCGCCGGACGACGAAGCCTACGACCTGGTGATCGCTGTCGCCACCGCCCGGATCGACTATGCCGAGGTCGCCACCCGCCTGCGGTCCTGGCGCTGAGCCGACACCGCTGAACCCCTCCCGTTCCCGCGCACGGTGTTCGTTCTCGCGCGCGAAGTTACGTGCGCGAGGAGCAAGAACGTGCGCGGGAACAGGGGGTTTGAGCTGGGGGAATGCGTCCGATTGCATGACTGGGAATGTATTCGGCCGGCTCGTGGTTGATCAGCGTGGGACCACCATCCCGAACCATCTGAGCCAGTGAGTGCAGCAGGGCCCCGCGCGGGCACCGGAAAGGTCGAAGCCATGCAGTTCGGCATCTTCTCAGTCAGCGACATCACCCAGGACCCGACGACGGGCCGTACCCCGAGCGAGGCGGAGCGTATCGACGCGGCCGTCCAGATCGCCGTCAAGGCCGAGGAGGTCGGGCTGGACGTGTTCGCCATCGGTGAGCACCACAACCCGCCGTTCTTCTCCTCCAGCCCGACCACCCTGCTCGCCCATATCGCCGCCCTGACCCGGCGGATCATCCTCTCCACCTCGGTCACCCTGATCACCACGAACGACCCGGTGCGGATCGCCGAGGAGTACGCGATGGCCCAGCACCTGGCCAAGGGACGGCTCGACCTGACCCTGGGCCGCGGCAACACTGTCCCGGTGTATCCCTGGTTCGGCCAGGACATCCGCCAGGGACTGCCGCTGGCCCTGGAGAACTACAACCTGTTGCACCGGCTGTGGCGCGAGGACGTCGTCGACTGGGAGGGCAAGTTCCGTTCCGCCCTCCAGGGGTTCACCTCCACCCCGCGTCCGCTGGACGATGTGCCGCCGTTCGTCTGGCACGGCTCGATCCGCACCCCCGAGATCGCCGAACAGGCCGCCTTCTACGGCAACGGTTTCTTCGCCAACAACCTGTTCGCGCCCAACGGGCACTTCGCCCCGTTGGTGAACCTCTACCGTCAGCGGTTCGCCCACTACGGGCACGGCACACCGGAGCAGGCGATCGTCGGCCTCGGTGGTCAGGCGTTCATAGCGCACCGCTCGCAGGATGCGTTCAAGACCTTCCGGCCCTACTTCGACAAGGGCCCGGTGTACGACCACAGTGTTCCATTGGAGCGGTGGGCCGAGGCCTCGCCGTTGAGCGTGGGCAGCCCGCAGCAGGTGATCGACAAGACCATGACCTTCCGGGACACCTTCGGCGACTACCAGCGTCAGCTCTGGCTGGTCGACCACTCCGGCCTGCCGCTCAAGGAGGTGCTGAACCAGCTCGACCTGCTCGGTGGGGAGGTGGTCCCGGTGCTGCGCAAGGAGATGGCCGCCCGCCGTTCGCCCGGTGCTGCCGAGGCACCGACACACGCCGGGCTGGTCAAGGCCAAGTACGGTGACGCCGAACCGCGCCAGCCGCGGCCCAACGCCAACCGCGGTGACAACGTCACGGGCACCTCGCCCTACCAGGACAGCGATCCCGCGAAGGCTGCCGTCTACCCGGTGCTGCGATGAGCGGCGGAGCACGACTTGCCAACGAAGCCTGGGAAGCCATGTTTCGGGCGCAGGTCGTGCTCATGCGCTCCTTCGCCGCCGAGGACATCTGGGGCGATCTCGCGCAGAACGAGTACGACGTGCTCTACACCCTGTCCAAGGTGCCCGAGGGCCTGAGCATGGTCGAGGTCAACCGCAACATCCTGATGACCCAGGCCGGCATCTCCCGGCTCGTCAACCGGCTCGTCGAACGAGGTCTCATCGACCGGTGTGTCGATCCTGCGGACCGGCGGGCCACCCGGATGCTCCTGACCCCGCAGGGTCGCGAGCTCCAACGGTCCGTCGGGAGGCGGCACGCCGCCTCGGTGACCTCGGCCATGACGAAAGCCCTGACCACAGAGGAACTGTCGCAGCTGCGTGCACTCGCGCGCAAGATCACCATTGACGTCGAACCGATCGATGTCCGGCACCCGGACCACCACCACCCCCACGCACATCGAGGAACACCATGAGCACCCCGTCCTTGCCGGTCCCGCCCACCGCTGCCGACAGCCGCCGCATCGTCGTCGTCAACGGCGGGACGAGCGACCCGTCGTCCTCCCGGATGCTCGCCGGTCGCATCGCGCAGAAAACATCGGACCGCCTGCGGGAGCAGGGGATCGATGCGACCACCGCGGTCATCGAGCTCGGTCCGCTCGCCGGCGAGATCGCCCACGCCATCGTCTCCGGTTATCCGCAGGAGGAGCTGCTGACCGCCATCGAATCCCTGGCCGCCGCCGACGGCGTCATCGTGGCGACGCCGGTCTACAAGGCCGGGATCAGTGGGCTGTTCAAGTCCTTCGTCGACATCCTCGACAACGATCTGCTGATCGCCAAGCCGGTGGTGCTGTCGGCGACCGCAGGTACCGCTCGACATGCCTTGGTCGTCGACGACCAGCTGCGGCCGTTGTTCGCCTTCATGCGGGCCCTGCCCACACCGACCTCCGTCTTCGCCGCCCCCGAGGACTGGGCGGACCCGGGGTTCGCCGGCCGGATCGACAGGGCCGCGGCCGAACTCGCCGCCCTGGTGGCCAGCGATGTCGGTGCTGCGATCACCGGCAAGGTCTGGGGTCGCTACCAGCACAGTTTCGGTGGCACCGTTCGGCCTGACACCGATTCCGATGTGATCGATTTCGACACCGACCTGATGCGCCTGGCCACCGGCGGGGCTGCGGCCCGGTAGCCCGGACACGCCCCCTTGTTCCCGCGCACGATGTTGTTCCTCGCGCACGTAACAACGTGTGCGAGAACGAACAACGTGCGCGGGAACGGGGGAGCTGGTTGTCGAATGCGACGGGACTAGGGTGGAGTCCTGATCAAGGAGGGGCCGATGACGAACACCATGGGGCCGACGAACAGGGTGCCGAAGAACAGGGTGCCGACGAACAGGATGCCGAAGAACAGGGTGCCGACGAACAGGGTGCCGACGAACAGGGTGCCGAAGAACAAGCGGCCGAAGAACACGGTGCCGTTGGTGACTCCGTCCGAGCAGTACGCCGGGTGGGGATTTCTGGCCTTCGGCTGGTCGCTGGGCTCCGGGGTCGCTCTGGCGCTTGTTCTCGGATTGTCGGGTGTCCTGGACGACACGGGTGCCGGGCCGCTGAGTCTGATGATCACCGTGCAGGTGCTGGTCTTCTCGATCCCGTTCGTGGTGGCCTTCACGCTGCTTGCCTGGGGCACCGGCGTGCTCGCACTTCGGATGCTCCGGTCGGGTCGCGGACGCCCGGCGAGCCGCCCGGCTCGCACGTCGATCTTCGCCGCCTGGGTCGCCATGGGCATGATGGTGCCCGCCGGTCTACTCGGGCTGGCCGGTGTGGAGAGCAGGCTGGTCGTGCTTCCGTCGCTGTTCGTGACGGCCATCGCGGTCGGCGTGGCCCTGCGCTTCTACCTGGTCCGGATCGAGCCCCGGGCACGGGACATCAGCCCCGCCGCGAGGACGACTGCGCTGGAACGAACTTCGCCGTAGGAGTCGCACACTCCTCGCCGTCAGGAAGGGCAGGAGGTCATCGCTCCTGCTGAGATCCCAACAATGACATCAGGCGAATGCAGGTGCGCTGTTCGCTCTGCGGTCCGCAGATCTGGGGTTGGAACAATGCGATCTGTTTGATGCCTTCCATGGCCGCCACCATGAGGTCCACCGCGCGGTCGACATCTGCGCACACGAGCTCCCCGCTGCCAACCGCTTGATGGGTCAGGCCGAGGAAGTATCGCTGGGTTTCATCCAGGAATCCGGCCCAGCTGGCGCGAACATCGGTGTCGTACAAGGACAATGCCACGATCTCGGTGGAGAAGACCCGGTTGGCGTCGTCGAGCAGGCAGCTTCGTACGGAATAGGCCACCGCTGCTTCCAGCGTGGCGTAGGCACCCGCGCAGGAATCCGTTGCAGCGGAGATCTGGGCGCGCCACCGCAGGTAGTACAGATCGCAGGCAGCCAGAACGACGGCCTTCTTCGAGGAGTAGTGCCAGTACAGGCTGCCTTTGGTGACTCCGGCAGCCGCTGCCACCTCGTCCAGATTGACGCGGTCGATACCGCGGGTCGAGAAAAGCGTGAATGCCGCCTGTGCCAGTTCCTCGCCTTTGCCGGCAGCGGTGTGCGGATTCGTCGACTCGGATGTCTTCGCGTTCATGGACCTAGATTAGCCGACCAGGCCGTACTGGTCAGTACAGGATGGAACTCCATACTGACCAGTACAGTTGATGGTCTGTCAGAACTGCCGTTCCTGAAGCCCTGCCTCCTGCATCTCCTTGCGTAGCCAAGCCAGTGAATCGGCGAGCATAGGGCCGCCCTGGCCCTCGCATTCGATCGAGAGGACCCCGTCGAAACCGGTGTCGCCGAGTCTGCGCAGGATCCTGCGGATGTTGTCGGCGTTGACCCCGTCACCTGCGGCGACATGGCTGATCGCGATGCCGGTGGCACCCCCGCGTACCGACTCGGCGAGGGATTCGGACACGTCCTTGACGTGGACGTGGTGGATCCGGTCGAGGAAACGGTCGGCGAACTCGACGGGATCGTTGCCGGCGATGAAGGTGTTGCCGGTGTCCAGGTTCAACTGCAGGTAAGGGGTGTCGCCGCAGTAGTCGAGCATCTCCGCGAGCCAGTCGGCCTTGGTGGTGAAGTATCCGTGGACCTCGATCGTGACGACGACCTCGTGGGCCTCGGCGACCCGGACGATCTCCTGGTAGGCCCGTTTCATCAGGTCAAGGGCTTCTCTGTCGCCCAGACCTTCGGGCTTGTAGAGCCCGTCGGTGGTGGCCACCCGCGGCGAGCCCGCCAGCGATGCCCAGGCGATCGCCTTCTGTACGTAGGGGACCCCGACGGACATGCCGTCCTTGCCGGAAAGCGGGTAGGCGGCGTCGATCTGGGAGAACCGGACCCCGTACTTCTCCATCCTGCGGCGCAGAAGAACCGGATCCTCGATGAGGGATATGTGGGGGAAGTAGCCGAGACCGTGGATCCAGCAGGCGCCTTCGATGACGCCGGGTTCGATGTAGTGCACATCGTTGTCGCGTGCCCACTGAAGTGCCTGATCAAAGGACTTGTGGGTGGAGTTGAACGCATCGGTGTGGAAGCCGACTCCGACTTCGGGCATGAAAGTACTCCTTCAGGTGGGTGTGGTGCCGGGTCGCGAAGACCCCGCAGGGAATTTCGGTTGGTGGGTGGTGCACGATACGGATTCACCATACTGGTCGGTATTGACGGATGGCGATCACCACACTAGCGTCTGGTTCACGTTTTGCCACCCCCCGGCAAAAGTCGGTCGGTCCAGCGTCGGGCCGGCCAGAAAGGTGCGACAACGTGAAACTTTCCCCCTGGATCTCCCGACTAGCGGTCGGGAGCCTGGCCGCCGCTTTGATGGTCACCCCGACCATTCCGGCGCAGGCCCATGAGGGCCACAGTCATCCGACTGAGGACACTGCAACGGCAGTGGCTCCGTTCAAGGCGCTGATCTTCTCCGAGACGGCCGGTTTTGTGCACCCGTCCATGGCGGCCGCTCGACAGGTCTGGACCGAGCTCGCCGCGGACAACGGGTTCGAGGTTGTTCAGGCAACGGACTCGTCCCTTTTCACCGACGCCGGACTCCTGCAGTTCGACGTGATCGTGCTGGCCAACACCTCCGGTGACGTCTGGAACCCGAGCGAGGAAGCCGCCTTCGAGAGATTCGTCCGGCGCGGGGGCGGGGTTGTCGCGGTCCACAACCCGCTCGACATGGAGCAGGGAAACACCTTCTACCGCAACCTGATCGGCACCGAGTTCACCGCTCATTCCGCTGCCGGCACACCGGGCACAGCTGTGGCGGTGGATCACGAGCACCCGTCGAACATCGGTCTGCCGGACAAGTGGCAGCGCACAGAGGAGTGGTACGGCTTCACCAAGACCGTGCGAGGTGACAAACATGTTCTGCTGCAGATGGACCCGACAAGTGTCCCGGCGAACACCCCGGGGCGGATGGCCATCGATCATCCGGTGACGTGGTGCTCGGACTACGAGGGTGGCCAGACCTGGATCACCTCGATCGGCCACGACTCCGCCGCCTACTCCGAGCCGCTGGTCAAACAGCACCTGCTCGGGGGCATCCGGTACGCCGCGGGTGTCCTGCCCGGCGACTGCAAGGCGACGGACTGGAGCAACTACGACAAGGTCGCACTGGACACCAACACCTCCGCGCCGTGGGGGATCGCCCTGGCCAAGGACGGCCGGGTCTTCTTCACCGAACTGGTCCGTGGACAGGTCCGGATCTACGACCCGGCATCACAATCCACCGTCACAGCTGCCACCATCCCCGTGTACGGCGGCGGTGAGGACGGCATGCTCGGCCTCGCGCTCGACCCGGAATTCGAGACCAACCAGTGGGTGTACCTCTACTACTCACCCGTTGGTACCGACCAGATCAACCGCCTCTCCCGATTCACCATGAGTGGCAACACCATGCAGCTGAACACCGAGAAGGTCATGTTGGAGGTGCCGGCCAGTCGTGACGACAAGGAGATCGGCCACACCGGTGGGACCTTGCGGTTCGACGGCCAGGGCAACCTGTGGCTCTCCGTCGGCGATGACGTGGTGCCGTTCGAGTCCTCGGGCTACACCCCGATCGACGAACGACCGGGCCGCAGCCAGTTCGATGCGCAGGGCACGGCCGCCAACTCCAACGACCTGCGCGGCAAGCTGCTCCGCATCACTCCCAAAGCCGATGGCACGTACACCATTCCGCCGGGCAACATGTTCCCGGCAGGAACAGCCAAGACCCGTCCGGAGATCTACGCGATGGGCTTCCGCAATCCCTTCCGGTTCAGCGTCGACACCGACGGCACGGTGTACCTCGCCGACTACGGCCCCGATGCCAGTGCCGGGAACGCCACCCGTGGACCGGCGGGTTATGTCGAATGGCAGGTGGTCAAGCAGCCCGGGAACTACGGCTGGCCCTACTGCCACGCGAACAACATCGCGTACAACGACTTCAACTTCGCCACCGGCGTCGCCGGTGCCAAGTTCGACTGTGCCAATCCGGTCAACACCTCGCCCAACAACACCGGGCTGACCGATCTGCCACCGTCGATTCCTGCCGACGTCTGGTACACGTATTCGGCCTCGGCCGAGTTCCCGCAGTTGGGGGCGGGATCCGGTGCGCCGATGGCCGGCCCGGTCTACCATTTCGATCCCGAACTCGACTCACCGCGCAAATGGCCCGAGTACTTCAGCGGAACGCCGTTGTTCTACGAATGGGGTCGCAACTTCATCGCTGAGTTCCCGCTGGGAGCGGACGGCAAGGTGAAGGCGATCAACCGGGTCCTGACCGATCGGCCGTTCCTCTCTCCGTTGGATCTGCAGTTCGGGCCGGACGGTGCCCTGTACCTGCTGGAATGGGGTGGCGGCTTCGGCCGGGACAACCCCAACTCAGGGCTGTACCGGATCGACTACGCAGCTGACGGCCGGGCGCCGGCCGCCAAGGCCGGTGCCGACCGCACCGACGGGCCGGGGCCGCTGACGGTCGCATTCTCCAGTGAAGGCACCGGGGACCAGGACGGTGATGAACTGGACTACCTGTGGAACTTCGGCGACGGAACCACCTCCACCGAGGCCAACCCGACCCACGTCTACTCGACCAACGGCAACTACCTTGCCCGGCTGACCGTCACCGAGCGGACCGAGTCGGCGAAGACCGGCACGGCGACGGTGCAGATCACCGTCGGGAACTCCCGTCCAGTGGTGAAGTTCATCGCTCCGCCCAACGGCGGTTTCTTCGAGTGGAACGACATCCTGCCCTGGAAGGTCGATGTCACCGACGCGGACGGGCCGGTGGACTGTGACGACGTGATCGTGCAGCCGGGCCTGGGCCATGACGAGCACGCGCATCCGACCCTGCCGGTGCGTGCCTGCGAAGGTAACGCGGAAACCATCCTCGACGAGGGGCATGCCGGTGCCAATGCGTTCTGGGCACTGGATGCCCGGTACACCGACGGTGGTGGCACCGGAGGGGCCGATGCGTTGACCGGAAGTGACACCAACCTCTACCGTCCCAAGCGGTTCCAGGCCCAGTACTGGACCGAACAGAGCGGCGTGGCCCTGGAGAGCAACGCAGCGGCCGAGCAAGGAACCTACGTCGGCGCGATCCAGGACAACGACTGGGTCAAGTACGAGAACATGAACTTCCAGGGCATCGATGCGGTTCGCTACCGGCTCTCCGCCGGTGCCGACGGAGGTGGCCGGATCGAGATGCGGCTCGGATCGCCGACCGGCCCGCTGGCGGCGACCACACAGGTCACCCCGACCGGAGGGTGGTTCACCTTCATCGAGACCACCCCGACGCCCGTCACCGCCCCGGCCGGAACCCACGACGTGTACCTGGTCTTCCGGTCCAACGCCGGGATCACGTACCCGATGACCCTCGATGTGTTCGAGGCGGTCGGTGCGGGTGTGGGCGTCCCCGGGCCCAAGTCGGTGCGCACCGACACCACCACCCGTGGCAACTGGATCGGCAAGTACGGCAAGGCCGGGTACAGCATTCCCAACATCGGGACCATCCTGCCCGCCGGTGTCACGGTGACCAGCGGTGCCGGAGCCGCCTACACCTGGGCGGAGACCAGTACCAGCCCGGGGGCGCTGCAGGTACCGCCGGCGGGCACCACCCGTCGGGCTTCCACCTGGTTCAACAACACCACCGGATTCGACGTCGCTGTGACCGTTCCGGACGAGTCCGAGTACGACCTGTCCGTCTACGTACTGGGTTTCGATGCGGCGCGGACCGAGTCGCTCCGGGTGACGACCCCGACAGGGGCCGAGATCAGCCCGTCGAAGTCGGTGACCGATTCCGGGAACGGAACCTGGCTCACCTACCGCATCGACGCCTCGGTCAAGATCGAGGTACGTAAGTCCTCCGGTCCGAATGCCGTGTTGTCCGGGGTGTTCCTCGATGCCCCGGCGGGACCGGTGGACACGGTGAAGCCGGTGGTGTCGGTGTCTGCGGCTCCGGTTGTTCCGGTGTCGGGGTGGTACACGGGTGCGGTGGCGGTGG
>QXCQ01000209.1:0-287 GCA_003576535.1 Nakamurella silvestris | reverse complement strand
ATGACGGCTCCGACGGTGTCGGGTGAGTCGACGGTGTCGGTTGCGTTGACGGCCACGGATGCTGATTCGGGTGTGGCCGGGACCGAGTACAAGATCGGTTCGGGTGCGTGGACGGTTTATACGGCGGCGTTCACGTTCCAGCGGGGTACTGCCCCGACGGAGGTGTCGTTCCGGTCCACCGATGTGGCCGGGAACGTGGAAGTGGTTCGTGGTGTGACTGTTCCGGGTGCTGCGGTGGCCGAGCGGGTTGCTTCGGCGACCACGGTCACGGTGCTGACCCCGACGTT
>QXCQ01000131.1 GCA_003576535.1 Nakamurella silvestris | reverse complement strand
CCTGGGCCGACCCGGGCCTTCGTCGCCTGTGCGCCCTGGTGTTCCTGCCCTTCGGGGCGTTCATCGCGCTGAGCACCTGGACCCAGGCCCTGCTCGAACCGGCCGGGGTGAGCTCGGCGAGTGCCGGGATCCTGTTGATCGTCAACGTGGTCGTCGGGGTGGCCGGCTGCGCGGTGGTTCCGGTGTGGGCCGCCCGCCGGCGGCGGGAGGCCTCGACCCTCGGGGTGGCGGTGCTGGCGACGGCCGTGTGTTGTGTGCTGCTCGCGGCGGCCCCTGGCCTGGCCGTGGGCTTTGTGGCCTTCACGGTGATCGGTTTCCTGCTGCTGCCGGCCCTGCCGATCGTGTTGGAGCTCAGCGAACGACGGAAAGGGGCGGGGGAAGGCACCGCGGCCGGGCTGATCTGGTTGTCCGGCAATGCGGGCGGGCTGGTCGTGGCGGGCGTGGTCGGAGCGCTGGTGGACCACCCGGGTACCGCCTTCGCGGTACTCGCCGTGCTGATGATCCTGCCGTTGCCGCTGGTGCGTGGTTTGGCCCGCTCGACCCGCTAGCTCACCACCGACGATTCGGGACCTGAGTGGTGAAAATATCGCCACACAGGTCCCGAATCGTCGCGCCGTCAGGTGGTGCGCCGGCGCTCCGGGGTCAACCGGGTCGCATCCCGGACCTCGCCGACGAGCTGCTCGATCGCATCCTCGAGCATGACGAGCCCGCGACGTTCGGCAGCCACCGGTGTCCCGGTACCGGCCGCGGAGACCTGGGCCAGGTGGGCCCCGGCCCGCCGCATCTGATCGAGAGCCCCCCGCAGGGAGGAATCCACCGCGAGGACCGGCAGGCGGCGGATCCGGGTCGGACTGACCGGCTCCTCCCACTCCTCCTCGGGGATGCCGACCACGTCACGGATGTGCAGGTAACCGATGTAGCGGCCGTCCGCGGCCCGCACCGGGAACCGGGAGAAGCCGGTGCGCACACAGGCCTCCTCGACCTGGGCGGCGCTGACGCCCTCGTCGAGGGAGACCACCTCGCTGTCGGGCAGCACGATCCCGGCCAAGGTGGCGTCCTCGAAGTCCAGGGCGCTGGTGAGCAGGGTGTGCTCCTCGGCGTCGATCAGGCCCTCGTCGCGCGATTCGGAGATCAGCCCGGCGACCTCCTCCCGGGTGAAGGCGGAGGTGACCTCGTCCTTCGGCTGCACACCGAGCATCCGGACCACGGCGTTGGCCAGCCAGTTCACGCCGCGCACGATCGGTCCGAGGAAGGTGGCCACCACCCGCAGCACCGGGGCCAGCATGATCGCGACCCGGTCCGGGTCGGCGATGGCGATGTTCTTCGGCACCATCTCGCCCAGGGCGACGTGGGCGGACACCACCAGCAGCAGGGCCACGGCCAGGGACACCGGATGGAGCGCGCCCTCGGGGATGCCGAGGCTGTGGAACACCGGTTCCAGCAGTCGGGCGACGGCAGGCTCGCCCAGCGCACCGAGCAGCACACCGCACAGGGTGATGCCGAGCTGGGCGCAGGCCATCATCACCGACACGTCCTCCATCGCCTTCAACGTGGCGCGGGCGCGGGCGCTGTTGACGGCCAGCGGTTCGATCACCGAGCGCCGCGCGGAGATCAGGGCGAACTCGGCCGCGACGAAAAAGGCGCTGGCGAACAGCAGGAAGACGACGAGGGCCAGCAGGAGCCATTGGGTGGTCATGAATCCTCACGCTCCACCAGGCTGATCGCGGACAGTTCGATGCTCTCGATCCGCCGGCCGTCGAGGCGGTGCACGTCCAGACGGACGGTCGCCACCCGGGGAAGGTCCTCGGTGGAGGGGGCGATCGGCTCGGCATCCACCACGCGTTGTTTCACACCCAGGGCGACGGCGTGGCCGACGGTGGCCTCGACCTCGACGGAGTCCCCCAGTTCGGCGAGCCGGCCCAGGCGCGCGATGAGCAGCCCGGCGACGGTCTCGTACTCCCCCGATTCGGGCAGCTCCACCCCGGTGATCTCGGCGATCTCGTCCGGCCGCAGGGTGCCCGGCAGCAGCCAGGTGCCGTCGGCGAGCCGGGAGGCCCGTTGTCCGAGTGGATCGTGTTCGTCGGTGATGTCCCCGACCAGCTCCTCGACCACGTCCTCCAGGGTGAGGATGCCCGCCGTCCCGCCGTACTCGTCGGCGACGACGGCCATCTGCAGTCCACGGTTGCGCAGCATGTCGAGCAGGCTGTCCAGCGGCAGCGACTCCGGGATGATCGGGACCTCGGACATCAGCTCGGACACCAGTCGTTCGGCGCGTTCGGCCCGCGGCACGGCCACCGCCTGTTTCAGGTGGACCAGTCCGCGGATGTCGTCGGAGTCCTCACCGACCACCGGGAACCGGGCGTGGCCGGTCTCGGCGGCAGCGGCGATGACGTCGGCGGCACTCTCGGTGACCTTCACGAAACGGACGCGCACCCGGGGGGTGAGCACGTCATCGGCCGTCTTGCCGGAGAAGGAGATGGACCGGGCCAGCAACCCGGCGGTCTCGCCCTCCAAGGTGCCCTGGGCGGCCGAACGCAGCACCAGGCTGGACAGTTCCTCCGCCGACCGGGCCGACCGGAGTTCCTCCTGGGGTTCGATGCCGAACACCTTCAGCACCCCGTTGGCGATGCCGTTGAGGGCCCAGATCAACGGTTTGAACACGGTCGTGGAGATCCGCATCGGGATGACGACGGCCTTCGCGGTTTCCATCGGTTTGCTGATCGCCAGGTTCTTCGGCACCAGCTCCCCGAACACCATGGACAGGACGTTCGCCACGGCCAATGCCAGGACCGTGCCGGTGGTCTCGGCGGCGGCCCGGCCCAGACCGATGCTCTGCAACGGCCCGAGCAGCAACTGCGCGAGCGAAGGCTGCATGACGAAACCGAGGGCCAAGGTGGTGGCGCTGATCCCGACCTGGGCCCCGGACAGCTGGGTGGACAGGGATTTCAGTCCCACCAGGAGCGCGCCGGCCCGGGAATCCCCCTCGGCCGCCTGCCGGGCGACGGTGGCCCGGTCGATCGTGATGAAACTGAACTCGGCCGCCACGTACAAGGCGGTGAAAGCGATCAGCACGAGGCCGACACCGAGCAACACCCAAGGGGTGATCATGCTCAGGCTCCAAAACAAGTCAACGGGGCCGTGGCTTCGAAGGCCCGGCAGAGGTGGTCAATAGACAAACCGTAGCAAAGACCGGACCGATCCGGGTGGCGGTCCAGCGGGTGCTCAGGCACCGAAACAACTGATCGGCACCGGCTCCTCGACCGAGGCGACGGCTCGGGCCAGGGCCGTGGCGGGTGTCCGACCGGCCGTCAGCTCCCGGTGGTAGGCGGGCATCACCACGGCAGCAGCTGCGTCGGAGACCCTGGCCGTCCCCGCGATGACGGTCGGTACCCCGAACCTGAGCAGGGCGGCGGTCAGCCCCAGCGACTCACCTCCGGGACGGTCGGTGCTGCGCCCCACATCACAGCTGGAGAGCACCACCTGGCGGGGCAACCGCGCGAGCGGGGCGAGGTCGTAGGCGAACAGCGGCCCCCCGGCCAGCAGGACGCCGGAGAACTCCGGGTTGTCCGGTTCATGGACACCGTGGGCGGCGATGTGCAGCAGATCGGTCTCCGGTATCTCGGCGACCACCGCGTCCCCGGTGGCTTCGTGGGCGCGCAGGATCCGCGCCGTCGGGTAGGAGGTGGCCACCCCTTCGAGTTCTTCCGCCCCTCGCGGGATGTCGGGTCCGTGGACGGCGAGCACCCGCGGCCGCCACGGCACCGCCGCCCGCGCCGCAGCGGCGGAACGTGCCGCCGCCGTCACCGACGGGCTGATCCTGACGGCCCGCCCCGGGAACGGCGGCAGCAGCCCCCATGGAAGGGTGGCGATCTCGCCGGCCGCCACCACGGTGACCGTGCCCTCGGAGGTGCCGGTGCCGTCGATCAGTTCGGTCAGGTGCAGCATCCCGGCCAGCTCGGCGGCCTGACGGTGCAGGGAGTCCCGGGCCACCGCGCGAATGGTCGGCGGCGTCCGGTCCATCGCCAGAACATCCAGATCCGCGGCCACCCGGCGGGCGGCGACCAGCACGGGCTCCATCGGTCCGAGCCGCCAGTACCGTGCGGTGTCGGCGGTCAGCACCACCGCGTGGGTGTCGCCGGCCCCGCTGAAGATCGCGACCAGACAGGAGTCAGCGGTGGGAGCCAGGGCGGCACGCGCGTCGGCCAGGCCGATCGGCCCCTCGACCCGACCGGCCCCGGCCGCCGTCCAGGCCCGGGAGCGCACCCGGCGGCGCAACCGGACGACCTCCCCCTCGGCCGTCGGATCCGGAGCGCCGGCCAGACGGGCCTCGAAGGCCGCGGCGGAGGCGACCCGCAGGGAGCCGAGGTCCGCGGCCAGTTCAGGGTCCTCCGGCGGGCGCAACGCGGGAAGGCGGGTGCTCACCGCGCGGGCCCGGTCCAGCCATTCCAGGATCAGCGCGGGGTCCTGGGTGCCGACGGCGGTCCGCAGACCCAGGCGGGCGAGGTTCCGGCCGTGGATCGAGGCGGCCGCCTGGAGGTCCTGGGAGCCGAAGCGCACCTGGAATCCGGCCAGATCGTCCAGCCCAGCGGCGATCTGGTCCAGTCCGGCCTCCTGACGACCCTCCGCCAGGTCCACCCGTCCGGCCACCAGCCGGCGGTGCAGGCCGGTGGTCAGCGCTGTCGGACCACCGGGCTCGACGGGCTCCTGGGTGTCCGTCGAGCCGCCCTGAAGCAGTGTCCTGGTCACCGAGAGGTCGCCGGCGTCGATCGCGGCCTCGGCGGCGATGAGCCGGGCGGCCGTCGCCTGTTCGGCCAGGCCGGCAGCCTCGAACCGCTGCGCCAGTTCCGAAGCCCGGCCTGCGTCGGCCAGGGCGTGACGACGTTGCGGCCGTCGGGCGCGCTGGTGGGTGACCATGGCGCGGGCACGGGTGGTGACGAGCTCGGCCATCAGGGCGTTGGCCGGGTTGGCCCGACGGCGGCTGATCGCGGCGCTGCGGCGGGCCAGCCGCGCCCCGGCCACCGGATCGGCCGTCAGCAACGCGATGTCGGCCAACACCAGCAGGCTCGCTGCGATGTCGTGGACGGCGTTGTTGCTGGTGAAGGTCGCCAGGGCCGCGTCGGCCGCCTCCGCCGCCTCGGTGACCAGACCTGCCGCGAGGAGCACCCGCGAGCGGTCGAGGGCGGGAACGCCCTGGGCGGACGGCGGCAGCAGGCCGCTCGCCTCGGCCATCGAGTCGAGGGCGCCGCACAGGTCGCCGCGCAGGAACTGCAGGTACCCGAGGTTGTGCCGGAGCCCGCCCTGCCAGGAGGGAACCGCCGCTGCGGCCAGGTCGGCGGCCTCCTCCGTGTCCGCCTGGGCCTGCGCGAGGCGTCCGGTGCTCAGATGGGCGACCCCGCGGTTCGCCAGGGCCGCGATCCTGCCACGCACATCGCTGTCGGGGATGGCCGGGATGGCGGTGTCGAAGGCCTGGACAGCCTCGGCGAAGCGCCCGAGGTTCAGCAGCAGAACCGCCCGCGCACCGACGATGCCCGCCTGCTGCCCGGGGTCGACGGCCAACGCCTGGTCGAGCAGCCCCAGGGCGGTGTCGATGTCGCCGAGTCGGCCGTGGCTGTAGGAGAGCACCCGCAACAGCTGGGCCTGGATCTCGGCCGCCGGGAGGCCGGTGGGACCCACCGAACCGTCCGCGTCCGGAGCAGCGCCGCCCGGACGGACCAGGGCGAGGGCCTGCTCCGCCCGGGTGATCGCCTCGGCGGGGCGGTCCGAGTCGTTGAGCTCCCGCGCCTCGTCCAACATCGACCGCAGCCGCGCGAGTTCGGGCCCTCCGGGATCCATCGGACCAGCATGTCAAGACAGGGGCGGGAACGGAATCACCGGGCAGCAATTCCGCCGCCGTTTCCGCGGCCTCGGTTCTGCGGCCGGGCTTCCGGGGCAGTCGGGTTCCGCGGCGGTCGGCAACGTCGGCGGCAACGACCTCCCGGGGGCGTTGCCCTGGCCGAGGAACGCTCAGGGCCGGGGTGGCACCAGGGACCGGCACTCCTTCGGATCCGACGGGTACCCGGCCTCGATGTAGTTGTTCAGGTACTGGGCGGCCAACACCGGGGCGGCGAAACTCGTCCCGCTCCACGTCATGAACCCGGAGGCGAAATCGTCCTGGTCGATGGTCGCCCGTGCCCGACCGGCGGGCCCGGCCACCCGGGCCGACGGCTGCACCGCCCCGACCGGCAACCGGGGCGCGGTCGACACCAGGTTCGCCCCGGGTGCCTGTGCCGTCACCCATGGGCCGTCGTTGGAGAACAGCGCCACGGTGCCGTTGGGGTTCAGTGCGGCGACCGAGACCACCGGTGCCAGACCGTTTCCCGGGCCGAGGTCCGGGTCGGCGGCGAAGGCGGCAGGGTAGAACGGCCGTGAGGTGTAGTTGTTGCCGGCGGCCAGGAAGACGGCGATCCCGGAGGCGGCGAGGGCCTTGACGGTGTTCTTGAGGACGCCGGTGTAGGTGGCGTCCTCCGTGGTCTCGCTGTAGTAGCCGAGGGCGAGGACCAGGGCCTGGGCCCAGCCGGGCTCGTCGGCCTGTTTGACGGCGACGTCGGTCAACGCCCGGGCCAGGGTACCCTCGTCGACCACCCCGTCGGCGTCCATCACCCGCAGGGAGGTGATCGCCGCCGCCGGACAGATCTGCCGCAGCAACCCGGAGATGAAGGTGCCGTGGCCGGCGTGGCTGTGCACGTCGCCGGTCATGTTGTCGACGATCGCTCCGGCACCCTCCGGGTCGGTGGCCGAGGTCGCCGGGTCGTCCACGTCCATCCCGATGATCCCGGCCGAACAGGTGACCTTGCGTTCGACCGGGTCCGCGGTGAACCAGTCGTGCTCCCCCGTGCCCGAGTCGAGCACCACCACCCGGGGCCGCTTGCTGTCCCGGGCAGGGCGTGGACAGGCACCGAGGTAGTTGACCGGCCCGCGTCCGCCGCTTCCGGGCACCACATAGCTGCCGACCCCGCCGGCCGCGCCGAAGGTGAAGGGAGCCCCGAACGTGAAGGGAGCCCCGAAGGTGAAGGGAGCCCCGAACGTGAACGGCGCCCCGCCGACCCCGGTGGCCGAGGTCAGCAGATGATTCAGGCCCACCTTGGCGGCCGGCCTGCCGTCGGTCCGCCGCCGCAGCCCCTGCAGCACCCGCCAGGCGTCGACATGGGTCGGAGCCGGGTCCTTCGGGTCGAGTTCGACCCGCACCGTGAACACCAGCGGCAGCCGGTGACGGGCCGCCGCGCGGAGGGAATCGGCCCGTCCGCTCAACTTCTCGGCCCGACCGTCCACCTCGAAGGGGGTGCGGTCCTCCTCGGCCACCCGCCAGCCGTGGCTCCGTGCGGCCTCCTCGATCCCGGCCAGCACCCCGGCCGCGTCGTCCGCACTGTCCAGCGCGACCAGCAGCTGATCGGCGATGTACACCGTGTCCCGCAGGTCCGGGTCCTCCGGGTACCGCACGGCCGAGGCCGGATCGAGGACGGTGGCCCGGTAACGAACCATCGGGTCGGGCAGATACGAGGGGCCTTCGGGTTCCATGGAGCAGCTTTCTGATCAGGGAATGCCGGGTGGGACACGAACTGCGGGTGGTGTTGTCAGAGGTTGACGGCCGGGGTGATCACCATGGCCGGGACGGACGGATCCGACTCGGTCGTCGGGTGCAGGACCAGCTGGGTCGGCCCCGCCGGAACGGACTCGAAGGCGAACCGACCGGAGGCGTCACAGGCGGCCTCGAGGGACCCCCCGGCCACCCGGAGTTCGGCCCGCAGCGCACCGCCCGGGGCGGCCCAGCCGTCGATCCGGGTGGACCCGTCCCGTCGGGGCTGCAGGGTGACCATGACGGTCAGGTGATCGCTGGAGAAGGTGACGGTCCTGGCATGTTCCACCCCGCGGGTGCCGCCCCGGGAGCCCGCCCCGACCATCTCGGATTCGACCAGCCTGGCCAGTTCGGCATCGCTGTCATGGGCCCCGAGCCCGAACAGGACCACCTCGGCCAACAACGGCGGTACCGGGTCGAGCAGTTCGTGGACCTCGGCGAGTTCGATGAGGATCTGCAGATCCCGTTCGTCCAGCGGATCGGTCTCGCCGATGCCCTCCGGCAGGTCGTGTGCAGTCATCGCCACCCCTCCTTGTCCAGTTCCCGGCGCAGCTTCGCCAGGCAACGCCCCCGGGTGGGGCCGATGGACCCCATCGGCATGCCCAGTTCCTCGGCCAGCGCGGCGTAGTCGGGGCGCGGCGCAAAGGCGATGACCCGTAACAACTTCCGACATCTTTCCGGAAGTTTGGTCACCTGTTCCCAGAGCCGTCGTTGTTCGTCGCCCAGCAGGGCGAGGGCCTCGGCCGACGGCTGGCTCGGCAGATCGGCGTCGGTGGGCTCGGCCCCTTGCAGGCGTCCGGCGGCCCGGTCCCGCCAGGCCTGCCTGCGCAGCGTCACCGTCAGCCAGCGCACGACGGCCTGAGGGTCGGTGATGGTGTGGGACTGCCGTACCAGGACGACAAAGGTCTGCTGGACGGCATCCTCGGACTCGGCGTTGCCCAGTCCGCAGGCGCGGGCGGTGTGCCACAGCACCGGGGTGACCAGTTTGACCAGCACGTCGATGGAGCCCGGAACCCCGTTGCGGTAGTCGGTGAAGGCGACCGCCGCCCGGCTCACCAGGCTGTCCGGGTCCGCCCGCTGTCCGGCCTGACGCTGGGCCGGGATCCGGTCGGCCGGCCCGGTGGTCGTCGGTGGCACCTGGAGTTCGGCCAGTTCTTCCGTACCCATCGCACTCCGCTTCCACGACTGTCCTGGACGTGCCGGCTGTTGCTCAGGCAGGTTCTCACATCAGGCAGGAGGCGTCGAGGGGTACGGGTGATACATCGGAGTCGGCCGGCGTGAATTCTGATGCTGGTGACCGCGTCACACCAGAAACGGCGCCGGCCGGGTCTCAGCCCGCGGTCGAGGGATCGACCTCATCCGGCGGCAGATCACCCCAGGGGGTGACCCCACCGTGCACATGATGATCGGAGAAGTCCTCGGCCGGGGTGTGCCCGGCCCGGCCCGGGTCGCGCCCTGCCAGCAGTGCGTCCAGCTCGGGGCCCACCAGCCGCCGGAAGGTGCGGCCGGCCCGGGCACGATCCAGGATCGCCACCTCCAACTGCGCCGCCCCCAGCTCCCGCGGGCCCGCCTCTCCGCCGGCCCCCAGGGCGGCGACGATGGCCGGGAGGGCGGCCGACAGCTCCCAACCGGCGGTGTAGGCGTCCTTCAGACTGGCGACGACGGGCTCGGTGGTCCCGCCCATGACGACGTAGGTCGTCTCGTCCTGGATGGATCCGTCGTAGGAGATGAGGTACAGCTGATCGTCCTCCGGCGACAGCCCGACCTCGGCGACGCACAGGCCCACCTCGTACGGCTTCTGGTGCTCGGAGAAGATCGAGCCGAGGGTCTGCGCATAGGCGTTCGCCAGCCAGCGACCGGTGACATCCCTGCGGTCGTAGGAGAATCCACGGACATCGGCCAACCGGATGCCCGCCGTCCGCATGTTCTCGAACTCGTTGTAGCGGCCGACCGCGGCGAATCCGAGCCGGTCGTAGATCTCGCTGACCTTCTTCAGGCTCGGCGAGTGGTTCTCGGCGACGAACAGCACACCTCCGGCATAGGTGGCGACCACGACGCTGCGCCCCCGGGCGATGCCCTTGCGGGCGTACTCGGACCGGTCCCGCATGAACTGTTCGGGTGAGGCGTAGATCGGCATCGACACTGCGGGTGCTCCTCGGGTTGTGCTGCTCTCGTTCACTTCTGGGGTGCCGGTGGGTACGCCGGCGCGGTTCGCCGGACGGGCCGGCCGTTGCTACCCGCCCGGGTTGATCAGCCGCCCGGCCACCACAGCCCGGCTGGTCTCCTCGACCTCGGCCGGCAGCAGTTTGCGGGTGCCGCCGGCAGTGATGACCACCACCGACGGATAGATCCGACGGGTCAGATCCGGCCCACCGGTGGCGGAGTCGTCATCGGCGGCGTCGTAGAGGGCCTCGACGGCCGCGCGCACCGCCACAGCCTGATCGGCCGACGGATCGTGACGCTTCTTCAACGCCGACCGCGCGAACACCGACCCCGAACCCACCGCGTGGTACAGGTACTCCTCGTAGCGCCCACCGGCGACGTCGAAGGAGAAGATCCGCCCCGGACCGCCGTCGGGGTGCTCGGGGTTCACCGAGCGCAGCGGGTCGTACCCGGCGAAGAGCGGCACGACCGCCAGTCCCTGCATCGCAGCGGCGAGGTTCCCGCGGATCATGGTGGCCAGCCGATTGGCCTTGCCGTCCAGCGAGAGTCGGACACCCTCGATCTTCTCGTAGTGCTCCAGTTCGAGCTGGAACAGGCGCACCATCTCGATGGCCACCCCGGCGGTCCCGGCGATGCCGATCGCGGAGAACTCATCGGCGACGAACACCTTGTCGATGTCGCGCTGGGCGATGGCCGACCCCATGGTCGCCCGCCGGTCGCCGGCGATGACGACACCGCCTGCGAAGGTGAGGGCGACGATGGTGGTCCCGTGCGGCACCGCCGGCGCCCCGGCCTCACGCCCGTGGGTGGGCAGCAGATGCGGTTCGGCGGCCGCCAGGAACTCGGTGAAGGAGCCCGACCCGGGGGTCAGGTAGACGGAGGGGACGGCAGCCGCGGGCCAGGTCACTGGCCACCCTTTTGCACGTACGCCCGGACGAAGTCCTCGGCGTTGGTCTCCAGCACGTCATCGATCTCGTCGAGGATGTCGTCCGTTTCGGCGGCGAGCTGCTCCCGGCGTTCCTGACCGGCCGCACCGGTGCCTTCGGCCGAGTCTTCCGAATCCCCGCCGCCCTGGCGGCTGACCTGTTCCTGTGCCATATCCATCTCTCCGAACTGGTAGCAGAGCCGAGCCGCACACCTGGCCGGCTCCGCTGGAGGGTCCGGTGCGATGTTCGTCTGTCACCATCGACCTTACCGAGCCCCGGTGCCGGGACGGGCGACCCACCCCGGGCCGCGCGGAAGATCAGCTCTTGCGGGTGAGGGCGTCGACCAGTTCGATGGCGTCGGCCGCGGAGTCGAGCAGGTCCCCGACGTGCGCCTTGGTTCCCCTGGTCGGCTCCAACGTCGGGATCCGGACGAGGGAATCACGTCCGACGTCGAAGATGACCGAATCCCAGGAGGCCGCGGCCAGCCGATCGGCGTACTGGGACACGCAGCGCCCACGGAAGTAGGCCCTGGTGTCCTCCGGGGGTTCGGTGATCGCGGTGATGACCTGTTCCTCCGTCACCAGACGTTGCATCGACCCACGCGAGACGAGCCGGTTGTACAGGCCCTTGTCCAACCGCACATCCGAGTACTGCAGGTCGACCAGCGCAAGCCGCGGCGCGGCCCAACCGAGACCGTCCCGATCCCGGAAGCCTTGCAGCAGGCGCAGTTTGGCCGGCCAGTCCAGTTCCCCGGCCAGGTCCATCGGGTCCACCGCCAACCGGTCGAGGACATCGATCCAACGGGCCAGCACATCGGCGGTCTGGTCGTCGACGTCGTCGCCGTAGCGGTCGGCGACGAAGGCCGCGGCGGAATCGGCATAGGCGCGTTGGATGTCCAGGCCGGTGAACCGACGACCGTCGGCCAGCTCGACCGTGGTCTGCAGGGTCGGGTCATGGGAGATCCGGTGGACCGCGTTGACCGGGTTGGCCAGCTCGACGTCGGGCATGGTCCAACCGCCCTCGATCATCGACAGGACCAGGGCGCTGGTGCCGACCTTGAGGTAGGTGGCGATCTCGGACAGGTTGGCGTCACCGATGATCACATGCAGCCGGCGGTACTTGTCCGCGTCCGCGTGGGGTTCGTCCCGGGTATTGATGATCCCGCGTTTGAGGGTGGTCTCCAGCCCGACCTCGACCTCGATGTAGTCCGACCGCTGGGAGAGCTGGTAGCCGTCGGTCTCCCCCTGGGCGCCGATCCCCACCCGACCGGAGCCGGTGAACACCTGCCGGGAGGCGAAGAAGGGCATCAGCCCGCTGACGATGGAGGGGAACGGGGTGTCCCTGCTGCACAGGTAGTTCTCGTGGGTGCCGTAGGACGCACCCTTGCCGTCGACGTTGTTCTTGTACATCTGGACGGCCTTGGAACCCGGGACCGCCGAGGCCAGTTCGGTCGCCCGTTCCATGACCCGCTCGCCGGCCTTGTCGTAGATGACGGCGTCGAGCGGGTTCGTCACCTCCGGGGCGGAGAACTCCGGGTGGGCATGGTCGACGTACAGGCGCGCACCGTTGGACAGGATGACGTTGGCCGCGCCGATGTCGTCCGGGTCCGGGGTGAAGTTCGCCCCGAACACCGAGGACAGGTCGTACCCGCGCGCATCCCGCAGCGGGGACTCGGGCTCGTAGTCCCAGCGCGGCCGGCGGGCGCGAGGGGCGGCCACGGAGGCGGCGTAGGCCAGAACGACGTGGGTGGAACTCAGGACGGGATTGACCCCCGGCTCCCCCGGCATGGAGATGCCGTACTCGACCTCGGTTCCCATGATGCGGCGCACAGTCATGTTTCGACACTAGCCGCCGGGCCGAGGGCGCCGCCTCGCGCCGCCGACCGGGCCGACGAGATCCGCGCCACCCCGTGGCCGGTGCTGCACGTGCCGCCGAGTGCTCCTCCACCCCGTGACAAGCGTGGTGTCGCTGCGTTCGTGAGGAAGCACCGCAGGCGAGGCGGTCGACACATGTGCACGCCGGCGACCCCGACGGCAGGGCAGGATGGGCGGGTGTCCGCACCGCCCCACACCGATCCCCCCGCACCGGAACCCGGGTCGCCCTCCGGCCCCCTGGTGGGTCCGCCCCCGGACCCTCCGACCGGCCCGGCCCCCCGGTCGGCCGCCCGTCGCGCCCTGAGCTGGCTGCGTATGGACCGGGAGTTCGCGATCCGGTGGCTCAAGGTCACGGCCAGCGCCACCATCGCCTGGCTGCTCGCCTCCCTGGCCTTCCCCCACAGCCTCACCATCTACGCACCGATCACCGCCTGTTTCGTCGCCTTCGTGACGGTCCGCGCCTCGTTCCAGGATGCTGCGCAGCGGGTCGTGGCGGTGATCGCCGGCATCGGGATCGCCTACTTCATCGGGTCCACCTTCGGTCTGACCGTGTGGACCGTGGTCACCGTCGTCGCCCTGGGTGTGCTGCTCGGGCAGGTGATGCGGCTGCAACTCGGCGCGGCGAACCAGGTGCCGATCTCCGGGCTGCTGATCATGACGATCGGGACCACCCCCGGACACGTCGGCGAACGGATCGTGGAAACCTTGATCGGGGCCGGGGTCTCGGTGATCGTCAACTGGTTGATCTTCCCGCCCAACCACGTCGCCGGCGCCCGCCGGGCGGTGGTGGAGGTGATCGAGGAGGTGTCGGCCGTCCTCGCCCAGATGGCCGACGGCATCAGCAGCCGGTGGGTCCGGGAGGACGCGGCCGAGTGGTTGCACCGGGCGAGGGCGATCGGCGGCAGGGCGGCCGCCGCCGAGGAGGCCGTCGAATCCGGGGCCGACTCCCTGCGCCTGCGTCCACGCGGTGCGGACCTGGCCGAGGAGCAGGACCGGATCGGTGCCGCCATGGACGTCATCCAGGTGGTCGAGGTGCAGGTCCGGGTGTTGGCCCGAACCCTGCGGGACACCGCCGACGCCCTGGCCGAGGAGAAACAGACGCTGCCACCGATCCGGATGGGAGCACGGGTGCTGACCGCCGCCGCCGGGGCGATCTACGCCTACAGCGCGGCTGCCCTGGGACAGACGCCGACCGAGCGGGAGGCCGGGCGCGCGGAGGTGCTGACCCTGATCGCCGACGGGCGGCGGACCCTGGCCGAGATCAACAACGACCTGGTGGACATGACCGCGGCGAACCTGGCCCGCGGGCTGCACCTGGGAGCCCTCGTCGTCGAGACCGCCCGGGTCCTCGACGAACTGGAGGCCGGGTTGCCGGTCGAGGGTGGGCCGAGCCCGAAGACGGGGGCCTTCAGTTACTTTCGTCGCTGAGGTGACCGGTGACCTCACCGGCCCCGACCTGGGTGGCCAGGCAACGGAAGGACTTCTCCCCCTGGTAGAACAGGGCCTCCCGGGGCGGTAGCACCTCGATCGACAGGCCCTTCGGGGCATCGTCCCCCAGGTAGTCCTTGAGGGCCTTCTGCGAGCAGGTCTTCTTGACCGACTTGTCCTTCACCACATCGGACATCAACGGGCTGACGGTGTCCGGATCGAGGGTGCCGACCGCGAACACCTCGTAGTAGTGCGGGTCGTCGCAGTCCGTCGCGGCAGCTGTCCGGGAATCACCGGCGTCCAGGATGCCGCGGAAACACTCACCCACCACGGCCGCCGGGAAGATCGCACGGGTGCCGGTGGCCTCCGTGGTGTCGGGATCGGACGGATCGGTGGTCGGATCAGTGGTCGGATCGGTGGTCGGATCGGCGGTCGCCGGCCCGCTCGTCACTGGCCCGCTCGTCGCCGGCCCGGCGGTGGTCTCCCCGGTGGTGGAGTCGATCGTGGCGGTGCGGTTCGGCTCGGCCACCCCCGCAGCCGGGTTGAGCTTCGGGATGACGTAGACGGCCGTACCGCCCAGCAGGACGGCGGCGACCGCGCCGGCGATCAGCAGGCCGCGCCGCCGCCCCCGCCGTCGGTCCGCGGCTGCGGGCCCGGCAGGTCGGCTCGGCGGTGGCCCCACCGGCGCGGGTCCGGAGGCGGTCGAGGCCCCGGGTCGACCAGGCGCAGGCGGGAACGGCGGTGCGGTGTGGTTGCTGGTGTTGTTACCGGTGTTGCTGCCCGGGGCGCGGCGACCGGTCCCCTCGCTGCCGCTCGATCCCTCGCCCAGGAGGGCGTTGAACAGGGTGAAATCGCCGGTGCGGGTGTTCGGCGGCACCGGCCCAGGCGTTACGGGTCCAGGCGTTACGGGTCCAGGGACCGGCGCTTGCCCCACCCGCCCGACCAGCGGATTCCCCCAGGTCCCGGCCGGATGGCCGCCGCGCAGTTCCCGCAGGGCATCGCGCATCGCTGCCGCCGAGAAGTACCGGTTCGCCGGTTCGGCGGCGGTCGCCCGCCAGATGACCTGCATCAGTCGATCCGCGGCGGGATAGCCGGGGAGCGGCGGGAGAGGTTCGTTGAGCAGGTACAAGAGCTTCGGCAGGGACGGCGGCTGACCGGACGGATCGGAATGGGGAGCGCGGCCCTGCAACATGGCGTACAGGGTGGTACCCAGGCCGAAGATGTCGGCCGAGGCCGTCGGAGGTTTCAGGGCGAAGGTCTCGGGTGCGGAGTAGGCCGGCGTCAGCGATTCCAGGGTGACGGAGACGTCGAAGCCCGGTCGGGGCAGGACGGCGAGACCGAAATCGGCCAGCATCGGCGCGCCGTACTGGCTGATCAGGATGTTGCCGGGTTTGACGTCCCGGTGCAGGATCCCCTGGTCGTGGGCGGCGGCGAGGGCATCGGCGATGGCGATACCGACCTCGATGCACTCGTGCAGGGGCACGGCCCCGGACCGTTTGATCCGTTGACCGTAGGAGCCGCCGGTGCACAGCTCCATCACCAGGTACGGGCGGCTGTCCTCGGTGATCCCGGCGTCGTAGAGGGAGACGATGTTCGGGTGGGCGGCCACCATTCCGGCCGCCTGGACCTCACGTTCGAAGCGACGACGGTCGCGGTCGGCCGTCAGCCGGCGGGTGTCGAGTTTGACCGCGACATCCCGCCCGATCATCGTCTGGGTGCCCCGGTACACGGTGGCGAATCCACCCGCGCCGATCTCCTCGGCGAGGACCACACCCGGAATTGTCGGAATCACCCGATCAGTATCACTCGCCGAGGGGTCTCTGTCGGTGTCCTTGGGCAACATCACCCCACCCGGCGACCGCCGATCTCCCCTCCCGCGAGTGGACCTCCACCCCCCAGGTTTTTGGAGTGTGGGCGTCCACTCGCGGGTCGGGGTGATCCGAGACCGCGCTCCTTCCCGACAATCGCGCTGCATGCAACGAGCGCGGAAGTCGGGAAGGAGCGCGGTCAGCGGAGTCTAGAGGTACTGGCCGGTGTTCGCGGCGGTGTCGATGGACCTCGACCCCTCGACGTTCTTCCCGGAGACCAGGGTGCGGATGTACACGATCCGCTCCCCCTTCTTCCCGGAGATCCTCGCCCAGTCGTCCGGGTTGGTGGTGTTCGGCAGGTCCTCGTTCTCGGCGAACTCGTCGAGGATGGCGTCCATCAGCTGCGACACGCGCAGCCCCTGGGCCCCGGACTCGATCCGCTCCTTGATCGCCGCCTTCTTCGCCCGGTCGACGATGTTCTGGATCATCGCCCCGGAGTTGAAGTCCTTGAAGTACAGGATCTCCTTGTCACCGTTGGCGTAGGTGACCTCCAGGAACCGGTTGTCCTCGTTCTCGGTGTACATCCGCTCCACCGTGTGCTGGATCATCGCCTCGATGGTCGCCGCGCGGTCCCCGCCGAACTCGGCCAGATCATCGGCATGGATCGGCAGCGAGGTGGTCAGGTACTTGGCGAAGATGTCCCTGGCCGCCTCGGCGTCCGGACGTTCGATCTTGATCTTGACGTCCAGCCGCCCGGGCCGCAGGATCGCCGGGTCGATCATGTCCTCCCGGTTGGAGGCACCGATGACGATGACGTTCTCCAAGCCCTCCACACCGTCGATCTCGCTGAGCAGCTGCGGCACGATCGTGGTCTCGACATCGCTGGACACACCCGACCCACGGGTCCGGAAGATCGAGTCCATCTCGTCGAAGAAGACGATCACCGGGGTGCCGTCGGAGGCCTTCTCCCGGGCCCGTTGGAAGATCAACCGGATGGTCCGCTCGGTCTCGCCGACGTACTTGTTCAGCAGCTCCGGGCCCTTGATGTTCAGGAAGTAGCTCGTCATGTGCTCGAGCCCGCGGGCCGCGGCGACCTTCTTCGCCAACGAGTTGGCCACGGCCTTGGCGATCAGCGTCTTGCCACAACCGGGAGGGCCGTACAGCAGCACCCCCTTCGGCGGACGCAGTTTGTACTCGCTGAAGAGTTCGGCGTGCAGGAAGGGCAGTTCGACCGCATCCCGGATCTGTTCGATCTGCCTGGTCAGGCCGCCGATGTCGCTGTAGTCGACGTCCGGCACCTCTTCCAGCACCAGATCCTCGACCTCGGCCTTGGGCACCTTCTCGTAGGCGTATCCGGCCTTGGTGTCGACCAGGAGCGAATCCCCCGGCTTCAGGGCGACGTCGAGCAGCGGTCCGGCCAACCGGATCACCCGTTCCTCGTCGGCATGCCCGATGACCAGGGCCCTGCCGTCGCTGAGCAGTTCACGCAGCGAGGACACCTCGCCGACCTGCTCGAAGTTCGCTCCTTCGACCACGGTCAGCGCCTCGTTCAGCCGGAGCTGCTGGCCACGGGTCAGCTCCGCGACGGTGACGTTCGGCGAGGCCGTCAGTCGCATCCGCCTGCCGGAGGTGTACACCTCCAGGGTGTTGTCCGGGCCGGGCTCCAGGAAAACCCCGTAACCGCTCGGCGGCTGGGCGAGGCGATCGACCTCCTCCTTGAGCTGCAGGAGCTGAGTGCGGGCATCGCGCAGCGTGGCAGCGAGCTTCTCGTTGCGCTCGGTGAGGGTGGAGACGTGGTTCTGCGCCTCGGCGAGTCTGCGTTCCAGCGGCCGACTGTCGGTCGGCGAGGACGCCACCCGGCGGCGCAGGGTGCTGATCTCCTCGCTCAGGTCGCGAATCTGGGCCCGGAGCTGGTCCGGCGTCTGGCCGGTACCACCACCGAAAAAGCCACCTCTGGACTCGCCGGTCGAATCGGATCCGGTCACACGGGCCTCCCCACTGTCTGTACCCACGGGAAAACTGGGCGTCACACACTTGATGTCGGGCTCGAAAACACCTCTCGCACCGACACGTTCAACCCTACTCGGCGGGTGTGACACCGCAGTTTCAGCCACGGTGGCGCGGCGGAAGTGCTCCTGCGGGAACCTCCGCGACCACCGGCTCCGGGCCGCGAGCCGACGAGGATCGCTGCCGTCGGGAACATACCGACCGCTCGCCGCATCTGATCTTCCGTGACCGGGGTTCCCGGCACCCGCGCCCACCGCGCGGTATCAGCGCACCGGAAGGCACCCACGATGTCTGGACCATGGAACGGATCAACCGGCGATCCGCAGGGCAACTACCAGGGCGGGTACCCGCAGCCCGACCCCGGGATGCGCCAGGAGGGATACCCCTACCCCGGTACCCAGGGCGGGCCGGCGGGTTTCGACGGTGGATTCAACCAGGCCGAGTACAACCGGGCCGCCTTCCAGCAGGCCCCGCAGCATCCCGGTGGCCCGAACGGGTACCAACCGAACGGCTACGACCAGGCGGGTCCAGGATTCCCGCCGCCGTACCAGCCCGGCTACCAGCCCGGTCCGTACGGGCAGCCCCCGCGGAACCGTAACGGCATGGTGATCGCCGTCCTCGTCGGGATCCTGGTGCTGGCCGGAGCCGGGATCGGCTCCTACTTCCTGTTCTTCAAGAAGGACTCGGACGCCGGCGCAGGTGGGACGAGCATCTCCGCCACCGCGGTGGCCGGTCAGCTCAAGGCGGCGATCGACAGCAACAACTACAACGCGGTCAACGACCTCACCTGCACCGCGGAGAAGGTCACCCCACAACAGATCCAGGACACCGTCACCCAGATCCAGCAGGCCGGGGCCACCATCACCGTCACCATCGACAGCGTCCAGGAGAACGAGGACACGGCCGCCGTCATCTACACGATCAACTCGGTGAACGCCACGACCGGCCAGACCGACCAGCGACAGCAGACGGCCACCCTGCACAAGAACGCGGCCGGCCACTGGCTGGCCTGTGACGGCACCCTCGGCCCGGAGGACCAGGGCTGATCGACCGGGCCCGGTCGCGATCTACTCCGCGGTGGTCGGCTCGGTGGTCGACTGCTCGACGGCCGACGACTCATCGCTGATCTGCTCGACGACAAGCTGTTCGACGACAAGCTGTTCGGCGACAGGCTGTTCGACAACCTGGCCCAGGCCGACCGGCTCGGCGGCCACCACCGGGGTGTCCTGCTGCCGGTGGTTGTGGGTCGGTTTGGTGGCGGTCGGCCGGCGCTGCGGCTTCGGTGTGGTGACACCGGGGGCCAGCCGACGGGCGGTCAGCAGGAAGGCCGTGTGGCCGATCATCCGGTGCTCCGGCCGGACCGCCGCACCGACCAGGTGCCACGGTCGGTGCAGGGTCTCCCAGGCGTCCGGCTCGGTGAACTGGGTGTCCTCCCGCAGGGTCTCGGTCATCCGGGACAGCTGGGTGGTGCTGGAGACGTACACGGTCAGCACACCGCCGGGCACCAGGTTCTTGGTGATCATCGGGAGCATCTCCCACGGTTCGGCCATGTCCAGCACGATCCGGTCGACCTCGCCGTCATGTTCCAGGGCGTCCCCGAGTTTCAGGGTCCAGTTGTCCGGGCGCTTGCCGAACCAGGTCTCGACATTGCGGACCGCGTGCTCGGCGTGGTCCTCGCGGACCTCGTAGGACAGCACCGAGCCTTCGGCACCGACGGCGCGGATCAACGAGCAGGTCAGCGCACCGGACCCGGCGCCCGCCTCGAGCACCCGGGCACCGGGGAAGATGTCACCCCAGGTGACGATCTGCGCGGAGTCCTTCGGGTAGATGACCGCGGCACCACGCGGCATGGACAGGACGTAGTCGGTCAGCAGCGGACGCAGAGCCAGGTAGGAGGTCCCGACGGCGGAGGTGATCAGGCTGCCCTCGGGCTGACCGATCAGGTCGTCGTGCTGCAGGGCGCCCCGGTGGGTGTGGTAGGTCGCTCCCTCTTCCAGGACGACGGTGTACTTACGACCCTTGGCATCGGTCAACTGGACCCGATCACCCGGCACGAACTCGCGACCCACTGTTACTTCTCCTCTTGACGTGTCAATCATGTGTGCTGCTGAAAAGTCTTGCTGATGCTTCCCGCGGACGGGCACCGCCGCGCGCACTGCCGAAGCGGTTGCCCTGGCCGATCCTGCCTCGTCCGTACCGAATTTCGCCTACCGGTTCGTCCTGACGACCGGCGGAGGGCTCAACCGCTGCGTCCCAGATCCGTGCGGCGCAGGACCCCGGCCGCCTGCCCCTCGCTCCCGATCAGCAGGAAATACTCCGACCCGGATGCCCGGACCACCTCCATTACCTCCTGCGCGGTGTCGCTGAACAAAATGACCTGCTCCGGGCCGATGGGATGGGAGGCCGCGAACGCGGGTGCCCCCGGTGAGGTGAGCTGCAAGGATTCGGCGGCTTCCCGGTCGAGGACGCCGATGATGTTGCCATGTTCTCCGGCCAGTGCGACCTCGGCACCGGCGGACAGGCGCAGTGCCTGTGCCACCGGAGTGGCGGACGGGACCTCGACACAGGGGTGGGCGAAATCGGCGATGGCGAAGGCCCGTCCGGGGGACGACCGCACCGCCCGTTCGCCGAAGGCCCCGACACCGATGAACAGTGCCATCGCGAAGGCGATGGTCGCCTGCAGCACGGCAACCTTGGTGCCGCCGGCAAGCAGGAACCCTCCCCAGACGAGCAGTCCGAGTGCGACCAGGTAGCCACCGACCACCGCGGCGGTCGTCCCCGCCCCGCGCCGACCCCACAGCCGCCACACGCCTGCGCGCAGCACCCGCCCGCCGTCCAGCGGGAGCGCCGGGATGAGGTTGAACAGTGCGATCAACCCGTTCGCCAGCGCGAGTTGGACCAGCAGGAGCCACCGGAGGGTGTGCGGTTCGGTGAGGGTGGCCAGACCCGTCGCCGCGGCGGCGAGGACCACCGAGACCACCGGGCCGGCGGCCGCGATCTGGGCCTCCTCCCCGGGTGACCGCGGCGACCTGCCCACCTCCGACACACCCCCGAGCAGGTAGAGCCGCACGCTGTGGACCGGCACCTTCAGCCTCATGGCGGCGATGCAGTGGCCCAGTTCGTGCAGGAGCACACTCAGCCCGAGCAGGACGCCGAGCAGGGCCGCGATGAGATAGGACCTGCCCTCGCTGGTTCCGGGGACCGCCTCGACGACCACCGGCGCACCGATGTACATGATGACCAGGATGGACAGCAGCCAGGAGGGGGCGACGATGATCGGGATACCGGCGAACCTTCCGATCCGGATGCCGTCGACCCACCTGCGATTCACTCTCCGATGGTAGGTGACGACGGCTCGGGCGGGTGCTCTGCCACCTTCCCCGCCGCGGAAGGGCGACGGGTGCCGACCGGTGCGTCACGGTCGTCGGGTGTCGGTGGGCCGACGTACGGTGAAGCCATGTCCACCATCAACCTTCCCGCCCCGGCACCGGCACCCGCCGACGCGCCGCACCCGGCCGCGGATCCGACTCTCCCGACCGGGGGTGCCGATGGTGGACCCGTTGCAGGTCCGGGCGATGCTCCCCTGCTCCGCCGCCCGTTGGCACTGTCGCCCTCCCGTGCCCAGGACTTCAAACAGTGCCCGTTGCTCTACCGGTTCCGCACGATCGACCGGCTGCCCGAGCCACCGAGCCCGGCCGCCGTGCGCGGGACCCTGGTGCACGCGGTCCTGGAAGACATGTTCGGCCGTCCCGCAGCGGTTCGCACCCCCGACGCGACCGCGGCAACGGTGGATGCGGTCTGGGAGCGGCTGCGCGCCGAACACACCGAATGGGAGGAGATGGTCGGCGCCTTGGACGAACCCACCTGGTTGGATTCGGCGCGCACCCTCGTCCGGACCTACTTCACCCTCGAGGATCCGACCCGTTTCGACGCGGATTCCTGCGAGATGCTGCTGGAGGTCTCCATCGACGGCGAGGTGCCGTTGCGCGGGTACGTCGACCGGATCGACGTCGCCCCCACCGGCCAGGTCCGGGTGGTCGACTACAAGACCGGCAAGTCCCCCGGCGAAGGTTTCGAGGGCAAGGCGATGTACCAGTTGAAGTTCTACGCGCTCATGCTCTGGCGGCTGCGTGGAGTGATCCCGACCCAGCTCAAACTGCTCTACCTGGCCGACGCCAAACCGCTCACCTACGGGCCCTCCGAGCAGGAACTGGTGGTGTTCGAACGGATGCTCGGGGCACTGTGGCGGGCGATCGGTGCCGCGATCGAATCGGGCGACTTCCGCCCGCAGAAGACGAAACTGTGCGGCTGGTGCAATCACCAGGCGCTGTGTCCGGAATTCGGTGGCACGCCCCCGCCCTACCCGGGCGCGCCGGCGGTCATCCCGTCCGGGAACTGATCCCGCGCCCGCAACCACCGGCCGCCGACGACAACGCCCCGGCCCGCGAGACCGCGGACCGGGACGTGTCGAGCATGATCGATGGGCCTGCTGCTGCCTCAGAGGCGGCAGGAACGGATGTCCGAGGTGAGAATGGCCTTGGCTCCCAGGTCGAACAAGGCGTCCATCACCGGGTTGGCCTTGTTGCGCTTGACCATGGCGCGCACGGCGACCCAGTCCTTGTCCGCCAGCGGAGCCACCGTGGGTGATTCCAGGCCCGGGGTGATCGCCGTCGCCTGCTCCAGCAACGCCCGCGGGCAGTCGTAGTCGAGCATGACGTACTGCTGGGCGAACACCACACCCTGCAGGCGGTTGACCACCTGGCGCGCAGCGTGGGGCAGGTCGGTCCCGGCCCGCGAGACCACCACCGCCTCCGAATCGCAGATGACCGGCCCGAAGGCGGCCAATCCGTGCTGTCGAAGGGTCCGGCCGGAGCCGACGACGTCGGCGATGGCATCTGCGACACCGAGCTGGATCGAGATCTCGACCGCACCGTCCAGTCGGATGACCTCCGCCTCCACACCCTGCGCGGCCAGGTCCTGGCGCACCAGATTCGGGTAGGCGGTGGCGACCCGGATCCCGGCGAGGTCCTTGACCGACCACTCACCGGTGGCAGGGGCGGCGTACCGGAAGCTGGAGTGGCCGAAGCCCAGGCCCAGCTGCTCGACGACGCCCGCCTGGGAGTCGGCAGCCAGATCCCGGCCGGTGATTCCCAGGTCGAGCTCCCCCGAGCCGACGTAGATGGCGATGTCCTTGGGGCGGAGGAAGAAGAACTCGATGTCGTTGGCGACGTCGAGCAGGGTCAGGTCGCGCGATTCGTTGCGCTGGCGGTAGCCGGCCTCACGCAACATGTCGGCGGCGGGTTCGCTCAAGGTGCCCTTGTTCGGGACAGCCACACGGAGCGGGGAATTGGGGAGGCGGGTGTTCGAGGTCATGGAAGGACTTCTTTCAGGTCACCACAGGAATAGGAGGTCAGCTCTGAGCGCGTTCGGATCGGCACACCTGGCCACGACGGGTGTCGCGCGGCTGATGCCGGGAATCGGACGAACGCCCGTGGTCGGGCCGGGGACGGAAGGGATCAACCCTCACCGGCCCTACAGATGCTTGTAGACCTGCTCGACGCTGACCCCACGACCGACCATGATCACCTGCAGTCGGTAGAGCAGCTGGGAGATCTCCAGGGCCAGGGCATCGTCGTCCTCGTGCTCGGCGGCCAGCCAGACCTCTCCGGCCTCCTCGAGCATCTTTTTGCCCTGCGCATGGACGCCCGCGTCCAGCGCGGCGACGGTTCCGGACTCGGCCGGCCGCTTCACGGAACGGTCGAGCAACTCGGCGTACAGGGACTCGAAGGTCTTCACGATGATTCATTCTCCCAGACCCACGGACCCGTTCTGTCCAGCGGCCCCCTTTTGCGTACAGTGCGACAGGTGGAACCCGAAGCGACGACCGGAACCGATGGCGGTGTTGTCGCACGTCTGCGCCGACGGACGATGGTGACGGGGTTCGTCTTCGCCGGAGTCACGGTCCTGCTGTTGGTGCTGGTTCTCACCTGGCATCTGCCGGGTACGGCCGCCCAGCTGACGCTCAGGGCGATCACCCTGGTGATGTTCGTGCTCGCCACCACGCAGTTCCGGATCGCGCGCGCGTGGTCCCGGGCGGATCGGTTCCTGGCGGATCCGGGCTTCCGGGGCGTGGTCGGCGCGGGTCGTCCTCTGCACACCGTTCGCCCCGGTCAACCGGTGAAACGACGACTGCCTGCGTCGGTGGTACCGGTCCGCACCGACGACGGCCCCCTCGCCGCCGGCACCGGTTTGGTGATGCACGGCCGGCCCGACGGTGTGTCGCTGGCCGAGGGCGACGAGGTCACCGTCTGGCAGATCGAGGCGCGTCGGACCACCTCGGGCGAACCGGGACCGAAGGGTCGTTACCTTCTCCGCCGGGAGTCGGACGGGGAGATCTTCGCCGGCGGCACCAGTACGGTCTCTGTCTTCTGAACCGGAAGGACCCTCCAGCCATGTCACGTCACGGTGCTGTCGAACCCGGGTCGAGCATCCGGGAGTCCTACCTGATGGCAGCGCATTCGGCTGTCGGTCTGCTCGAGCAGCCCCGCCTGCGCGAACGGTGGTCCGCACCCAGTGCGTTGGCCGAGTTCGCCGTGAGCGGTCTGGCCGGGCACCTGGCCGGTCAGGTCCACCAGGTCCGGGCCGTCCTCGACGCTCCGGTGCCGGCAGGTACGCCCATCCCGTTGCTGGACCACTACCGCGAGGCCGCCTGGCGTGAGGCGGATCTGAACAGCGCAGCCAACACCGGGATCCGCGAGGCCGGCGAGGCCTACGCGGCCGCTGGTCCGGACGCGCTGGTGGAACACACCCAGGAGGTGCTCGACGTGCTGGCCGTCGAGCTGGGTGGGAATTTGGACGGCCGGGTGGTGCACCTGCCGTGGGTGGGCTGGTCGTTGACCCTCGACGACTACCTCGTCACCCGGATGATGGAGATCAGCGTGCACTCCGACGACCTGGCAGTGAGTATCGGGATCGAGACCCCGGCCCTGCCTCGCTCCGTCACCGCACCCGTGCTCGACCTCTTGGTCAACCTGTCCGAACTCCGGCACGGGTCCACCGCCCTGCTGCGGGCGTTGAGCCGGGCCGAACGGGCCCCGGCCTCCATCGCCGCCATCTAGCGGTGCCCTCTCCGACATCGGGCTGTCGGACGGAAAGGGCACCGCCGGAGCGGGATCAGAGCAGTTTGGCTGCCCGGCGCCGGGCCTTGGTCGCAGCGCTGACGGCGGGTGCCTTGGCCGCCGTTCCGTTCCCGGCCCCGTTGGCCGCTGTTCCGTTCGACCCGCCGTTGCTCTCCACGGGGTCGACGGCGTTCGCGACTGCCTTGGCGGTCCGGGCCGAAGCCTTCGCCGCCGGGGTCTTGGCGGCGGCTGCCTTCGCTGCGGGTGCCTTGGCTGCCGAGGTCTTCGTCGCCGGGGCCTTGGCGGCCGTCTTCGCGGGAGCCTTCGCAGCCGTCGTTTTCGCCGGGGCCTTGCGGGCGGGGGTTCGCTTCGCGGGCGCGACCTGAGCTGCCCGACCCTTGAGGATGGGGGCCAGGTACTGCCCGGTGTGCGAATCCGGGTTCGCGGCAATGTCCTCGGGGGTGCCGACGGCAACCACCTCACCACCGCCGGAGCCACCCTCGGGCCCCATGTCAATCAGCCAGTCAGCGGTCTTGATGACGTCGAGGTTGTGCTCGATGACGATCACCGTGTTGCCCTTGTCGACCAGTCCGTTGATCACCCCGATCAGCTTCTCCACGTCGGCGAAGTGCAGACCGGTGGTCGGCTCGTCCAGGACGTAGACGGTCCGACCGGTGGAACGCTTCTGCAGCTCCGAGGCCAGCTTGACCCGCTGGGCCTCGCCACCCGAGAGGGTCGGGGCCGGCTGGCCGAGTCGCACGTATCCCAGTCCGACGTCGACCAGGGTCTTCAGGTGCCGATGGATCGGGCCGATGGCCTCGAAGAACTCGGCCGCCTCCTCGATCGGGGTGTCCAGCACGTCGGCGATGGTTTTGCCCTTGTAGTGCACCTCCAGGGTCTCCCGGTTGTACCGGGCCCCTTTGCAGACCTCGCACGGCACGTAGATGTCCGGCAGGAAGTTCATCTCGATCTTCAGGGTGCCGTCACCCGCGCAGGCCTCGCAGCGGCCGCCCTTGATGTTGAAGGAGAACCGGCCGACCTGGTACCCACGTACCTTCGCCTCGGTGGTGGAGGCGAAGAGTTTGCGGACGTGGTCGAAGACGCCGGTGTAGGTGGCGGCGTTGGACCGGGGGGTCCGGCCGATCGGCGACTGGTCGACCCCGACCACCTTGTCGACGTGCTCGAGCCCGTTGACCCGGGTGTGCCGTCCCGGGACGATCCTCGCCCCGTTGATCCGGTTGGCCAGGACCGCGTGCAGGATGTCGTTCACCAGGGTGGACTTGCCGGAACCGGACACGCCGGTGACGGCGATCAGGGTGCCGAGCGGGAAGTCCACCGTGACGTTCTGCAGGTTGTTCTCCCGGGCGCCGACGACCGTCAGCGCACGCTTGAGGTCCACCGGGCGGCGGGTCTCGGGGATGGCGATCTCCCGACGGCCCGAGATGAACGCACCCGTGATCGACTCCTCGCTGGCCTCCAGCTCGGCGACCGACCCGGAGACGACCACCTTGCCGCCGTGCTCCCCCGCGCCCGGCCCGATGTCCACGACCCAGTCCGCGGTACGGATGGTGTCCTCGTCGTGTTCGACCACGATCAGGGTGTTGCCCAGGTCCTTCAACCGAACCAGGGTCTGGATCAGCCTGTTGTTGTCCCGCTGGTGCAGACCGATCGACGGCTCGTCGAGGACGTACAGCACGCCGACCAGCCCGGACCCGATCTGGGTGGCCAGCCGGATGCGCTGGGCCTCGCCGCCGGAGAGGGTGGCCGATGGGCGGCTCAGGGAGAGGTAGTCCAGGCCGACGTCGAGCAGGAAACCCAGCCGGGCGGCGACCTCCTTGAGGACGGGTTCGGCGATCATGCCGTCACGCGGGCCGAGCACCAGACCCGGGAAGAAGGCCGCCGCCTCCCGGATGGACATCGAGGAGACGTCGGCGATGCTGCGCTCCCCCTCGGTCTCGTGTTGGAGGGTGACGGCCAGGATCTCCGGCTTGAGCCGGGTGCCGTTGCAGACCTTGCAGGGCACCTCCCGCATGTAGCCCTCGTACTTCTCCCGGGCGTAGTCGGAGTCCGTCTGGGCCGCGCGGCGTTCCAGGAACGGGATGACACCCTCGTACTCGGCGTAGTAGGAGCGGGTCCGCCCGTACCGGTTCTTGTAGCGGACGTGGACCTGGTCGGAGGAGCCGTTCAGCACGGCCTTGCGGACCTTCTCCGGCAGCTCCGACCACGGGGTGTCCACGGAGAATCCCATGGCCTGGCCGAGGCCCTCGAGCAGACGGCCGAAGTACTCGCTGGTGGTGCCGCCGCCCCAGGGCTGGATCGCCCCCTCGGCGAGGGAGAGCTCGACGTCCGGCACGATCAGCTCGGCATCGACCTCCTTCTTGGTGCCGAGCCCCGAGCATTCCGGGCAGGCCCCGAACGGGGAGTTGAAGGAGAAGGAGCGGGGTTCGAGCTCGTCCAGGGCCAGCGGGTGGTCGTTCGGGCAGGCCATCTTCTCGGAGAAGCGCCGGTATCGGTCCGCGGCGTCCTCCTCCCGGTCCACGAAGTCCAGGATGACGATGCCGTCGGCCAGCCGCAGTGCCGTCTCGATCGAGTCGGTCATCCGCTGGCGGGAGGTGGCCTTGGAGGTCAGCCGGTCGACCACGACCTCGATGGAGTGTTTCTCCTGCTTCTTCAACTTCGGCACGTCGGTGAGCTGCAGCACCTCGCCGTCGACCCGCACCCGGGAGTACCCCTGGGAGCTGAGGGAGGACAGCAGGTCGACGAACTCGCCCTTGCGCTCCCGGACGACGGGGGCCAGTACCTGGAAGCGGGTGCCGTCGGGCATCTCAAGCACCCGGTCGACGATCTGCTGCGGGGTCTGCTTGGTGACGATCTCACCGCAGACGGGGCAGTGCGGCCGGCCGATGCGTGCATAGAGCAGCCGGAGGTAGTCGTAGATCTCGGTGATCGTGCCCACAGTCGAGCGCGGGTTGCGCGAGGTCGACTTCTGGTCGATCGACACCGCCGGGGAGAGTCCCTCGATGAAGTCCACGTCGGGTTTGTCCATCTGGCCGAGGAACTGGCGGGCGTACGCGGACAGGGACTCCACGTACCTCCGCTGCCCTTCGGCGAAGATGGTGTCGAAGGCGAGGGACGACTTCCCGGACCCGGACAGACCGGTGAAAACGATGAGCGAATCCCGCGGAAGGTCGAGGTCGACATTACGAAGGTTGTGCTCGCGGGCACCACGGACGACAAGGCGTTCAATCACGAGCGCAATGGTAGGCCGACCCACCGACAGTGCCCCTTTTCCGGCGGTCCGGGTGACCTGCCGAAGGGTCCGTCCGGACCCGGCGGTACACCGATCCCCGCGAAGTGGTTAGGTAACCCTCAGTAGATTGCAGCAGCACCTGGAGGCAAGTGATGAGTACCGACGAATACACCGGACATGTTGAACCCCAAGGTGATCCGATCACCCGCACCCTGCCGGAGGTGACGATCACCAAGATGAGCGTCGGGGAGATGGACAACAACACCTATCTCCTGGTCTGCCGGAGAACGGGTGACGGATTCCTCATCGACGCGGCGAACGACAACGTCAGGATCGCCGACCTGCTCGACTTCGGGCCGGACCGGCCACGCCTGCGCACTATCGTGACCACCCACCGGCACCCGGACCACTGGCAGGCCCTCGGTGCCGTGGCCGGGCAGACCGGGGCCAACCTGATCGCCCACCGCGAGGACGCCGGAGAGCTGCCGGTGCCCACCGACGTGTTCCCCGAGCAGGGAGACCACTACGGGCTCGGCGAGGCCGAGGTGGAGTTCATCCACCTGCGCGGGCACACCCCCGGATCACTGGCCGTGTTGTACCGGGACCCGCACGGCAGCGCGCACCTGTTCACCGGGGACTCACTGTTCCCGGGCGGACCGGGCAAGACCCCGTCGCCCGAGGCGTTCACCAGCCTGATGGACGACCTGCAGGCACGGGTGTTCGACGTCCTGCCCGACGACACCTGGGTGTACCCGGGCCACGGTGACGACACGACCCTCGGAGCCGAGCGGCCGCACCTGGCCGAATGGCGGGCCCGCGGCTGGTAGTGCCCCCTGTTCCCGCGCACGTTGTTGGTCCTCGCGCGCGATGTTTCGTGCGCGAGGACCAACAACGTGCGCGGGAACGAGAGGTGGGCACCCGTCTCGGCCGGTGAACGTTAACAACCCATCGGCTAGATTCGACCCATGGAACACAGCTCACTGGAACAGCGCACCGTCGGCCGGATCGGCCGCGACCTCTCGGTCATCGGACTCGGAACCTGGCAGCTCGGTGCGGACTGGGGTGACGTCGACGAGAACGACGCCCTTGCCGTGCTCGACGCCGCCGTCACCAGCGGCGTCACCTTCTTCGACACCGCCGACGTCTACGGCGACGGCCGCAGCGAACAGGTGATCGGCAAGTACCTCGCCGCCCACCCGGACCTGGACATCTTCGTGGCGACCAAGATGGGCCGTCGGCTGGACCAGGTCCCGGAGAACTACGTCCTGGACAATTTCCGGGCCTGGACCGACCGCTCCCGTAAGAACCTCGGCACCGATCGGCTCGACCTGGTGCAGCTCCACTGCCCGCCGACCCCGGTCTTCGCCAGTGACGAGGTCTTCGACGCCCTGGACACCCTGGTCGCCGAGGAGCGGATCGCGAACTACGGCGTCAGCGTCGAGACCTGCGACCAGGCCCTCACCGCCATCGCCCGGCCCGGCACGGCCACGGTCCAGATCATCCTCAACGCCTTCCGGCACAAGCCGCTCGAGCAGGTGCTGCCGGCCGCCGCCGCTGCCGGTGTCGGGATCATCGCCCGGGTCCCGTTGGCCTCCGGTCTGCTCTCCGGGCGGTACACCGCGACCTCCACCTTCGCCGCCGACGACCACCGCACCTACAACCGCAACGGCGAGGCCTTCGACGTCGGCGAGACCTTCTCCGGCGTGGACTTCCAGACCGGAGTCACGGCCGCCCAGGCGTTCGCGGCCCTGTTGCCCGAGGGCGTCACCCCGGCCCAGGGTGCCCTGCGCTGGATCATCCAGCAGCCCGGCGTCACCTCGGCGATCCCCGGTGCCCGCAACATCGACCAGGTCGTCAAGAACGCCTCGGCCGCTGCTGTCCCGGCCCTGTCGGACGAGGTCCTCGCCGGTATCACCGCCCTGTACGAGTCCTCGATCAAGGCCCAGGTGCACGGCCGCTGGTAAAGCACACCTACCTCGTTCCCGCGCACGTTGTTCGTCCTCGCGCGCGATGTTTCGTGCGCGAGGAGCAAGACCGTGCGCGGGAACGGGGCCGGTCGCTGCTGCGATCGCAGTACCTACGACCGGGGTGATGTCGGGGAGGACCCTGACTCCCCCGGTCCGATGTTCTGGCAACCTGGGTTGAGTAGTTCGAGCGGGATCCCGACGGCCGCGGTGTGGAACGATTTGATCAGCATTCACGTTGACCCTTCGCCCACCGCGGAGTCGAACTGCGCGACCCAACCAGCGATCGAAAGCGAGACCCGTGGCGGCCAGCTCGAACGGCAAGGAATCCGGCCAAGGCCAAGGAGGGAATGCGTTCAGGCGCGCCCTCGACACCGTTCGACGGACCCGCGGACGGCGTATCACCGCCGTAGCGGTGGCAGCTGTCCTGGTGCTGGCGATCGCGGTGGCGGTCTGGCCGAGTAACACCCAGAAGCCGGTGAACACCGAGGTGGTCTCCCTCCCGGTGCCTGGCGGTGCGGGTGAGGACACCACGATCGACATCGACACCACCGTGTACCTGCCGACCACCCTGCCCGCGCCGGCGATCATCCTTGCCCACGGCCTCGGCGGCACCAAGGATTCGGTCAAGGACGACGCGGAGGACCTGGCCAGGAGCGGTTACCTGGTCCTGGCCTACTCGGCCCGTGGATTCGGTGCCTCCGGCGGGCACATCCACCTCGACTCCCTGGACTACGAGGCCAAGGACGCCGTCGCCCTGGTCGACTACCTGTCCACCCGCAGCGACGTCATCTCCGACGGCCCCGGTGATCCCCGGGTCGGTGTGATGGGCGGCTCCTACGGCGGCGCGGTCTCGCTGATGCTGGCCGGGCTGGACCGTCGCGTCGATGCCGCTGTCCCGCTGATCACCTGGAACAGCCTGGGGGACGCGCTGTTCCCGAACTACGCGACCCCGGCGACCGACCCGAAGACGACGATCGCCCAGGTGCCGAACGCCGCCGACGGGGTTTTCAAGAAGTACTGGGCCGCGGTTTTCATGACGGCGATCACCAGTGGTTCGTTGATCACCAGTGCCGCCGCCGGTCTCGACCCGAGCGCCGGAACCGGCGGCGACAGCACCGACGGCGATTCCACCGACGGCGGAGCGGCCGCCCCCTCGACACCCACCACCCCTCCCGTACCCGACCTCGATCCGGCCGCCGGGGTCTGCGGCAGGGTCGCCCTCGACGTGTGTGCCGGGTACGTGCGTGTGGCCCAGAGCGGCGTCCTGGACAAGGAGATGCAGGCTCTGCTCGCGAACTCCAGCCCGGCTGCCGTGGTCGGCGACATCACCGCCCCCACCCTGCTGGTGCAGGGCGAGCGCGACACCTTGTTCGGCCTCGACCAGGCAGATGCCAACGCCCGGGCGATCGCGGCGAACGGTGCGCCGGTCTCGGTCCTGTGGTTCAGCGGCGGGCATGACGGCGGCGGTATCGACACCCAGACCCGGCAGTCCATCCACAGCTGGTTCGACCACTACCTTGCGCAGAAGGGCCCGGCGCCGGACCTGGGCTTCCGGTACAACATCGACGGGTCGATCTCCGACACCGGGCGGGTCCGCAGCCGCACCCTGCAGGCACCCGGGTACCCGGGACTCGCCGTCGGCGGAACCGTCACCGAACCCTTGAACAACACCACATTGACCTTGCACGGCGGCACCCAACCGGTGTTCAACCCGCCGGGCGGGACCCCGGCGGCGATCTCCTCCATTCCCGGGCTCGGCGGCACGGCGAGCACCGTCCTGGCGACCCTCGGGGCGGACATCCCCGGCCAGTCGGCCAGGTTCAGCACCGACCCGCTGACCCAGCAGGTGTTGTTGACCGGCAGTCCGTCCTTCACCCTGCAGGTGACGGCGGGCCCCGCGCTGACAGCCGCGGCCGACACCTCGACCGGCGGGACCGACGCCGCCGACCAGGCGACCTTCTTCGTCAAGGTCTACAAGGTCAGCGCCAGCGGGGTCCGCACCCTCGCCGGCGGGGCCTCGCCGATCCGGGTCGCCGGTCTCACCGCCGGCACCCCGGTCGAGGTCCCGCTGCAGCTGACCCCGGTCGCCCTGCAGATCGACACCGGCTCCACCATCCAGGTGGTCGTCTCGACCACCGATCAGGCCTTCAGCAGCCCCAACACGGCCGCGAGTTACCTGCTGGCCCTGGGTGCCGGCGGTGTGATCACCCTCCCCGTGGCCGGTGGTAGCAACGTCTCCACCAGCGACATCCCGGTGGCGGCCCTGATCGGGCTGATCATCCTGGTGATCATCGCCATCACCTGGCTGATCCTCGGGGGAATCGTCCGCCGGCACCGCACGGACATCGACCCGGAACTGGTCGACCTGCCGCTGCGCATCACCGGCCTGCGCAAGGAGTACCCGGGTGGCGTCACGGCCGTCCAGGACGTCGGGTTCGAGGTCAAGGCCGGCCAGGTGCTCGGTCTGCTCGGCCCGAACGGTGCCGGAAAGACCACCTCCCTGCGGATGGTGATGGGACTCATCACCCCCAGCGCCGGCGAGATCCGCGTCTTCGGGCACAAGATCACCCCCGGTGCCCCGGTGCTGTCCCGGATCGGATCGTTCGTCGAGGGCTCGGGCTTCCTGCCGCACCTGTCGGGCAAGGACAACCTGAACCTGTACTGGGAGGCGACCGGGCGACCGGCGGACGCCGCCTACATGGAACAGGCCCTGGCCATCGCGGGCCTGGGCAAGGCCGTGGAACGCAAGGTGCGCACCTACTCGCAGGGCATGCGGCAGCGGTTGGCCATCGCCCAGGCGATGCTCGGCCTGCCGGACCTGCTGATCCTCGACGAACCGACCAACGGGCTCGACCCGCCCCAGATCCACGCCATGCGTGAGGTGTTGCGGCGGTACGCGGCCACCGGGCGCACCGTCCTGGTCTCCTCGCACCTGTTGTCCGAGGTCGAGCAGACCTGCACCCACGTCGTTGTCGTCAACCAGGGTCGCACCATCGCCTCCGGAACCGTCGCCGAACTGGTCGCGGCCTCCGGGGAGATGACCTTCACGGTGGACGACCCGGCCCGGGCGGCCGAACTCCTGCGCACCCTGCCGGGTGTGGACGAGGTCGCCGTCGAGGACAACCAGGTGCAGATCGACCTGGCCGGCAACGCTCCGGCCGCGGCGATCGAGCTGCTGGTCCGAGCAGGTGTCGCCGTCACCACCGCGGCCCCCCGCAACCGTCTGGAAGACGTCTTCCTCGATCTGGTCGGCGCGACCTCGAAGGGCACATCATGAGTCCGGTACATCAGGACCGCTCGGCCGAGGCCGCAGTGGCCGCCCTCGAATCGGTGCCGCCACCCGGGCAGGCCGATCCCTCGGGGGTCGCGGCCGGGTACCGACCGGGGAAGACCCTGAGTTTCGGCGTCGAGATGCGACGGCAGTTCAAACGCCGGCGGACCCAGCTCACGCTGGGCTTCATGGTGCTGCTGCCGATCATCCTCGCCGTCGCCTTCGCGGTGGGTGGGAACGACAGCGGCGGGAACAACACCAACAGCAACCGGGCGTCGATCATCGATCTGGCACAGAACGGTGCCGGCAACTTCGCCATGGTCACGATGATCTTCTCGGCGAGTTTCCTGCTGATCGTGGTGATTTCGCTGTTCTTCGGGGACACGATCGCCTCGGAGGCGTCCTGGTCCTCACTCCGGTACCTGTTGGCCCTGCCCGTCCCCCGGATCCGCCTGGTCCGGCAGAAGGTGCTGGTGGCCGGAGCATTGTCGCTGATCGCGATCCTGCTGCTGCCGATCACCTCGTTGCTGCTGGGCGGCGTGCTCTACGGCTTCGGCCCGCTCGCCACCCCGGTCGGGGATCAGCTGACCTTCGGCGCAACCCTGCTGCGGCTGTTGATCGTCGTGATCTTCATGGTGGTGCAGCTGTCCTGGGTGGCAGGGCTGGCCTTCTTCCTCAGCGTGTCCACCGACGCCCCGCTCGGCGCGGTCGGCGGGGCGGTGCTGCTGACGATCCTGTCCCAGATCCTCGACCAGATCGACGCCCTCGGCGGGATCCGGGACTGGCTGCCCACTCACAACGCCTTCGCCTGGACCGGCACCCTGGCCGACCCGATCCGGTGGGACGACATGATCCGAGGAGGCTTCGCCGGCCTCGGTTACGCGTTGATCCTGTTCGGCCTCGGCGTGATGCGGTTCCGCCGCAAGGACATCACCAGCTGAAAACACACCGCGAGTGGACTGCCACACCCCAAATCCTGGGGTGTGGCAGTCCACTCGCGGGAGGGTTCAGCTGACGCAGAACTCGTTGCCCTCGGGGTCGGTCATCACCATCCAGTGGCCACCCCAGTCGTCCCGGCGCTCGGCGACGACGGCTCCACCGACACCCACGAGCCGTTCGACGAGGGCCTGGATCTTGTCCCAGCGGTCGGGATCACGCGGGCCGTCAGCGGCGCGGACGTCCAGATGCACCCGGTTCTTGACGGTTTTGCCTTCGGGGACCTTCTGGAAGAACACCCGCGGCCCCCGGTCCTCCGGATCGACGATGGCGTAGGCGTCGTCCCACTGCTCCTTCGGGATGTTGCCGGCCAGCAGGGCCTCCTCCCAGGTGTCGAACCCGGGCGGCGGGTCGTCCATCCGGTAGCCCAGGGCCACCGACCAGAACTCCCCGAGTACGGCGGGGCTCGCCGCGTCGATGACGACCTGCATCTGGTGAGACATCAGTGCTCCACTTCTTCGTCGTGACTGCCCGTCGGCACCGCTGCCGGTGCCGCTGGTCCGATCTCAGGACATCCCGGCGTCCATGTCCCGGAGTTCCTTCTTCAGTTCGGAGATCTCGTCGCGCAGACGCCCGGCGAGTTCGAACTGCAGGTCCTTGGCGGCGGCCATCATCTGCGCCGTCAGCTGCTGGGCCAGGTCCGCCAGTTCGTTGCGGGCCATCCCCGCCGTCTGGTGGCCGGCGTAGATCCCGGCCGAACCACCACCGACATCCCCGTTCTTGCGTGCGCGGCCCCGACCCGCGGCAGCGGGCACGGCTTCCTCGGCCTCGGCGTAGACACGTTCCAGGATGTCGTTGATCTTCTTCCGCAGCGGCTGCGGATCGATGCCGTTGGCGGTGTTGTAGGCGACCTGCTTCTCCCGCCGACGGTTCGTCTCGTCGATCGCCTGGGCCATCGACTTGGTGATCCGGTCGGCGTACATGTGCACCTGGCCGTTGACGTTCCGGGCGGCCCGGCCGATGGTCTGGATCAACGAGGTGCCCGACCGCAGGAATCCCTCCTTGTCGGCGTCCAGGATCGCCACCAAGGACACCTCCGGGAGGTCAAGACCCTCCCGGAGGAGGTTGATGCCGACGAGGACGTCGTACTCCCCCATCCGCAGTTCGCGGAGCAGCTCCACCCGGCGCAGGGTGTCGACCTCGGAGTGCAGGTAGCGCACCCGGATCCCCAGTTCGAGCAGGTAGTCGGTCAGGTCCTCGGACATCTTCTTGGTCAAGGTGGTGACCAGGACCCGCTCGTTGCGTTCGGTACGCAGCCGAATCTCCCCGACCAGATCGTCGATCTGACCGGTGGTCGGTTTGACGATGACCTCGGGATCGACCAGGCCGGTGGGTCGGATGACCTGTTCCACGAACTCGCCCTGGGCCCGGCCCATCTCATAGTTGCCCGGGGTCGCCGAGAGGTAGACGGTCTGACCGATGCGGTCGCTGAACTCCTCCCAGGTCAACGGGCGGTTGTCCAGCGCGGACGGCAGCCGGAACCCGTGCTCGACCAGGGTGCGTTTACGGGCGGCGTCGCCCTCGTGCATCGCCCCGATCTGCGGCACCGTGACGTGGGATTCGTCGATGACGAGCAGGAAGTCCTCGGGGAAGTAGTCGATCAGGGTCGCGGGGGCCGTCCCGGCCGGGCGACCGTCGATGTGCCGCGAATAGTTCTCGATCCCCGAGGTGAAACCGACCTGGCGCATCATCTCCAGGTCGTAGGTGGTGCGCATCCGGAGCCGCTGGGCCTCCAGCAGTTTGCCGTTCTTCTCCAGGTCGGCCAGCCGGCCTGCGAGCTCGGACTCGATGTCGGCGATGGCCTTCTCCATCCGCTCCGGACCGGCCACGTAGTGGGTCGCCGGGAACACCCGCAGCTCCGGCACGTCCCGGATGACGTCGCCGGTCAACGGGTGGATGTAGTAGAGCCGCTCGATCTCGTCCCCGAAGAACTCGATCCTGATGGCCAGTTCCTCGTAGGAGGGGATGATCTCGACCGTGTCCCCGCGGACCCGGAAGGTGCCGCGGGTGAAGGCGAGGTCGTTGCGGGCGTACTGGACGTCGACCAGGGCACGCAGGAGTGCGTCCCGTTCGATCATCAGACCGACGCTGAGCGGCAGCGAACGGTCGAGGTAGGACTGCGGGGTGCCGAGGCCGTAGATGCAGGAGACCGAGGCCACCACGATCACGTCCCGGCGGGAGAGCAGCGATTTCGTGGCGGAGTGCCGCAGCCGCTCCACATCGGAGTTGATCGAGGAGTCCTTCTCGATGAAGGTGTCCGTCTGCGGGACGTACGCCTCGGGCTGGTAGTAGTCGTAGTAGGAGACGAAGTACTCGACCGCGTTGTTCGGGAAGAGCTCACGGAGCTCGTTCGCCAGCTGGGCGGCCAGGGTCTTGTTGGGGGCCATCACCAGGGTGGGCCGCTGCACCCGCTCGATCAGCCAGGCCGTGGTCGCCGACTTGCCGGTGCCGGTGGCACCGAGCAGCACCACGTCCTTCTCGCCCTCGTTCAACCGGCGCTCGAGGTCGTCGATCGCCTGCGGCTGATCGCCGGCAGGCCGGTACTCCGAGACCACCTCGAACCTGGCCTCGGTGCGCGGGATGTCGCCGACCGGCCGATGCTCGGAGACGGCGAGGACTGGATGTTCAGCTGCGAATGCCACGTCCCAAAGGCTACGCGGGACCACCGACAACGGGCAGATCTCAGCCCAGGGCGGACACCGCAACCGGCTGCGCGGGGTCGCAGGAGCGGAGGACACCGGGCCCCGCCGGGAAGAAGCCGGCCCGCCCGAGGGCCGGCACCAGCCGATCGCCGGCTCCCCCGACCCCCGAGACCGTGATCCCGTTGCCGTCGACGGCAACCCGAAGAGCAGGGAGTCCCGACAGCGCAGCACGGACCCTCGCCTGGACGCGGGACAGCACGGAGGGCTCGAACACGGCGGGTGCCAGGCCGTCGACGGCCGCCGTGGCCGGACGCCCGGCGACCAGACCAGCGGCCATCGGCTCGACCCGGTCCGCCCAGCTCCGGCGGACGCACCCGGCGAGCTCGTCGGGCGAACCGTCGTTGGACAGCCAGAGGTCCGTCAGCGGTCGCCGCTGCAGGTCGGTGATCTGCGCGGCGATCCGGGACCGGGCATCGGCCTCGGCCATCCCCCGGCCCACCAGGCGGCGGAGCCGTTCGGTGAACTCGACACCGACACCGATCACCAGGTGGAACTGGGCCGTCTGCCCCAGGTCGACCAACAGCGGGATGTCGTTGACCACCACCGAACCGGCAGGGGCAGCAGCGGCGACGTTATCGGCCGCGGTCCGGACCAGCGGGTGGATGATCCGTTCCAGGTCCCGCCTGGCCGCGTCGTCGGCGAACACGATGCGTCCGACGGCCGGCCGGTCGAGGGAACCGTCCGCGTGGAGCACCCCGGACCCGAACCGATCGACCACCGCAGCCAGACCCGGAGTCCCCGGTTCGACCACTGCTCGGGCGAGAACATCGGAGTCCACGACGACCGCACCCAGCTCACGCAGGATCGCCGACACGGTGGACTTGCCGGAACCGATCCCCCCTGTCACCGCCACCAGAAGCGGCCCGCGGCCACCGGCTCCGGTCGGGGTTCCTGTTGTTGGGGGCACGTCACACCTCATCTGATTCCGTAGGACCCGGGCGGCGTCGACGAGGACTTTTGGATCCCCGACACATTCGACCTCACACCGACGACACACCGTCGTGGCTCACCCGATTGAGGGCGGTCACACTCTACTCTCGGACCTGACGGCGTCGTCCGCAGCTCACGCCGAACCTTTCGAAGGAGGCAGGATGCGCAGCGCCCTATCCACCATCGCCGGCAGGCACCGGGCCGATCGGGTCGACGGAATCCCTGTCCCGACGCTGGTCACCGTGACCCGACGCGGCTTCTTCACGTCGATGTTCGTCGGCCCGCGTCATCGGGCGAACGCCCAGACCGCCGCGCCCCAGCGCGCTCGCATCGCCCACGTCGCCGCCTGACGCCTGGCTGGTACCTGACCCACCGGTTCCGCCGCTCACCGCTCCCGAAAACAGCAACGCCCCCGCCCGACCGCATGGTCGGACAGGGGCAGCTGCCGTTTGTGACGACAGACGGTCAGCCGATCACCTTCGCCAAGGAGGCCTCGGCCAGCTTGGTCAGGATGTCGGGAAGCTCGGCCGCCGAGCCCATGGTCTTGGCGACAACAACCGACAGGGTCCAGGTGTCGTAGCGGAACACGATGAGGCCACCGTCACGCAGGGCGATCTGGGCCGGGTAGCCGGCAACCGTCCCGGTCGACATCTTTCCACCGAGACCGTCCTCGGACTCGACCGTGGTGGCGATCTGCGCATCGGCGGCGTCGGCGTTGGCGAACTGGGTGAGGTTGACGGTGACCTGGGCGTCGGCACCCTTGACCCCGAACTGGCACTTCAACCGACCGGTGATCTTGCGCTCCGGGTTCGCGATGTCGACGATGCGATTGTTCTTGCCGGGTACCGTCTTTCCCGAGATCGCTTTGATCTTCGAGACGGACAGCAGGTTGTTGCAGTCGGCCTTGAGGGGATTGACCTTCTTGAAATCCGCACCGGTCTCGGTCGTTTCGGTGGTCTCCGTCGTCTGAGCGGTGTCGGTGGCACCGGTCGTGGCCGAGTCCGTCGCGGTCGAGTCGACGGTCTCGGTGGCGACGGCGGTGCCGGAGTCGGTGACGGGGGCCGTGTTGTCGGTGGATGCTCCGGGGAGTCCCGGGATCGTCACCGCATCGGTGGTTGCTCCTCCGGTTCCGGAGCTGCCGGCGGTGGTCGGATCCACCGTCTCGAAGACGGTGGTGGTCTGCCGAACACCGTTGGAGGTCGAACTGCATCCGGCCAGGACAAGGGCGGCCAACGTCAGGGAAACGACTACTCGAGAGCTACGCATGAACTCCAAGGTAGCGATGCGGGCGTGGGAGAACGGTTTGACCCGCCGTGAACGGGTGATCAATGTGACGAACCCGGTCACAACATGTCCTGAAGGTTGACCGTGGGTAACCGATCGGAATCACCTCCCCTCGGCCCATTTCCCGGGCCGGAACGCACCACAGGCCACCACCGATCTCTCGGTGATGGCCTGTGGCGGGTGATTCACGAGGTCAACAGACCACGGTCATCGAAGGCTGGGGAGGGATCAGGCTCCGGCCAGCTTCTCGCGCAGAGCGGCAAGGTGCTCGTCGTTCACCAGGGAGCCGACGGCTTCCTCGGTGTTCTCGGTCGAACCTGCACCGGCTCCGGCGCTCTCCGAGGAGTAGTTGCCACTCTCGTTGGCTTCTGCATCCGCGATGAGCGCAGCGGCGACCTGCTTGATGTGGGCCGCGTACACCGTCTGGGCGTCCGCGTACTGCTTCTCCCACGCTTCGCGCTGAGCGTCGAAACCTTCGAGCCATTCGCCGGTGGCGACGTCGAAGCCCTCCGGCGGCAGGAAGTTCCCGGCCTCGTCGTAGTGATCGACGACACCGTACTGGGCGCGGACCTCGTCGAACTCGGAGTCCGGGGTGATTCCCTCGTTCGCCTGCTTCAGCGAGAGGGAGATCCGGCGACGCTCCAGGTCGATGTCGATGACACGCACGAAGATCTCGTCGTCAACCGTGACAACCTGCTCCGGCACCTCGACGTGGCGACCGGCCAGCTCGGAGATGTGGACCAGACCCTCGATGCCGTCGTACACACGGACGAAGGCACCGAACGGAACCAGCTTGGTGACCTTGCCCGGAACGACCTGGCCGATGGCGTGGGTGCGGGCGAAGTGACGCCACGGATCCTCCTGGGTCGCCTTCAGCGACAGGGAGACGCGCTCACGGTCCATGTCGACGTCGAGAACCTCGACGGTGACCTCCTGGCCGACCTCGACAACCTCGGACGGGTGGTCGATGTGCTTCCAGGACAGCTCGGAGACGTGCACCAGGCCGTCGACGCCACCCAGGTCCACGAAGGCACCGAAGTTGACGATCGAGGACACGACACCCTTGCGGACCTGGCCCTTGCCGAGCTGGTTGAGGAACTCGCTGCGAACCTCGGACTGGGTCTGCTCGAGCCACTGGCGACGCGAGAGGACCACGTTGTTGCGGTTCTTGTCCAGCTCGATGATCTTGGCGTCCAGCTGACGACCCACGTAGGGCAGCAGGTCGCGGACACGGCGCATCTCGACCAGGGAGGCCGGGAGGAAGCCGCGCAGGCCGATGTCGAGGATGAGGCCACCCTTGACGACCTCGATGACGGTGCCGGAGACGACGCCGTCCTCTTCCTTGATCTTCTCGATGGTGCCCCAGGCACGCTCGTACTGCGCGCGCTTCTTGGACAGGATCAGACGGCCTTCTTTGTCTTCCTTCTGGAGGACGAGGGCTTCGACGTGCTCGCCGACTTCGACGACTTCGCTCGGGTCGACATCATGTTTGATGGACAGCTCGCGCGAGGGGATGACGCCTTCGGTCTTGTAACCGATGTCAAGCAGGACTTCGTCACGATCGACCTTGACGATGACACCTTCGACGATGTCTCCGTCATTGAAGTACTTGATGGTGAGGTCGATTGCGGCGAGGAAATCCTCAGCCGACCCAATGTCGTTGATCGCGACGACAGGGGCGGTACGGGTGGGTGCGGACATGTGGTGGGTTGCTCCGAGAGTGGGCTGGTGGATCTGCCGAAACGAATTCGGCCTGGTCGGCACGCGTGGGACCGTTCCGTCACCGGCCTCGGAACCGACGGATCGGAACCGCGACCAACAGACAGGGGCGGCCTACTCCATGCAGAGGCAGCACGAACCCACAGCGCGTACACCAGATTACCCCTGGCCCCCGGAGTCAGGTCAAATAGGGGTGGTGCCGGAAGAGTGTCGAACGGCCGTGATCAGACAGGCGCAGGTGTGACGAACGAAGAAACGACGGTGTCCGGGACGGAGCAGGCGCAGCCACGCCATGCCAGCGCGGAGGCCGTGCTCGGCCCGACGAGGCCGCGTCGCCGGGTGGCGGGACCGGAGGATTCCCGACTGGCCAACCGGCGGTGGTGGGATGCCGACGCCGGCGACTACCACCTGGAACACGGGGCCTTTCTCGGCGATGCCGACTTCGTCTGGTGCCCGGAGAACCTGCGCGAGGAGGACGCCCGGCTGCTCGGCCCGGTGAGGGGCCTCCGGGTTCTGGAGGTGGGCTGCGGTTCCGCGCCCTGCGCCCGATGGTTGCGGTCGGAAGGGGCCGAGGTGGTGGCCTTCGACCTGTCGGCCGGCATGCTCGCCTACGCCGGGGAGGCCGCCCGGCGCAGCGGCATCACCGTTCCCCTGGTCCAGGCCGACGCCTGCGCCCTGCCCTTCGCGGACGGGGCCTTCGACATCGCCTGCTCGGCCTTCGGCGCCGTGCCCTTCGTGGCGGACTCGGGGCTGTTGATGAGCGAGGTGGCCCGGGTGCTCGCGCCGGGCGGTCGGTGGGTGTTCTCCGTGACCCACCCGATGCGCTGGATCTTCCTGGACGATCCGGGCGAGGCCGGCCTGACCGCCGTGCAGTCCTACTTCGACCGTGCGCCCTACGTCGAGGTCGACGCCGACGACGTCCCCGCCTACGTGGAACACCACCGCACCCTCGGGGACCGCATCCGCGAGCTGACCGCCGCCGGCTTCCGGCTGGTCGACCTCGTCGAACCGGAATGGCCGGACGACCTGGAGGCGACCTGGGGCCAGTGGTCGAGGGTGCGGGGCGAGGTCTTCCCCGGAACCGCGATCTTCGTCTGCGAGCTGACCGGCTGATTCAGCCTTTCTGACGCCGACCTCCACACTGCAGCGAGTCCGTGGCGGGCGGACTTCTAGACTCCGTTTCGCACCCGCGAGCAGACCGCCACGCCCCACCTCCTCCCGCGAGCGGACCGCCACACCCCAAAAAGTGGGGGGCCAACGTCCACTCGCGGACAGGACGGCACCCACCACTCCCGCGAGCGGACCGCCCCACCCCAAAAAGTGGGGGGCCAACGTCCACTCGCGGACAAGACCGCACCCACCACTCCGCGAGCGGACCGCCCCACCCCAACCCCTCCCGCGAAAGGACTCCCACACCCCCAAAAGTGAGGGGCCAACGTCCACTCGCGGACAAGACGGCACCCGCCACTCCGCGAGCGGACCGCCACACCCCAACCCCTCCCGCGAGCGGACCGCCACACCCC
>QXCQ01000206.1:39206-139325 GCA_003576535.1 Nakamurella silvestris | reverse complement strand
TAAGCGGGCGTTGGTGAACCCGCACTGATCGCCCTGCCCCTCCGCCCTGCTCACCCGACACCTGCGGTACCGCCGTCGGGGGCGGCGAGTAGCGTTCACCAGCGCACGAGGACACGGGGCATAACGCGGAGGTACCAAGGCTGTGAGCGGCAACGACCCACATCCGGATCAGGTCCATCGGATCGATCTGGCGAACATGCGAATCTCCTACTCGGAGGCAGGGCTGGACGTCGGGGACCTGGCCCCGGACTGGACCGAACAGTTCGGCCGATGGATGGCCGACTGCGTGGCCGCCGGTCTGACCGAACCCAACGCGATGGTTCTGGCCACCGCCGACGCCGACGGGGTTCCGGCCTCGCGGACGGTGCTGGCCAAGTCGGTGGACGACGTCGGCGTCACCTTCTTCACCAACTACCGGTCTAAGAAGTCCGCGGACCTGACGGCCAACCCCCGGGTGTCCGCCACCTTCCCCTGGATCGACCTGCAGCGCCAGGTGCACTTCCGGGGTCGGGTGGAACGGGTGGACGCCGAGACGACCGCCGCCTACTGGGCCACCAGGTGGCGCGGCTCCCAGCTCGGTGCCTGGGCGAGCCCCCAGTCCGAGAAGGTCGCCGACCGTGCCGAGCTCGACCGGCTGGAGGCGGCGGCCGAAACCCGGTTCGCCGATGTCGCCGACATCCCCGTCCCGGAGAACTGGGGCGGCTGGCGGATCGTGCCGAGCAGCGTCGAGTTCTGGCAGGGACGGCGGGGCCGGATGCACGACCGCCTGGTCTACCGGGCCGGCCCGGAAGGCGTCTGGACGATCGAGCGGCTCGCACCTTGAGCGGTTCGGAACCCGACGAAAAGCAGGCCGCCGAACCGGAAGCGCCCAGGACGAGCCGGTTCAAGGGGGTGCTGGCGGACACCCGCCCGTTGCAGATCCCCGAGTACCGCCGCCTGTTCATCGGCGGTGCGGTCACGGTGGTCGGGTCCCAGATGACCGCGGTGGTGGTGCTGCAGGAGATCTTCTCCATCACCCAGAACTCCGCCTGGGTCGGCGCGGCCTCCCTGGTGGCCCTGGTGCCCCTCATCGCCTTCGGCCTGATCGGCGGTGCCATCGCCGACACCTACGACCGACGCAAGGTCATGATCATCACCACTATCGGTGTGGCGCTGTCCAGCATCGGTCTGTGGGTCCAGGCGCTGGTCGGTCTGCACTCGGTCTGGGTGATCTTCGCCCTGCTCGCGGTCCAGCAGGGCATGTTCGCAGTGAACTCCCCGACCAGGGCGGCGATCATCCCGCGGATCGTCCCGGCCCATCTGGTGCCGGCCGCCAACGCGTTGAACATGACGGTGTTCAGCGTGGGCGTGATCGTCGGCCCGCTGCTCGTCGGCCTGCTGCTGCCCCTGATGAACCTGAGCTGGATCTACTTCATCGACGCCATCACCCTGTCCGCCGTGTTGTACGCGGCGATCCGGTTGCCTGCGCTGCCGCCGGCGGGAACCTCGACCACGCGGGCGAGCGTCCGCGAGGGGCTCGGCTACCTGCGCGGCCGGGACATCCTGCTGATGACCTTCGTGGTCGACATCATCGCGATGGTCTTCGGCATGCCTCGGGCTCTCTTCCCCGAGATGGCCCAACACACCTTCGGTGGGCCGGACGGCGGCGGCATCCAGCTCGGCCTGCTCAACGCCGGTATGGCCATCGGAGCCTTGATCGGTGGCCTGACCAGCGGTTGGCTCCAACACATCCGCAGGCAAGGCATCGCGATCGTCGCGGCCATCGTCATCTGGGGCCTGGCCATGGTCGGGATGGGCGTGTCCGGGCTGCTGTGGATGGCGGTGTTCTTCCTGGCCGTCGGTGGCTGGGCCGACATGGTCAGCGCCGTCTTCCGAACCACGATCCTGCAGGTCGCGGCCACCGACGAGATGCGCGGGCGGCTCCAGGGGGTGTTCCTGGTGGTGGTCGCCGGTGGACCGCGACTGGCCGACATGTTGCACGGCCTCGCGGCGGACTGGTCCTCGACGGCCGTCGCCGTCACCGGTGGAGGGGTGCTGGTGATCATCGGTGTGCTGGTGGCGGTGTCCTTGCGTCCTGCCCTGCTCAAGTACGACGCACGCGCGGCGGAGAATGCGGCCGCCCCGGTGCCCCACACGTAGCCGTCCTGCGGTGGGATATGCGCAGGCATCCCGGGGTGCAGCTGCGCATATCCCGCCGCAGGAAGAGTGTTGTCGGGGGAACAGCCCGCCCCGCCGGTGCAGATACGGCAGAATCCGAACTGATCAGCGCGGGCAGTCGGCCTGGTCGGGCAACAGCGCGGTCAGGCACCAGCATGATCGAGGACAAGCGTGGTCGTGCAACAGGGCGAGAGGGAACCTCATGACGCAGCAGTGGGATCCGCAACCGTGGGAACCGAAACCGTGGGATGCCGGCGACGCCGGGCAACACCAGGGTCAGACACCTCCGGCTCCCGCTCCGGCCGACGGCGGGTATCCCGCCTTTGCGCCGGGTTACCCGCCCGCAGCGGGATACGTCCCGCCTCCCGGCTACGGCGTCGCCCCCGGCCAGCCCTACCCGCCGCAGGGGTACCAGCCGGGCTACCAGCAGGCCCCGTACCAGCAGGGCGGGTACCCGGTCCCGGGGTACCAGCAGGTGCCGCCGGGCTACCCGCTGCCTCCCGGCTACCCGGTCCCCGGCCGAGGGGTTCCCGGAAACGTCCGGGCCGCCGCGGTGTTGGCCTACATCCAGGCCGGGTTGATCATCCTGGCCGGTATCTCCACCGTCGCCAGCTCCGACGAGGGTGACCTCTTCGACCTGATGAGCATCTCCTACTGGAACCATTCCCTCCCGTCCTCCCAGACCCTGACGATCATGGGTGTGCTCGCGATCGTCGCCGGCGGGCTCCTCATCGCCGGGGGTGTCCAGGCGCCCCGCAAGAAGGTGACCCTGCTGGTGGTGGGGGCCGCGCTCTCGCTCGTGCTGTCCGCCTGGTGGTTGATCGCCTTCAACTTCTACTCGGTGTTCCTGGTCTGGGCGCTGATCCTGGCCGCCATGCCGATCATCGCGATCTGTCTCGTGCTGGGCGGTTCGGCGCGGGAATGGGCCGCACGGCCCGAGTGATCCATGCCGCACGCGAGACCGGGGTGGATGGGATCGGGGAACCGGCGGGGCGGATAGGCTCTCTGCGGCGCATCCGCGCCCGAGTTCGACACGCTGCTGAAGTGAGGAAGGTTCCTCGATGACCTACCCGCCCCCGCATTCCCCCGAGGATTGGGCCGTCTACCAGGGACTGGAGGAGGGGCTCGGCGCCTATCTGCGTGATGCCGACGCCGCCCTCGAAGCCCTCGGCGGTGTGCTGAACTTCGCCGATGTCCAGGCCTACACCTGCGAGCGGGTCGCGACCCCGCAGCCCTGGGGAGAATCCCTCTGGCAGGAGGTCGCCGTCACCGACGGCACCCGGTTGATCCTGTGGCACGGGGACGACGAGCAGAGCGACGAGGACCCGAGCAGCCTGATGTTCTCCTCGTCCGTCCGGACCATCCCGCTGGTGGCGATCGTCGACCAGGGGTTGCGGACCAGGTTCACCGTCGACGAGAGCGGGCAGCGGTCGCTGCACTCGGTCATGTTGTACCTGTCGACCCAGACCCCGGAGCGTTCCACGACCGAGCTGACGGAGGACGCGGGTACCCGCACCGTTCAGTTCGTCGAGACCTACCGCTTCTCCAAGTCGGTCACCGACGGCGGGCGTGGCCAGATGCAGCGACTGCTGCAGTTCGGTCGGGCGATGTCACGTTTCACCGGAGCGATCACCGTCGGAGGACAGGCATGACCGAGGCAGTTTTCACCGCACCGACCGACTGGCTGCCGCAGACGCAGCCGCACCCGGCCAGCGGCGAACAGCATGTGCTGACCTTCGGCAGTGCCACCGTGCGGGTCGGCTCGGTCGCAGCGGTCCTGCGCGAGTACTCGATCGGTGACGTCCATTTCACCGAGACCTGGACAGACGAGGTGGTCGCCCCCTTCGGCTGCGGCATCGTCCTCACCCCGTGGCCGAACCGGGTGGTCAAGGGCCGGTGGGACAACAACGGGACCGTCGAGCAGCTCGACATCACCGAGCCGGCCCGCAACGCCGCCCTGCACGGGTTGATGCGCAACACCGTTTACACCGCCATGGCAACCACCGAGAACAGCGTCACCCTGTCGGCCCCGATCTACCCGCAGCACGGCTACCCCTTCACCCTCGACACCTCGGTCACCTACCGGCTGACGGCCGAAGGTCTGACGGTGACCCACCGGCTGGTGAACATCGGCACCGGAAGGGCGCCCTTCGGCCTCGGCACCCATCCGTTCCTGAAGATCAGCAGTTTCCCCACGGCGGATCTGCGGCTCACCAGCAACGCCCGGACCTACATCGCGGTCGACGAGCTGCTCAGCCCGGTGTCGGCCGATCCGGTCGACGGAACCCCCTCCGACCTGCGGCACGGCCCGCGGGTGGGTGACCTCGATCTGGACACCGCGTACACCGGACTCGATCTGATCGACGGTGAGCACCGCGCCGTGCTCACCGCCCCGGACGGCAGTTCGGTGCAGATGTGGGCCGAGCCGATCTTCGGGTGGCAGCAGATCTTCACCACCGATTCCTTCCCCGGCAGCGGTGTGGCGGTTGCGGTCGAGCCGATGACCTGCGGGATCGATGCGTTCAACAACGGCAACGGTCTGCTCCACCTGGAACCCGGTCAGGCCTTCGAGGGATCCTGGGGGATCCGCCCGGTCGGTTTCCCGGTCTGATCTCTGCCCGGCCCGTGCCCTGACCGCGCTCCTTCCCGACTATCGCGCTCGCTGCATGCAGCGCGGATGTCGGGGAGGAGCGCGGTTACCGGTGGTCGAACGGTTGTCGGCGGTGACCCGGACCTGGGGTAGTGGCGGCAATCACAGTTGCGCGGTTCAATGGAGACATGAACAGTGACTGGCATTCAGAACACCGGCTGACCCCGCACGCCCCCATGGCCGAGAGGGTGCGTTGGCACATCCAGCACGCCGAGAAATGTGCGTGTCGGCCGATTCCCCGGGACGTCCAGGACGCCATGGCCCAACGTGGCAGCGAGGAGACGGCCGGGGCGCGCAGCTAGCGCGTCGGACGGGCACACCGAACCTGCCGGAACAGGACCTGACGCCGCTGCAACGGAGCAGACCGGCCTCAGCCGTCCCAGCGGAGGGGGCCACTGCCCCCTTCGCCGAGGACGTCTGCCGGGTTCTGCAGATTGCAGCTGCGCATGCTCAGGCATCCGCAGCCGATGCATCCGGTCAGGTCGTCCCGCAGATGCTCCAGGTCGGCGATACGCCGATCGAGTTCGTCCTTCCAGCCGGCGGACAGCCTGGCCCAGTCCTTGGGGGTCGGGGTGCGCGAGTCCGGCAGCGAGTCCAGGGCGGTCCGGATCGCGGCCAGCGGTATGCCGACCCGTTGGGACACCCGGATGAAGGCCACGCGACGCAGGCAGTCCCGGGCGTACCGGCGCTGGTTCCCGGAGGTCCTGGTGCTCTCGATGAGGCCCTGACGTTCGTAGAAGTGCAGGGCCGAGGGGGCGAGCCCGCTGCGCGCGGACAGCTCGCCGATGGTCAGCCGGTGTTCGGTCCCGCCCGGTATCCGTGGCACGGTGCTCCTCGATTCCCGGTTCGCCGGTTCGGTTGTCGTCGCCATTTGACCTCAACAATAGTTGAGGTTCTACCGTCGGTGTCATGACGATCGACACCGACCCGCCCGCCCTGCCCGTTGTCCCGCCGGTGAAGTCGGACCAGCCGGACACCCGCCGGGCCGGGTCGGTCTTCGCGGGTGCCTATCTCCTCACCTCCATCGGTGCCCTTGCCCTGGTGTTCCTCGGTGCCTTCGAATCCCTCGCCGTGACGACGGTGATGCCGGTGGTCAGCCGTGATCTCGACGGTGCGTCCCTGTACGCCATGGCTTTTGCCGCCCCGTTGGCCATGGGCGTGATCGGGATGGTGGTGGCCGGCAGCTGGGCGGACCGCTCCGGACCCGGAAAGCCGCTGTATCTGTCGGCCACGGTGTTCGCCGTGGGCCTGGTGATCGCCGGGACCGCCGGTTCGATGGGGATACTGGTGCTCGGGCGGTTGGTCCAGGGGCTCGGCAGCGGGGCCATCACGGTCTCCCTGTACGTCCTGGTGGCACGGGTCTACCCGGCGACCTTGCACCCCAAGATCTTCGGTTACTTCGCCGCGGCCTGGGCGATTCCTTCGCTGGTGGGTCCGGCGCTGGCCGGGTTCGTCGCAGAGGTTGCAAGTTGGCACTGGGTGTTCCTGGGGGTGGTCGGCCTGGTTCCGATCGCCGTGGCGCTGGTGGTTCCGGCGGTTCGTCAGCTCACCGATGCCCCGGTGCCGGCCGATCGCGTCCGGGCCCCGTGGGACCTGTCGCGGCTGGCCTGGGCGACGGTGGCAGCGGTGGCCGTGCTGATCCTGGGGTACGCCAAGGAGTTCCATGGGTTCACCGCCTGGTTGCTGCCGGTGCTGGCCGGAGCGACGGCCGTGGTCGCCGCTCGTGGCCTGCTGCCGGGTGGGACGCTTCTCGCCCGTCATGGTCTGCCCAGCGTCATCGCCGTACGCGGGCTGGTCTCGGCGGCATTCTTCGGGGCCGAGATCTATCTGCCCTACCTGCTGACCGACCGGTACCAGCTCACCCCCACGGTGGCCGGCCTCGCTCTGACCGGCGCGGCCCTGGCCTGGGCGACGGCGTCCTGGGCGCAGGGGAAGTTGGGGACGCGGCTTACCGATGTCACGAGCATCAGGATCGGCGCGGTCCTGCTGCTGTTCTCGATCGCCCTGGTGCTCGTCACCGCTCTGGTGCATCTTCCGGCCTTCGTGGCCGTGGTCGGCTGGGTGTTCAGCGGCGCGGGGATGGGACTGATGTCGCCGCGGCTGAGCTCGCTGACCCTGGCGTACTCGAATTCGAACAACCAGGGGTTCAACAGTTCTGCGATGTCGATCGCCGACTCCTTCGGTGCCAGCCTGTCTCTCGCGGCGACCGGGATCGTGTTCGGTCTGCTCGTCACTGCCGGGGGTGCGTGGTCGTTCGTGGGTTCCTTTGCATTGACCCTGCTGTTCGTCGGCAGCGCCCTGCTGTTCGGCGGCCGGGTCTCGGGGAGGAACCGGGAGTTCAGCCGACCGACCGGCTGACGGCACCGGTCAGGAGACCCGGAACTGCACGTCGACAGGGAACGGGCGGCCGACGGGCCGGGAACCGACGGACCGGGAACCGGTGGTCGAGTAGGCCGAGCGTCGTCCGGGGTACTGCATCGGCAACGCCGGCGACACCCCCACCGCCACCGAACTGCTTCCCGCCGTGGTCACCACCGCAGGCAGGGCCGGGTCGGGTCGGGCGTCCGGATCGCCGGCCGCCCACGTCCCCGGACGCTCCAGATCGGCCGTCGCGGAGGTGTCCGGGCCCATGCTCACCGTGGTGGCCCCGGAACGGGTGAAGGTGTCCTCGAGCTCACCCCAGGGACCGTCGGTCGGAGCCGGCCGCTGGGTCACGCACAGCACCAGGGACAGATCGGGGCAGTGGGCGGCGAGATGCCCGAGGACCCCCAGCGTCCGGGGGTCCGCCCGATGCAGGTCCTCGACGACCACCAGCAGGGGTCCGGCCGCCGCCGCCGCCCGGAGTGCCGTGCCGACGGACTCGGCGAAGAGGAACCGGGCTTTCGGGCAGTTCAGGTCGGTCGGCAGTGTGACCTCCGCCCGTCCGCAGGCGGGGTGGTCCAGCATCCGGTGGATCGGCCACAGATCGGGTGCCCCGGCGTCGGCGCTGCACCGGATCTCGATCGTACGAAAACCCGTGTCCACGGCCCGATCGGCCAGTTCCTGCACCAACCTGGTCTTCCCGATGCCCTCCTCGCCGGTGACGCGGATCAGTTGGGTCCACCCTTTCGCCGCTCGGGGCAGCGCATCCACCAGGATGCCGAGTTCGGTGTCGCGGCCGGTCAGCGGCCGTGGGAAACGCCGGATCGCCGACGCCGGTGGTGTGGCGGGAACCGGTGTGGCGGTGCCGTTCTCCTGGCGCAGGATGTCGGCCTGGAGCTGCCGCACCGCCGGGCTCGGATCGATGCCGAGTTCCTCGGCGAGCACCTCGCGCAGATCCTGCAGGCCGTCGAGGGCCTGGGCCTGTCGGCCGTCCCGGGCCAGGGCCACCGCGCGGAGCACCCAGAGCTGCTCCCGCAGCCTGTGTTCGGCGATGAGGCCGTCCAGTTCCGCTGCAGCCCTGCCGTTGTCGCCGATCGCCAGGATGATGACGACCCGTTGCACCTGCGCGGTGAGTTTCACTTCGTCGAGCCGCTGCCGCTCGCCGATGGAGTGGTGGCAGTCGGCCAGGTCCGCGTACGGGAGCCCACGCCAGGTCTGCAGGGCCTCGGTCAGCCGGTGGAGGATGTCCGTGAGCTGGGGTCGATCGGCGGCAGTGCAGCTGGGCCGTAACGGGTCCGGCATCCGGTCGAGGACGCGGGCCGTCTCGGCGACCACACCGGAGAGCTGGGCGGCGTCGGTGCCGTCGGCGGCCAGGCGCAGTGCATACCCGGCGGGGGTGGTGACGAGAACCGCCGCAGGGGTGCGGGGGCGGCGATGCGGCTCCAGTATCCGGCGTAGGGCGGCGATGTATCCGTGGACGGTCGTGACCACACCTGCAGGTGGGCGATCACCCCACAGTGCCTCGATGATCCGGTCGGCCGAGACCGGCCGGCCTTCGGCCAGGGTGAGAACGGCCAGCAGGGCCCGTTGTTTGAGGGATCCGAGCTCCATGGCGAGCCCGTTGACCTCGACCAGGGTTGATCCGAGCACGCCGACCCGCAGTCGTGTCTCCTGCACCGTCCACCTCCCTTCCCTGGGCCCGTTCGTCGTGTGACCGGCAACAGGGTCATCGGCGCCGACGTCATCAACGACCGCGTTACGGGCTATCGGAAATAGACTGTAACGCATATGATGGCGATGTGAGTGAAACTTCCGCACAATTGGATGCGGCCGCTGCCTCCGAGCACGTGGACCGCGTCGCGCCGCCGGATCTCGAGCCCCTGCGGATGTTCCTCAACTCCGACAACCGGTTCTTCGGTGTCGACTACTTCGACGAACCCGACCGTCTGCACCGCTACCTGCGCGGGGAGAAGATCCTGGGGGAGGAGGACAGGATCGAAACGGCCGGACTGGTGCGTCTGCGGGCCTTCCGCGACGCCCTGCGTGCCTTCCTCGGCGAACCCGGGCCCGCCGTGTCCGAGACCCTGAACGTCGCTGCCGCCGGATTTTCGATGGTGGTCGAGGTCGGCCCGGCCGGCGAGGTCGAGTTGACGCCCGTCGCCCGCGACGACCTCGTGGCCCGGATCGCCGCTGCTTCCCTGGCGGCCGTGCACCGGGCCGTCCTCGACGGACGATGGGCGCGCCTGCACATCTGCCAGCGGCCCGATTGCCAATGGATCTACTACGACAGCTCACGCAACAAGTCCGCCCGCTGGTGCAGCGCGGACCCGTGCGGGGACGTCATGAAGGCCCGGGCCTGGCGGGCACGCCAGCGTGGACACACCGAGGCTTCCTGATCGGTGCCTTTCGGATGCCAACCGCGGCAAGCAAGCCGACAGCGACACCGGCGCACCACATTCGGAAGATCAGGAACGCGGCCGGTTCTCCCAGCGCCGCAACGCTTCCACCCGCTCCTCGGCATGGTCGACGATCGGCAGCGGATAGCCCGCAGGCGGTCCGCCCGGAAGCTCCCACGGCGTGTGGACCGCCTTGCCCACGATCCCGGCGAGTTCGGGGACGTACCGGCGGACGTACATCCCGTCCGGATCGTGCCGGACGCCCTGGGTGACGGGGTGGAAGATCCGGAAGAACGGGGAGGCCTGCGGTCCCGCCCCGGCCGCCCATTGCCAGCCGTGGGAGTTCGAGGCGGCGTCGCCGTCGACGAGATGGTCCATGAAGTGGCGCGCCCCGCGTTGCCAGGGCAGGTGCAGATCTTTGATCAGGAAGGAGGCAACAGCCATCCGGGCACGGTTGTGGATCCACCCCTCGGCGAGCAGTTGTCGCATCGCCGCATCGATGTAGGGATATCCGGTCCGGCCTTCCTGCCAGGCCTGGAAGGCCTCATCGGCGGCGGGGCCGGAGTCCCACTCCATCCGGTCGATCAACGGATTGATCGACCAGCGCACCGACTCCGGCCGCTGGAACACCAGGTCGGCGTAGAACTCCCGCCAGGCGAGTTCGCGGGCGTAGGAGGTGGCGCCGTCGGACCGCTTCGCCGCGAGCTCGGCGAGCATGGTGCGCGGATGGATGCTGCCCCACTTCAGGTAGGCCGACATCCGGCTGGTGCCAGGGTGATCGGGACGATCCCGTTCCTCGTCGTAGGCGACGACGTCGTCGTCGAGGAAGGTCTTCCAGACACGGAGCGCCGCTGTTTCGCCGGCTTCGGGCAGGTCGGCGCCGGACGACGACCCGGTCCCGGTGTGAGACTTCAGGTTGGCCACCGCGATCCGGTGCCCGATGTGCAGCTCGTCGGGATCGACCCAGTCGACGGTGCCGGTGGCGGGGGGACGCCAGCCGTGATCGAGCCAGCCCTTGTAGTAGGGGGTGAACACGGCGTACCCGGTGCCGTCGGGTTTGCGGACCCGGCCGGGGGCCACGGCATAGGGGGACCCGGTCCGGACCAGGTCGACATCGGCTGCGGCGAGGGCTTTCTCGACCGACCGGTCGCGCTCGGTGCCGTAGACCCCGAAATCGGTGGTGATGTGGACCTGCCCGGCACCGGTGGTCCGCGCCAGTCGCGGCAGCACCTCGGCCGGGTCGCCGGACAGGATCAGGAGTGATCCGCCCATCGAGACGTCCAGGGCCGCAAGGGTGTCGACGAGGAACTCCCGCCGCGGCAGGCCCGAACGGCCGAGCAACGCAGGGTCGAGGACGAACACGCCCAGGACCCGGTGCTCGTCGGTCGCGGGGGCCCGCGAGGAGCCCTTGCCGGTGGCGGCGTTGAAGGCCGCTCCACCCACCCCGGCTCCGGCGGCGAGCAGGGCCGGGTGGTCGGTGATCCGCAGGTCCCGACGGAACCACAGGATCGAGACCGGCCGGTTCTGACCGCTCATCACGCGTCGTTCGCCCGGCCGGTCCGGTGTCGTCCGGGTCAGCGGCCGTCGATGGGGGCGTAGTTCCGCTCGGTGTGCCCGGTGTAGACCTGGCGCGGGCGGCCGATCTTGGTCGCCGGATCCTTGATCATCTCGCGCCACTGGGCGATCCAGCCCGGGAGCCGGCCGATGGCGAACAGGACGGTGAACATCTTGTCCGGGAAGCCCATGGCCTTGTAGATGAGGCCGGTGTAGAAGTCGACGTTCGGGTAGAGCTTGCGCGAGACGAAGTAGTCGTCCGAGAGCGCGATCTCCTCCAGCTGCTTGGCCAGATCGAGCATCTGGTCGTTGCCGCCGATCTTCTCCAGGATCGCGTCGGCGGTCGACTTCACCAGGGTGGCGCGGGGATCGTAGTTCTTGTAGACGCGGTGTCCGAAGCCCATGAGCTTGACACCCGGCTCCTTGTCCTTGACCCGCTTGACGAAGGCCTTGATGTCGCCGCCGTCGGCCTTGATGGTCGCGAGCATCTCCAGCACCTGCTGGTTGGCTCCGCCGTGCAGCGGTCCGGACAGGGCGTGGATGCCGGCCGACACCGAGGCGAAGAGGTTGGCCTGGCTGGAGCCGACGAGGCGGACCGTCGAGGTCGAACAGTTCTGCTCGTGGTCGGCGTGCAGGATCAGCAGCTGGTCGAGGGCCTTGACCACCAGCGGGTCGGCCTCGTAGTCCTCGGCGGGGAAGCCGAAGGACAGGCGCAGGAAGTTCTCGACCAGCCCGCGGGAGTTGTCCGGGTAGAGCAGCGGCTGCCCGACGGACTTCTTGTAGGCGTAGGCGGCGATCGTCGGGAGCTTGGCCAGCAACCGGATCGTGGAGAGCTCCACCTGGTCCTCGTTGAAGGGGTCCAGCGAGTCCTGGTAGAAGGTCGACAGCGCCGACACGGCGGAGGACAGCACCGGCATCGGGTGCGCATCGCGCGGGAAGCCCTCGAAGAAGCGCTTCATGTCCTCGTGCAGGAGGGTGTGCCGGCTGACCCGCTGCTCGAAGGCGGCGAGTTCGGCCGCCGACGGGAGCTCGCCGTGGATCAGCAGGTAGCTGGTCTCCATGAAGGTCGAGTTCTTGGCCAACTGGTCGATCGGGTACCCGCGGTAGCGCAGGATCCCGGCGTCACCGTCGATGTAGGTGATGGCCGAGGTCGTCGAGCCGGTGTTGGTGTACCCCGGGTCCAGGGTGACCAGACCGGTGGTTCCCAGGAGCTTGGAGATCTCGACGCCGCTCGCACCTTCGGTGGACGGGACGACCTTCAGGTCCAGTGATCCCCCGTTGTAACTCAGGGTCGCGGACTCGGGACGCGTTTCGGGGGCTGCGGTGACCTCGGGCATGCGCGTTCGGCCTCTCGTTCGTGAAGAGCGGTTGCAGCCCGGCCATCTAGGACTGGTGAGCCCCCGGCGGTCGATCGCTGCATCGACGTTGTTGCTAGGAGGTTACTTGGCCGTAGGTTGCCTCTGTGCGGCCGGGATCACCCGAAGGGTTTCGGGCCGGTCCGGCGGGACCGTCGGGGCACTACAGCCGACCTGCCGAAACGGCCCGGTATTCGACATCTGTCGGGCGCGGGACCCGATCGGGTAACTTGGCAGAATGTGACCGGCGACTCAAGGGTCGTCGCCGCTGACGATCGGATGCAGGCTCGGCGGGCAACGAGGTCCGCGGAGCTCTCCGATGCAGTAGAAGGAGCGCCACCCGTGAGCCTGTCCCTCGCCGGCATTCTTGCCGAGTCCGCCCTCCGCCATGCCGAGCGTGACGCGGTGGTGATCGGCCCGCAGCGGATCACCTACGCCCAGCTGTGGGAACAGTCCAGGCGGTACGCGGCCGTCCTGCGGGACCGGAGGGTGAAGGCCGGGGACCGGGTCGCGATCCTGTTGCCCAATGTGCCCGACTTCCCCCGCGTCTACTACGCCATCACCTCACTCGGTGCGGTGGTCGTCCCGGTGCACGCCCTGTTGATCGCGCGTGAGATCGGTTACGTGCTCACCGATTCACAGGCGGTGATGCTCATCGCCGCCGGTCCGCTGCTCGAACAGGGGGCACCGGCCGCGGAGCAGGCCGGTGTGCCCCTGCTGACCGTGCTGGGTGGACCGGACGACGGAGCCCGGCTCGACCTGCTGGCAGCCGAGGTCGAACCGCTGGCGACCTACGAACAGCGCGAGCCCGGTGACGAGGCCGTCATCCTCTACACCTCCGGCACCACCGGATCCCCCAAAGGGGCGGTGCTGACCCAGCTCAACATGACGATGAATGCGGTGGTCAGCGCGGTCAGCGTGATCCAGCTGCGCAAGGAGGACGTCATCCTCGGGTGTCTGCCCCTGTTCCATTCCTTCGGTCAGACCTGTTCGATGAACGCGGGGTTCTACGCGGGCTCCACGCTGGTGATGCTGCCCCGGTTCGAACCCGCGGCGGCGCTGGACACCATCGTGGACTCCGGGGTGAACGTGTTCATGGGGGTGCCGACGATGTACATCGGCCTGCTCGCCGCGGCCAGGGAGGACGAGCGCCGGCCGGAGCTGAGGTTGGCGATCTCCGGCGGGGCGAGTCTCCCTGTCACCGTCATCGACCGGTTCGCCGAGGTGTTCAAGGCCGACATCTTCGAGGGGTACGGCCTCTCCGAGACCAGCCCGGTGGCCACCTTCAACCAGCCCGACTTCGGCCGTAAACCGGGCACGGTCGGGCGGGCCATCTGGGGGGTGGACGCCGAGATCGCCGCCGCGGAGCTGGAAGGGGAGATCCGGCTGCTGCCCCAGGGCGAGACCGGTGAGGTCGTCATCCGCGGGCACAACATCTTCGCCGGGTACCTCAACAACCCCGAGGCCACCGCCGCGGTCATGGTCGACGGCTGGTTCCGCACCGGCGACCTCGGAGTGAAGGACGAGGACGGCTTCCTGAGCATCGTCGACCGGAAGAAGGACCTGATCGTGCGCGGCGGGTTCAACGTCTACCCGCGTGAGGTGGAGGAGATCCTGTCCGGTCACCCCGGCGTCGGGCAGGTGGCCGTGGTCGCCGTCCCCGACGAACTGCACGGCGAGGAGATCTGCGCGGTGGTGGTGCGCTCCGCCGACGGTGGCGACCTGGACGAGGCCGCGCTGATCGAGTGGTCGAAGGAGCGGCTCGGCCGGTACAAGTACCCGCGCCGGGTCGAGTTCGTCCAGACCCTGCCGCTCGGGCCGAGTGGCAAGGTTCTCAAACGGGAGATCGTCAAGGGCCTGTGACGCCCGGCGAGCCCCGAAGTTGCGTCTGACCTGCGGTAAATGGCTGTTAGTACGCGGGGTGAAACGGATGTGGATCGATCATGGAACGCGCGTCAAATGCCCCAGGACTTCCTGTGACGTGCCAAGCTCGAAACGCGGACGCCCGTGTGGAGGAATGCCGGGTGTCCGATCGGGCCTGATCGTCAGGGTCCGGAAGACGAAGACGGGAAGTTCTCCATGCGTCAGACGCGATTTGTGATCCTCGGACTGGTGCTGGCCCTCGCCGTGGCCACCGGGATCTTGATCTACCAGAGCCGCAGCAGCTCGAACGAGGCGGACAACGGTCCGGTCGTCGTGACCCAGACCAAGACCCGGCAACCGACCGACCCGGCGTCGACGCCGGACACCTCCGGCGACCCCGCCACCTCCGAGCCGGGCACGTCCGGCCCGGCGAGCACGGATCCGGCCACCTCGGACCCGGCGACGACCGACGGCTCGGAGACGAGCGTGGTGAATCCGCCGGACGGCCGGGCTCCGACGAACCTGCCGATGAAGAAGTTGAAGAAGGGTCAGAAACCGCCGCAGTTCATCATCTTCTCCTTCGACGGCGCCGGGAACTCCGAGAAGCTGAACTCGTTCATGGACACGGCGGCCACCACCGATTCCCGATTCACCGGGTTCCTCACCGGGCTGTACATGTTGACCGATGACAAGGCCACCGACTACACGGGTCCGGGCCGCAACCCCGGGGAGTCCTCGGTGGGCTTCGGCGGGGATGCCACGGAGGTGCAGCAGCGGGTCACCGACTGGAACCGGATGTGGGCCGCCGGCAACGAGATGGGCACCCACTACAACGGCCACTTCTGCGGCGGCAGCGGCGACGCCTGGACCCAGGCCGACTGGACGAGCGAGCTGGACCAGGCCTTCAAGTTCGTCGACGATTACAAGGCCCTGGACGATCTGCCGGACGCGCAGACGATGAAGTTCACCTCGGCCGACGTCAAGGGCGGCCGTACCCCGTGCCTGGAGGGTGTCTCCGATGAGAACTTCCCGAACATGGCCGCGGTGTGGAAGGCCCACAACATGACCTACGACACCTCCAAGCCCGCGCCGTACAACGGGATCTTCTGGCCGAAGATGCTGGACGGCATCTGGGAGTTCTACATGCCCTACGTCTACTCGCCCTCCTTCAAGGGGATGGTGACGGCGATGGACTACAACTTCTGGGTCAAGTTCAACGGTGGCGCCGAGGAACCGGACACCGCCCCCCAGCTGCGCAAGATCGTCCAGGAAACCTACGAATACATGTACGACCAGGCCTACAACGGCAACCGGGCGCCGATCCTGATCGCCAACCACCTGAACAACTGGAACGGCAACTCCTTCAACCCCGCGGCCTTGGCCTTCATGAAGGAGACGTGCGGCAAGAAGGACACCTACTGCACCACCTACCAGGACGTCATCGCCTGGATGGAACTGCAGGATCCGGCAGTGCTGAAGGACCTGCAGGACGCCTACCCGGTCGCCGAGCAGGCCCCGACGGGCTGACCTGGCCCTTTCGACACGCCCGACCCGCTCTCTTTCGGAGGATTCGTCCCTCCTGTTCGGATGGCCCGTGAGAGAGTGGGTCGGAAAGACCACAGGCAACCCTCAGGTTGGCTCAGGCGTCTGACCGTTGGCGCGTCCGACGGTCGCGTCGGAAGTCGATCCGACCGGGTCGACGGCTGGTGTGTCGAAGTTCCGTGCACCGTCCCGTGGCTGGACCGCGGGAGGGGCGCGGCTGGCGAAATGGGGTTCGCGGGTGCGGCAAGGCAAGTTGTTGATAGCGGTTCTGGTGATTGCGCTGGTCGCGGTGACCGGGGTGATCGTCTACCGCAACCTGAACACCTCGGTGGATGCGGCCGGGGATGTCGTCGTCACCCAGACGGTGACCCGCCCGAGCACACCCGGGTCGACGGCCGGGAGCACCCCGGCGGTCACCGACAGCTCCGGTCCGTCGAGCTCCGGTCCGTCGAGCACCGACCCGGAGACCTCCGGGCCGGCCACCTCGGGCAAACCCCCGAAGACCACCACGGCCGACCCGACCACGGCGGAGGTGCCCGACGACGGGCGACCGCCGACGAACATCCCGATGAAGAAGCTGAAGAAGGGCGAGAAGGCCCCGCAGTTCATCATCTTCTCCTTCGACGGCGCCGGAAACCACGACAAGTGGAAGGTCTTCCGTGACGCCGCCAAGGACAGCAACGCCCGGTTCACCGGCTTCCTGACCGGGCTGTACCTGTTGGGCGATCCCGGAAAGGACGCCTACACCGGCCCCGGGCACGCCCAGGGCAAGGCCTCCATCGGCTTCGGCGGCACCGAGCAGTCGATCCTGGACGAGGTGCAGGACCTCAACGAGGCCTATGCCCAGGGCAACGAGATCGGCACCCACTACAACGGTCACTTCTGCTCCGACAACCCGCCCGGTGGCGCGGTTTTCACCACCGCCGACTGGAATGACGAGTTGGACCAGTTCTTCCACTTCATGAAGGATTGGAAGTCGTTGAACGGCTACCAGACCGACCTGGAGCTGAAGGTGCCGACGGAGTCGATCAAGGGTGGCCGGACCCCCTGCCTGGAGGGCCAGCTCGACCAGCTGATCCCCGCCTGGGAGAAGCACAACTTCACCTACGACTCCTCGATCAACGCCCCGACCCCCGGTATCTACTGGCCGGAGAAGCTCGACGGCGGGATCTGGGAGTTCTACATGCCGTACATCTACTCGCCCGGGTTCGACGACATGATCGTCGCCATGGACTACAACATGTGGATCCAGTACAACGCGGGCAAGGAGGACCCCTCATCTGCGCCGGATCTGCGGAAGAAGGTCAAGGAGACCTACGAGTACATGTACGACGAGGCCTACAACGGCAACCGGGCCCCGATCCTGATCGCCAACCACTTCAACACCTGGAACGGGGATTCCTTCAACGTCCCGGCCGAGGAGTTCATGCGGGAGAAGTGCGTCGCCAAGGACACCTACTGCGCGACCTACTCCGACGTGATCAAGTGGATGGAACTGCAGGACCCGGCTGTGCTGGCCGATCTGCTCGGCCAGGATCCGGTGGCCACCGGCTGATCTGCTCCACCCGTTCGTCCTTCCCGCGCACGCTGTTCGCTCTCGCGCACCAAACATGGTGCGCGAGAGCGAACATGCTGCGCGGGAACTGCTGTCTTACGGGTGGTTGATCCGGTACAGGAACGCCGCCACCGTCGACCGGGAGACCGGACCGGACGGGCGGAACGTGCCGTCGGTGAACCCGTCGGTCAGCCCGATGCCCTTGGCCCAGGCGATCTCGGCGCAGAACTGGCCGGCGGTACCGACGTCGCGGAAGGGCTTGGCGGTGCAGGCCGCCGGAGCGGACCCCACCGGGTGGCCGAGGCGGTAGAGGAACGCCATCGTCGCATCCCGCTGCACCCCGCGGCCGGGGTGGAAGGAGCCGTCCGGGAAGCCGGTGCTGATCTGCTGGGACTTGGCCCAGGCGATCTCACCGCAGAAGGCGCTGCTGATCTCCACGTCGGTGAAGGGTTTGACGGTGCAGACCGGCTTGGTGGCACCCGGGTTCGCCAACCGGTGGACGAAGGCGATCAGGGCCTGTCGACTGACACTGTCGGCGGGCAGGAACTTTCCGTCCGGGTAGCCGGTGGTTGCCCCGGAGTTCGCCAGCCAGTCGATCTCGGTGAAGAACTGCGCGCCCACCGGGACATCCGAGAACCGCTGGACCGGTTCGGTTTTCACCGAAGTGCCGGTGACCTTGACCGCACGGACCCGGCCGTAGTTGTCGAAGGAGCCGAAACCGACGCGGCCCTGGGTGAAGGTGCGGTCGGTGGCCGTCATCAACGGCTGGCTGCTGCCGTCGACGTAGACCTTGATCGACCCGGTGTCGGCGCAGAAGTCGATCCGCACGTCATGCCACTCCCGGTCCTTGATGGCCGGGGCCGCACCGCGGGAGGTGCTCGGATTCCACTGGTCGTCGATCCGCAGGCGGTCGGCGTCGTTGACGACGAAGATGCCGTTGTGCGGGTAGATGGTGTTGTCCTGGGACAGGTGGACGTAGGAGTACTTCGTCGGGGTCTGGTAGTTGAACACCAGGATCACGTCACGGTTGCTCACGCTCACCGGCTCGTCGATCCGGACCTGGGAGCGGTAGCTGAGGGACGTGAACTCCTGGCCCGCAGTGAGGACGGCGAACTCGTAGGGGCGGCGCGGGCCCGTGGGCTCGTTTCCGACCTTCGTCTGGATGATCTGTCCGTTGCTGAACTCCCAGAGCGAGGGGGTCTGCGGTGCCCAGTCCGCGGCGGCCGAGACGTTCTCGACCACGGTGGTGCCGGGGCCGCAGGTGGGGGCGACCGGTGCGCCGGAGACGCCGGTGATCTTCCAGATGCGCCCGTCGGCCTTGGAGGTCAGGTACAGCTCACCCTTGGCGTCCTGGCCGAAACGCAGGTCGGCCCGGGCGTTGGTGCCACGGATCGTCGTGGGGCGGCCTGCGGTGTCGGCCAGTTTCAGGTTGTAGAACGGCGGCTGGCTCGCGCCGCGGATCAGGCCGGCGGCCTCGGTGTAACGGACGTCGCCGCTGATGATGTCGCCGAACAGGTACTTGCCCTGCAGGGCCGGAAGAGCGCTGCCCCGGTAGACGAAACCGCCCACCAGTGAGATACCGGTGTTGCGGCCCAGTTGCAGGACCGGATAGGTGTACCCGAGGGAGGCGTCGTTCTTCGGCAGCGGGTAGACGTTGTTGGGATCGTTCTTGTCGAAGCGGAAGGCGCCCTCGCGTTCGTTCCAACCGAGGTTGTCCCCGGCCCGGAGCTCGTAGATCCCGTCGATGCTCTTCTCGGCGATCATGGCGAGGAACATCCGGCCGTCGGCGGCGTCCCAGCTGAACCGGTGCGGGTTGCGCATGCCGTAGGCGTAGACCTCGCCGAGGGCACCGGCGGTGCCGACGAACGGGTTGGCAGCGGGGATCCCGTAGCTGCCGCCGGGGCCGTTGGTGCCACGGGGATCGATCCGCAGGACCTTGCCCTGCGGCGCTCCGAGATCCTGGGGCCGACCGGTGAACACGGGAACCTCGTCGCCGTCACCGCTGCCGATGTAGAGCAGACCGTAGTCCGCGCTGCCGGGCTTGGCGTGCGGGTTGAAGCCGATCTCCTGCAGGCCGTGCAGGAACTGGCTGTAGCCGATCCGCAGCACCTGTCGGTGGGTGCCGTTGAAAGTCGGTGCCTTCGGATCAGTCGCGTGCCACTCGGTGATGACGCCGTGGACCTGGGCATTGGCGGGGGAGTTCAGCGTCGGGGTCTGGCTGGTCAGGGCCGCACCCGCCTCCGTGTGCACGGTGTAGAAGAGACCGTTGGTGGCGAACTCGGGGTGGAAGGCGACGAAACCCGTTCCGGTACCCAGACTCGGGGAGCGGACGAAGTGGGGGAAGACCACACTCGGATCGACGTACACCTGCGGACGGCCGTTCTCGACGACGTAGACCGGGCCCTGCAGGTCGGGCACGGCCAGACGGCCGGGGGAGCCCGGGATCTCGCTGACGAAGTTGATCCGGGCGGAGCCCTGGGTCGGGGGCACCTGGGCGACCGGCTCGATGGTGAGGGTCAGGTCACTGGCCTGCGGGGTCTGCGGAACCGGGTTGACGACCGGTCGTTCGACCTCCGCGGCCACGGAGCAGTCGGAGCTGTTCCCGCTCGGGATACGGAAGTTGCGGTGGGAGCTGTCGACGGCAACGTCGTCGATCCGCAGGGTGCCGGTGCTGGCTGTGCCGTTGAGCACGAAGAAGCGGTCAAGGGCTCCGGCGGTGGCGGTGCGGAAGTCGTACTGCAGGTTCTGGTCCACCGGCAACCGGGTCAATGAGGCGTAAGGCCCGCCGCGGCTGTACATCTCGACCTTGTTGGTCTGGTGGTCGGCCACCAGCCACACGCACTGCCAGACACTCGGTGACCACTCGCCGACCGGGGTGAAGGCACCGCCGTTGCGGACGTTGAGGACGGATGAGTTCTGGTTGTTGGCCTGGACCCGCATGTCGTTGAAGGTGGAGGCGTTGTCGACATCGGTCAGCCCCAGTGAGGTGTCGACATTGCCGACCCGGTGGAACCGGAAGAAAAGTGTTCCGGTCGAACCCTTCTCGATCTGGGTGATGGGCTTCCGGGCGGTCAGGTTGTTGCCGGCCAGCTGCACCACCTTGTTCGAGGCGTTGGTCGGATCGGTGGTCACCACGGTGCCGGTGGAGGCGGTCCAGCCCTGTTGGCCGTTGAGGGTGCCGAGGTTGTAGTTGTTGAAGTCGGTGCGCTCGGTGTACGCCGGCGTGGGGTCGTCCCGCAGCCCGGCGATCGGGGCCAGGTAGATGTTGTCCAGGTAGGAGTCCGCCGTCGGGATGGTCACCGCGTCGTTCAGCTGGAGGAAGGTGATCAACGGGGCCGCGACCGGGGCGCGGAAGGCGAAGGTGGAACGTCCGGCCGCTGTCCCTGTCTGCGGGGCCTGGCCCGGTGCGGCAACCGTGACAGTGTAAGTGTCGGCGGCATTGTCGACGCTGAGCCAGATCCGGTAGATCGTGTTGTTGGCAACCGGGACGTTGTCGATGACCCGGTCCGTCGCGCCGTCCCGGGCGATGATCCCGCGGGAGTCGAAGGTGATCTGTGGGCCGAAATCGGCGAGATCGTAGTCGTCACCGGTGGTGTCCGCGCCGAGGCCGGGGGAGCTGTCGGCCGAGAGTCCGAGGTTCAGACCGGTCTTGGCCAGGTTCGTGGTGGAGAACTCCCAGAAGACCGTGCCGGCCTGCCCGTCGGCTATCGACAGGTTGCCGAGCCCGGCATAGGCGTTGCCACGGTACTTGACCGGGGTCGGAAGGCCCGAGAGCTGGTTGACCATGGCCTTTCCGGAGAAGGAGCCGGGGACGTCGGCGCTGACGACGGCCCCGTCGGCACCACCCGGCACGTTGACCGACCAGGTTCCCTGGGTGCGCAGGCTGCCGTTGACGTAGTTGTCGAAGGTGGACAGCGGCCGGAAGTCCGCCGGCGCTGCCTGGGTGGCCCCGGCCGTGGGCACGGGTCCGAGGCCGATGGTCGATCCGAGCAGAAGTCCTATCAACCCGATGGTGGTTCTGGCACGTTTCATTCGTACATGACCTCTCGATTGTCGCCGGAGCACACCCGGCCAGCTCTGCAGACACCTGGGTCAACGTTGAAACAGGTGTGTGCCGGGCGATGCCCGGACGTCCAAGTGATTTCAACTGCCGTACCGCCGTGCAATTCCTCGTGAGAATGCACTGCGATGTAGGACGTGAAATCGACGTGCCGGCGCCAATCCTTCCACTGCGACGGAGTGTAACGGCATGGTGAGAGGCAAATCAAACGTCATTAAATACTCCGGAGAACGGCAAAATTTAATGACGGTTTACCCCGGTTCCCGCGCACCGTGTTCGTTCTCGCGCACCAAGTACGGTGCGCGAGAACGAACAACCTGCGCGAGAACAGCAGGGGTTCTACGCGTGCTGGTCGGCGTTCGCGTGGATCGCATCCCGCAGCCATTGGGCAAGACCGGTTGCCTTGTCCTCGTAGTACTTGGTGAAACGTTCGTCGGCCAGGTACATGTCGCCCAGGCATCGATGCATGTGAAAACTGCAGTCGTAGAAGTTCCCGATCCCGGCCCGGTGCTCCTCGGCCAGGGCCGTCGCCTCGGTGCTCGCCGGATCGACACCGGAGGCCAGGGCCGCGACCATCCGGCCCTCCAGTTCATCGGTCTCGGCCTTGATCCGGATCCAGTCCTCCTTGGTGAAGCGCGCGGTCCGTTCGGTGGACTGGGCCCACTCGGCCGAATCGCCCCACCGCTGCTGGGCCTCTTCGGCGTATTCCTCGGGCAGGTGGTCGCCGAAGATCTCCAATTTCTCCTCCGGCGTCAGGTTGATACCGCTCATCTGTGCTTTCATCTCCTTGGTCACCGCATCGACCATGGCCTGCAGGCGTTGCAGTCGGGCCGTCAGCAACGTGTGCTGCCGGCGCAGGTGCTCGGCCGGGTCCGCGTCCGGATCGTCGAGCAGGGTCGATATCTCGTCGAGGGGAAAACCGAGTTCCCGGTAGAACAGGATCTGACTCAGCCGGTCCAGGTCGGCCGCCGCGTACTGCCGGTAGCCGGCCGCCGTCCGGTCGCCGGGCACCAGCAATGCGATCTGCTCGTAGTGGTGCAGGGTCCGGACCGTCACACCCGCCAGGGTGGCCACCTGGCCGACCGTGTAGGACCTGTTCACCGATCTCTCCTCTCGAATCGGACCCGGGTGGGTCCGACGGGAACCAGCCTGCAGTCTGACGTCGCGTCAGGGTCAAGTCGATGTCTCGGCCGATGTTCCCGGACTGGTCAGTCGTCGGCCCCGCGCGCGATCAGGGCCTCCCCGAGGGCGTCGGCAGCCCGCAGCGCCCGGACGACGGCCGGTGCGGCCAGGGCGATGATCGACCCTCGCCAGCCGGTCACCCCACGGGCCTTCCGTGCCTCGGTGACGTCCTTGACGATCCCGGCCATCAGCGGGATGCAGCGGATGGTCAGGGCCATGGCCAGGCCGACCCGGTCCGGGTTCACCCCGAACCGTTGCAGCGGCCGGAGCATCCGCTGGCACAGGTCCAGGATGGCCGGCACCGGGGTGGTCAGGGTCAACAGGCCGGCCAGGGCCGCCGAGATCAGCATGACCCCGGTGACCATCACCGCCTTCTGCCAGTCCGCGAACAGCAGTTGCAGGCCCGCCACGATGATCAGGATCCAGAGCAGGGGGCGGAGCTGGCCCAGGGCCGCCCGCCAGGGAACCCGGGCAAGGACGTACAGGCCCGCGGCCACCAGAGCGGCAACACCCATCTGCCAGGGGTGGTCCAGCAGGACGAGCAGGATCAGGGCCACGGCGAGGGAGGCGAGTTTGGCACCGGCGGACATCCGGTGCACCAGGGACCGGCCGGGCAGGTAGAGACCGATCATCCCAGCAGTGCCCGGTAGAAGGCGATCGCGGCGGCCGGTGTGTCATCGGCGGCGACCAGGCCGTCCTCGATCACGATGACCCGGTCGAACTCCGTCAGCAGCGCGAGATCGTGGGTGACCACGACGACCTGCTGCCCGAGGTTGCTCAGCAGACCGGCGACCATCCGCGAGTTCCGTGCGTCCAGCAGGGTTGTCGGTTCGTCCGCGACCAGTACCGACGGCTCGGCGACCATGACCGCCGCCAGGGCGAGCAGCTGCTTCTGGCCGCCGGAGAGGAGATGGGCGGGGTGCTCGGCGTGGCCGGCCAGACCGAACCGGGCCAGGGTTTCCTCCACCCGCGCGGCGATCTGTTCCTTGGTCAACCCGCTCCGGCGCAGGGTGAAGGCGACATCCTCCCCGACCGTCGGCATCACGATCTGGTTGTCCGGGTCGGTGAAGATGAACCCCACCCGCCGCCGGACCTCCTTGCCCTGACGACGGACGTCCAACTCGTCGACGGTGACGGTCCCGGCGGTCGGTTCGACGAGCCCGTTGATCATCCGGGCCAGGGTCGACTTCCCGGAGCCGTTGGCCCCGACGATGCCGATCCGGTGCTCGGTCAGCTCCAGCTGGATCCCTTCCAGGACACGGCGTTCGCCGTACCGGTGGCTGACACCGTCGAAACGGATGACACTCATCGGACCGCCTCCACCAGGACGGCGACCCCCTGGCCACCGCCGATCGCGCAGGTGGCGACAGCCAGGCCGGAACCGTTGGGCTGCAGCCGATTCCCACCGACCAGGTCGGCGAACAGCCGCACCACCAGGATCGCGCCGGAGGCGCCCCACGGGTGGCCGAGCGCCACCGCCCCGCCGCGCGGGCAGACGATGGCAGGGTCCACCCCGAGGGCGTCCACCACGGCCAGCACCTGGCCGGCGAAAGCCTCGGTGATCTCGAAGATCTCGATCTCGGACAGGTTGATGCCGGTGTCGTCCAGCAGTTTTCGTACGGCCGGGATCGGACCGAGGCCGGGCAACGCGGGGTCCGATCCGGACACGGCGGTGCCGAGGATCCGCAGCCCGGGCAGACCCGCTGCGGCGCGGACATGTTCGGGCACCAGGGCGACGACGGCCGCCCCGTCGGAGATGCCGCAGGAATTGCCGGCCGTCACGGTGCCGTCGACGGCGAAGGCGGGTCGCAACCGGGCCAGCCGTTCCGCGGTCAGACCGGCTCGCGGTCGCTCGTCCCGGACCAGGGAGCCGACCGGGACGATCTCGGAGTCGAAGGCGCCGGCGTCACGGGCGGCAACGGCGCGGAGGTGGGACCTGGCCGCATACCCGTCCTGCCGCTCGCGGCCGATCCCGTGCAGCGCGGCGACGGTGTCCGCGGCCGGGCCCATCTCCGGGTCGTCGAAACCGTCCGGTGCGAACGGGGCACGGGTGTAGCGGATCGGATCGGCCCCCGGGGCGGCGGGCCAGAACCGCCACGGTGCGGTGGAGGCGGACTCGGCGCCACCGGCCAGCACGAGTCGGGCCTGACCGGAACCGATCCGGGCCGCGCCCTGGAGGATGGCATCCAGCCCGGACCCGCACTGGCGATCGACCGTCACCCCCGGCACCTGGACCCCCAGACCGGCGGCGAGGGCGCTGATCCTGGCCACGTTCCCGCCGGGGCCGAGGCAGTTGCCCAGGATGACGTCGTCGACGGGCAGGCCGAGGTCGGAAGTCTGCTCGGCCACCGCGGCGAGGACGGGGGCGGCGATCCGGTCGACCGTCAACGCGGCCAGACCGTGACCGGCGGTGCCGATCGGACTGCGCCGGGCTGCGACCACCACCGGGGTGTCCGGCGGGAGGGCTCGGCCCGAGCCGGGGCGAAAATCAACTGTCACAATGGATCAGGCTAGCGGCCTGGTGGGGAGTGTCCCGTCGGCGACGGAGGAGGCGACCAGGCCGCGGGCGATCTTCCCGGTGGTCGTTCGGGGCAGGGCATCGGTCAGCAGCCAGCGGCGGGGGACCGAATCGGTGCCGAGCAGACGGCGGGCACCGGCCTTGATCGCCACCGGGTCTGCCTCGGCGGAGACCTCCAGGACCGCCGTCACCGTGGCTCCGAAGCGCGGATGGTCCTCGCCGATCACGGCGGCGGCGACCACACCCGGCTGGGTCATCAGAGCCGCCTCGACATCCTCGGCGATGACGGTGGAACCACCGGTGTTGATCGCCGCATCCGCCCGCCCGCGGATGATGATCCCGCCGTCCGGCGTGGTCCCGGCCAGGTCGCCGACGGTGGCGAACCCGTCGTCGGCAACGCGCAGCGGGCCGGGATGATCGCCCACGTACCCGGAGGCCAGGTAGGGCGAACGGGCCCACAGCACACCGTGCCGGACGTCGACCTCCACCCCGGGGAAGGGCCGCAGCCGATTGGGCGCCCGCCGCGCCGCCACGAAGGACAGCTCGGTCGCGCCGTAGTACTCGACGATGTCGATCCCGGCGGCCAGCGCCCCGGCCGCCTTCGCCTCCGGCAGGGCCGCGCCCGCCACCACCGCCCGGCGGGGGGCGAAACCCTGGTCCAGCAGCTCGCCGAGTACCGACGGGACACAGTGCACCGCGGTGGCGTGTCGTCGCTCATCGGTCAGATGGGCCCCCAGCCACAGGGTGTGGACGGCGGCGAACAGGTGCAGGGTGGCATGCAGCGGACCGGTGAGCAGCACCTTGTCGGTGCCGGTCAGGCCGGTCAGCTCGGCCAACGGGGCGAAGGAGTCCGACCAGGACCGTGCGGTTCTGGCCACGGCCCGTGGTTTCCCGGCCGAACCCGAGGTCACCGCGACGAGGAAGGTGTCCGCGGGCAGTTCCCCGGTCCGGACCGGTGCCCGCGCCGGGTCGGACACGATGGCCGGTCGGCCCGCCGCCATCGCCGCGTACAGCCGGGTCAGGGTGACCAGCGGATCCGGGTCGGTGGCGCGCACGGGGCCGTCACCGGACAGGGTGGTGGCCCGGATCCGTTCGGCCAGCTGACCGTAGGTGCGGGTGCGGCCGTAGAAGGTCACGGCCGGATCGTCGATCGATCCGCCGAGCCAGGGAATCCCGCTGACGGTGCCCATCGTCGACCTAGCCGACCCGATCCGCCGTCGCCGTTCGTCGCCACGGCGACGGGGTGATCAGGCCGGGGTAGGCGCGGTGCACCTGCTTGGCCACCAGGACCGTGACGACCACCTTGAGGGCATCACCGGGGAAGAACTTCAGCGAATCGACCACCGCCGTCCACAGCGGGAGGTGGGCGTTGATCGCGGTCACCGGGACACCGATCAGGTACACCGCGAACATGCCGCCGACCACGGTGACGAGGAAACCGGCCCACAGCGGGTACTTCGGCAGGATCTTGGCGGTCAGCAGGCCGATGACGAAGGCACCGAGCATCCAGCCGTACGGGTACCCGGCCGAGGGGGCGGTGGTGAACCAGTGCAGCCCGCCCCGCGCTCCGGAGAGCAGGGGCAGGCCGGCGGCCGTCAGCGCGCTGAACAACAACACGGCCAGGAAGCCCTTGCGTGCGCCCAGGATGGCACCGGCGAGCATGACCCCGAGGGTCTGCAGGGTGATCGGTACCGAACTGCTGCCCAGGGTGAACCCGCTGGGCAGGCCCAGGGCGGCGATGAACGCGGCGAACACCGCGATCTGGGCAAGGTCGCGTGCGGTGTTCTGGCGCTGCGCCACGGTCGAATCCTCGGTATCTCGATCGGCCCGGAACGGGTCCGGGCCGGGTGGCACGGTCCGCCGCGGGCGGCTGCACCGCGGTTCCGCGGCGAGGGCGAGCCTATGGGTTACTGCCGGGTCCTCCTAGCCGGGCCGCGTGCGGGCGATGATGCTGAAGCGCTTCAGCGGCGGGGGTGTGCCCAAGGACACGTCCGGGCAGGTGGGGGCCGGACGCGGCCGCCGGACCCGCCGTGGCGGTCCGGGCGGCGTCAGGCGACGATAGGTCCGTGAACGATCCGATCGCCTCCGTCCGGCGGACACCCGCGCCCAGCAGCACCGTCCTGGTCACGGCCGCCGACGGCACCGAACTGGCCGGTGCCCGTTACGCCGGGACAGGTGTTCCGGTGCTGTTGGTGCACGGATTCGGGTCCTCGGGTTTCTCCAACTGGGTGCGGACCGGCTGGGTGCGCGATCTGACGGCTGCCGGGCGCGATGTGATCACCGTCGACCTGCGGGGGCACGGACTCAGCGGACATCCCACGGACCCGGGGGCCTATCGGGTCCGGACCCTGGTCGCCGATGTTCAGACCGTCCTCGCCGCCATTGCGCCGGAGCACGTGCTCTTCGACGCCGCCGGGTACTCCCTGGGGGCGCGCGTGGCGGCCGAACTCGCCCGCTTCGACGGGCCGATCCGCCGGCTGGTCCTGGCGGGCAGCGACGGCAGGCCGTTGTACCAGGACGTCGACATCCCGGATGTGGTGGATGCGCTGCTCCTGGGCACCTCGACCGGTTCCGAACAGGCGAAACGGATCGTCCGGATCGCGCGGGCCCTGCCCGGCACGAACCTGGAGGCCATGGCGGCGGTCACCGCCGGTCTGGCGGCCGAGGACCCGCAGGCCGGCTCGGGCACCCCGTTCCCCGGGGTGCCGGTGCTGATCGCCGGCGGCGACCGGGACGAGATGTTCACCGGCGCGGCCGAGTGGGTGGACCGGATCCGCGAGCACAGCCCGAAGACCGGGGCGGAGTTCCTGCTGGTGCCGGGGCGCAATCACGTCACCGCCGTCACCTCTGCGGTGCTGCGGGCCGGGGCCGTCGCGTTCCTGTCGTGCCTTCCTTCGCCGAGTGGGGACCCTCACACCCCTGAAACTGTGGGGTGAGCGTCCACTCGCGGGGTCATTTCCAGCGTTCGAAGGGGATGTCGAGTGACCAGTCGCCTTCGGCGTCGCGCTCCAGCACCCGGAACTCCGCGTTGTCCGGGTTGGACAGGGCCTCGAACTCGGCCACCCGCCACTGCATCAGACTCATCGCCGCCAGCCGCATGGTGAGCCCGTGGGTGACGAACAACAGGGTCCGCCGGTTCACCTCCGGCGGATACCCGCGCATGGCCCGGCCGTCGGCCAGGGTGGCGGCCAGGAAACCGGACACCCGGTCGTAGACGTCGGCCCCCGACTCCCCGGAATGCAACCGGTAGAAGAAGTGCCCGAACACATCACGCTCGGCGCGTTGGGTCACCTGCTCCACCGGGTCCTGCAGGTTGCCCCAGTCCTGTTCCCGCAGCCGCGGCTCCTCGCGGACACGCACCACGTTCGGGCCGAGGTCCAGCAGCTCATAGGTCTGCCAGGTCCGCAGGTACGGGCTGACGAAGACCTCGACCGGATCCTCGCCGAGCAGGGCGCGGAGCTGGTGACCGGCGCTGATGCTCTGTTCTGCCCCGCGTGGGGTCAGCTCCATGGCGTGGTCGGGGATACGGGTGAAGGCGGACTCGTCGACGTTTCCGATGCTCTCCCCGTGTCTGACGATGATGATCCGCATCCGTCGATCTTGCCCGAACAGGCCCGGGAGGCAGCGTGCTCGGGTACCCCCGAAGGGCCCGCGGGCCACGAACTAGGCTGTGACGACAACCGGCACAGCAGGCCCACAGCATCCTCCGCAGGCGGTACCGGTTGTGCTCTCGCAGAATGTCCGTACCGGTGAAGGAGGCCTCGTCCTTCGCAGCCGGGCAGTACTCGGACAATGAACGCCGGAGCCCCGTAGTTCGTGTTGCCAGCACCACTCTTTGTTGCACTCACCGAAAGGCCACGTCGTGCCGCACACCATCGCTCCCTCGGGTCGCGCCCTCATCGTCCTCGTCTCCGACCGCCTGTTCCACGGTGAAGCCGATGACGGGGTCGGTGCCCTGGTCACCGAGCTCCTCGCCGAGGTCGGATTCGTCGTCGACGGTGTGGTCAACGTGCCGTCGGACGAGATCGACATCCGCAATGCCCTCAACACCGCCGTCATCGGCGGGGTCGACCTGGTGGTGACCATCGGCGGCACCGGCATCTCCCCGCGGGACGTCGTGCCGGATGTCACCGCCGAGGTGCTCGACCGGGTGCTGCCCGGTGTTGCCGAGGCCGTGCGCTGGTCCGGTGCCGTCGCCGGTGTGATGGAGGCCGTGGCCTCCCGCGGACTGGTCGGGGTCTCCGGGTCCACACTGGTGGCGAACATCGCCTCCTCCCGCCCGGCGATCCGGGACGGGTTGGCCACCCTCGCCCCGCTGGCGCGTTACCTGATCAGTGAGCTCTCCGCGGTCGAACCCGCCTGACCCTTCCGCTCCTTGCCCGCGAGCGGACCGTCACACCCCAGATTCCGGGGTGTGACGGTCCACTCGGCGGAAGGATTCGTGGCACGCTGAGGGACATGAATCCATCGGCGAACGAGGACGGCCCGACCGCGACCGGCGCGAGCCAGACCGGTGCCGAGCCGGAGGTGCCGGCTCGGGCGATCGACCGGCGCCGGCTCGACGAGATCTTCGGTGACGTCCTCCCGGAGAGCACGCGCGACGACCGGGACCACCCGGGTGAATCCGGTGGACGTGGGGATTCCTGGTTCACCGAGAACCGGCCGCCTCACCACGGGGGCTGAGTCCCCGCCGACGTAGAACCTGCCGGTCGGCCCGCACCTACGCAGAATGCGGTGTGCCCGGCTGAGGTCGGGCACACCGCATTCCTGCCGGGAACCCCCGGCGACACTCTCTTCGGTTCAGAGTTTCTTGGCGGCCAGCAGGTCGCGGATCTCGATCAGCAGATCGGTCTCGGAGGGAACGGTAGGGGCCGGCTCCACCCCGCGCTTGCGGCGCTCGGCCAGGTGGTTCATCGGGACGACAAAGACGAAGTAGATCACCGAGGCGGTGATCACGAAGGCGATGATGCCGCTGAGCAGGGCCCCGATGTTGACGAAGGTGGCGGGGTTGTCACCGATGATTCGGAAACCGAATCCGAGTTCGTCGCTGCCGCCGATCGCGGCCAGGATCGGGGAAATGATGTTGTCGGTGAACGCGCTGATCACCAGGGCGAAGGCACCGCCGATGACCACGGCGATGGCCAGCTCGACCACATTCCCGCGAAGGATGAAGTCCTTGAGTCCTTTGAGCATGTTGATTCCTGTCTTCAACGGTGAGGTCTGTGTCGCTGCACACCAGGCCGGTCGCGCGATTCCGATTAGACCATTTGATCAACCCAATTGCAGCGCCACCTCGCCGGTGAGGGTTGCACCGCTCACCCGGACCGCGTCCCGGGTGGTCACCGCCAGCAGAACCGGACGCCGCCCGCCGGCCTGGACCTGGGGGGACATACCCATCACGATGGCGTTGTCCGTCAACGGTTTCGGGTCCCCGTCGGGGCCGAGTCCGATGACGGCGACCAGCATCCCGGGTGACAACAGGTCGACCACTGCGGGGTCCTGCGGAGTGACGGAGACGGCGCGTCGGCCGGGTCCTGGTTCCGGGCCGGTGATCGGGACCAGGCGGACATCCGTGATCACCTCACCGTGCCGGACGGCGCCGGTCAGCTGGCGGCCCCGCAGGTCGAGGCCGGGCAAGAGTGCGCCGTCGGGGAGGAAGGTGATCGAGCGGGTGTCGAAGTCGGCCGACGAGAGAGGAGTGCCGGGCAGCAGGTCATGGGCAGCGACGAGCACGGGGGTACCGACGGTTGGTGGCGTTCGGGTGGCTGCGAAGGCGGCGGCAACCGTCAGCAGGGCAGCGGCGAGTCGGCGCAGCGAACGCCAGCGGCGGCCGGACCGGCGCAACCGGCCGGGTGCGGTAATCCGGGCAGGAGGCCGGGGCTGCAGCGGGCCTGCCGGGCGTGATGGTGTGAACACCCTGCCGACCCTAGGAAGGTGTGTTCACCCGGCCCAGACCAGCTGAACGGATTGTGGACGAATCCGGATCCTGTGGACAGGTGTGGCCGGGAGGGCCCTTTCGCCGTGAGTTCCATGACGAGGTGCCGCTGTCGGGCGATGATCCCGGACCTGTGCACCCGCGGCTGTGCACAATGTGCCCTGTGCGGGGCGCGCACATGGTCAGGAACGGGATGATGACTGCATGAGCGACACGGCTGCGGAGACGGGCACGGACCTCGACGCCGCCCCGGGGGTGCTCCTCGCCCCCACTCACCGGTCGCTGTGGCGGCTGTCCCGCCCGGTGACCATCGCCGCTACAGCGGTGGTGGTGTCGGTCGTCGCGGTCGGCTCGACCGTCCTGCTCCCGGGGCCGGACAAGACACCGACGCAGGCGGTCGGCTCCGCCGGATCGCCGTCGACTGCGCAGCCGACGACCTCCACCGCGGAACCATCGACCATACCGTCGGCCGAGCCTTCATCTACCGAACCGTCCGGACAGATCAGGACGCAGGTACCGGAAGTTCAGCCTGCCGACCTCGCCGGACGGTGGAGGATGAGCACCGTAGACCTGCAGGACGGGTCCGGCCCGATCGACGTCGAGCCCGGCGGTGCGACGGTGACGTTCACCCTGAACACCGTGAAGATCACCTATGGATCGCGAGGGTGGCAGACCGCCTCCTACACGGTCGACGAGGACGCGATCAGCTTCGACCACGTCGTGAAGAACTCCGAACTCGCCGGCACCGGCACCGCTCAGGCCGACATCGTCACCCTCGCCGCCGTCTTGTCTCTCGTCCAACCAGAAGGCCCGTTGCCGTTGTCCTTGGCCGCCGGACGCCTCAGCGTGGACGTCGAATCCAACCGGTCGGTGCTGACGGCGATGCCCACGACCTCGCTGCCCGTCGACGGATCCACCATCGGACCCCTGCACCGATACACTGTCGTGTTCACCTACATCGGGGAGGTGCCAGAACCCCGGTGATGACACGTCACCAAAAGCATCGGACCAGCTGGACGCCGTTCAGTCCTGTACCGATGTCGGTTCAACCCGGTAGACCCTCGAGACGACGGTTCACCGCCTCTCCCACCCGGAGCGCGAGGCGGGTACGACCGACCTGGGAAGCCTGAGCGACTACTTCGCCGCGGGGGTGGACGCCGGCTTCGAGGCGGACGAGCTGCTCGACCCGTTGGAACCGGAGGATCCGTTGGAACCGGAGGAACTCGAGCTGCTGCTGGAGGAGCTGGAGCTGCTGTCCGAGGAGCTGGTGGACGCGGCCTTGTCCTTGGAGCCCTCGCTGGAGGAGGACTTCGCCGGGGCCGGAGCGACGGTGTCGGAGGAGGCGGAGCGGGAGTCCGTGCGGTAGAAACCGCTGCCCTTGAAGACCACGCCGACAGACCCGTAAACCTTGCGGAGTTTGCCGCCGCAGTTCGGGCAGACCGTGAGGGCGTCGTCGCTGAAGGACTGGAACTGCTCGAACTCATGCCCGCATTCGGTGCATGCGTACTGATAGGTGGGCACAGATTCCTCCGGACAAGTCGGCCATCCGGCAGCAGCCGACGCCACCTGCGGGTGGCTCAAATGGTCAGATCATTCACAACGGGTTGGCACTCTCCTGACGAGACTGCCAATTCATGATGCTCCGACCACGGGGCTGTGTGCAAATAGCAGGGCTGTGAACAGGTCAGACGGTGACGGGAACAACACCGGGGGTGGGGGAGACGAACAACTCCACCGGCTGGTCGTAACGATCGATGGGCAGGTCCGCCGCCCGCCCCTCGCCGTCGAAGAGGGTGGCGATCCGGACGGTGCCGGGATCGGCGAGGGCCAGGGTCCGGTCGTAGTGCCCGCCGCCCCGGCCGAGCCGGTAACCCCGCTGGTCCACGGCAAAAGCGGGAACGACGACGATCCTGGCCTGCGAGATCATCGAGGGTCCGAGGCGGTCCCCCTCGGGCAGGTAGACATCGCCCATGTCGGTGTGCGGCCGGAACCTCGTCCAGTCCAGCGGGGCCGCGCCGGTGACGACCGGGACCAGGACGTCGACCCCGGCCTCGGCCAGACCGGTCAGCAGGTCCTCGGCCAGCGGCTCGCTGGGCAGCGGCCGGTAGAGACAGACCGGACCGGCTGATCCGTCGAGCTGTCCCAGGAGATGGGCGAGCAGGTGCGCGGCATTGGCGCGGCGGGCGGCGAACCGGTCGTCAGGGGCCATCGCACGTCGCCGGCTGATGGCCGCCCGGCGCAGTTCGTCCTTGGCCGGGGTCGGGTCGATCGTCACCGGTACCACTGTAAAGGGCCTGCTCGGCCCGCCGGTCGGAGCCGACACCGGGGAACATTCGAGGGCGATGGTGCAAGCCCGCGGGGGCGGAGACGATAGCGTGGTGCCATGACGTCCCCCTCTCCGACGACGCGTCCCGGGGCCGCTTGATGCGTTCGGTCACTGATCAACTCGACCTGGTGCTCGCGGCCGCGGTCACTCCTGGGCCGGTCCGGGTGGCGATCTCCGAGGCGCAGGGCCTGCTCTGCGCCGAGGAAGTTGTTGCCTCATCGGCACTTCCGGCCTTCGATCAGGCTGCGGTCGACGGGTACGCCGTCCGCAGCGTCGATGTGGCCGGTGCCACCGAGGGACGCCCGGTCACCCTCCCGGTGGTCGGGGAGATCGCCGCCGGCTCGCGCACGGCGCACCGTCTGCAGCCGATGCAGGCGGTCTACGTGGCCACCGGTGCGCCGCTGCCGACGATCGCCGACGCGGTCGTGCCGCGGTACGCCACCGACGGTCACAGCTCACGGGTGTCCATCGGACGCTCGGTCCCGTCGGGCGGATACGTCCGTCACCTCGGTGACGACGTCCAGCCGGGGGATGTGGCGGTTCGCTCGGGGGCCTTCATCGGCGCCGCCCAGGTGGGCCTGCTCGCCGCCGTCGGCCGGGACAAGGTGTTGGTGCACCCCAGGCCCCGCCTGTCGATCATCTCGATCGGCGAGGAACTGGTCGACGTGGCGCGGACCCCCGGCCCGGGTCAGGTGTACGACGTCAACTCCTATGCGCTGGCCGCCGCGGCTCGGGATGCCGGCGCGGAGGTCAACCGGATCGGTATCGCCTCGACGAACCACCGCCGGCTCAAGGAACTGGTCGAGGCCAGGCTCCTGGTGAGCGAGATGGTGATCATCGCCGGCGCGGCCGGCGGTCAGGAATCGGCACTCGTGGTCGAGGCGCTGGCCGAACTGGGCGAGCTGGACATGACGCGGGTGGCGATGCAGCCGGGCTCGGCCCAGGGCTTCGGGCTGCTCGGCCCGGACAAGATCCCGACCTTCCTGGTGCCGGCGAACCCGGTCAGTGCTCTGGTGGTCTTCGAGATCATCATCCGACCGGTGCTGCGGTCCATGCTCGGTCGGCGCAATCTCTACCGGCGCACCATCACCGCGCGCACCCTGGCCCCGATCTCGTCACCGGCCGGTCGACGGTCCTTCCTGCGAGGCCAGCTGATGCGCGACGAGGACGACGACTACCTGGTGCACATCCTGGGTGGTGGTGGCACCCATCTGCTCGCCTCCCTGGCGGAGGCGAACTGCCTGGTGCTGGTCGACGAATCTGTGACGGACGTTCCGGTCGGAGCCGAGGTCGACGTCTCGTTCCTCGCTCAGCGGGCCTAGAAGTCCCCGCGGTGTTCGTCAACGCCCGCCCACGTCCCCCCGGCTGGCCCGCGCACCTGGGTCCGCTGGCCACCTCGGTCGGCCCGGTGCGATTGCGTCCGCTGAAATGGTCCGACGGTCAGGCCTGGCGTTCGCTGCGGTTGCGGGACGAGGCCCTGATCCGGCCGTGGGAGCCGTCGAGCCCGTTGAGCTGGGGGGATCGTCACACCCGGCAGCAATGGATGCTGAACCGTTCCGTGCTGCGCAACGCCGCGAAACAGGGTGGGGCCATGCCGTTCGCCATCGACGTCGCCGATCATTTCGCCGGTCAGGTGACGATCGGCGGGGTGGTGCGGGGGCCGTTGCAGTCGGCGTGGATCGGTTACTGGGTGGACTCCACCCTGGCAGGCAAGGGGGTGGCGACCAGTGCGGTGGCGCTGGCGTTGGCCTACGGGTTCAACGAGGCGGGGCTGCATCGGATCGAGGCGACGATCGCCCCGGAGAACCTGGCCAGCCATGCGGTGGTCCGGCACCTGGGTTTCCGGCACGAGGGCCTGCTGCATCGGTACCTGGACATCGACAACGCCTGGCACGACCACGACCTGTACGCGTTGACCAGCGAGGAACTGCCCGGAGGGCTGACGGATCTGATCCGGCGCTGGGATCGGCGACCCCGATGAGGGATGGTGTCCGCGGCGGACGGGTGATGTGTGGCCGTCGTGAAGGAAATAGTGACTTCTGTCGGAGTTGGGGCCACACCTGCGTGTCCTGCCCCACGGGTGGGACTGGTGTGGCTAGCGTGACAAGAGCGTCGATGTACACCTCACGTCGACAGTTAGCCATCAGGGCCAGGATCAGGGAGGACGCAGGTAGTGACGATTCCGAACTCGGTCATCATTGTCATTCTGGTCCTCGCCTGGCTGATCATGCTGGTGCCGATGTATGTGCGGAGGCATGATCCGGTGCACGAAAACGACGAGGGTGCGAACTTTCGTATGCTCAAATCCCACTCCACGAAGAAGCGTATGAAGCTCAGCCGCAGGACCGATCGAGGTATGGCCGACGAACTGGCCGATGCCGAACTGTCCGAGGACGTCTCCGATGAGGAGTACGACTCCGTCGAGCTGACCACCGTGGAGTCCGAGTACACCGAAACCGACGAGTTCGTCGGCGAGTACTCCGACGAGGACGACGCTGCCGATTACTCCGAAACCGTCGAGTACGACGAGGACGGTTCCTACCGGCCGGCCGCCCGTGGTGCCTACCGGGACGAACCGGCACGACCGGTCCGGGAGACCCCGCGCGAGACGGTCCGGGAAACCGCTCGCGATGTCGAGCGCGAGGGCACGGCGCGTCGCCCCGTGGCAGAGCCCGTCCACCACGGTGGACACCGGGTGGGACGCGGTGGTTACGACGCCGAGGCCGCCGAGATCGCCCGTGCCTACCGGTACGCCCAGCGGCAGCGGGTCGCGCTGATCCTGCTGGTCGCCACGGTGGCCTTCGCCGGCGCGGCGGTCTTCGTCATGCCAGGGCTGTGGGCGGGGGCCGGGGTTTCCGGTGCGTTGCTGGCCCTGTACCTGTGGTACCTCCGTCGTCAGGTGACGATCGAGGAGGACATCCGGGAGCGCCGACTGGCGCGGCTGCAACGTGCCCGGGAGATCCGACCGGAACGCGACTACGAGCCGCGTGCGGCGTACGAACCGACGGCCTCACAGGTGCCCGAATCAGCGGTCCACCGACGTGGCCGAGTTGTGCTTGACCTCGATGACGATGATCCTGGATTCGACGACTTGGAGTATTACGCGCCGGTTGAGTACCGACGCGCATCGGGACAGTGAGGTCCAGACCATATGACATCGGTTGCATCTGCAGCTGCGGTGTACCAGCAATCCGACTATGACGTTCGGTTCGACTGGGGGGCAGAGGGGGCAGCGGCGATCTCCCGCGGGGCGGGGATCGTGGTTGTGGTCGACGTGCTGTCCTTCACCACGACCCTGTCGGTAGCCGCGGACAGCGGCATCAAGGTCTTCCCCTACCGCATGCGCGATGCGTCGGCGGCGGCCTTCGCGGCCTCCCGCCAGGCGGTGCTCGCGGTCGGACGCAGCGAGGCCGGGGCCACCGGTGTGTCCCTGTCGCCGTCGTCGGTCCGGGAAGCCGCGTCCGTCGACGGACCGTTGCGCCGCTCGGGCAAACTCGTCCTTCCCTCACCGAACGGCTCAGCCATCGCCAAGGCCATGGCCGAGGGTGGCGCGACCGTGATCGGTGCCTGCCTGCGGAACGCGGTGGCAGTGGCCCGCTGGATCGACCGGAACTCCGACGGCGCTGCGGTGGCCGTGGTGGCGGCGGGGGAGCGGTGGCCGGGGGACGTGTTGCGGCCCGCCGTCGAAGACATATGGGGGGCCGGCGCGGTGATCGCCGCGTTGAAGTCCGCCCGGCGCAAGGATGCCTCTCCGGAGGCCGAGACGGCGGCGGCGGCCTACCGGGACGTTGCGGGGCGTGTACACGCGGCGCTGCGTGCCTCCGGGTCCGGCCGGGAGCTGATCGGGGACGGCTACGGCGGGGAGATCGACATCGCCGCCGAGGTCGGTTCCTCGTCCTCGGTTCCGGTGCTGCAGGGGGAAGCCTTCCTCGCCGTCTGAGCGAGGTTTCGGGGGCGATTTTCTGATCTTCTTGTCGGTTCTGACGGGGCTCTGACCTGTGAATATGGGCGTTGTTGTGGTCGTTGGACGGGTGTGGTCCGGTGTTCGCCGCGAAGCATGGTTCGAGGCACCCTCTCGGGGCTGATAAGCTTTTTGAGCACGTGGATGGAAGTCCACTTGCGGGGCTGTAGCGCAGTTGGTAGCGCGCTTCGTTCGCATCGAAGAGGTCCGGGGTTCGATTCCCCGCAGCTCCACCAAGTCGACCCCCAGGCCAGCGGTATCGGCCTGGGGGTCGTCTTGTATGTCTCCGTGAATCGAGTGGGCCCCCGCTGGCGAGTTCTGCGAGCCAGTAGGGGATCCCCGCAGCTCCACCAAGTCGACCCCCAGGCCAGCAGTACCGGCCTGGGGGTCCTCTTTGTATGTCTCCGTGAATCGAGTGGGCCCCCGCTGGCGAGTTCTGCGAGCCAGTAGGGGATCCCCGCAGCTCCACCAAAGGGTTCCTAATCGAACCAAGGTCATGCGGAAGCAGGCGAGAGTCGATGCTCTCGCCTGCTTCTTGTTTCTGGGAGTCTGTCGCTCGGCGGGTAGTTGAGTTGGGCTCATGAATACGTCACCGGCCTGGGTCTGAAAAAAAACGCCCTCTGGGGTGCTGTGGTAGGAGAGACGAACATCTGCGATCAGAGGGTTCTCTGGTAGCGGAGCGCGGCCCGGCACAGAGTTGCCAACCCAAAGATTGTGGTTCACCGTGCCCTGACCGAGTTGGCCCAGGTCGTTGTCCCCCGCGCAGTAGGCCTGGTCATCTGAGGCGATCACACAGGTGATCCGGTCTGGCTGAAGATCTTCTTCACAGTTAGTGCGCCAGCCGAGCCCGATACCGGTCCGGGGTTAGCCAGGTCGAGCCGGAACCGGGTCGGTGCGCTTATCGGGACGGCTGCGCCGCTCGTGGCGCCGTTGCCGAGGTAGCCGCTGTCGTTGCTGCCAGCGCAGTACGCCTGCTGGTTCGAGGCAAGAACGCAGATGCTGTCGGCGCCGTAGCCGTTGACGACCATATCGAGCGCCGTAAGGGATCCAGCCAGGCCGACTCTCAGCCAGCCCGCGGTCGCGTCGAAGAAGCCACTCATTCCGCGGCAATACGCCTGGTCGCCTTGGCTCTGATCAGTCCCGATGATGCAGAGAATGCTGGCGCCCTGGCCTGAGTTGAACACTCGCTTGACCAGTGTCACGCCAGCAGGCGGAGTGATCGTCACCGGTGATGTCACGGTCGTGCCGAGAGTGGAGTCCCCAAGCTGGCTGCTCGTATTGTCTCCCCACCCATAGAGCGTCCCGTTACTCGCAAGCATGTAGCCGTTGTGGCCGCTGTCTTTCCAGCCGGCCCCGCCTGCGATCTGCGGCGAGTCGAGATACCGGCTGGTTTCAGCGGCGGTCTGTGTGTACATCCGCCAGACTGCTTGATTGGTGGTGCGGAGCAGCTCGGTCTTCCCGGTGACTGAAACATGTAGTGACGCGTTGCTGTCGACTTCGGGCCGCGGCACGGCGAACGTCGTGCGAATAGTGGTGGTGCTCATGACCGTTGAGTCCCGTCCGCTGACAAGGTCGCCGTTGCAGTCGGTGTTTGGCCGGAGGGGCTTCGTATCGGTCCAAGCAGGCTGGTAGCTGGACTGACGCAGGCACATCTCTGCCATGGCGATGCCTGACTGGGCGGCTTCGCTCGCTACCTGGTTGTAGTACTTCTCGTTGAGCGCCGAGATGGTGGAAGAAAGCAGAGCCATCGCCGAGGTGAGGACCACGAACATGACAACCGAAGCGATAAGTATCGTCGGCAACGCGAATCCATGCATATATCGAGGGGAGTCTGTTTGCATCTCAGAATTTCAATATAACATTGATAGCAGAATTAGCCTATCCCGACTCGCAAGTATTGAACCTCGGAGCTTTTCACATCTAGGTCTTAATTCAGGCACTATTGGTTCCGCAGCGATAACTTGTGTATCTTGACATTTCCTCTCGGTGCCAGGGTCGTTCAACCTCTCGCCTGGAGTAGTCGAATGCGACGCCACGGCGTACAGCAAGGTCAATATTGACCGGATAACACTCATGCTATCGCTGCAAATTTGTATTCTTCGGGCCGGTGACCCGAAGGCGATGTTGGCGACGCAATACGGCACCCGCGCATGCTTGGCTGCAGCACGCAGGGTGCCGCCCTGCGCTGGCTAGACACGAAGCGTTGTCAATTCCACGGCATCCGATCGCAGTCGTTTCCGACATAATGGAGACAGCGCCCTGAGCCCAGAATCCCGTGTGGTGGGACGGCAGGGCGCGACGTGGCGTGTCGTCGCCATCAGCTATTTCATGATTGGCGGACGATTCGTCACCCAAGAACTCATCTATGCATCAAACCCGCTTACAAACCAACGCCAGCCTCTACGGTGCGCCCTGCGCACTGCTTCGCCGTGGCGCCGGCGAAGTCGAGCTTGATGCTCGCTCCTACGGCGGGTCCCGGGGGCCACTGTCGGTGGGTACTCCTAGAGTGAGACGTATGACAGCCCCGACCCCGGCATGCCGACGGGGAGGTGACGAAGTAGGACAGAACGGATGGCTTGCATGCGCGTGAACGAGCTCGCTGACTCGACCAGTCGCGGAGGTACGCGCTGATGGCGCGGCTGACGTTACCTCAGCTCGAACGGCACCTCTTCGCCGCCGCCGATGTCCTGCGTGGCTCGATGGAGGCCTCGGCCTACAAGGAGTACATCTTCGGGATGCTGTTCCTGAAGTACGCCTCGGATCAGTTCGAGGCGGAGCAGCGGCAGGTGATCGCTGACCAGTTGGCTCGTGGCCGCTCGCAGGCGGAAGCCGAGCAGCGAGCCGAAGCGCCAACCTTCTACGACACGTTCTACGTCCCGCAGCGCGCCCGGTGGGAGCAGATCCGCGACCATCTCCACAAGACGGTCGGCAGCGGCCTCAACAAGGCGCTGGAAGACTTGGAGCACAGCAACCGGTCGCTTGACGGGGTGCTGCAGCACATCGACTTCAACCGCAAGATCGGCCAGTCGTCGATGTCGGACAAGAAGCTGCGTGAGCTGATCATGCACTTCAACAAGGTCCCGCTTCGACAGAAGGACTTCGAGTTCCCGGACCTGCTCGGCGCGGCCTACGAGTACCTGATCCGCGACTTCGCGGACTCTGCCGGCAAAAAGGGCGGCGAGTTCTACACGCCTCGTGACGTTGTTCGTCTGATGGTGCAGATCGCTGACCCGCGTCCTGGCATGAGCGTCTACGACCCGTGCACCGGCTCGGGCGGCATGTTGATCCTGTCCAAGGAGTACGTCGAGGAGTCCGGTGGCGACGGCCGCAACCTCGCGTTGGCCGGACAGGAAAAGGACGGCAGCGTCTGGGCCATCTCCAAGATGAACATGCTGTTGCACGGCATACCTGACGCCGACCTCCGCAACAACGACGACGGCACTCTCGAAGACCCGGCCCACATCACCGGTGGCGAGCTGCAGCGTTTCGATCGCGTGATCACCAACCCACCGTTCTCCATGAACTACTCCGCCGATGCCATCCCGTTCCCGGAGCGGTTCCGCTACGGCTACACCCCGGAGAAGGGCAAGAAGGCCGACCTGATGTTCGTCCAGCACATGCTGGGCGTCACCCGTGCAGGTGGCATGGTCACCACCGTCATGCCCCACGGTGTGCTTTTCCGCGGCGGGGACGAGGGTCGCATCCGCACCGGCCTCCTGGACGACGACCTGATCGAAGCGGTCATCGGGCTCGGACCTCAGCTCTTCTATGGCACCGGCATCCCAGCCTGCATCCTCGTGCTGCGCTCGCTCGGGTCCAAGCCCGCGGAGCGCAAGGGCAAGGTGCTCTTCATCAACGCCGACCGCGACTACCGCGAAGGCCGGGCGCAGAACTATCTAGAGCCCGAGCACATCGAGAAGATCGTCTCCGCCTACCGAACCTTCGGCGACGTGCCCGCCTTCGCCCATGTCGTTACTCGGGAAGAGTTGGCCGAGAACGACGACAACCTCAACATCCGCCGCTACGTCGACACCACCCCAGACCCTGAGCCGCAAGACGTTCGGGCGCACCTGCACGGTGGCATCCCCATCCGCGAGGTCGAGGCCAAGGCCGACTTGTTCGCCGCGCACGGAATGAAGCCTGCACACCTCCTCATCCCGAAGGATGAGGGCTATTTGCAGTTCGCCGATGCCGTCACGGACCGGCGCGATCTGCGCCGCATGATCGAGGCGGATGCCGGCGTGGTCGCGGCCGAGGCAACGGTAACCGCCGCGATCGGACTGTGGTGGAAGGCCGAGGCCTGCAGCTTCGACAAGCTGCAGTCAACCGCCGACCTTGTTGAGCTGCGCAAAGAGTTTGTCGAGACGTTCCGCGGTGCCCTGGAAGCGATACCGCTGCTGGATCACTTCGCGATCAGCGGCGTCATCGCCTCTTGGTGGGGTGTCAGCCTTCCGGATCTGAAGGCCTTGGCTACGATCGGCTACCGCGGTTTGATCGAGGCGTGGGTTGTCACGGTTATCGATGCCCTCGACGAGGAGAAGGCCCAGGTCGACCCGCTCGACCACAAGATCGCCCGTGCGTTGCTGCCCGAGTACCTCGATCAGCTCGCCGCGGTTGAAGCCGAGGTTGCAGAGCTCGACTCCACGATCAAGGCGGCAATCGCCTCTGAGGAGGACGAGGAGGACGCTGAGCCGAGTGAGGCGACTGTCTCGTCCGAAGAGATCAAGAAGCTCAAGACCAAGCTGACCGCCACCAAGAAGCAGCTCAAGGCTGAGAAGGCGGCGTTTGCTCAGCGGCTCAATGATGCCCGCGAGGCCCTTGGTGATTCATCAGCTCGCCAGATCGTGCTCGGTGCGATGGAACATGATCTGTTGGTCGAGGCACGCGACAGGATCACCCGGCACCGCCGCGCCGTGATCGACGCCTTCGAGATGTGGTGGGACAAATACCAGACTCCGCTCTCGACACTCGAAGCCGAACGGGACGCCGCGGCGGCGAAGCTAGCTGGGTTCCTTGCGGAGCTTGGCTATGAGTGATGGTTGGCGGTCAGTATCCGCCTCATCGGTTGCGAGGATCGAGATTGGAGGAACGCCGGCTCGCGAGCAGCCGAGATTCTGGTCCGATCCAGAGAACGGTCATGCGTGGGCCTCGATCGCAGATCTCCATGCCCACGAGGTCGCAGAGACAGCGGAATACATCTCAGACCTCGGGGTGAGGTCGAGCAACGTCAAGTTGGTCCCGGCTGGAACACCCCTCATGAGTTTTAAGCTGACCATCGGACGTACTTCGGTGGCTGGTCGCGACTTGTATACCAATGAAGCAATCGCTGCCTTCTTTGCTGATCCCAACCAAGTAGACCGACGTTATCTTCTGCACGTCTTGCCAAGTTCCGCTCGGTCGGTGATTACGGACGTGGCGATCAAGGGCGCGACTCTAAATAAGAAGTCTTTATCGTCGATGCAGCTGTTGTTGCCGCCCATTGAAGAACAGCGATGGATTGCCGAGATTCTGGATGCGCTTGATGACCAAATCGAAAGCACTTCTAGGATAATTCACAAACTGAAAGCAATGCGCAACGGAGTACTTGCTAAGTTGGTGGATGAGGTTTCTTCAGGCGTGACAAGACCGCTAGTCGACCTTTGTGCTGAAGATATCTGTTACGGAATCGTTCAGTCAGGCTCGTATGATCCGAGTGGGGTCCCGGTGCTATCCATCCGCGATTTGCAGGGTGACTTTGAAACAGGTTTGCATCGAACTTCGTCCTTCGTCGATCGACGTTACCGTCGTAGCCGTGTGGCTCCGGGGGATCTCCTACTATCTATCAAGGGCACTATCGGACGGGTTGGTGTGGTCCCTAATCACTACCAGGGCAATATTAGTAGGGAGATTGCGCGGCTTCGACTATCTTCGGTACTTGACCCGCACTTCGTATGTCAGTACTTCCTTAGCGAGATGGCACAGAGAAGACTAGATCTAGTAGTAGTCGGAACTACGAGGGCCGAGGTCTCGATCCATGTCCTCAAGCGGTTCGAGATTCCTGTTCCTGATATGGCAGCTCAAACCCGGATCGTAGCCAGTATGAAGAAGTTCGACGATGTCATTTCATCGGATGAGTTAACTCTCAGGAAGTTGCAGTCAGAACGACTAGGGCTTGCTAAGGACCTGCTCGCAGGTGACGTCCGCCTCCGAAAGGAGGGCAGATCGTGATTGCCGGCCCTGAGTACACCAATGTCGAGAAGCCGTTACTAGGTCAGCTTTCGGGTATTGGCTGGTCGGTTATCGAGGGCTCGAAGTCAGATCCGTCTGTCACGGAGCGCGAGTCGTTCCGTGGCTCGATCCTCGAGGACCGTCTTCGGGTGGCTCTGCTCAAGATCAATCCTGGTCCGGGTGGTGCAGCATGGCTTGACGATTCCCGTCTCTCGGAAGCAGTTTCATCGCTGACGCGATCTGAGGTGGGCAAGCTCATCGAACTCAACGAGCGGATGACTGAGCGCCTGCTTGAGGGCGTGTCTGTATCGGGGCTTCCAGAGTGGGATCAGGGCCGGTCGCAGCGGATCCGCTTCATAGACTTCGAGAACCCGGAGTGCAACGACTTCCTCGCGATCAACCAGTTCAGGGTGGATGAGCCTGGTGGGCAGGCGAAGAAATTCGTCGCTCCGGATGTGGTGCTGTTCGTGAATGGCATCCCGCTAGTAGTAATCGAATGCAAGAGCCCGTACGTCACCGACCCGATGGCGGAGGGCATCAACCAGCTGCGTCGGTACGCCAATCAGCGTGGCCTCGGTGCACCTGAAGGTAACGAGCAGCTGTTCTGGACCAATCAATTCGTCGTCTCGACCTACGACGACAAGGCGCGCGTCGGCACCTTCACCTCTGGTCCGGAGCACTACTTAGAGTGGAAGGACGCAGCTCCGCTCTCGCGCGACGAACTAGGCGCGCATCTCGCGAAGCCACCGGCTGATCTGACGGGGCAGGAACTGCTCGTGGCCGGCATGCTGACCCCGGCCAATCTGCTAGACATTGTCCGGCACTTCACGCTGTTCACCGAGGTGAACGGCCGGCGGATCAAGCTCGTTGCCCGCTACCAGCAGTACCGCGCGGTGGGCCGGGCGCTGCAGCGGCTACAGACCGGCAAGACTCGCGCTGTCGATGGTGAGAGCGACCGCCGAGGCGGTCTAATCTGGCACACCCAGGGCTCGGGCAAGTCGCTCACGATGGTGTTCCTCGTCCGGGCGATGCGCTCGGATGTAGTGCTACGAGCCTTCAAGGTCGTGGTCGTCACGGATCGGACCGATCTTGAGAAGCAGCTGTCGGAGACGGCGAGGCTCTCCGGTGAGGGCGTTCAGCGAGCCCGCCGCACCAGCAGACTCAAGACGATCCTGGCCGAGAAGGGCCCGGCCCTGGTCTTCGCCATGATTCAGAAGTACCGAGACTCCGACGCCTCGGGTGCGGGCGAGACGCGGATGGCGGGTGACGAGAAGAACGAGGTGCTCGGCGTCCTCAACACCGACGAGAACGTCGTGATCCTGGTCGACGAGGCCCATCGCTCCCAAACCTCGACCCTGCACGCCAACCTGATGGCCGCTCTGCCGAACGCGGCAAAGATCGGCTTCACGGGCACCCCGATTATGCGGGAGGGCAAGAAGCGCACCGACGCCATCTTCGGCACGTTCATCGACAAGTACACGATCCGTCAGGCAGAGGACGACGGCGCGGTCGTCCCGATCTTCTACGAAGGCCGCACCGCCAAGGGCGCCGTGGCCGGTGGCAGCGACCTCGACGAGCTGTTCGAGGACATGTTCACCGAACACACCGCGGAGGAGGTCGAGAAGCTCAAGGCCCGCTACGCCACCACCGGTGCGGTCCTCGAAGCCCCGAAGCTCATTGCCGCCAAGGCGAAGTCAATGCTCTGGCACTACGTCTCGACCGTGCTGCCAGGCGGATTCAAAGCACAGTTATCCGCCACCAGCCGCCTGGCGACGGTTCGCTACCGCGACGCGTTACTGGTCGCCCGCGACGTCCTCGTCGCCCAAATCGAGGCCCTGCCCGAGCATCTCGTCAGCGGCGCAGCCGACGGCAGCCTCAACATTGATGAACTCGACCGCCGCAAGCAGGTCCTGATCCGGGCCCTGCCGCACGTCGAACTGATCCGCATCCTGGACTTCGTGCCGGTCATCTCCGGCAGCAATAACGACGATCCCACCTGGGCTCAGTGGACCGACAAGACCCGCCAGGACGCCGTTATTGCGGACTTCAAGAAGTCGCTCGGCCCAACCGGGGAACAAGCCAGTCCGGTGGCTTTCCTGCTGGTCCGCACCATGCTGCTGACCGGGTTCGACGCGCCCGTTGAGCAGGTGCTGTATCTCGACCGCTTCATCCAGGACGCCGAGCTGCTGCAGGCCATCGCCCGGGTCAACCGCACAGCAAAGGGTAAGGCAGCGGGATTCCTAGTCGACTACTTCGGCGTCGGTGCTCATTTGCAGAAGGCGCTCCAGGCCTACGCGCCGGAAGACGCTGAGGATGCGATTGGAGCATTGGCCTCGATCACCGACGAGGTCCCCAAGCTGCGTGACCGTCATGCTAGGACAGTGGCTGTGTTCGCGCAGGCAGGCATCGACACCTTCGACACCGACGAGGACATCGAGGACTGCGTCGATGTCCTCTCCGACGAGGCACTTCGCGCTCGCTTCGGCGTGCTGCTCAAGCAGTTCTTGACCACGCTGGACACCGTCTTGCCGCGCCCTGAGGGGCTTCCGTTCGTGGGCGACGCTAAGCGTCTCGGCATCATCCAGAAGGTGGCACGTCGCCGCTACCGCGATGACGGCCTGGGCGACTTCGACCCGTCGCTGTATGGGGAGAAGGTGCGAGCTCTCATCGATGAGCACGTCACCTCACTCGACATCGCCACTAAGATCCCACCCGTCTCGATTACCGCGCCGGACTTCCTCGCCAAGGTAAAGGGCCTCACCTCGGACAAAGCCAAGGCTTCGGAGATGGAACATGCTCTGCGGTTTCACATCCGCAAGAACTTCGACGAGGACCCGGCCCGCTACACCAAGCTCTCCGAACGCCTCGACGAAATCCTCAAGACACTCACGGGCAAGTGGGAACAGCTCAGTCTGGCCCTGGAGGTGCTGCTCGGCGACGCCACCGATCAGTCCGGTGGCGCGGATCGCGCCCACGAGGATCCGCTGGTAGCCCGCTTCTACGGCCTGCTGGAAGGTGAGTTTGCCACGGACGCGACCCTGCCTGACGAGGTTCGCGTCGACATCGTGCACCTGGCCGAGGAGATCGTTGTCGAGATTGCGGATCACGCTGGTCTGGTCCGCTTCTGGCATAACCCTCATGCCCAGGACGTGCTGCGTAAGCAGATCACCCATACCCTCGATGACCGTGACCTGTTTCCCTTTGTTGAGCAGGCCGCCGTCGCTGACAGGGTTATGGAACTGGCGCGGGCGAACCAGGCATTGATCGCCCAGCGTGTGGCAGCAAAGAGGCGTCCATGAGTACTGCCGTGCTTCACCTCGATGGGCTGCGGGTTCCGGTAGAGACCGGTGGCGCCAGCCGCAGGGCCAAGCTCACGATCGAGGCTGACGGCTCCCTGCGACTGCGGGCGGCCGGCGATGTGGACACGGACGAACTGACCCGGTTCCTCGCCTCAAAACGCGATTGGGTTTACCGCAAGCTCGCCGAGAAGGAGATGCTCCAGCACGAGCCGGTCACCAAGGAACTCGTCGACGGCGAAGGCTTCCTGTATCTCGGCCGAAGCCACCGCCTGAAGATCAGCGACGTGAACGGTGCTGTTCGCCTGGAGCGTGGACGACTCGTCTTGCCGAGGCCGCTCATAGGGACTGGTGAGGCAAGTCTTGTCGCCTGGTACCAGCGGTGCGGCGAGGCGTGGTTGCGTCCCCGAGCCAAGGCATGGGCAGAACGGCTACGGGTTGATGCCGGCCCTATCGAGGTCGCGGACCTCGGCAGTAAATGGGGGACTGCTATGGCGGGGCGTCGAGTCCGCATTCACTGGGCGACGCTCCAGTTATCGCCATCGCTCGTCGACTACGTGCTCGTGCATGAACTCGCCCATCTTGGGGAACCGCACCATGGCCCGACTTTCTGGGCGCTCGTGGGGCGCATCCTTCCGGACCACGACACGCGCAAGGCGGAGCTAGCGCGACAGGGCGCCGCTCTTTGGATGGGAGGCGTGTCGTGACCGTTCAAGAGGCCACAAGCTTCCCGCTCTGGTCCGATGAGCCAGCAGTGCAAGATCTGCTGTCGTTTCGTGCCGTCGCCTCGACCGTTGCGGATACGCTCTTCGATGATGGGCTTGATCCGGTCGCGATAGGGCTGTCGGGCGCCTGGGGTAGCGGCAAGACCAGCGTGCTTGAACTGATCCAGGCCGACATCAAGGAGCGCTCACAGGGTCTCGACACGAAGGTGCTCGTGATCTCGACACAGCCGTGGCGCTATGACCCATCTGTGGGGCCAAAGGAGAGCCTCATCACGGAGGTGCTCTTGGCGCTCCAAGGTGAGATCAAAGAGGGTCTGGACGACAAGGCCATGGGGGTTCTCCGTGGCCTGGCTAGACGGGTGAATTGGTCGAAAGCGATCAAGATGGCGGCGATGACTGCTGTGACTCTGCAGCTTCCGAATCCCGACGACCTGCTCAACCTCGTTAACGATGGCAAGCCCGAGGAGCTTGGCGGCGGGCGTGGGATGGATGAGTTCCGGTCGGAGTTCGGCACGCTCCTCCAGTCAAAGAGCCTTGCACACATCTCCCGAGTCGTTGTGCTGGTCGACGATCTGGATCGGTGTCTGCCCGACACGGTGGTCGACACGCTCGAGGCGATCCGACTCTTCCTGTCCGCGAAGGGCATGTCATTTGTCATTGCTGCTGATGAGGACCGTGTCGCGGACGCGATCCAGCAGAGGCTGAAGACGCCACCGGCTGAGAAGGACGGCGACGAGGCGCCCGCCAAGCTCTATCTGCACAAGATCGTCCAGACCACGATTCCGCTACCGGGCCTGAGCCGCTTTGATACGCAGGCGTACCTGTTCCTGTTGCTCGCGCGATCAGAATTTGAGGCCGATAGCTTCACGGCTCTCGTCGAGCAGTGCGATCAGCTGCGCCGTGATGGTGGCAGTATCGACGACCTCGAACTTCCCGAGCAGTCTGCGCTGACGCAGCACCTAGCGACAGCGGCACGGCTGACGCCGATCCTGTACGAGAAGTTCCATGGCAACCCGCGCCGGATCAAGCGATTCCTGAATGACCTCAACGTCCGCCGTGCGGTGGCGGGCAGGCGCGGGATCACGTTGGAGTCTGATGCGATCGCCAAGCTGATGGTTCTGGAGCGTCTGCTCAAGAACGACTTTGAGACGGTCCTCGACTGGCTGGCGTCTAACCAGCTTAGGGATCGTCTGGAGGCGCTCGATGCGCTTGCCAACCAGGCACCCGCTCAGCCCACGGAGGAACTGGTCGAGGCCGGCAGGGACGAGAAAGCCAAGGGGGCGCGCCCGCCGAAGGCCACGCCGGTAGCCGAGCCCGCCGCCAAGGAGGACTCGTTCTCTGACACGCTCGTGCGTTGGGCGAAGCTACCACCAACACTCGACGCGACCACGATCTCTGGCTATCTCTATCTTGCGGCCTCGTTCGCCAAGATCGAAGTTATTGACACCGGTCTTCCCGAGCGGCTCCGCGATGTTGCCGCTGCCCTCAGCTCGAGTCTCAAGGTCGATCGAGCCGGGATCAGCGATGACACGCTGCGCGTCCTTCCCGAGGCGGACGCACAACTTCTGGTCAGCCATCTTGGTCGCCGCACGCGCGACCAGCCGTCGATCCAGAAGTACACCGTCGAGAGCATGCTGCGGCTCGCGGGCCTCCAGCCCGCGACGCAGGCCAATGTTGTCGCAGCTCTGAAGGCACTTCCGGTTCCTGACGTCGAACCTGTCACGGCAATGAAGCTTCGTAACCTCGACAAGGCAACGTATCAGCCGGTGCTTGAGGCGTGGAAGAGCGGCCACCCCAGCAAGGAACTGCAGGGAACTATTGATGTGGTCCTGGGAACGTGGGGGCAGGCGAATGGGAACTAGCGGATCCTTCGGCGGCAGCGGCGGTCGAGACGCGGCTGACCTACGGGACTCAATCGCTGACTGGCTCGACGGCCCAGTTGCGGCTGGAGACCTCGCACCAGCAGAGGATGGCACTGTTGAGCCTGGCGCAGGTCCTGAGCGGCCTGACCAAAGCGACGGGCGCCCCCCGATTGACGTCGCGCCTGCCTTGCGCGTGCTTCTACGCCCGCGAGGCGGGGGAGGCGGCGCTGACGGCCCTGGTGGCGGCGGAGGTGGCGATCGGGCCGCTGGTGGCGGCGGAGGTCGCTCGAACGGCGGTGTAACTCGTTCGGTCGGCCGTGTCTCCAGGGCTGCAGGCCGCGCTGGGCGACTGGCGCTGGCCTACTCGAGTGGTGACCGGGATGCGCTTAGCCGCGCTGGCCTGAACTACGACGAACTTCGCGCCCTCGGTAACCCGGTATCCATTGGAATCAAGATCGTCGAGGCCGCCTTTGAAACACAGGCCGACAGCACTATCGATGACTCCGAAGCTCGCGACATCGTGGCAGGCGTCGTCGAGTGGATCCTCGAACAGCCGGAAGGGCAGGCACCAAGCCCGGAGGGCATCGTCCGCAAGTCGATCGAGATCACCATTGCCGAGGTGACACTCACCGAGATAGCTGCGCGCATCCAGGCCGAAGGAGCCGCCTACGAACAGCGGCGCGCAGCCGAGCAGATGGTGCGTGACTTGGCTGCCGAATTGGCTGGCCAGGCCACCCTCGCGCCGACCGGGGCAACCGAACAAGAGATGGCGACAGCGATCGAAAACGGTATCCGCGACCTCGGCAAGATCTTTGGAGTCGACTCATGACCCGGTGCTTCTTGGCCATCTCCGAGCAGGACGCCGACGCCGCAATCACCGGCGGCACATTCGATGAGGTATTCCTCTGGTCTAGGTCAGCGAAATCGAGTTTCACCGGCAGCCTGAGTCCTTATCTGGAGAGCCTGGGTCCGGTCAACCCACGCAACGTCGATCTCGTTCGTATCGCTCTTGGGGTGTTGGCGTCTGATCGCTCAGTCCTACGCGAAGGCGGAGGGGCGAGCTGGAACACCCGCGACCTTGACCTCACGGTCCAGGTGGATGACCCTGCCGCATGGTTAGGCGTCGCTGGCGAGCTCGCCACATTGGTGGGTTTCCTCTCGGGGGACCGCTGGACATTCACCTTCACCCAGGCGCCGACCGACAGCATTGAGGCCCTACCTCTTGAGGAGGCTGTCTACCAGCGCGCTGTGCTCCTGAGCGGTGGCGCAGATTCTGCTGCCGGTGCCCTCATCTCCGCTCGACAGTTGGGCGACGGCGGCTCCCAGGCGCTCGCGTCGCAGTACAGCTCGACCGCGCTCTCCCCACTCCAACAGGATCTCGTCAAAGCCATCGGTGGCCACGCGCCCAGGGTCACCCAGGTTCATCATCAGTTCCATCTCAACCGCGGTTCGCGTCGTCTGGACGGCACGGCATTTCGCGATGAGCCCTCGACGCGCTCCCGATCCTTGCTCTTTCTGGCCCTCGGTCTCGCGGTCGCCGAGCGCGCCAACGCCCCGTTATGGATTGCCGAGAATGGGTTCGCCTCGCTCAATCCGCCACTTGGCGCGGACCGCCGCGGCGCACTGTCAACCCACACAACCCATCCCCGGTTCCTGCACGACCTCCAGACACTTGTCCAGCGGGTCGGCGGACACGGACAGATCCAGAATCCTTTCGAGTCCCTAACTAAAGGCGAGATGTTTGCGCTGGTTGCCAAGGAAATCGGCACCGACGCTGCCTCGGAGTACCTTAGTTTCACCAACTCGTGCTCACACACCGACGCCCGCTACAGCGGCGCACAGCCGGGCAGTTCATGTGGCGTCTGCTTCGGCTGCCTCGTGCGACGCGCAGCATTCGTTGCAGCCGGGATCCCCGATCGCACCGACTACCTCTGCGATGACACCACTGGCCGTTTCACGTCCTTCGTTCAGCAGAAGTCGATCGTCGAGCCGATGCGAGACTTCGCCATGCGCGGCATCAGGGCACGAGACATCATGGCCATGTCCCTCCCGACCCGCTACTCGGCGGCCGATGCGCTCGACCTATGCTGGAGGGGAACGGACGAGCTGCGGGGCCTCCTCTCATGAGCCGGGAGCTCCCACCCCTCGACCTACATGCGCATATCGACCCCGGGGTTGCGCCCCGAGAGCTCGAACAGCTGGGTGCCGTCGTGTTCGCCGCAACGCGATCAGCGACCGAGTTCGAACGCACGACGCACAGGACTGACCAGGTGACCATCTGGGGCCTCGGCTGCCATCCCGGCGTGGCCGCTGCCCACGCCGATTTCGATGCTGAGCGCTTCGCAGAGCTGATGCAAAAGACCCCGTTCATCAGCGAGGTCGGCCTCGACGGGGGAGCGCGCACCGACATCGAGACACAGACAGAGATCTTCCGGGCGATCCTCACGCTCGCAACCCAAACGCCAAGGATAGTTTCGGTGCACAGCAAGCGCGCAACATCCCGTGTTCTCGATCTGATCGAGGAGTCTGGCGCACCCGGGATTGTGCTGCATTGGTGGATGGGCTCCCAGGCCGAGACCGAACGGGCCATCAGGCTTGGCTGTCTGTTCTCGGTCAACAAAAGCATGGACTGCGGGCGACTCCGCCGGGCGGGGGTGCCGCTCGACAGGCTCCTGCCCGAGACTGACCATCCCGCAGGCAACGGCCGAGGAGACGGTCCTAAGCAGCCCGGCTGGACGCTCGACGTCGAGCAGGCAGTTGCTGTGGAGTTCGGCATCACGCCAGCGGAAGTCCGGACACAATTCTGGCGCACCCTGGCTGGTCTCGCCCTGGGCCTCAATCTTGATGGCCTGTTCCCGCGACCAGTGAGGGCCATGCTGGACGCTGCAAGGCCCCGGGCAGGCGATACGGGTTCTCCGGCCGTCGGTCAGGAGGGGCAGACATGAAATTCAGGCGTAGGAATTCCGAAGGGCTCGCCGACTTGGTCTGCGGAAACCTCGGCTCGTACGACCCAGCACCTGGCGACGAGCCGAACTACTTCCCGTACAGGTCGAGTAGTTACATCACCGAGTTCTTTCAAGAGCTCGATACTGACTGGACGCACGATGGATCCACCCGGCACCGCTGGGTCGCTGACGTGCTTGACTCCATGCTGGGCGAGCCTCACGACGGCCCGACGCATCCGCCCGAAGTCTTTTGCCGCCTCATCGACCACCTCATGAGTCCTAGCGATGCGACCAACGAAGACCCAGACCGGCCGCACGCAATGCGACAACTTAACGAGGTGCTGGCCAAGGAAGGCTTCGAAGCGTTCTACGGCGACGACCGACACTGCTACATCCGACACGTCGGGACGAACACGGTCACTGTGCTGCAGGCGAACCCCCATCGCCCGCTGACCGCGGCGGAGGTCAAGCGCCGCAGCGAGCTCGCGGCGTACCTCGATCGGTGCAGCGAAGATGAGTTGATCGAGGAAGTCCTGCTACCGCTCTTCCGTCAGCTCGGGTTCCACCGCATTACGGCGGCTGGGCACAAGGACAAGTCGCTGGAGTACGGCAAGGACATCTGGATGCGCTACACCCTGCCGACTCAGCACCTCCTCTACTTCGGCATTCAAGCCAAGAAGGGCAAGATCGACGCGTCCGGTGTCACCAAGGCAAGCAACGCCAATGTCGCAGAGCTCCACAATCAGGCTCTGATGATGTTGGCGCATGAGATCTTTGACCCCGAGACCAACAAGCGTGTCCTGGTGGATCACGCCTTCATCGTCGCCGGGGGCGAGATCACCAAGGCCGCCCGAAACTGGATCGGCAACGCGCTCGACGATGCCAAGCGAAGCCAGATCATGTTCATCGACCGTGATGACATCCTCAACCTATATGTCGTGACCAACCTGCCGCTTCCTAATGGAGCACTCCCGGCAGTGGACGACCCGTGGGCCACCGCCAGGGGCGAGCCGCCCTTCTGATTCGTCATGGCCATTCGGTCTGTCCCGACGTACACGCTCGTTGGCAATCAGACCGATCTCTCCGAAAAGCTGACCTGTCCTCGTGACGCAGAGCCGACTGCCGCAACTCGTCGAACGCTTCGACGGTTTCAGTTATGGCTACCGCTTGAATTGCGAGTGCGGTCGCGCAACGTCGCTTTCGGCAGCCGACTATTTCGCCGAAGGTAACCAGGCCCACATGGACTGCGAGCACTGTGAACGGAGCATTCATTTCGGGCCGCTGGTCGCGGCACTTCGCGATGAGCAGGATCCGGCTCTGGACGACAACGTCGTTGGCCAGTTGGCTTGGTACCACACGAGCACTTGGTCGGATTGGCCGTCGCCGGACTACGTGTCGCGCACCGGTCCCCAGTTCCGCGTGGCTCTTGAGCGCTTCGGCTTGGGGTCGACGCACGACCTCTCGCAGCACACCACCAAGACGCTGCATCTCGGTACCTACGAGGCCGCTATCGAGAACATGCTCCGCCGGATGCATGACCAGGCCGATGGCGACTCTCGGTTCTACCTCTACCGTGTCGCTTTAAGTCTCGACCCGACTCGCATCAACGAGGGCTACCGGGACGAGAACGCAGAGAAGGCCGCCGACCTCACGGTGGGCGACCTGCAGGCTGCTGGTCTCGACGCGGTCCGCTACTTGAACGTCTATGAGTCAATGGGCTCACTCTCCCTGGCCGTCACGCCAGAGGTAATCATTGGGATTCAATGCATCCCGATACCCATCGAAGACCTGGCCGCCTTGCTCCCTCCCGATCCATTTATGGAGCAGAAGGAAGCACTTGACGCTGAGGCCGTGGAATGGTCTGACGCAGCAGAGCTGATCTCAACGATCGACCCGATAGAGCGCCGCCGAATGCGGCTCGGTCTCCGGCCTGATCCGGAAGGCCTCATCCAGCGTGCTGAAGAGCGGGAGCTTCGTCGCTACGCCCTCTGGCATGACTTCGAGGACATCCTGGCGCAGTACTACCCCCCCCCAACGTCTCACCCGTAGTGGTCCGCGACCTCCTCGATGCCATGAGCAACTGGCAGCGCGCCTCGAAGAACGAAGACCCCCGACGCTTTGCCGCACGCTTCCGCCTTATGGCGACGCTGCTGGAACGCCCCCAAGACGTCATAGCTCAGTTGGCAGCGCAGGAGTGGCGCAACAGATAGCCGAATGCTTCAGCGGTTGAAGCGCTCCAGGAACCCCTCGGCAAGCTGCCGCCAGCCGTCGGCGGGCACGTCGCCGTCGATAGTCCCCGCCACCACATCGGCATCGATCTCACCGTCCGCCCACTGATTCCGTGGATAGACCGCCAGTTCGCCACCAGATGTGTCCCAGTAGAGATTCCAGACGTGCTTGCGCTCATCGGCACGGGTCATCGCCCTGGTGCCATCGAGCCCCTTCGACACATCAGTAGTGACTTGCGGGAAGCGGCTGCTGTACGGCCAGCTCCGCCAAGTGCCAACAAACGCCAGGTCGACTGCCACCTTGTCGAATGGAAGCGAGTCGCGCCCACACATAACCAGGCCCAGCGCCATGCCTTCAGAGACCGCGTTGCGCTGTCGTGACGAAGTGATAGCCATGCAGGTGACACTAACTGCACCCACCGACTCGATCGGGAGTTGAAACTCGCTACGACTCCTGCAACGCCGCAGACGTATATCGGGTTTTGAACTCGCCTGGGGTTAGCCCGAACGATGCGAGCAACCGTCCAACGCCTGCACCATCACGGAAGGTGTCACTGTCGGCAAGAGCGACCGCGAGCGCACGAAGCGTATCCCGGAGAGCGGCGAGCTTGTCCTTCGTGACCACTCGGCAGCCCGTCGGTATAGCAGCCTTCTTGTCGAACACTGCTCTGGCGTGCACCAGTATTGGCGTGGCACCGATCTTGGTGCCGTACGCCTGTCGGAACCAGTCCATAGAATTGGAGAGCTGCTCGGCATGCTTCTTGTAGACGGGGTGAGTTTCCTTTACCTCATTCTTAGCTTCGATTACGTGGAACGTGCCGTCGGTGAGGGCCCACAAGTCGTCGGGGCCACGTCCGGTGTCCCGCTCTGGGCGCTGTCCGGCAAAGCCTAGGTGAGCAGCGAGGTCTTCCCAAGCCTGCTCGAAGGAATCGGCCCGCGTCGTCCAGGTGAGGTCAGCGAGCATCGCGTTGAAGCCGAGGATCAGTTCGTTTCCAGAGGCGTAGCGCCCTTGGAGGTTGCTGGATGCAGCGGCGCCCTGCTCCAACGTCGGCGCAGACAACTTCTCGTACTCCACGCCGTCCATCGGACGTAGAACGTTCCGGTTCTGGCGGTTGGCTGACTTCTGGCTCTGCTGTGCGCTTGCCGGGTTCACATGATGCTGGTAGGCCGCGAACTGCTGCAGTAGGTATCCGCGCTCTGCCGGACCGGTGGCTGCGTTGATCGCTCGCTGGGTGGCACCCAGCGCATCGTTGAAGTCGCCTGCCAGGGCATGATCAAACGCTTCCCGAGTAGCAATCGAGATCTCGCTGACATTGGCCGCCCCGTACCTCAGCGGTGCCAGGGTCGCGCGGCTGATGGCCAACCAATCGGGGTCTCTTTTTAGGCACTGCAAGGCGGCCTGTTGGAGCGAACTCAGACCGGTACCCTCCAATTGGGCAGCGACCTGTTCCGAGAGCTCGATCTGGGCCCGGGTGGCCGGCGAGAAGCACGCACGAGCCCTAGCGCCGTACAAGCGCTCGGCAAGGCGGTTACCCAACAGGAAGACGACGCAGTGATCGTCGTTCGATCGTGTGGCCCTGCCCATGCCCTGCTCGAGCCGCTGAACCTGTCGTGCAACCAGAAGTTCCGATCCGGCGAGTTGGGCTTGGTCGACCCGTTCGGTTCCCGACATCGCCTCCGGAAGACCGTCGATGACCAGGACATGGCAGGCATCACCAGGCAGGTCAACGCCGTCGTAACGGTTGATGAGAACGACCAAGCCGAGTAATGGATCGCTGCGCAACTGGTCAACACCCCAGGTCAGGCTGTCTTTGTCGAGAACCAACTTTGCGTACGGCGTCCAATAGGCGGCGCGCCGCTGGCTGGGCACGATAATTACGACGTTACGGTCGGCCGCGAGATCGACGATCAGGTCGCGGATCTCGTCTTCAGACGCAGTGGGGTGGGTCTGCTGCGGCACGAGGATGAGCCGATCCCCAATATCACCAGCGCTTGCCGGTGTGATCGGATCGGCAACAGCGGCGGGGTCCGCGCCAAGGTCGCTTACCAGTATTCCATCGTCCGCGAGGGTGGCGGTGAGGTAGATGCGGCGCTCCGCCTCATTGAATCCTATGATCACCGAGGCCGGAAGACAGGGCGCCTCAATCTCAAGTGCGTCTGAGGTGAAGACGGCGCGGCAGACGGGGAGCGCATCCGCGATGAGGGGCCAGGCGAATTGGTAGTCTTCCTCGCCGGCGATGCTGTGGAGAATGGCAAGAGCTTCGCGCTGCTTGTCAACCCAGGCCCAGTAGGGCACCTGCTGCACTCCGGTGCTGGTCTTTGCGAGTAGGGCCATGTAACCGGCGGGTGACTGGTCCTCGAGCACTGGTGTGAAGAGTTCCAACAGCTTCTCGTACACCATGTGACTGCTCGGAATCGACAGGCGGAAAGCCTGTTCAGCCTTGTTCAGGCAGGCATGGGCGTCGTCAATGATCACGGTGTGCGGTCGGGACGCTGAGGCAGATCGTCCTGCGCTGCCGGTGACGCCGAAGACCGACTTTCCGTTGAAGAGTTTCTGAAAAGTGTCTACCAGGACCGCCTTGCCCTGCGAGTAGGCGAACACCTTCGGATCAGCGACTGTTGGGATGCCGAGGCGGCTCGCCTCTGCGATTACCTGGTCGACGAGGTATCTGTCGGGCACGAGGTAGGCGACAGGTCCCTTGCCCTCCGCAAGAGAGCTCTTTGCCATGAGTAGGCCGACGACGGTCTTGCCACCACCGGTGTTGAGCTTCACAACGATGTCGCGCTGATGCCGCCGGGTGAACCACTTCTCCAAGACCTGGTCCTGAGGGCCACGGAGGAAGTTCATGCCAACCGGCTTCGTTGGGAGAGCATTGAAGATGTCGCGTGGGTCGACTAAGTTGTCGGCCTCGCGCGACCTACTCAGTGCACCGAAGTTGACTGCCACAATGGCTACCTTCCGATCTACATAATCGCAGCTCGGGCGTCGAGGTGCGCTGGAGTCTCGGTGGGCACCGGATCCGCTCTACAGACCTTATAAGGCGCAACTTGTGCTAGATGAACACGACATGAGTACGCGGCCGCGCGCCCGTTGACGTGCCGGACACAGCTTTGGCATGGGAGGGTTCGGGTCTTTCGTCAGGCGGTCGGGTTTCTGAATCGACAGCCTCGCCTCGTGGCACGGATCTTGAGAATCTGCTGGTCGTGATTAGCGACCTCTCGACGTCATGGCTGGATGTGAGGTGGTAGATCTCGTCGGCGTCGTTGCGGTCGGCCGTGCGTGTCTCTCATCTGCACACCCTGTTCCCGCAGCCGTGCATGCACCGTTCCCGCGTCGACGCCCAGTTGCTTTCCGATCTTGGCCAGCGACTGGCCCTGCGCATACATCAGCACGGCCCGCTGGATCTGCTCCGGAGCCAGCCCTGACGCGCGGGTCGGCACACCGTGCCGCTTAAGGATGGCGCTCACGGTACGTCGATGGATGCCGTAGCGCTCGGCGAGCTCGGACATCAGATCGCCAGCCTGGTATCGAGCGACCAGTTCCTCCTGCTCGGGCCGCTGAAGGCGGCGCTGTCGTTGGACCGGAGACGGCGTACATCCGCGCACCGCAGGCAGACTCGGCAAGTCGTCGACGGGCCGACCCAGACTGTCACTGACCAGGTGCAACAGGGGTGCGGGCGGGTTCGATAGGGGTCCCATCAGTGCGACTTGTATGTCTCCGTGAATCGACTGGGCCCCCGCTGGCGAGTTCTGCGAGCCAGTAGGGGATCCCCGCAGCTCCACCGCCCCCGACCGCGCTCCGTCCCGACAATCGCTGCATGTATCGCGTGCGATTGTTGGGGACAAGCGCGGTCAGCGGCGTTTGGGTCCTGGAGCACCCGGCTTCGTCGGGAAATGGGGGACGACCCAAGCGCAGGTCGCAGGGCAACTCCGTGCTTGGATCGGGCACGGACCAGGGGGCCGGTGAGTCGGGCTTCTGTTCCACGAACCCTGGGACGGTTCGAGTCTGGCGTGGGTGAGGCGGTGATGGCGCACCCATGCGTGTGTCACCAACGTCCCGGGATGCACCACCTAGGTCGTCGGTGTGTGCCAGGGAGCCCTCACTCCGCGAAGGGCCCACTGTAGGAGCATCTGTCTGCACGGATATCGTCTGATCATGGTGATGATTGCGGGATCGATAAAGCTCTCACAGGTTTTGGAAGCCCTGCGAGACGCACGGCCTGTGTTCCACTCTGAAGCCGATTTCCAACTCGCCCTGGGGCAGGCTATTCACGAAATCGATAGGAGCGTGGCTATTCGCCTGGAGGTCGGGATCAGTCGCCAACTGACCGATGTCCGGGGTCGCAGGCAGTACTTAGATGTGATGTGCACCAGTCCAGCCGGACGGACCGCGATTGAGCTTAAGTACATGACGAATCGGTGGCTCGGTTCGGCGGGAGATGAGGCGTTTGATCTACGTGACCATGCCGCGACTGACCTGGGCCGTCGGGGTTTCGTCTTCGACATTCACCGGTTGGAGAGCTTCTTGGCCGCCGATAGTTCTATCGACAACGGCATAGCGATCATGCTCTCCAACTATCGGGCTCTGTGGGCCGAGCCTAAAGTTCCCCCGCAGACCAGGGACCGGATGTTCCGGATCCATGACGGCGGACTTCTTGCTGGCACTTTGAAGTGGGGAGACAACGATGTCGAGGCTTCTCGACGAGAGTTGAGCGGGTCCTACAAGCTGGCCTGGCATCCGTGGGCTGAAGTCGGAGGAGCCAATGGTGAGTTCAAAGTCTTGGTCGTCGAGGTAGGTCGACCCCCAAGCATCGAGCAAGCTTGAGCACGCGCCGAAAGTTAGGGGACTCGTTTCGAAATCGGAATAAGGGCTAGCGAGGTGAGCATCCCTGCAGCTCCACCGCCCCGGCCGCGCTCCGCCCCGACAATCGCGCTGCATGTATCGCGCGCGATTGTTGGGAACAAGCGCGGTCAGCTGGGATTGGGTCCTGGCCAGGATGATGAGCACGGGAACTGTGCGTTGGCGGCCGATGGGGCGCACGTTCGGGGGGACCTTGTCCACCTCCTTCGCTCGGCCCGCGCGTTGACCCACGCCGACTCGAGGCAGGTCGCATGTGCGGCAAGTGACGCGGCGTCATCGACACTCCGGCCCGGGTCCTGCGCGAAGTTGTCAGTCTGCGTTCTTCTTGGCGGCGGCGGCCAACTCTGATTGCAAGGCGGTGGCGTCGCCGGACGCGTGGAATTCGGACACCGCGGCTCCTATGTCCGATCCCCAGGCCAGGTTCACGGCTGAGCCGTGGGCGATGGAGGGCACGATGACGTCGTTCTGCCAGGACGCGATGGCGGTTTGTTGGTAGGCGGGGTAGTCGGAGGCGGCAGTGTCGCTGCGAGCGGGGATGGAGCCCTTGGCGAGGTTGAAGGCTTTCTGGCCTTCGGCGGAGCCGATCAGAGTGAGCCAGTCTTTCGCGCCGGCCTGGTTCTTGGCTCGGACGGGGAGGGTGAAGGAGTCGGCGAGGAAGTCGAAGACTCCGTCGGTGCCGGGGGTCGGGAAGTAGGTGTAGTCGGTTCCGTCGACCTTCTTCTTGGAGTTGAACTCGGCCACGGCCCAGTCGCCCATGACGTTGTAGGCAGCTGTACCGTCGGCGACGGCGTCGATCGAGGCGGGCCAGTCGTCGCCGTCGGCGGCATCGGTGTCGGTGAAGGTGAGCAGAGTGGCGAAGTCGGCGACCGCGGCGGTCACGTCGGTGCCGGCCCAGTCGGTGCTGCCGTCGAAGAGGCCGGTGTATTTGTCCGCCCCGAGGTCGGCCAACAACACGTTCTCCAACAGCTGGACCTGGGTCCAGGTCCCGCCGACCGTCAGTGGAGTGTCGACGCCGGAGGCCTTGATCTTGGCCAGGTCCGCGATCCACGCCTCCATGTCGCCGGGGATCACCGCGGGGTCGAGCCCGGCGCTCGTGATGACTTTCGGGTTTGCCCAGACCATGTTGACGCGGTGGATGTTCGCCGGGACGGAGTAGATGTGTCCGTCGACGGTCAGTCGGTCCAACAGGCCTTGCGGGAAGACTGCGGATCCGCCGAGTTCAGCGATGACGTCGTCGACGGGTTGGATCTGGCCGTTCTTGATGTAGTCGGACAACTCCGCGCCGGCGTGCCACTGGAAGGAGTCCGGCGGATTGTCGTGCTTCAGGTCAATCTCCAGCTGGGGCTGGGTGTCGCCGCCGTTGACGGCCAGGCTGACGAATCTGTCGTTCGGGTACTCCGCCCTGAAAAGGGCCAAGAGGGCGTCAAGGCCGTCTTTCTCCAGCCCGGCCGCCCACCAGGTGTAGACCCCGACCTTGCCGCCGGCTCCGCCAGGTACGGCAGGGCTCGACGTGGTCGCTGCGGTCTCCGACGGACTACCGGTAGTGCTGGCAGACAGATCCGTGTCCGTGGAAAGCGTGGACTCAGAATCGGCGGTGTCGGAGCGGCTCACGGCGACGCTCGAGGTCGCCTCGGAAACGGTCGAGGTCGAAGCGCCCGAAGGTGGCGGCGCGGGGCTTGAGGTAGAAGCATCGCCGGCGCACGCTGCGATGACAAGGCCAACCGCTGCGAGGCCGGCCACGAGAGGGGTGCGACGCATTCGGAGTTCCTCCAAGACCTGGGGCGGGAACGGGCCGCGAGATGCCTGGCAGCGCGGCAAAACGGTCGATCACCAGAGAGGGTTGGCGTCCTGGACGGTACGCGAAGTCCTCGTGCACCGGGGCCTCGCTCAACACCATCGTGTCGCACATCGGGTCAACTTTCCGGTGACATCTGTCCAGACGAACGGGCACCCAGAACTCTCCGACCAATTCCGAGGCACCCTGCACGCGGGGGCCGCCGTGGCCTCCGATACGGGCTGTCAGGACGTCATCGCACCTTCGCGTTCTTCCGCGCCCCCCGACAGCCGGCACCGCGAATGGCGAAAGTGACCGCATGGCAGACTGCGGTTTGTGAACGATCCTTGGGGGATGGCCGACTTGCCTGCCACGGCCGGCAAGGCACTGGAACCGTTGCCGCCGAAGTTGGCACGAATTGCGGCGTTGTCCGCACCCGAAGTCCTGACGGAGGAGATGGACAAGTCGGCGTGGTCGGCGACTCCGGCCGAGTTGCCGGAGGTCGCGGCGCTGATCGCCCAGGGTTGGTACCCGCTGGACGACGCCCCGAGGTTGGTCCTGTTGCCGGCGGTGTGGCCGACCGAGCTTCGCTGTTGGGTGCCGGACCGGGTACCCAAGGTGGCTTTCGCTTACGGCGGCCGCGGCCCAGCTCACGTGCTGCCGATGGTGGTGGCGCTGGTTGATCGGGCTTGGGAGCACGAATCCCAGGACGATGGAGACCAGGACGAGGAGTTCCGAGATCCAGATGGCGAAGACGACGCCGGGTTTCCGCCTCCTCCGAAGGGCCGGATCTGGCTGCTGAAGTCTCCCTGGCCGGCCATCTCGGTGCCGGTGGTGATATCGATGATCGGCGATCGGGCCAAGGATTTGAACCTCGACTTCGCGACCATCGACAGCTCGGTGGGATACGCCACTGCGGCAGACATATTGAATTGGGGTGAAGACCGTCTGCGTGCCTGGTGGACCGGGCCGGAGGCGGTTGCGTTCCGAGAGTGGGAGGCGGTCGGCCGCACCGGGAACGACGTCGCGGCGGTGGTTCTGGCCGGTCTCACCCCGCAGAACCTCGACCGGCTGGCCCCGTTGTCGGAAGCAGAGGCGCTGGCCTGGTGTGGCGCGGTGGGGCTTCACGGGGAGGCGGGGATCGAGCGGGTGTTGTTGTGGCGGTCACTGGGATTGCCCGTCGCTCCGCCTCCGGACCTGCACTACTTTGCCGACACCCCGGCCAAGGCTATTCGACAGTGGTCGGCATCGGGCCTCACCGTGCCGTGGATGCTGCTGTGTCAGGTGCTGCCGATGGATGAGTGCCTGGACTGGCGCGACAGGGGTTACTCCCCAGCAGATGTGCGCGATCTGGCGCAGGCAGACCACACCATTACGGCGGAAGAGGCCGACGCTTTCGCCGCTCTCGGCCTCGACGGCACCACGAGACTGCGCTGGATCGAGTGGGGGTTCTCCGCGGCCGACGCGTACAGCTACCTGCGTCGAGACGTGCGCCCGAATGAGGCCCGGGTCTGGCGATCCCTTGGCCTCGGTCCCGCCGATGTCCAGTCAGGGCAACGACTTCCGTCGGGTTACGAGATCGGTAATTGGGGGATGATCGCGGGCACGGACTTTCGAGATATCGAACACCAGGTGGTCGACCCGCCCGGAACCCGCGGCAGCAAAGCTGCGTCGGCTGGAAACCGGCGGCGCTACGCCGACTACCTCTGAGGGCGGCGATCCGAACAGATTGCCCGACCTCCGAACGTCACAGCGACGTAGTATCGGCCGGTCTGTCAATGTTCGCCGGCGTCGCCCGGGCAGCTGTACCCCCTGGAGAACAGTGGCGTATAGGGCACTGTGAGAGCAGCAGCCCGCAGCGACAGCGCCCAACGGGTGCGGTACCTTGCATCGATGTCGGTGACTTCGGAGTGGTCCAGGATCTCGCGGTGGATGGAACAACACGCCCCCGCCACGTATGCCGCGATCCGCCCGCCGGACGCGATCGCCACCCAAGCGGCTCTGGATGCGATCGGCACGTGGTGGGGACCTGAGCTTGACGAATGGTTTTCGCTGCACGCGGGGGCCACCCATATGTCCGCACTGGCGTTGCCGAACTACTCGGTCTCCTCACCCGCAGATCTCGCCACGAACTGGAGTGAGCTCGTCGAGGTGTGGACCACCGACCCATCGGAGGCAGGGTCGATCGCTGATCGCCGCGCCGAAGAAGCCGGAACACCTGCCGGAGTCTTCCTGCCGGAGTTCGTCCCTTTCGCCAACGAACACACCGGCTACTACTTGTTCGTAGACACCCGACCGGGGCCCCAGCAATGGTGCATCACCGAATTCGCCCACTCGGAAGCCGACGAGACGGACATCGGCTGGGCGTCCTTGGAAGAACTCCTTGCAGGAACGGCCGACGCGCTGGAGGCGAATCGACCACTCGGGAGCTACTACGCCAGAACCACTCAGCGCGGGGAGTTCGCCGGTGAGATGGAGTGGGGCCTGGTCGGTCACGAGGAAGAGGAAGAGGAAGAGGAAGTGGAAGACTGAGGCCAACGGCAGGCTCCTTATCGACAATCGCCCGCAATGCCGCGCAGCTCCAGTGTGCAACCGCGCTCGGTCCCGACAATCGCGCTGCATGTATCGCGCGCGATTGTCGGGAAGGAGCGCGGTCAGGAGGGGCGGGGGATCGGCAGCGCGGTCAGCCGTCGACGTTCCACACCCCGGAGGTCGTGACGATACGACGCCATGGCCCGGCAGGCACATCCTTGGCGTCGACGAAGCGCCAGTCGACGCGATCGCCCTGACCGTTCAGCTCACGGAAACCCAGACAACCGTTCAGCGCCGGCGAGACATCGATGCCCGCTCCGCCGTACCGGCGGTTCGCCGGCCGCTGGTCCTTGGTCCCGAACACATACCGCGCATCGTGGTACTTGCCCGGTCCGGCATCCTCGACCTGGCCGAAGCACCGGTGCGAACCCCGACGAAGTTCCACCCATTGGTTCTTCATCAGGCTCACCCTTTGATCGGTCGCCCGGGCGGCGCTGAGCCGACCGGCCCAGGGCACCACCCGCATCCGCGAAGCGAGGGCGATCGGGTCGTTCACGTCGTCGAAGGGCAGATCGAGATAGAACGGATTCTCCCGTGGCTTCATCGAGGTCGGGTAGTAGCCGTTCGCCGCGGTCCTGCGCTCGGTTCGGCACACCTTGGACACCAGGATTCCGTCGCACCCGCCGTAGTGCCGCTGCCAGGCGTCGTCGTAGGTCGAGTACACCTGGCTGCCGTCGGCGGCGCCGACATCGAAGACCTCGCCGACCCAGAACGTGGTCGACACGATCCGGCGGTGCCACGGGTACGTCGCCTTCACCACCTTCCGGCAGGTGGTCGCCGCGCTGCCCCCGGTTGTGGGGCAACCCGGGCTCGCAGGCGTGGCCGCAGCAGGGGCTGCCGCCGACCGGGACACGCCATGTCGGGCGGACTGCGGGAACACACCGCCCGACACCGAAGCCGCAGCGACTGCTGCCGTCAGTGCCAGCGTCAAGATCCGGCGACGGGTCCGCCCGTGCCGGTAGGAGCGGGCTCCACGTCGCCGGGGCTCAGTCACCACGTTCCAGCCGGGCGGCGGTGGGTCGACCGATGCACAGACAGGCTCGAACGCCCTGGTGCAACCGGTGCAAGGCAGGCACAGCGATGACCTCCACGTTGCCGGCGGACCAACCCGCTGGATCCTGGAATCCGTGTCTACCCGTTCTAGCACTGGCGGACGTCGGGGGTCCGTGGCTTTCGGGTGAAACATCCGAGCAGGTCCACCGGCCGGCAGCTCTCAGGAGGATGACATCGGTGCGCTGGTGACCTCGACGGCGTCCGCGCCCTGCTGGATCTGCCACTCCGACAGGTCCAGGCCGTCGACGATCTGCGCGGCCTCGGCGGCATGGGCCGCCGGTGGTGTGCTGACCACGAGCGAGCCGTCGGTGAGGTACCAGAACAGTTTCTTCTGACCGTTCGGGCTGCAGGCGATCGAGTACTGGATCGCAGCCCGGCCGCCGACGGCGTTCTGACCGAGCAACATGACCCAGCGGCAGGCGTCCGCGGTGTGGGTGCTCGGATCGGGAATCGGCTGGAAGGAACCCGACACCGTCGGAGCGGCCGCGGTGACCGTCACCCCGTCACAGTCGCCCGCGCCGGACGGCTGGGTCGGGGAGACACAGACGGTGGTGCTCGGCCCCGTTCCGGCGGTCACGATCGCGGTCCACCCTGCGGGCACCGGGAAGGAGAGTCCGTCCAGGCTGACCCTCCCGTCCTTCACGGAGAAGGTCACGGCGACCGGGCCGGCAGGTGAGGTGTCGCGATTCTGGGTGACCAGCCAGATCGGGATGACGGCGAGAACGGTTGCTGCTGCGGCGATCACCGGGACCGTCCATCGCAGTGAGCCTCGCGAAGCCCTGGCCGGTTTCGTGCGTCCGAGCAGTTCGTCAAGGGAGTTCGCCCAACCAGACGGAGGAACCCGATCGCGTGAGCTGGTGTGCAGGCCGGTCCGGATCCGGTCTTCGATCTCGTTCACAGGAACTCCTGTCCGACTGAGCGCAGAGTTCTGAGCGCGTGCTGGGTGGCCACCGCCACGGCGGTGGGTCTGATGTTCAAGGCCTCGGCGACATCCGACAGGGACAGATCGGAGAAGAACCGCAGGACGATCACCTGCCGTTGGCGGCGGGGGAGTTTCATGACCGCGGCGCGGATCTGCTCGTCCCGAGCTCGGCGGAGCAGCTCGGACTCCGCATTCAGGCCCGGGCCCGGGGTGTCGGGAACATGGGCACGTGCGGTTCGGAGCCTGCGCAGAGAGGCCCGTCCGCCGTTGACGACCGACCGGTAGAGGTAGGGGATCGCCTTGGCATGGTCCACCCGGTCCCATCGTGCGACCAGCTCGGCGAAGGCGTCCTGGACGATCTCCTCGGCCAGCTGCGGACTGTCCACCAGCAGCATCGCCGTTCGCGACAACCGCACGTACTGTTGCCGGAACAGGGATTCCGGGGTGGGGTCCTGTTCCGGTTCCCTCTCGGACGTCCTGCCGCCGATCGTGTCCTCGACGCCGTGCACCTGAGACCACCTGCCTTTCACCCCCGGGACCCGTCATCGTGGCCCACATCTAGAGAGATGTCCGGGAGGGCCCGATATAACGCGCCGATGCGGCGCAACTGTGCGGTCGACATCAACAGCGCGCACGCTCCGCCACCGTCCTTGACAAAGAGTGACGTCCGGCTTAGGTTTGAACCGTTTGATGCTGACAACGTTGTCAGACTGGGCGGCCCGCTGCGCTGACGGGAGTCAACACGTCGGCGGGTGGATCAGGATGCCGCCCGCCGCAGTCAACGACGACTGACACCACAGGAGATCTGCATGGACCTGAACCTTCGAGACGACCTACGACACCGCCATTCCCGCCCGCGACGATGGGCCGCTCTGGGTATCACCGCGACCGTGGTGACCTCCCTCCTCGGGCTCGCCGCGCCCACAGCCTCGGCGGGCGAGACTGCCGCCGAAACCACCCGGACCGCCCCGGACGCCCTGGTCGACTACGTCAACCCCTTCATCGGCACCCAGGACGAGGGCAACACCTACCCGGGCGCCACCGTGCCCTTCGGCATGGTCCAGTTCTCGCCCGACACGGGCCACAACACCGGGTACAGCTACACCGACACCAAGATCCGCGGGTTCTCCCTGGTACATCTCTCCGGGGTCGGCTGCGGCCTGGGCGGATTCCTCCCGGTACTGCCGACCACCGGCGCGGTGACTTCCACCGATTACGGGACCTACCAGCTCCCGTTCAGTCACGCCACCGAGAAGGCTTCTCCCGGTTACTATTCCGTCGATCTCACCGCCTCGGCCGGTACGGTGCGCGCAGAGCTGGGGGCCACCGCCCACACCGGTGTCCAGCGGTACACCTTCCCCGCCACCACTCAGGCGAACGTCCTGATCAATCCCGGACAGGCGCTGTCGAGCGTGACCAGCTCGAAGATCACGATCGTCGACAGCACCACGGTCGACACCGAGATCACCCTGCGCAAGTTCTGCCAGGACACCCAGCCCTTCACCGTTCACACCCGCACGACCTTCAACCGGCCCTTCACCAAGGCGGGCACGTGGGTCGGCAGCACCGTCACCACCGCCGGAGCACTCCCGGTCTCGGCCCAGGGCACCAGTCGAACAGGCGGCTACCTGCAGTTCGACACCACCACCGACAAGGTCGTCGAGGCCCAGACCTCCTTGAGCTACGTCGATCCCGCCGGTGCGCGGGCGAATCTCGCGGCCGAAACCGCCACCCTGGATCAGGCCAGGCAGGCGGCCGCCACCCGATGGGAGCAGCAGCTTTCCCTGGTCAAGGTCACGAGTTCGGACAACAACCAGCTCAAGACCTTCTACTCCGCCCTGTACCGCAGTTTCCTCGCGCCCAACACCGGCACGGACGTGGACGGGCGGTACAAGGGCTGGGATGCGGCGGTGCACCAGGCAACGGGATTCACGTACTACCAGAACTTCTCACTCTGGGACACCTACCGGACCCAGCAGCAGATGCTCGCCCTGCTCGCGCCGAGGGAGTCCGCCGACATGGCCTACTCCCTCGTTCTGCAGGCGCAGCAAGGGGGATGGGCCCCGCGGTGGGGCTACGGCCCGGTCGAGACCAACATCATGACCGGCGATCCGATCACCCCGTTCCTGGTCAGCGCCTGGAGCCAAGGGCTCCTGGCGGGACACGAAGAGGAGGCCTACCAGGTACTGAAGAAGAGTGCCGACGGTGTGCCACCGGCCTCGAGTCCGTTCAACGGGCGCGCCGGCAACACCACCTACATCGCCGGCGGGTACGTCCCCTACGACGCGGGAGCCACCGGGAAACCGGGCGACTACGACATCCAGCACGGCGGCTCCGCCACCCTCGAGTACGCCCTGGCCGACGGGATGCTCTCGACGATGGCGAAGAATTTGGGGCACAACGAGGATGCGGCCCGGTACGCCGCCCGTGGGCAGAACTACCGGTCCCTCTGGGACACCACCACCAAGTCCTTCCGCGCCCGCACCCCTGACGGAGTGTTCGTCGCCGAGACCGATCCCGCCTCCGCTCCCGGGTTCCACGAGGGCACCGCGGTGCAGTACGAATGGCTGGTCCAGCAGGACATGCCCGGGTTGGTCGACCTTCTCGGCGGACGGGCCGCGGCGGCCACCCGCCTGGACGCCTTCTTCGCCTACGACAAGCTGCTGGTCAACCCCTCCGACACCGCCCGTAACGTCTGGGTCAACGGTGCGTACTCCTACTACAACCAGGACAAGTACAACCCCAACAACGAGCCGGATCTGCATGCCCCGTACGCCTACCTCTGGACCGGTCAGCCGTGGAAGACCAATGATGTGGTCCGCGCCGCGTTGACCCTGTTCACCGACGGACCGACGGGAGTCACCGGTAACGACGACCTCGGGCAGATGTCCTCCTGGGCCGTCATGACCTCCCTCGGTCTCTACCCGATCGTGCCCGGCTCGGACGTCTGGGGCCTGTCCACACCGGTGTTCACCAAGGCCGAGATCACTTTGGACGACACGGTGTACCCCTCCGGCAAGCTGACCCTGAATGCCCCCGGACTCACCGCCTCCAGCTACTACACCCAGTCCCTGGCCCTGGACGGGCAGCCCGTCACCCGGGCGTACCTGACCGGTGATCAACTGACCTCGGGACACAGCCTCGACTACACCGTCGGGGCGACCCCGTCGAGCACCTGGGCGGTCGGCAACGACGCCGCCCCAGGTGCGGCCAGCCCCAGTGATGCTGTGGTCAACCGTATCTCGGCCGGGATCACCCCCTCCTCGGTTTCGCTGGCCGCCGGTGCCTCCACCGATGTGACCCTGAAGGTGCTGGCCCAGGTCCCCGGAACCGTCAACGGCTCCATCACCGTCAGCGGGCCGGCCCGGATCACGGTCGGTACGGCCGCACCGTGGAAGATCGTGTCCAACGGACTGCCCGGTCAGCAGGACCTGACCCTGTCGGTCAAGGTCAAGGCAGGAACACCGGCCGGGGCCTACCCGCTGACCGTGAAGGTCGGCACCGACTCCGGTGCGACGATCACCCGACAACTCACCGTCGTGGTCCCGGTGGACAGCAGCCTGAAGGCCGCGTTCAACAACAAGGGGATCGGCGACCGAGGCCGGAACAACGCGAACTTCGACGGCGGAAACGGTTACCTCATCCGCGATCTCATGGGGCCGGCCGGCCTGCCGGCGGGTGTCGCGCTGAAGGTGGCGAGCAGCGGGCTCACCTACGTGTTGGGTGGTGCCACCTCCGACGTGGCCGACAACATCGCCGCGGCCGGACAGACCACCGATGTGTCGGCAACGCTGGGAACCGCAGGGAAGATCTCCTTCATCGGAGCGGCGACCGGGTCGAACCAGACCGCCACGGTGGTTCTGCGCTACGCCGACGACACCACCGGATCCCAGTCCGTGACCCTGACCGACTGGTGCTCGGGAAGTCCGGCCGGCGGCAACGTCTCGGTGGGGAAGGCCTCGGCCCGTTGGTACAACGGAAGCATCCAGAACATCGGCTGCGGTCTCTTCGCGACGACCCCGATCACCCTGCCGGCGGGCAAGACGTTGAAGTCCATCACCTGGCCGAACAACTCCAGCTTCCACGTCTTCGCCATCGCCTCGGACGTCCCGGCGCCGAAGGCGGCCTCGGTCACCGACGTCACCTACTCCGCCACCGAGGTGGTCACCGGAACACCGGTGACCGCAACTGTGACGGTCACCGCGCCGGCGGCCTCGGTCGCCGGGAAGGTGGTGGTTCGTGCCGGTGACGTCGTGGTCGGATCTGCGGATCTGCAGGCCGGGGGACAGGAGGCCACCGCCGAGATCAGCTTGTCCGACCTGCCCGTCGGGGCCTCCCGGTTGAAGGTCTCCTACAGCGGGTCCGAGCTGGTGGAGTCGTCGGCGACCGGATCCACCGATCTGACAGTTCGTTTCGTCGACTACGCAGCAACGGCGCCCTTCTACGACGACGTGATGTGGTTGGCGGGCAAGGGGATCACCCGCGGGTTCGACGACGGCAGATTCCGTCCCGGTACAGCAGTCGATCGGCAGACCTTCGCGGCCTTCCTCTACCGGCTGTCGAACCCGGGAACGACGCCCCCGGCGTGCACCTCGAAGCCGTACGCCGACGGCCCCGTGACCCACCCGTTGTGCGCCGAGATCACCTGGCTCAAGGCCCATAACATCACCAAGGGCTTCGACGACGGCACGTACCTGCCGACGGCGAACATCGACCGGCAGGCGATCGCGGCCTTCCTCTACCGTCTGACGAACCCGGGAACGACGCCTCCGGCGTGCACCTCGAAGCCGTACACCGACATCGCCGTCACCCACCCGTTCTGCGCCGAGATCACCTGGCTCAAGGCCCAGAACATCACCAAGGGCTTCGACGACGGGACCTTCCGTGGCAGCTCCTCGACCGATCGGCAGACGGTGGCGGCATTCCTGCACCGGCTCACCCAGATCGGTGCCGCCGGTTGAGCATCACCGCAGCTAGCGCGCACTGCGGATAGCCGGTGACCCGCACGGGCCGGACGGAGTCGAGATCGACGTCGTCCGGCCCGTGCGGCTCCGTGCGGCAGGGTCAGGCAACCAGCTCCTTGCGCGCCGTCCGGGCTCTGGCGCTCCGGATCACCGGACGCTCCACCAGGAACCAACTGGCGGCGGCCAACGGAAGGGTGATGGCCACGGTGACCGCGAAGTACAGGACGGCACCGTGGTCGGGCAGCCCGAAGCCGGCCAGGAGCTGCTGCACCGGAAAGGCATAGATGTACACCCCGTAGGACAGGTCGTTCCTGGTGATCCAGCGGGGTGCCGGCACCACCTGTCCCAACCACAGCAGCAGGTAGGCCAGCGCCGGTGCGGCCGCCTGCAGTCCCCACACCGCGGACAGCTTCAGGGCACCGACGATCAGGACGGCGCTGATCACGGCCCCGATCCAGTGCAGCGGGAGTTCCTTGCGATAGCGGTACAACGCCGAACCTGCCAGGAAGTACGGCAGCAACTGCAACAGGTTCTTCAGATCGACATTTCCGCCGACGTACGGCTCCAGGGAACTCCACCTGACGGACAGCGCCACCGCCGCGACGAAGAGCACCGGGGTCAACCACCGTTGCTTTCGCCACCAGGACAGACAGAACAGCCCCCCGACCAGGACATAACAGAGGAATTCGTAGTACAGCGTCCACAAGGACCCGTTCCACGCATGGGGAAAGGGGTTGTCCGCCAAGGTCGTCCCGATCGAGAAGCTTCCGATGTTCAGGGTGAAATTTCTCAGGAAGTAGTCGACCGGGGTGACCTTCGTGGTCAGAAAGCCATCGAGGTTTCCCTGATGAACCAGTTGGGCGATCGGCGCGAACACCCCGGCGGTGATGATCAGGCAGATCCAGAATCCTGGATAGATGCGGGCGACCCGATGAACCAGGAAATTGCCGATCGTGTTGCGGGTCCGGGTGGAAGAGATCAGGTACCCGCTGATGGTGAAGAAACCGAAAACCGCCCATCCGCCGAACTGGACGCCGTCGATGGTCGGGGCACCTGAGAAACCGCCCAAAGGATAGACGTGGTGGACGATGACGGCACCGGCGAGGATCAGCCGGATCAGATTGAGGCTGTTGCTCTTCATGTCGAGTTCGCCCGCGCGCCACCGGCCGGTTGAGGTGGGGGTTTCCCGGTCGGGTCCGGGCGGGGTCGTTTCCTCGCCGCGGACGTCGAGGCTCACCGGGAGTCGCCCGGAAAATGCCCGGTGGAGACGTTGACGGCACGGACGGGACATCTCGGATGGGGTCGTGAGGAAGGTGGACACCACCGCCACGGACTGCTCAGCATTGGCGGAATACTGCCACACCGGATGTCAGCTCTTCGTCGGTTGAACAGCGGGGAGCTGTCGGCAGGGACCCGAGCCGATCGCCGCTGCCGGATCACCGATTTCGTGGCTGAATCGTGTCCTGTCGGCGTCGGTCGCTGGGGCACCTCCTTCCGTATCCTCCGGGGAGGCCGTCGTGGTCGAGCCCGGGTGGGTACCAGGGAGGGGCCGGATCGGTGAACAGTTCTGCTTCGCGGCGTGACACCGGTGGCCGGGCAGGCGGGAGGGGCCGCATGCGCCTTCTCCTGGCGGTGGTGGGAGCGGTGATTGCGCTGGCGGTCGGCTGCACGCCCCCCGCGCCCGACGCCGAACGCGTGGCCGCCGGCCCGTCGGGAGCACCGACCTCGAGTGGGCCGACGTCGTCGGCACCGGGGTCTGCCGCCGGCATGTCGACGATCGGACCGCTGTCCTCGGCCCCCGGTTCGACGGCGGCATCCGGTTCGACGTCGGCACCGGGGTCGCCGGTTCCGGCCGCCGGTGACCGGATCGAATCCCGGGAACTGGCTGCGCGATGCCCACTGCCGAATCAGTGGTTGGTGGAATCGAAGCCGCCCGCGTACCAGAAATTCGATCCGTCGTCAGGGATGGGAAGTGCGTTGATCTGCAATGAGATCGGGCGTTTCTACTACCCCGGATTCGGATTGTGGGATGTCCGGCACGGCTACCGGGTACGGGTCGAGGACCTCGACCGGTTGGCCCGGGTCCTCACACCCGGTTCGAAGTCCGAAAACTCCACCCGGACCGATCTGTCCACATGCGGCGAGATCAACACCTCGGTCGCGGGATGGTGGTTCCTGGGTGTGGTGGTCCGACCGGACGTGGGGGAGCCGAGACTGGTGCGCCTGCCCGGGCCCTGTACCGGAGGCGGCCAGAACGCACTTCTCGAAACCATGGCCCGCGCCGGTTCCGAGTACATCGCGCCGTTCTCGCAGAACGAGAACGAAGCCGAGATCGCCACCGGCTGCAGCCCGGGGGGGTGGAGCATCGACCGGCCCGTCGACGCGCCTGCGCGGTCGAAGGCCGAGTGGCCCGCTGCACCCGAGGTCGACCAGGCGATCTGCCGGTACGAGCCCTACAAGACGTTCAGCAGGCTCGAATCCGTGGGCCAGGCACCTGCACCGGTGGTGAAGAAGCTCTGGGACTCGGTTCGCAGGCCCGCCAAGGGCACCTGTCGGGTAGCGGGACGGGGCGGTATCAGCGTGGCCCAGGTGACACCCCGTGGCTACCAGGCCGGTGTCCCGATCACTGTGCTGGTACCCGCCGAGGTGCGCGGCTTCTTCGAGATCGGCGGATGCAACCGGGTTTTCAACCATCGCGATGAGTACATCGGGACGGCCGACCCGGCGGCGGTCGCCGCTGTGGCCGTCTATGCCGATTCCTACACGGCGATCTCGGGCAAGGTCCCGGTGGATCCGTCGACAGTGCACTGACCGACGCGACTCCCGGGCACCCCGGACCGACCCCGACATCCTCAGCGACGTGGTTCCCATCGGAACATCCTGGTTGCCAGCGCGATCGCGATCACCATCCACCCCAGGGTCGGGGCCAGCAGGACCAGGGAATCGGACACCGGAACCCCGCCCACCCAGGCATTGGAGACGAGCTCGGTGGCAGACCCGCCGGGCAGCAGGCGCTTGAGCCAGGTGAGGTCCTCCGTTCCGGAGATCCCGACCCAGGTGGCCACCGCGAGGACACCCAGGCTCACCGGCAGGGTGGTCACCTGCGCGTGTTCGGGGGAGTTCGTCAGCCCGGCCGTCGCCAGGGCCAGCCCGATCATCATAACGATGGTGGCGAGCATCCCGGCCACCAGAAGTCCGATGTTGTCGGGGTTTTCGGTCGCAGAGGCCAGGGCGACCATCATGACCGCAAGCAGGACCACCGAGATCACCGTCACCGGAAGCATCAGACCGAACAGGATGCTGCTGTCACTTGCCTTCGTGGAGCGCAGGCGTTTGAGGAAGAGGTTCTGCCGACGGGAGGCCAGGGTGGTCACGGCCGTGGCGTACAGGCCGAAGGCCGCGACGGTGAACATCACCATCGCGGCGATGTACCCGGCACCGCCGATCTCGGTGAACACTTCGTGCCGGGAGATGAAGAAGGTGCCGACCGCGACGGGCATCACCAGGCTGGTGACGAGCACCAGCCGGTTGCGGAAGATCTGAATCAGTTCGCTGTGTGCGATGGGAAGCATCAGGAGGTCCTGTTCGTGGTGTGGCGGAGGGGTTTCACTCGTGACCGATCGCGCGGAAGACGTCGTCGAGGCTGGTGGGGCCGGCCTCGAGCTGCTGGAGTTCCACGGCGTTGCGCTCGGCCCAGCCGAGCAGGCTGTACAGGTCGCTTTGCAACTGGAAGGTCTCGACGAGGTAGCGGTGGTCGCTCTGCCGGACGGCCTGCGGCGGTGGCGTCGGGGCGTGTGGCGGCAGTTCGAACCGGATGACGGCAGGCAGGGTCCTGGTCAGCTCGGCGACCGTGCCCTCGCGGTGGAAGGTGCCCCGGTGCATCAGTCCGACCCGGTCGGCGCGCTGCTGCGCCTCCTCGAGGTAGTGGGTGGTCAGGACCACGGTCGATCCGTGTTCGCGGAGTCGGTCGACGGCGTTCCAGAGGTCGTCCCTGGCCTGGATGTCCAGACCCGTGGTCGGCTCGTCCAGGAACACCAACTCGGGTGTGCCGTACACGGCCGTGGCGAAGTCCAGCCGACGTTTCTCCCCGCCGGAGAGTTGGGAGACCTTGGTGCCGGCCTTGCGGGTGAGGTCGATGATGCCCAGCACCCGGTCGACCGTGTCCGCGCGCCCGCTCAGCGCGCCGATCAGCCGGATCGACTCCTTCACCGTCAGATCCGGGGAGAAACCGCTCTCCTGCAACATGATTCCCATCCGTGGACGGACCCTGCGGCGATCGCGCGGGTCGGACCCGAAAACCCTGACCTGGCCGGAGGTCGCCGGCCGGTGGCCTTCGACGGTCTCCAGGGTCGAGGTCTTGCCGGCTCCGTTCGTTCCCAGAAGTGCGTAGAACTCCCCACGTTGGACCTGGAAGCTCAGGTCCTTGACCGCGTGGAAGTCCCCGTACCTGACATTGAGACGTTCGACATCGATGACTGGTGTGTTGGACATGGTTCCATCCCACCGTCGGCGGCTCGTTTCCCCCAGTGGGATCACGTCATCGGTCCGTGTGACTCGCCGCGGTGCCAGGGTATGACGCAGTGTCACTGGTCAGCAGGCGGCGGGCGGCCGATACTGGACGGATCCGGACCTGGGTCGCCGCGGGCATTCGACGTGCGGCTCGGGATCGGCGGACCGCAGGACGTCACAGCAACAGGAGAACCCACCGGTGCCCGAGCACACCGAGCCGCCGCAGAGCACACTGCGAAGACTCAACCTCATCATGGTGCTGCCCCCCATCGTGCTGGGCGGGGCGCTGTCCGTGGCGATCGACGCCGGTGACTGGGAGCAGGGGGCCGTGCTGGGGTTGGGGGTGCTCGCGGCCCTGGTGGCCTTCGTGCAGTGGACTTCCGGAAAGACCTTGGACGCCCTGGGGCTCGGTTGCCTGGTCGTCACGGGCGCGGTCTGGGCGTACGGGTCGATGGCGGCCGGCACCACCACGGCGGTCTTCGGGCTCTCGATCGTCGGTCCGCTGGCCGTGCCGCAGCTGTCGAAACACCGCGGCCTGGCCGCGTTCGGGCTGGTCGCCTTCGTCGCGGCGGTGGGGGCGGCGCGCTTCCTGTTCCACCCGGCCGAGGGCGCCGCCGATGTGGTCGGGTTCGTCATCATCCCGGCCGGGCTGACCGCGATCATCACCGGACTCATGTTCCCCAACAAGCGGTTCTACGATGTCGTCGCCGATCTGGAGGATGCCCGTGATCGTGAGGCGGAGCTGGCCGTCGCCCGGGAACGTATTCGTTTCGCCAGCGACCTGCACGACATCCAGGGCCACACACTGCATGTGGTGAAGTTGAAGGTCGCGTTGGCGCAGAAGCTGCTGCACACCGACATCGGCCGGGTGGAGGAGGAACTGCGCGAGGTGTACGCCCTGGTCGGCGACACGATCAGCCAGACGAAGGAACTCGCCTACGCCCAACGCCGGCTGAACCTGTCGGTGGAGCTGGAGAACGCCCGAAACCTGTTCGAGGCCGCCGGGATCGGGGTCCTGGTGAACCGCGAGCCGGCCGAGGTCGAACCTGCCGTGGGAGAGTTGCTCGGGCAGGTCCTGCGTGAGGTGACCACGAACATCCTGCGGCACACCACGGCCACCCAGGTGCAGATCGCACTGTCCCAGTCGGGCATCGTGATCACCAACGACGGTGCCTTGGGCGCCGCACTGCCGGTGTTGCGGGGACTGTCCACCCTCGGAGACCGGTTGGCGGACAACGGCGGGGAGCTGACGGTCACCCAGGATCGTGGAACCTTCCGCACCACGGCCTCTTTCGCACACCGACGGGTCCGCCAGCAGCGACGTCCCCTTCCCGGAGGATCCCAGCGATGACCATCACGGTGGTACTGGCCGATGACGAGGCCCTGTTGCGCAAGGCGCTGGCGTCCCTGCTCCCGTTGGACGGTGAGATCAGCGTCCTGGCCGAGGCGGCGGACGGCGAGGAGGCCATCACGGCGACCTTGGAACATCGGCCGGATGTGCTGGTCATCGACCTGGAGATGCCGGGCACGGACGGGCTCGGCGCCGTCGCGCGGATCCGAGAGACCCTGCCGGGGCAGGTGATCCTGATGTTGACGCGTCATGCCAAACCCGGGGTTCTGCGCAAGGCCTTGAAACTCGGGGTGCACGGGTTCGTCAGCAAGTCGGCCGACCCGGACCACATCACGGCGGTCATCCGGATGCTGCACCAGGGGAGACGCTGGATCGACCCGGAGGTCGCCGCCCTGGCAGTGGTGGACGACTGCCCGTTGACCGATCGGGAGATCGACGTGCTCCGGGTGACGACCGAGGGCTACTCGGTGGCGGAAATCGCGGCGCGCCTGCATCTGGCGGAGGGAACCGTCCGCAACTACCTGTCGAACACGATGCAGAAGACCCAGACGAAGACCCGGCACGAGGCCGCACGGTACGCGCGGGAGCACGACTGGCTCTAGCCCTGCCTGCCCCGAACCTGCATCTCGCGGTGGGATATGCGCAGTTGAGAACGCTCACAGCTGCGCATATCCCACCTTGCGATGGTGTTAGTGGGCGCGCCGGGTCCGGGCGAAGACCAGTGCCCCGCCGCCCATGACGAGCAATACCAGGCCGCTGGTCAACAGCGGGATCGCGCTGCCGGTTCCGGTGTGGGCCAGACCGCCGTTGTTGCCGGTCGTCGGCGCGACCGAAATGGAATCAGAGGTGGTCGCCGTGGTCGACACCGTGGTGGACGGGGAGGAGGTGGAACCGCCGGTGGGCAGGACGACCACGGTCGACCCGGTGGAGGTCGAGGTCGCCGAAGACTGCGATGTGGTCGACGGCTCGGTCGATGTCGCCGTCGGCTCCTCGGTTCCGGTTGCAGCCGTGGAGGTCTCGGTCTCGGTCGCCTCGGTCGAGGTCCCGGTCGGATCGGTCGGCTCGGTGCTGCCGTCGGTCGGGCTCGTCGGCTCGGTGGAGCCGTCGGTCGGGTTCACCGCGGAGATCTCGACGGTGTAGTCGTGGAGGTCGGAGGAGTCGGAGTTCAACGCCTTCACGGTGAAGGTGAAAACACCGGCCTGCGTGGGCGATCCGGAGATCAGTCCGGTGTCCGGGTCGATCGACAGCCCCGGTGGCAGGGAACCGCTGCTCACCTCGAAGGTGATCGGTCCGGTTCCGGTGGCCGCGACCGGGGAGGAGTAGCCGACGCCGACCGTCCCGCCGGGGAGGGACGGGGTGGTGATGTGTACGGCGTCGAAGTAGGTGAAACCGTCCGGGTACGTCACCTGGGAGGTGGAACCGGTTGCGGTTGTTCCGGCCACGACTCCGGTCTTGACACCCACGTTGACCGGTCCCGCGGCGTGCGGGGGCGTCACCACGGTGATCGGGCAGGTCGAGGTGTTGAGATCGGTGCCGGGCACATCGTCGAAGAGGACCTCGGTGACGCCGATGGTGGCACCGAAGGCGGGCTCGGTCGTTCCCGTGGCAGCCATGGAACCGAGGTACTGGGGCTGGTCGACCCCGCCCCAGGAGTAGACGGCCCCGTCATTGCCCAGGGCGTAGGTCACGAACTGCTGGACGACCGGGGCGGAGAGCGTGACGGACGCCGGAACGGCACCCTGGTGGACCAGCGCCGGAGTCGCGATGTTGGTGGTGGTGCCGTTGCCGAGGGAGCCGTAGGTGCCCTGGCCCCAGCTGTAGAGCTTGCCGTCACTGCCCTTGGCGGCAACCGTCGAGGCACCGGCATCGGCGTCGACCCAGGTGTAGGTGACACCGGCCGGGAGTTCACCCTGGCTGACGGCGACAGGGGAGAGTTCTCGGGCCCCGGCACCGATGGTCCCGTTGCCGAGTTCGCCGAGGAAGCCGTCCCCCCAGGCGTAGATCTTGCCGTCGGTGCCGAGGGCGTAGGCCGTGTTGTTGCCGGCCGAGATCTGGGTGAAGGTGACCCCTGCCGGGACCGCCCCCTGGGCGATACGGGCCGGGGTCAGCTGGTTGGCCGGAGCGAGCGCGCCGTCGCCGAGGGCGCCGAATCCGCGGTAACCCCAGGAGTAGACCCACCCGTCGCTGCCGAGCGCATAGGAGGTGGAGTTGCCGATGACGAGTTGCGTGATGGTGACGCCGGCCGGGATCGCGCCCTGAGCCACCGCGACCGGGGTGCTACGCCAGGCCTGGGTTCCGTCACCGTTGATACCGCTGTTGCCGTTACCCCAGGTGTAAGCCCATCCGTTGTCACCCAGGATGCCCGCGTTGCCGCTGCCGGCGACCACGTCCACCGGCGTGACGCCCGCCGGGATCGCGCCCTGGCTGACGGCGACCGGCTGGATGCTGTCCGACACCACAGGGAACGACCCGTTGCCGAGTTCACCCGAGGTGTTGAGCCCCCAGGCGTACACGGTGCCGTTGGCCGCCAACGCGTATCCGCCCCACAGTGAAACGGCGCCGTCGACGAACTTGGTCCCGGCCGGGATCTCGCCCTGGGCGATCGGGTCGGGGTAGGAGGTTCCACCCGAACCGCCCAACGCCGAGAAGTTGGTGTCCCCCCAGGTGAAGACCCGCCCGTCCGCGGAGATGGCGAGGGCGTTGTGGCTGCCCGCATCCACGTACGTGAAACCGAAGTCGGCGCAGTCGAGCTGGACGGTGGTCCCGCCTGCGGTCGGCCCGATGTCGGGTGTGGGTGCGGCCGAGGCCGACGGCGCGAGCAGCAACGCTCCGATGAGCACCGCCATGGTGCCGCCGACGATGCTCGGTTGCCGTAGGTGCCTGGTGTCCTGCTCGCTTCGATGGGTGAAGCCGGTCATGTACGCATCCCTTGCTCTTGATCTCGTGAGAGAAGTTCGTTGCCTGTCGCCGGGCTTCCCCGCTCCCCCCCAGGAGACTTTCTCAAGGGATGCGCATCACGCGGATTTACCGGAAGTTGTCGACAGAGTGTTCATTCCTGCGGTGATGATCTTGCCATCGGTGGGGTATTTGTCAGCAATTGGGGTGAAATGACCGAGTTATCGTGACACGCGGTTATACCCCGTTCGGCCGCTGGTGGCGGGACCGTGTTTGCCGTGGTCGGAGCCGGCCGGGAGACTTCCCGGCCGGGCGACCTCATCTGCCGAGCGGGATTTACCAGCGGCGATGAATAGACCGGGATGGCGGTGCCGCCGCAGAACCCTCCTCATCCATTCGGTGGGTGTTGCTTCCCGGAGCGATGGTTCTCGGCGCGCGCGGCGGGGGCAGGAACGCGTTGTCGGTGACGCTGCGTCGATCGCCTCGGATACCGATCGAACGGGGATAGCGTGGATGCATGACCGAGATCTCAGGGGTGTACCTGGCGCGGCTGGTGCGGTCGACGGCCGTCCTTGCCCTGCCGGCGGAGGGCCAGATCACCTGGATCATGTCCCTGGGATTTCCGCGGGAATCGGTCCGCGCGGACGAGCTGACCCTCGACTTCGACGACGGTGTGCGGCTGATACCGCAACTCGTGGCCGCCGGTTGGCTGCGCGACGCCGCGGCGGAGCGGCTGCGGGAGATCGAGAATCTGCTGATCCTGATGGGTGAGCAGGGCAACGGTCACCTGTGGACGGTGGGGGCCCTGGAAACCGCGGACGAGTGGCAGGCGGTTCGGGCCGCTGCGCTCGCTGCGCTGCTGCTGATCTGATCGCTCCGGGCCGCAGACGAACAGCGGTGCCTTTTCCGACCGGACTCGCCGAACGTCAGAAAAGGCACCGCTGATTCCAGTGGCCACAGGAAGGTGATTACTTCACCGTCAGGGTGACCGCCTTCGCCTTTCCGGCGGTGACGACCGAGGAACCTGTGTAGGTCGTCCGGATCTGGTAGCTGCCCTTGGCCCGGACCGCAGGCAGGGTGATCGAGGCAGCGCCCCGTGTCGCCGAGGCCTTGGAAAGTGTCTTCACCACACCGGCCATGGTCCTGCCCTTGTTCTTCCCGTTCATGGCTACGACGTCGACCCGGACCTTCCCGGTCGGAGACGTCCCGACGGCGGCGACCGAGATCGTCACCTTCGGGCGGCCGGCGACCTTGATCGTCCCGGCCGCGACTGCAGTCCGGGTCGTCGACACCGCTTTGGTCACCGACAGCGTGGTCGTCGTGACCGCCGTCCGGAGTTCATCCGACCCGCCGAAGACAACGGTGATCTTGTTGCTGCCGACCTTCAAGCCGGCGGTCTTCACCGTCCAACGTGCAGAACCCGCGGTCAACGACGCCGTTCCCAGGACCGTACTGCCCGCCTTCAACGTCACCTTTCCGCTGGTGGGAACACTTTGGGGTGCAGCAACTGTCACGCCGACGTAGGTCGATCCGCCGTAGACGGCCGATTTCGCTGCGGTGATCCTGACGGTCGGGACAGCTGGTGCCACGGTCAGCGTGGCGACGTCGGTGGTTCGGTCACCGGCCGGGTTGGTCACCACTGCGCGGTACCTGGCACCCGACAGGGCGGTGCTCGTGGCCTGCACCGCGAGCCTCCGGCTGTCCCCGCCGTCGATCTCCGCCCAGGCCGAGCCGTCCATGCTGACCTGCCACTGGAAGCTGAGATAACTGCCGGTGGCCTGGGTTTCGAGGACAAACCGGTCGCCTACCGTGGCGGACAGGCTCTTCGGCTGCTGTGTGATCACCGGAGCGCCGTCGAAGCGCACGGTCAACCGGGCCTCGTGGGAGGTGACGGTGCCGCCGATGGTCGAGACGACGACCCGGAACAAGGCGCCGCTGTCCCGAACCTTGGCCGTCACCTCGACGGATGTCGCATCGGCATCGGGCAGGTCGGTCCAGGTGTCACCGTCGTCGTCGCTGCGCTGCCACTGGTAGGACAGCGGGAAGTCGGCATCGACCGTGACCGAGAACTCGGCGGTGCCGTCGGCGGTGACGGTGCGGCTCGTCGGCTGCTGCTCGATCGTCGGTGGGCGCAGCAGGTGCACGGGAGTACGGGTGATGTAACGGGTGTCGGAGGGAACTGCTGCCCGATAGGTGATGACCTCGTACTTCTTGTTCACGTCGAGGACCCCTGCGTTCATGGTGAGCAGGGTCTCGGAGAGGTAACCGTCGGCAGCGAGACCGACCCCTCGAGCCGAGAGGTAGGTGTCGATCGCCTGTCCGGGTTCCCAGGTGCCGACCTCGATCAACCGCACGGCCAGACTGCGGGCCGTTCCGGTCGGGAACTCCTGGTGGAGGGGGAATCCGGCCCCCGTGAAGGGCAGGCGGTGGGCGATCGTCGGATCGAGGGCGTCGATGCCGGAGACGTGGATCTCGGGTCCGGTGTTCGTCGGGTCGAGGACCGTGATGCGCCAGGGACCTGCGGCCACCGCGGGTCCCGCGCCGTTGTCACCCTGCACCCGGTAGAGGTCGCCGGAGTCGGCGCGATCGGCCACGAAGACGTGATCGACGTTGTTCGCATTGCGGATGACCTTGACCGGCTTCCAGGTCTTGCCGTTGTCGGTGCTCCGCTCCCAGGTCCAGACACCGTACGGGGCACCGTCGAAGTAGGTCACCAACCGCACGGTGCGTCCGTGGAACACCGTCCGGTTGTACTCCCCGTAGGTGATCGCCAGCGGTTTGGTGGTGACGGTGAGGGTGGCCGGGGTGGTGGTCACCGTGTCGACGCCGTTGCTCACGGTGACCCGGTAGCGCAGGCCGTTCTGGTCGGGTCGCAGGTCGGCCAGGGACAGGTAGGACAGGGTGCCGGCCTCGGACCAGGTCTGGCCGTTGTCCTTGCTCGTCTCCCAACGGTAGCGCAGGGCCGACCCGGTGGCGGCGGCGATGATGAAGGCCGAACCGCTTGCGGCAGCGGTGGTGTCGGTCGGCGGCGTGACGATGACCACCGGGCGGTAGGCCACGACCGTGATGGTGGCCGCCTCCGTGGTGGCCGAACCGCGGTCGTTGGTGAGGATCGTGCGGTACCTGGCGCCGTTGTCCGCCTCGATCGTCAGGCCGACCAGGCGCAGGGTGCTGCTGGTGGCACCCGGCAGATCGGTCCAGACCCCGCCGATCTCCCGCTGCCACTGGAACCGTGGCACCGGGGCTCCGGTGGCCGCCGCGGTGAGAACCACTGTGCCGCCTGCCGAGACGGACTGCGTTTCGGGCCCGAGGAAGACCGACGGCGGGTTCTGGCTGTCGTCGGTGGAGAAGTTGAACCGGATGTCGAACGGTAGCGGCGGCTTCTTCGAGTCCGCCTCCCCGCCGCTGGAATGCCAGTAGCTGGACAGACCGGTGCGGTACTGGAAGTCCACGAAGAGCGGGTTCCAGGAACCCCAGTTCGGGTTCGCGGCACGGGTCGCGGGGGTGATCGCCGAGATCGCGAGGCGCCCGAGCTCCGGGCGGAACGCATCGGTGAGCGGGACGTAGTCGACGTGGGTGTACTTCGGTGTGGCGGTGAAACCGGTGGGGGTGATTCGAATGTCGCTGAAGTCCATGACCGTCACATCACTCATGGGCTCGAGGGGCTGCCGGATCATCGGGTTGGCATAGGAGGACCCGATCCCGCCGAGATCGCCGACGATCCGTCCGTCGCCGTGTGTGTCGACCTCGAGGCGAGGGTTCTCCAGGTACCAGGGCACCAGTCCGCCGTAGGCGTTGACGGAAGCGCGGCCCTTCCAGGAGACGGTGGCCGAGCCGTCGGTGCGGATCTCGCCGACTCCTTCGGTGAACAGCATCCGCTGGCCGATCGTGCCGCCGGTTCCCTCGGCGCGGCAGCGGTTCGGCACACCCACCGGGAGGACGGAGCCGTCGGCGGCCCGTTTGATGATCTGCACATTGCCGGACCGGGTGCGGTAGGTGCCGGCGTACCCGTCCGATTCCCCGGCGACGAAGTAGTCGCACCCGCCGGCCTGGGAGGCGGCCTGGTGCTGGTTGTTGATGGCCCATTCGAAGGCCACATGATCCAGCGGGGTGGCCGGACCGTTCGACAGGAGAGCCCCGCCGGAGCCTGCAGCCGGTGCCGCCGCCCGTGCAGGCAGGGCTCCCGTCGTCAGGGATCCGGCCGCCAGAATTCCGATCATCAAGGCGGACCAGGGCTTTCGTAGCCTGCGAGATGCTCGCGGTGGTCTGCTCAATGCCATGTCAACTCTCCTTGTGATGTCCGGGGAGGCTGGGCCGCAGGACACAGCGGCCTTACCTCACTCGCGACAGTGCGAGCGAGGTAAGGCTAGCCTAATTCACGGGTAGTTGATCTTGAGCTGTGGCGGCGATAGTGGTCCGGGCCGGTCGACACACCATTGTTGCCGAATCCGGCGAAAGGTCCGTTGATGTCGGCGGCCGGCCCTTGGGTGGGCCTGTACTGAAGGCTTGGGTAGACGGGAATGGTTGCCAGAGAACCGGACTCGGACAGATCCCGCGACGGCATTCCTGGGATGTGCGCCTGATCCGACGTGCCCTGGTCGGGTCTTGTGTGGATGTGATGTATTCGGTGAATGGTGTTCACGGTTGCGTGGATTGTTGTCGCGGGCCGGAATTTCTGCGAAATCCACACGTTCGGGGGTAAGGCGACCCTTATTTCACTCCTCAGGTCGAGCGCGACACCGGGCCAGAAACAGACCGAGGCCGGGTGGTGAGGATCTCCCGCTCCTCACCACCCGGCCTCGTCACATCGGCGGGGACGTCACCTGGTCGGTGTCACCCCCAACCCGGTGTGGTCCTACTTGATCCGCACCGTCAGGTTCTTGCTGCCCGAGTTGAGCTGCTCGTTGCCGAAGAAGGCGACCCGCAGGTTGTGCTTGCCCTTCTTCAGCGAGGCCAGGGACACGGTCGCCTTGCCCTTCACCAGGTGCACCCCGGTCTTGACAACGGTCTTGCCGTCGAACACCGAGACGGTTCCGGTGACGGAGGTCAGGCCCGAGTAGGAGACCGTGACGGCCAGGGACTTCTTGGCGACTGCGGCGGTGATCTTCGGCGTGACCTTGGCGACCTTGGCGGTCGACAGGGACAGGGCCGTACCGGTCTTGAACCCGGCCTTGGTGGCCTGGACCCGCAGGGACAGGGTGGCCCCGGCATCGGCGGCGGTGATCTTGTAGGTGCTCTTCACCGCGCCGCTGATGGCCTTGCCGTTGCGCAGCCAGCTGTAGGTGAAGGCGACGTCGGACCGGTTCCACACGCCGGCGGAACCGGTGAGGGTGGAGCCGACGCGGGTGGCTCCGACGACGGCCGGAACGCTCGAGGCCGCGAGGCGGCCGTCGTTCTCCAGGGTGACCGTGACACGGGCGGCGGCGGAGGTGGTCGTTCCCACCTTGTTGGTGACGACAACCCGTACCTCGGAGCCGTTGTCGGTGGCCGCGAGACCGGCCAGGGTGAGGATGTCGGAGGTCTCGCCGGTCAGATCGGTGAAGTTCGCCGCACCGGCCTTCTTCAACTGCCACTGGTAGGTCGCGACGGACTCGTCGGTGGTGACACCGAAGGTGGCGCTGCCGCCCTCGGCGACCGAGGTGTGCTGCGGGCCGGTGACGATCTGCGGTGCGACGACCGGGTTCGCGACGGTCTTCAGGCCCAGCGCATCACGCATGGTGAAGAAGAGGTCTGTCTGATCGGTCAGGCCGATCACGTTGGCCGCACGCGGGCCGTAGCCGGCCACCCGCAGCTGGGAACCGGTGTGCTGCTGGGAACCGCCGATAGGAGCGGTGCCGTAGGAGATCTTCAGCTCGGAACCCTCGTTGGTCAGCAGGTTGACGCTCAGTCCGGGGGTGTTGCCGTCGACGATCTGGCTCGTGTGGGCGTGGTCGGCGGTCACGAAAACGCTGGTGTTGCCCTGCTCCTCGGCGAACTTCAACGCCTCCTGCACGGCCTCGTCCAGATCGATCGTCTCACCGATCTGGCCACACGCATCTGCGCTGTGGTCCTTCTTGTCGATGCTGGCACCTTCCACCTGCAGGAAGAAGCCCTTGTCGTTGTCGAGCAGGCTGATCGCCTTCTCCGTCATCGCTCCCAGGGTCGGCTGGCCCAGGTTGCGGGTGGGGTTGACCTGGCACCTGGCGGCGGGCAGATCCGCGCCGCCGTTGGTGGCCGGGATCTCCTTCCAGCGCACATCCATGTTGCCGGCGTGGAAGAGTCCGAGCAGGGGAGCGTCCTGGTCGGCCTTCGTGACGGCCGCGAGGCCGTCCTTGTCGTTGACCAGCTGGTAGCCGCGGGTCTGGGCCTGGGCGAGCAGGGTCTGGTTCTTGTACTGGCCGGCCTTCGCCACCTCGTTGAAGGTGGCGGCACCGCCGCCGAGGGTGACATCAGGCCGGGTGTTGAGCATCTGCTCGGTGATGGAGCCGAGTCCACCGTTCTCCAGAGCCTCGCTGGCACAGGTGGTCGAGGTCTTGACCGGGCCGTAGCAGGAGCGCTGGGAGATGTGGGCGAGCTGGACAGCCGGTGTGGCGTCCTGGATCTCGGAGGTGGTGACAACACCGGTCTTGAGGCCGTTCGCCTTCGCCAGTTCCAGCAGCGAGGTCTGGGGAACACCGTAGGTGTCCACGGAGACGGCATTGTCGTAGCTCTTGGTGCCGGTGGACCAGGCGGTACCGGTGGCGGCGGAGTCCGGGACATAGTCGGGCTGGGTGGTGCCCTTCTTCAAGGAGTAGGTCGTGTACTGCCCGGTCAAGGGCAGGGCGTCGATGCCGGGCAGCCGACCGGCGGCACCGTATTCGTAGTCGCGGGCCGAGGTGATCTCGGAATCGCCCATGCCGTCACCGATCAGCAGGATGACGTTCTTGGCCTTCGCCGGGTTGATGAGCGCCTTGATGGTGTCGCTCTGATCGCCGTCGAGGCGGGCAGCACCCCCGTGCTGGCCGAGGTTGGCCGGGGCCGCGTCCGTGTTCGACGCGCTCAGACCCCAGCTGACGCCGCCGCCGATCACGGCAGCGGCGAGAACGCCGACCGTGGCCGTGCGGACGGCCCGCTTGATGTACGGATGATTCGAGTGATGCGGCATGGAAGTCCCGTCTGACGAGGCAATGAGGTAGGCCGCGGAGTGGAAACCTCGGCCACCTGTCAGTGGACAGGGGGAACGGAGCCGGGGACTGACGGGATCGTGAACGGCGGTCGTACGTCGGCCGTCGAGATCCGGTGCCAGGGCATCGCAGGGTTGATGTGAGGCGCGGCCGGACACCACCCGGCCGCGCCCCGGCGTCGAGGGTGTCCGGACCGGTTCAAGGAGGAGACAACAGACGACGGCACGGTGCACTATTGCACACCTGTCGAGGTCTGGCAATGGACTTCGTCGAGTCGGTATACGAACTACTCGGAGGGATCCTCGACCGGTGGTCGGTGAGCCGGTCGACGGCGGCGCGGGGTTTTTCGGGTCTCGCCTTAATCGATGGGTCCGCTGCGAAAGCCCAGCAAGCCAACGTAAATGACGATATGTCAGGATTTCGTGTTCCGAACCTGACACTTCGCGCCGGATTCGCCTCTGGACCGATTTTCATCACCCGAACGGGCGTTGACGGGAGCCTTCCGATTTAGTTTAGTCATCCAACAGACGAATGCAATTTTACATCGCCTCGTCCGCTCGGCACCGATCGTCGCCCGACATCGGCAGCCGCGGCAAGTCCACGAACCAAGGAGACGGCCGCCGGCCGACTCCTCCCGGATGACCCAGGAAGGGAGACGTTCCAAGGTCGGCACATGAGGACCACTGCAGGTGTCGGATCTCGGCAGACCGCGGGCGGTCAAGACTTTCAGCTCCAAGGGGCCTCATCGATGAGTGCCCTGTGTTCCCGGCGCGGCTGCGCGCGCCATGACACCACTTCTTCGTACAACGTCGTCGGAAGGACGGTTCATGCCTCGCGCATTGCGAACCCGATCATTCTCAGCACCACGCGCGCAACAACCACCCCTGGAGATGTTCGGACCGGGGCTCCCACTCGTCATCGTCACCGGAAGTGAACGATGACCCGCAACCGGTGGAACGGGGAGGGCGCTGCTGCGAGCTCCACCCCGTTCCACCTCCGTTCCCAGCGGATCGGCGCCAGCCGGTTCCGCCGCGGTATGACGGCGGTGCTTGCGACCGCCCTCGGACTGTCCATGGCTTCGTTCGTCGCCGCCCCGGCAGCCAGTGCGGCCCCGGCCACGCCGGCCGTTGCGAAGGTCGCCGCGGTGCAGGCCGCGGTACAGGCGGCCTCCTCCGGCCCCCGGGTCGAGGCGAAGGAAAAGGCCGCAGGGTACAAGGTTCTCGTCTGGACCGGCCTGACCGGCTTCAACCACACCGACGGCATCGCCGCCGGCAGTGCGGCGATCACCTCCTGGGGCGCCGCCAACGGCTACACCACCGACGTCTCGAGTGACGCGACCGTGTTCACCGCGGCGAACCTGGCCCAGTACTCCACGGTCGTGTTCCTGTCGACCACCGGCAACGATGCGTTGAACGCGGCGCAGAAGACCGCGTTCGAGAACTACATCAAGGGTGGCGGCGGCTTCTTCGGTATCCACGCCGCGGCCGATTCCAACACCAACTGGGCCTGGTACGGCGGTCTGGTCGGTGCGTACTTCAAGCAGCACCCGGCGATCCAGCCGATGAAACTGTTCATCGAGGACAAGGTCTCCCCGGCGACCGTCGGCCTGCCGGACACGGTCTCCATGACAGACGAGCTGTACGACTTCACCACCAACCCGCGGGACAAGGTCCACGTCCAGGTGTCGATCGACACCCGGTCCTACACCGGATCGACCATGGGTTACGACCACCCGATGGCCTGGTGTCAGAACTACGACGGCGGCCGTGCGGCGTACAACGCCCTCGGACACGACGCCACCAACTGGACCAATGCCGCTTTCAAGCAGATGATCCTCGGCGGTATCGCCACCACCGCAGGCGTCGTCCCCTCGGACTGCGGTGCCACGGTGCCCGGCAACTTCGAGGTCGTCAAGCTCGACGACAACACCGACAACCCGATGATGCTCGACGTCGCCGCCGACAAGCGGGTCTTCTACATCGAGCGACTTGGCAAGGTCAAGGTCATCAACCCGACCACCAAGCAGACCACCGTCGTGGCAACGCTTCCGGCCTTCACCGCGAACGAGTCCGGCGTACTGGGAATGGTGTTGGACCCGAACTTCGCCACCAACAACTGGATGTACATCTACTGGTCCCCCACCAGCGACTCGGTCGACCGGATCAGCCGCTTCACCGTCGCCGCCGACAACACCTTCGTCGCCGGTTCGGAGAAGATCGTCCTGAACGTCCCGGTCCAACGGGCCGAGTGCTGCCACCACGGCGGATCGATGGCCTTCAACAAGACCACCGGGGACCTCTACCTGGCCACCGGCGACAACTCCAACCCGTTCGCCTCCGACGGTTTCGCCCCGGTCGACTACCGGACCAACCCGGACCGCGCGGCGTGGGACTCCTCCCGGAGTGCCGGCAACACCAACTCCCTGTCGGGGAAGGTGCTCCGCATCCACCCGGAGGCCGACGGCACCTACACCGTCCCCGCCGGGAACCTGTTCCCCCCGGCCACTTCCGACACCACCAAGACCAAGGCCGAGATCTTCGGCATGGGCTTCCGTAACCCGTTCCGGATCAACATCGACCCGAAGACCGGCCATCTCATGGTCGCCGACTACGGTCCCGATTCAGGCTCGGCCAGTGCCGACCGTGGTCCGGCCAACACCGTCGAGTGGAACATCGTCGACACCCCCGGCAACTACGGCTGGCCGTTCTGCACCGGCAACAACGCCGCCTACAAACGGTGGAACTTCGCCACTCTGACCGCAGGGGCTGCCTACGAGTGCGCCACCGGACCGATCAACGATTCTCCGCACAACACCGGCCTGACCCAGCTGCCGCCGGCCATCCCGGCCGACATCTACTACCACTACTCGGCAGGCACCGACTGGCCCGAGATCGGCGGCGGCGGTGCCCCGATGGCCGGCCCGATGTACCGCTACGACCCGAACCTGGTGTCGGACGTCAAGTGGCCGGCCGCCTGGGACGGCAAGGCCCTGATGGCCGAGTGGAACAACAACAACATGTTCTCCATCCTCACCGACACCGACGTCACCAAGCCGCTCAAGATCACCCAGATCCACGAGCACAAGCTGCCGGCCCCGGACACCCGTGAGATCAAGATGATGGACTCGGTGTTCGGTCCCGACGGTGCGCTGTACATCATCGACTGGGGCTCGGGCTGGGAGAACAACGGCGACTCCGGCATCTACCGGATCGACTACCTCGCCGGTACCCGGTCCCCGATCGCCAAGGCCGCATCCAACGTCGATTCCGGCGTGGCCCCGTTGGCTGTCAACTTCTCGTCGGCCGGGTCGGTCGACCCGGACGGCACCGCCCTCACCTACCTGTGGACCTTCGGCGACGGACAGACCTCGACCCAGCCGAACCCGACCCACTCCTTCGCGGCCGGCGTATTCAACGTTCAACTGACCGTGACCGACGAGGACGGCAAGACAGGTGTGTCCAACTTGGTCGTCACCTCGGGCAATGCCCGTCCGGTGGTCACCATCACCGGCCCGAAGGACGGACAGTTCTTCGAGTTCGGTGACCAGTTGACCTACACCGCGTCGGTGACCGACGTCGAGGACGGCTCCACCGCCGGCGGGCAGATCCCGTGCACCTCGGTGATGGAGAGCAGCCAGCTAGGCCACGTCTCCGGCGGCTCCTCACATGCCCACCCGATGAACGAGACCACCGGTTGCACCGCGACCATCCAGACCCTGGAGGACGGCGGCCACGGCGGCGACGTCAACCTGTTCTGGATCATCGAGGTCTCCTACACCGACAAGGGCAACGGAACGGTTCCGGCCTTGACCGGCACCAGCTCGATCGTTCTGAAGACCAAGCGGCTGCAGGCCGAGCACTTCAGCTCGACCGGACGTATCCCCGGCACCACCTCCACCGGTGACGCCGGTGTCACGATCGAGGCCACCACCGACACCGCCGGCGGCACTTCCAATATCGGATTCATGGAGCCGGGCGATTGGTTCGCCTACGACCGGGTCAACCTGACCAACATCACCGCGATCAGCATGCGGGCCGCCGGCACCGCCGGTGCCGACTTCGAGATCCGTTGGAACGACCCGGTCAACGGCCAGCTGCTGGGAACCGTTCCCGGCAAGGCCACGTCGGGCTGGCAGGTGTTCGACAACTCGCAGGTCACCCTGACCAATGTCCCGACCACGACCGGCACGATCTACTTCGTCGCGAAGAAGGCCGGTACCAACGACTCGGTCGCCAACGTCAACTGGGTCGACTTCATCGGCAAGGGCGCGACCGTGAACCAGCGGCCTGCGATCACCACCGGAACCGTGACCCCGACCACCGGAACCGCACCGCTCACCGTCGCGCTCGCTGCGGCGGCCACCGACCCCGAGGGCTCAGCCCTCTCCTACTCCTGGGACCTGGGCACCACGGACAACGCCAAGGTCAACACCGCCAACGGCAGTTACACCTACACCGTGCCGGGCAAGTACACGGCCACCCTCTCGGTGACCGATGCCGATGGTGCCGTCAACCACAAGACCTTCACGGTCACCGTGGATGCTCCGAACACCGAGTGCTTCGGGAATCTGTCGGACGAGTTCACCGGGACGACGCTGAACTCCAGCCGCTGGAGCGTCATTCGCGGTGACCAGTCCCTGGTCGTCAACAACGGCAAGCTGACCATTCCCACCAGCAAGACCGACATCTACGGTGCTGGTGGCAACGTCCCGAACATCGTCCTGCAGACCATGCCCAGCGGAGCGTGGCAGGCGACGACGAAGGTCAACGTCAAGGCGTACATCTCCTATCAGCAGGCCGGCCTCATCGTCTACACCGATGACGACAACTACGCGAAGTGGGTCATTCAGGGCCGCGATGCCTCCGACAAGTCCAAGCGGGTGGTGCAGTTCGCCCACGAAGTCGCCGGATCTGCGCTCGAGGCCAATTCACCGGCCCTCGGCGCGGACTTCCCGGACGAGGTCTACCTGCGACTCACCAGCGATGGCACCACGTTGTCGCCGAGCTACTCGGTCGACGGCCAGACCTGGATCTCGCCGACAGCCAGCTGGGACGGCTGGACCGCCGTCCGCAAGACGACGACCACCCTCGGGGCCAACCCGAAGATCGGTGTGGCGGCCTTCGCCAACAGTGCCGGAGCCGTGGTGAATGCGGACTTCGACTACTTCCACATCAGTCCGGACGCCAGCGCAACGGCAAATACTCCGAACGACGAGTTCAACGGCTCGGCGGTCGACGCCTGCCGCTGGACCACACTGCGTCCGGATCCGACCAAGATCCGGGTCCAGAACGGTTCGGTGGAGTTCGACACCATCACCGGTGAGCCCGGTGTGGCACCGAACGTGCTTCTGCAGAAGCAGCCCACGGGCAACCACTGGGTGGCCGAGACCAAGGTCGACGGAAGCAATTTCACCGCCGGCTACCAGCAGACCGGCCTGATCGTCTACGTCGATGCAGACAATTTCGTCAAGCTGAACTTCATCAGGGACACAGCCACCAACCGGCGGATCGAACTCCGCTCGAACGTGGCCGCCGCCTTTGTGAACCCGCAGCAGGACGGACCCATCACCGGTGCCACCGACGTCTGGTGGCTGCGACTGGAGCGACAGGACAACAACTTCAAGGGTTCCTACTCCTCGGACGGCGTCAACTGGACGGCCTTCGCGCAGACGGTGGCCAACATCCCGGCTGCCTCCACCGGCAAGCTGGGTGTCTACGCAGCAGGTGTGCAGCAGACCTCTGCCGCCACGGCGAAGGTCGACTACTTCCGGATTCTCTCGGACGCCCCGGCCGACACCACCGCACCCACGACCACGGCGGCGGTGAGCGCCGCCGACCCGGCGGTGCTGACGTTGACCGCCACCGACAACGCCGGCGGCTCGGGCGTTGCCAAGATCGAGTACCGCAACGGCACTCAGACCTGGTCGACCTACACCGCTCCGGTCAGCATCCCGAAGACCGCCGCGGCCCAATCGGTCGAGTTCCGGGCCACCGACGTGGCCGGGAACGTCGAAGCGACGAAGTCGGTCTCCATCCCGGCGGCCGTCGTCGTCGACACGACCGCACCGGTGACCGCATCGACGCTGAACCCTGCCACGCCGCAGGGCCAGAACGGCTGGTACACCACGGCTGTCAACGTCGCGTTGGCTGCCACCGACACCGGCGGGTCCGGGGTCGCCTCGACCCAGTACTCCGTCGACGGCGGAGCCTGGACGGCCTACACCACAGCGGTGGCGGTCAGTGGCAACGGCTCTCATACGGTCCTCTACCACTCCACCGACGTGGCAGGCAATGTCGAGGCCGACAAGTCGGTCTCGGTGAAGATCGACGCCGCGGCACCGGTCACAGCGGCCGACGTCACCGGGACCGACCCGGTGACCATCGCCCTGTCCAGTGCTGATGCGAACTCCGGCGTCCAGACCACCGAGTACCAGATCGGCTCCGGTGCCTGGACGGCCTACACCGCCGCGTTCACCGTCGCCAAGACGGCGGCGGCGCAGTCCGTGAAGTTCCGCTCCACGGACAAGGCCGGCAATGTCGAGGCCACTCGCACGGTCACCGTGGCGGCGAAGCCGGTCGAATTGGCCGCCTCCACCACCACTCTGACGATCCCGGCAGCGGCCTCGGCCGCTGGGGACCTGTCGACGACCGGGTCGCTGAAGGTGACGGTCCACGTGACCGCGACCTCCGGGATCCCGACCGGGGCGGTGTCGATCACGGTGGGCAACGCCGTAGTCGGTGCCGGAACTCTGGTCAACGGCACAGCAGTGGTCAACATCGCCGGTCTGCCGGCCGGTGTCCACCAGCTGGTGGCGCACTTCCCGGGAGATGCGGCGCTGGCACCGTCGGATTCCGCGGCGAAGTCGATCACCGTGTACTTCGGCGACTACAAGTCGGGACAGTTCTTCGACGACATCATGTGGCTGGCCGAATCCGGGATCACCACCGGTAACCCCGATGGTGGATTCCATCCGAACGAGGCCGTCAGCCGTCAGGCCATGGCAGCGTTCCTGTACCGCTCCACCCACGACGGAGCGAATGCTCCGGCGTGCACCGCGGCCCCGTTCACCGACGTCCCGGTCGGGAACGAGTTCTGTGGAGCCATCAAGTGGCTCGCCTCGACCGGGATCGCCAACGGTTTCTCCGACGGAAAGTTCCGTCCGGGCAGCCCGGTCGCCCGCGATGCGATGGCGGCGTTCCTCTACCGCCTGCACCTGTTGACCCCGGGTACCACCCCGGCGGCGGCGTGCACCACCGCGCCGTTCACGGACGTGCCGGTGACGCAGGCCTTCTGCAAGGAGATCTCCTGGCTGAAGGCCGTCGGAATCACCGATGGCAACTCCGACGGCACCTACACCCCGGGTGCCTCGGTCAGCCGTCAGGCGATGGCAGCGTTCCTGCACCGCTTCTCGGAGCTGTGAACGGACGAGCCCAGCGCTGCTGAGCGCTGATCAGTAACGGAGCGGTGCTGCCGGGAAGTACGAATCCCGGCAGCACCGCTCTTCTGTGTGACGCCGGTCCTGCCACCGCGAAATGTCCTGCCACCGCGAAACACAGTGGGAATGTCCCGCCTGAGCGTGGGCCGGACCGTGATCGGGCCGGCGGTAGCAGGACCGGCGGAATCAGGGTGCGCCGACCCAGAGCTCCTCGGGGGAGAGGACCCGGTCGGCGATGTCGGCGACCACGTCGTCCAGGGTTCTGGCCCCGCCGAAGCTGTAGGACCGTAACAGTGCGAGGGAGTCCGCGCTGCTGGTGTCCAGGGCCAGGTTGACGATGCCCACCGCCATCCAGATCCTGGTGCGCCGGACAACGGTCGGATTTCGCATCCAGTTGGGTGCCCCGCTGTCGGGGTTCGGGGCCGCCACGTAGGAGGACAGCTCCGAGGCCACGATCTGACCGGCGGTGACCCCGTCCGGCCATTCCTGGCGCGGCATGTCGGAGGAGTTCCGGAAGTACAGGTCCATGGCACCGAACTGTCGGGTTCCGTCGTGCAGCGGTACCGACACGATCGCGCGATAACTCGTGTCCCTGGTCAGTTCCCGATGGAACATCGGCCACCGGCGGGCCAGCTCCGGTTCATCGGCGTGCACCGGGGTTCCGGTGGCCTGCGCGGCCCAGCAGGGGCCGTCACCGACCGTGAACTGCAGCCGTTCGGCGTGTTCGGCCTCGTCGTCGCTTGCCCCCAGCGGGATACGGGTGGTCGGTCCGAACAGGCTGACTCCCGCACCCTCGATGGCCAGCGCCTGGGCACAGGCCCGGGCCAGCCGGGAGGGGAGGAGATCTGCGACCGGATTGTCGGGGGTGATGTCCTGTCGGTGATCGATGCCGGCGAGGGATTGGATCTTCGATTCCAGACTCGCCATCATCGACCTCCTCCGCCAGGTGTACGTGGGTGGGGCCTTCTCGGGTTCCCGATGGGATTCACGTTTCGACCCTTCTCGTTCATCGATTCTGCGCTGTGCTGCGGCGGCGATCAAACCGGTGGTACCCGATTCCGCGCGGCGTATCCGCTCGTTCACGCGGGGGAGCGGTCATCGGGCGTACCGGTGCGGTCACCGCGCGAGTGCGCCCAGGTCATCGCGATCACCGTGCTCAGAACGATCTTCGTCGCCGCAACGTTCGCCCTCAGGTGCCTTGCTCGTGATCGCCAGATCGGCGGGACAGGGATGCAACGCGGTGCGGTTGACCTCGTGGGGCCCGTAGAACTGTGCCGTGTCGATGTGGTCGACCCCGTTCATCGGGGCCTCCGTTCTACGTGCCGACGCAATCACATGCCGGCTCCGGCCGCGCGCGGCCTTTCCGATCGCGAGGTCCGTCAGGAGACGGCACGCTCCAGCGCTTCCTGGACATGCTTGCGACCGACCACCTCGTAGCCCACGACGACAACAACGGGCGAGAGCATCACCACCATCAGGCTGAGGCCGATCGTCACTCCCAGGGAGGACAGCACCACAGCGCACACCAACATCGCCATCGAGCCGACCAACAGCCAGACGTGCAGGGGGTCGAAGGATCGAAGCAGGTAGCCGTTCAGGACGAACACCGCCACCATGAAGACGGCCACCGGGATCGCTGTCGACAACAGGGCACCGACCGGCCCGATCGTCGCTTCCCCTTCGATCACATAGGCGGCCACGTGCATTCCGGCACCAACGGCGGCGATGGCCGCGAAGACGATGATGTGCCCGTACCCGAAGGCGAAACCTCGGCGACGGTAGCGGTGGAGCACCTCCCCGGACGGTATCGCGAAGTACACCCACCAGAGCCCGAACGTGATGCCGGTCCCGGCGAGGGCGAGCAGGGCTGCCTCGACGGTCCAGCCCTGCTTGTCGAGCACGGCCGACACCGAGGCGATCGTGCCGATGAGGCCCTCGCCGAGCGCGATGATCGCGAGCAGACCGTACCGTTCGGCCAGGTGGTGAGGATGCCACGGAGTCCCGCCCGCCCGCCTCTCGATGAGGAGAGGGCCGCCGAACTCGATCAGGAACAGCAACCCGGAGCAGATGACGACGGTCAGGAGCGCGGGGTCGGTGAAGATCAACGCCACCCAGCCGATCTGGGCGACCGTGATCAGTACTGCGTTGCTCAGGCTCGCGCGCCGAAGGGAGGGGTCCTGCCGTGCGGCCCTCAACCACTGGAACAGCATCGCCACCCGCATGATCACGTATCCGGCCACCATCACCCCGTTGTCGAGACCGTGTCCGGTGTCGATGGAGTGGAACATCGCCGGCAACCCCAGCGCGAGCACCAGGACGCCCACCATCTGGACCATCGTGGCGACCCGGAATGCCCAGTCGTCGGTGTCGAAGGCCGACGCGAACCAGGTGAAGGTGATCCAGGCGAAGATGATGGCGAACATCGCGAAGGAGAACCCACCCAGCGCGGCAGCGACATGGCCCTCGGCCAGCAGGTGTGCCAACTGATCGCCCGCTTGCCCGAATGCAACCACGAACGTGAGGTCGAAGAGCAGCTCGAGCGGTGTGGAGACGCGGCCTCGTTGCTCAGGGTCGCGCCCACGCATGCGCAACAGCCCGCGGCTCGTCGGTCCGGTGATGCTCGACGTGTTCGCCTGGTGCTCGAACGGTGCTGGTGCGGTCATGCGCCCCCCTCGGGTTCCGGCCGCGACGGTTCGTGGCGGAGGTGTGCGCGCGAAGATGTGGGATCTCCATGCACTCGACCGCCGGATCGCACCCGGCAGGTTCTCAGACTCTGTCACTGTCCGTGAACGTGTCAAGGAATCGCGCCTATCCCTCTCCGCATCACGGTGAGGAACGAGCCGAGACTATGCACTTTGGATCGAAACTATGCAGAACCTCCACGTTCGGTGGCGCGCGGAGGTGAGAGTAGTCGATCAGATGTTGGTCTGTTCGGGTGATGAACCCAGGTTGTTCTGTGACCGGCATCTCCAAATGTCCGTCCCTCCCCACGGAGGTGTGACCATCACGCGGTCCGGACGGGGCGGTGAGTGAACCTGAATCATCCGCGGGATGGGTTTACATCCGCCCCGCCGTCATGTTCAGATGGAGACCTGGTTCAGCAGCGTGCCAGGGAAAACTTCATTTGTCCGGGGAGCTAAAACCATGGACCACAACAAGTCTGAAGATTTCATTGCTGCAGTAGTCACCGAGGGTCCCGCGGTCGGACCCGCCCCGGCCGAGAATGCGGCCGGTACCCAGGCCCGCCCCCAGCAGCGAGCCTTCTCCGAGCAGTCGTTGAGAACACATCGACTGCTCCAAGAGGCCAAGGAATGCACGGATCCTGCCCGGGTCCGCGAGCTCCACGACCAGGTCGTCACGGAGAACATCGGGGTGGCCCGCTCCCTCGCCGGCCGGTATCGCGGCAAGGGGGTCGAGCAGGACGATCTTGAGCAGATCGCCTGCCTGGGACTGATCAAGGCAGTCGCCGGATGTGATCCGGACCTGTGTGAGAGTTTCCTGCAGTACGCCGTGCCGACGATCCTCGGAGAGCTGAAGCGGCACTTCCGCGACAAGGGCTGGGCGATCCGCCCGACCCGGCGGATCCAGGAGCTGCACGCGGCGGTCACCGCGGCCAGGTCGGAGTTGACCCAGATGCTCGGTCGCGAACCTGTGGAGGCCGAACTCGTCGCCTTGACCGGAGCCGATGAGGCCTCGATCCGGGAGGCGATGATGGCGGGCAAACTGGTCCAGGCCGATTCCCTTGACGCCATCACCGAAGCCGGAGCCCCCTTCCCGCAGAGCAGCACCGAATCGGTGGATCAGTACGACCAGATCGAGAACGCACTGACGCTTTCCCCGGCCGTCGCCACCTTGACGGATCGGGACCGGCAGATCTTAAGGATGCGTTTTCTGGAAGGGCTGACCCAGTCCGAGATCGGCGCGGCTTTGTCATTGAGCCAGATGCACGTCTCACGACTGCTGCGGGACATCCTCGCCAAGCTGCGGTCCGAACTCGAGCCCGCATTGCTCGCAAGCTGAACTTTTCACCCACCACCCGTGGGTCGGTGCCGCGCAGGCCCGGCCCACGGGTTTTTGCTGTCCGGGAGCGGGCGGCCGCACCACCCAAAAGGAAAAAGCCCTCGCACGCAGTTTCACCGGACGTCATCATCGGGGCCGTTCGGGTGAATACTTCGTGTCTAAGTAGCCAACCGATGACTCAATGCTGTTCATCACCCGAATTGGGCTTATTATCCGCGAATGACTGATTCGCGGCCACGTAGCCGTCGCCTGTTTCGCCTGGTTGCTTCGGCGCTTTTAGTCCTCACGGGGGTATTGGTAGTACTTCCCGGTACGGCCTCCGCCGCCTCGAACTCGATTTCGGGCACGGTCAAGGCCGCGAGCCCCACCTACACCCACCTGTCGGCGATCCCCGGCAACCCGTGCGCCGCGGGCAGTGTCACCACCCACTACGAGGTGATCGCCGCCAAGCTGGTCGGTCCGGCCGCCAGTACCCTGACGGTCACCCTCACCCCGTCCGGGTTCACCGGCAACATCGGTGTCTACCAGGGCGGCTTCCTGCCCGACTCCCCGGTGGTGAACTGTTTCGGCAACGTGGCAGGCACCTCCAGCGGCGCGACGGTCACCTACACCACCCCGATGGGCCCCTTGCTCGCCGGTTTCACCGAGCAGACCATGTACATCGTGGTCGCCGGCCAGAACCCCGGCGATCTCGGCAGTTTCACCCTGAACGTGAACTCCACGGGTGCCACCAGTGTGGTGATGTCCAACGAGACACCTACCGCCACACCGGATACCACCGCCCCGGTGCTGTCCCTGCCGTCGAACATCACCGCTGAAGCCACCGGTTCCGGCGGTCGGGTCGTCACCTACTCCGCGACCGCCAACGATGCCGTCGACGGATCACGTCCGGTGAGCTGTGCACCGGCCTCCGGCAGCACCTTCGCGATCACCACCACGACGGTGAACTGCTCCTCCTCGGACACCTCCGGCAACACGCGCAACGGCTCCTTCACGGTGCAGATCCAAGACACCACGGGACCCAACATCTCCTACAACGGGATGGTCTCCTGGCAGGCCACCAGTTCCGCCGGTGCCGCGGTCACCTACTTCATCACCTCCACCGATCTGGTCGACGGCAGCAGGCCGTTCAGCTGCACTCCTGCCTCCGGGGCGACCTTCCCGTTGGGCAACAACAACATCTCCTGCTCCTCCACCGATACCCGCGGGAACACCAGCACGGCCACCTTCCAGGTCGCCGTGGTGGACACCGCCGGGCCGGTGCTGAACCTTCCGTCGAACATCACCAACGAGGCCACCGGCGCCTCCGGTCGGGTGGTCAGCTTCACCGCCAGTGCCACCGACGCGGTCGTCGGATCACGTCCGGTCACCTGTACGCCGGCCTCCGGCAGCACCTTCGCGATCACCACCACCACCGTGAACTGCTCCTCCAACGACGGTACGAACTCGAGCACCGGATCCTTCACCGTGAAGATCCAGGACACCACCGCTCCCACGTTGAACCTCCCGGCCACCATCACGGTCCAGGCCACCGGAGCTGCCGGGGCGACCGCGACCTACACCGCAACCTCCACCGACATCGTCGACGGCTCGGTGACTGTCAGCTGTGACAAGGCCTCGGGAGCAACCTTCGCCAACGGGACGACGACGGTCAACTGTTCGGCCACGGACGCGCACGGCAACCAGGCCACGGGGACCTTCCAGGTGAAGGTGGTCGACACCTCCGGCCCCGTCCTGTCGCTCCCGGCGAACATCACGAAGGAGGCCACCGGTCCGACCGGTGCCGTCGTGACCTTCACTGCCACGGCCACCGACGCCGTGGACGGGAGCCGTCCGGTGACCTGCACGCCGGCCTCCGGCAGCACCTTCGCCATCGGTACCGCCACGGTGAACTGCTCGTCCACCGACCTGAACTCCAACACC
>QXCQ01000206.1:0-39059 GCA_003576535.1 Nakamurella silvestris | reverse complement strand
ACCCTGACGCTGCCGGCGAACATCACCAAGGAAGCCACCGGGCCCACCGGCGCGGCAGTGACCTTCGCAGCCACCGCGAACGACCTGGTCGCCGGGGCCCGTCCGGTGACCTGTACGCCGGCCTCCGGCAGCACCTTCGCCATCGGGACGACCACGGTGAACTGCTCGTCCACCGACCTGAACTCCAACGCGGGCAACGGTTCCTTCACCGTGACGGTGCAGGACACCACGGCTCCGACGCTGACGCTGCCTGCGGACATCATCAAGGAAGCCACCGGTCCCACCGGCGCGGCCGTCTCCTACACGGCCACCTCCACCGACATCGTGGACGGCACTCGCACGGTGATCTGCCTGCCGGCCTCCGGGGCGACCTTCGCCTTCGGCAGCACCACGGTCAACTGCTCCGCCTCCGACACCCGGGGGAACCAGAAGACCGGAACCTTCACCGTGACGGTGTCCGACACGGTCGGGCCGACCCTGAACCTGCCGGTCGACTTCAGCCGTGAGGCCACCGGGCCGAGCGGCGCAACGGTCACCTACACCACCAGTGCCACCGACACGGTGGACGGTGTCGTCACCACCAGCTGCACCCCGGCGTCGGGCAGCACGTTCGGACTCACCACCACCACCGTGGTGTGCACGGCCGAGGATGCGGCGGAGAACCTCAGCACCAGCTCCTTCAAGATCACGGTCGTCGACACGACGGCACCGACCATCGCGCCCCTGAGCAACCTGAGCGGCGAGGCCACCGGCCCCGGCGGCACGGTTGTCACCTTCAGCGCCTCGGCCACCGACCTGGTGGACGGGCCGGTAGCGGTCACCTGCGTGCCGGCCTCCGGGTCGACCTTCGCCATCGGCACCACCACGGTGACCTGCACGGCCACCGACTCGCGGACCAACCAGGGCACCGCCTCCTTCGACGTCACCGTCGGCGACACCACCGGCCCGGTGCTGGTACTGCCGGCCGACATCACCCAGGAAGCGACAGCGGCCACCGGCGCGCAGGTCGACTTCGCCACCTCGGCCAGCGATCTCGTGGACGGCACCCTGCCCGTCACCTGCGCCCCGGCCACCGGGTCCACCTTCGCCCTGGGCACCACCACGGTGAACTGCTCGGCCGAGGACGCCCAGGAGAACGAGACCACCGGCTCCTTCGGTGTCACGGTGGTGGACACCACCGGCCCGGTGCTGGTACTTCCGGACGACATCACCCAGGAGGCAACGGGAGCCGACGGGGCCACCGTGGACTACGCCGTCTCGGCCGGCGACCTGGTGGACGGAACGGACCCGGTCGTCTGCGACACCGGCTCCGGCACCGTGTTCGCCCTCGGCACCGTGACGGTGGCGTGCACCTCCACCGACGAGGCGGGCAACATCTCGACCGGCTCCTTCACCGTGACGGTCGTCGACACCACCGGCCCCGCCCTCGACCTGCCGGACGACATCGTCGCCGAGGCCACCGGTCCGGACGGCGCTGCCGTCGACTTCACCGTCTCGGCAACGGATCTGGTCGACGGGGACACCGCCGTCAGCTGTGTGCCGGCGAGTGGTTCGACCTTCGTGATCGGTGAGACCGAGGTCAACTGCGAGAGCACCGACGCCGCAGGCACTGTGACCACCGGGAGCTTCCTCGTCACCGTCGAGGACACCACCGCGCCGGTGATCGAGGTTCCGGCGGACATCGTGGTGGATGCCGCGGCACCGAACGGTACCGAGGTGACCTTCGAGGCAACCGCCACCGACCTGGTCAACGGTGACGTGCCCGTCACCTGCGTGCCGGCCTCGGGTTCGTTGTTCGCGGTCGGTACCACCACGGTCACCTGTGCCGCCGCCGACCCGCTGCCGGGAACCGATCCTGATGTGGTCGTCGTTCCGAACTCGGCGAAGTTCTCGCTGATCAGGCTGGCCGCCGACCCGCCTTCGGCGACGGCGGACTTCACCGTCACGGTGCGCACCTACGTGGCGCCGACCACTCCGACCACGCCGACAAGCTCCACCGGCAGCGGCACCACGGATCCGAGCGCCACCGGTCCCTCGACCACCCCGACGACCGGCACCACGACCAGTGGTGTCACCGACACGGCGGCAACACCGCCGACGACCGTGACCGCCGCACCCGGCACCGGCGGCCTGCCGAACACCGGGGTGAACACAGGTCCGTTGCTCGCCGTGGCCGGCGGACTCGTCCTGGCCGGGCTCATCTTCCTGATGGTCCCGCGGGCCCGCCGCAGGCACTGATCGTCCCCGGGGACGGTGCCCCGGAAAATTCCTGTCGATGGCCCGGCGCCCGGTGTCCGCAGCACGCGGACACCGGGCGCTGACGTGCTGTGATGATCGGTCACAGGAAACACCCGAAAGATTTCCCCCCAGGTGCGTGACGACGGCGACAGGCAGGCGTCTACTGAAGGTGGATCGAATAATTCTCGGTTCACCTCACCTGAGGGGCGTTATGACAGACCAAGTTGACCAGATGGGGGCGGCCGGCGGTTTTCCGTTGGTGTCACGGGGGCGCTGGCGATCGCTGGCCCGGATGATCGGTGTCGCCACCGGTCTGGTGGCACTCGTGGTGCTGATGATCATCTCGTCCATCTGAGCCGCAGCTGCCGGGTCAGGACGAGATCACCGTCCGCGGCACAGCTCAGTCGACGGTGACCGCGCGGTCCCTGCCTGCGGCCTTGGCCGCATAGAGGCCGCGGTCGGCGTTGGCGACCGCCTCGATGCCGTCGTGCCGCGCGATACCGGCGCTGAAGGTCAGACCGGAATGGTGCCCCGACCAGATCGTCTGCCATCGGCGGACGGTGGCCTCGGTGCCCTGTCGATCCATAGCGGGAAGGATCACCAGGAATTCCTCACCACCGAACCGGACGATGATGTCGTCCGCGCGGGAGTTGTCGCGGAGCATCTGGGCGAAATCGACCAGCAGTTCATCCCCGGCGACGTGGCCCCGGGTGTCGTTGTATCCCTTGAAGTGGTCGAGATCCACCATCACCAGGTAGGCCGAGCCCTCGTGGGTTCCGAGGTGGTTGGTCAGCAGCCGCCGGTTCTGGGCGCCGGTCAGCGGGTCGGTGGCCACGGCGGCGGCCAGCCGGTCCTGTGCCCCCTTGAGGCTGCGCAGCAGTCGGGCGGGAAGTTCCGCAGCGACGGAGTAGGTGACAGCCGCGATCGCCACCCGCACGGCGGCGCGCTCCCAGGAGATGTCGATGATCAACCACAGGGACCCGAGGGCGGCCGGCAACAGCCACAGGGACCGGCCGGGAGGCTGGGTGAGTCCGGCGTACACGAAGGCGATGTAGAAGAGGCCGATGACCAAGGGGCCCGTGTACGGATCGAACCAGTCGAAGGTGGCGACCTGCAGGATGTACAGCACCGGCCAGACCAACCACCAGGCCGGGCTCCGGTGCCGGCGGGCGAGGGCGAAGTAGCCCCAGCCGATTCCGCACCAGACCAGCAGCAACGGAGGCATCCGGTTCACGTGCTCGGAGCCGGCCGCGAGGGAGGCGGCCGCCATGATCACGGCGAGGGAGGTGACCCCGACCGCACCGATGAGGTGGTACCGCGCGTATGCGGATTGGAACATTCTGTGCGGCATGCACCATCCCCCTCCTCGTCCTGATCGACCCGGCCCCCCACACAGAGCCTATTCCCCCTGGTGTCGCCCGTCGGCCACCAGGTTGATCATGACACTTCCGACGGTGGAACGGCCAGGGCCGCCCGGTGGATGTCCCCACCGGGCGGCCCCGCTGCGAGTGGCCGCCTGATCAGGCCAGCAGGTTCCACGGGTGCTCGACGAGCGAGGTGAGGGTGGCGAGGAAGGCAGCACCGGCAGCACCGTCGATGATCCGGTGATCGGCGGAGAGGGTGTAGTTCAACCGGTGGCGGACGACGATCTCGGCACCGACCACGGTCGGCCGGCGGACCAGGGCTCCGACCGCGAGGATCGCACCCTCGGGCGGATTGATGAGGGCGTTGAACGTCTCAACGCCGAACATCCCGAGGTTGCTGACGGTGAAGGTGCCTCCGGCCATCTGGTCCGCGCGCAGTTTTCGGGTCGTCGCAAGGGCCGCGAACTCACGGATCTGAGAGCTGATGTGGCCCAGCGCCTTCTGGTCCACGTCGTGGACGACGGGGACCAGAAGGCCGTGTTCGGAGGCCAGGGCGATCCCGATGTTGATCCGGCTGTGCCGCAACATCTGGGGTGCATCACCCGGGCCGGCGGCGCCGACGTAGGAGGCGTTGATGTCCGGATGTTCCCGGAGCGCGAGGGCGCAGGCCCGGACGAGGAGGTCGTTGACGCTCAGGGTCGCCCGCCCCTGCGCGGTCCGGTGCTCGTTGACCGTACGGCGCAGGCCCACCAGTTCCTCGGCATCGGCACCGGCCGTGAGCTGGATGTGCGGGATGTCGCGCGCGGCAGCGGTCAGGCGGTCGGCGATCAGACGCCGGACGGAGGTGAGCCGCACCCGTTCGGAACCTCTCGGATCCATCGGCCCGTCCGCCTCGCGTCCCGGTGCGGCCTCCAGCGTCCCGGTCGGATCGGGAACCGGCGGGAGCGGTTGCGTGACCGGGGCGGCCGGTGCACTGTGCGTCAGCAACGGTTCCACATCGGCCCGGACGATCCGTCCCCCCGGCCCGCTCCCGGGGACCGAGGCGAGATCGAGGCCGTGCTCGCGGGCCAACCGTCGTACCACGGGGCTGGCGAGCAGACGCGTGGGCGCGGCTGCCGCTGTGGTGGGTTCGGCCGGGAGGGACGGAACCGGTGGGCCGGGGGCGAGAACCGTCGCAGCGGTGGCAGAAACCTGATCTCCGGTGCCCGGGGTGCCGTCGTCGACCAGGGCGATGACGCTCCCGATGACGGCCTGGTCGCCCTCGGCGACCCGGATCTGGCTGAGGGTGCCTGACTCGTAGGCCTCGAACTCCATCACCGCCTTGTCCGTCTCGATCTCGACGAGGATCTCGCCGGCGACGACCGGATCACCGACCTGCTTGTGCCAGGTGGCGATGGTTCCTTCCGTCATCGTGTCGGAGAGGCGGGGCATCTGGATCTCGATCATGGGCGTGGACCTTGGGGGAGGCGGCGATGCGCGACGGCATCGAGGGTCTGATGGATGGCTTCGACGAGATCGGCGTCCGACGGCAGGGCGGCGGTCTCCAGGGATTTCGCGTACGGCAGCGGCACCTCGGCCATCGCGACGCGACGGACCGGCGCATCGAGGTGGTCGAAGGCCCCGTCGGAGATGGTGGCCGCGATCTCGGCGCCGATACCGTAGGTGAGCCAGTCGTCCTCGACCACCACGGCGCACCCGGTGCGCCGGACGGATTCGACGAGGGTCGGCCGGTCGAGCGGGCGCAGGCTCCGCAGGTCGATCACCTCGATGTCCAGCCCCGCCGAGGTGGACAGCTCCTCGGCGATCCTGGCTGCCACGGCAGCGGTGCGCGAGTAGCCGATCAGGGTCAGATCCCGTCCGGGTCTGGTCACCGCGGCCCGGCCGATCTCGATCTCGATCTCACCGTCGGGGACCTCCCCGCGGGTGTTGTAGAGGGCGAGGTTCTCCAGGAACAGCACCGGGTCGTTGTCCCGGATCGCAGCCGTCAGCAGTGCTTTCGCGTCGGCCGGGGTGCTGGGGGCGACCACCTTCATCCCGGGGACGAAGGCGTAGTACAGCTCGATGTTCTGGGAATGGGTGGCACCCAGCTGTTGGCCACCCCCGCCCGGGGTGCGGATGACCAGTGGGACACTCGTCTGACCGCCGAACATCCCGTAGATCTTCGCCGCGTGGTTGACGATCTGGTCGAGGGCCAGCAGGGAGAAGTTGATCGTCATGATCTCGACCACCGGGCGCAGCCCGAGCATGGCCGCCCCCACGGCAGCGCCGGTGAATCCTTCTTCGGCGATGGGGGTGTCGCGAACCCGCTTCGGGCCGAACTCCGCGAGCAAACCCTGGGTGATCTTGTAGGAGCCCTCGAAGACGCCGATCTCCTCGCCGAGCAGGAGAACATCGTTGTCCCGGTTCATCTCCGACCGAAGGGTCTGTCGGATCGCCTCGCGGTAGGTCATGCTGGTCATCGCCGTCCTCCGGTGACGTTCGACGGTGCCGCTGTGGGCAGGGGCGGGAAGAGCGGAGCGCCCGGCAGCCGCCGGGAGTCGTTGGGTACGGCGGTGGCATAGGTGTGGTCGAACAGGGTGGACACCTCCGGGTGCGGACTCTGCTCGGCGAAGGCGACCGCCTCCGAAACCTCCTGCAGGGCAGCGGTGTCGATGGACGCTTCGGTCTCCTCGTCCAGGTGCCCGAGTTCGCGCAGGCGAGCGGCGAAGGCGGTCACCGGGTCGGCCGATCGTACGGCGAGGGTGTCGTCGGCCGAGCGGTACTTGGCCGGGTCGACCACCGAGTGGCCCTTCAGTCTTCCGCTGACGGCCTCCAGCAGGAACGGCCGGCGGTCCCGGGCGCAGGAGACCGCCCGACGGGCCGCATCCCGCACCGCGAGCGGGTCGTTGCCGTCGACCCGCTCGGCGGCCATCCGGTAGGAGGCGGCACGGCGGTGCAGTTCCGGTTCGGCCGATGCCATCTCGACGGTGGTGCCCATCCCCAGCTGGTTGTTCACGATCACGTAGACGATCGGCAGATCCCACAAGGCAGCCAGGTTCAAGGACTCGTGGAAGGCGCCGATGTTGGTGGTGCCGTCACCCATCAGGCACATCACGATCTCGGTGCCGTCGCGGTAGTCGATCGCCAGGGCCGCTCCGGTGGCCGGAGGGAGCTGGCCGCCGACGATCCCGTAGCCGCCGAGCAGTCGGGCGCGGGCGTCGAACATGTGCATGGACCCGCCCCAGCCGTGTGAGACCCCGTCCTGCCGGCCGTAGAGCTCGGCCATCACCCGGCCGGGGGAGATGCCCTTGCCGAGGGCGTAACCGTGCTCGCGATAGTTGGTGAACAGGTAGTCCGTGGGTTCCAGCGCGGCCATCAGCCCGACGACCGTGGCCTCTTCGCCGAGGTTCAGGTGGCAGTAGCCGCCCACCTGGGCCTGGGTGTAGGCACGCGCGGCGCGTTCCTCGAAACGCCGGACGAGGACCATCTGCCGGTACAGGGCGAGCATCTCGGCCGGGTCCGGATCGGCTGTGGGGTGCCCGGCCTGGGCAGTTGCCTGCCTCCGGGGGCCCGCGACGGACTTCGATGCGCCGGACGGGCGGGTACGTGTGGCCATCGGCCCTCCTCGTGTCGACCCTGGTGGGGCCGGTCGTGGGGCGGCGGATGCGGGTGGGCATCGCCGCGGATCATTAATGACACTACATCGTCTCATTATGGATGAAAAACCCGGTCACGAGTGGCGGGAGATTCGAAGAACCCGACGCGAAGCGGTCGGGAGCGAGGTCCTGCGGGAGGGGTCAGAGATGGAGCTGGGCCAGGGCGGTCTGCGCCTGGGCCCGGGCCTCGGGCCCGGTCGCCGGCCCCAGCATCCCGAGCAGGCGTTTGCGGTGCGGTTCCCCGAGCAGCAGGGAGAACAGGGCGGGGGCGGTGCGGGCACCGACGTGATCACCGAGCATGCCGATGTAGCGCTCGGGACCGCTGGCGTAGAACGCCGCCGCCAGTTCGGGGAACCGGTTCGCCTCGGCGACCACCAGCCGGTGCAGTCCGACGGCCTCGGCCGAGTGGAGGACCATCGTGATCCGAGTCGCCAGGGTGGGCAGGTCGGCCGGGACCCCGTCGGGTTCGTCCGCCGCGGCGACGCGGTCGTGCAGACGGCCGACGGCCGCGGCGAAGACACCGGTCTTGTCGCCGAAGAAGGTGTAGATGGTCCGCTTCGTCACCTGGCAGGTGGCCGCGATCTGATCGACAGTTGTTGCCGCATAACCCTGACGACCGAACTCCTCGACCGCTGCATCAAGGATCTCGTCCCTGCGTTCGGCGCGCTCGGCAGCGGTGGGCCGGCCGCGTTTGCGCGCCGTGGTCGGCTCGGGGGTCTGCATCGTCGATCCGCCTCAGGTCGGGGGTTCCAGGAGGCACCATCATGGCGCACCCGGTGGTCGTCTGTCCTCATGCTGCTGCCGATCACGGGCGCCCCGATCAGGAGTAGGCGACGACCTCGGCCCCACGGATCTCGATCACCATGTCACCCGAGGTGCGGACGTCGACCGGCCCGGTGTAGCCGCCCCGATCGACGGGGATGGTCCGTAACAGCCGGCCGGTCCCGCCGTCCACGACGGCCAGGCCCCCGGCGACCGGCACCAGCACCTGCGAGCCGACGACCGACACCGTGCCGAGCACGCCGTCCATGGTCCAGTGGTCGGCGAGCCTGGCCCCGCGGACCGCCAGCAGGGTCTGGCCGATGACGCTGTACCGGCTGTCGCCGCTGATCGTGCTCGCCGTCGGGTGGACCCCTGGTGTGGTCGGGTCCAGGGATTCGGCGATCCCTTCCGCGGGCACATCGACCGGGGCGCGGGAGATCTCGGTGAAGACCGGTTCGACAGGATCGTCGGCGGTGCCCGTCGGTGTGGTGCCCGTCGGTGTTGCACCCGTGGTGGGGGCGCCGGTGGTCGTCCCCGTAGGCGGGACCGTGGTCCCGGTGCCGTAGACCACCACGGCGGGGGCCGGTTCGTCCACCAGGACCGCCACCTCGGTCCGGGTGATGCCCACGATCCGGGCGTGCTCGGCCCCGAGATCGAATTCCCCCCGCGGGAGGAACTTGAAGGTGTTCCAGTCCTTCTTCCGGCCGATGGGGGTGTTGCCGGGATCGGCGTAGTTGATGACGAGTCGACTGTCGGCGGAGGTGTCCGGGCAGTCCTCCAGAGTGGCGAAATGGGTGCTCGCCAAAGCGATGTCGGTGAACGCGCAGCCCAGGTGTCGGGTGCCGGGTTTGACCGGGGTCGGCTGGTTCCCGTACTGGATGGTGCGCACCAGGTCCGATCGCCACATCTCGATCAGGTCGGGTGTCGCACTCGCCGCGTAGGAGCCGCCGAAGGCGATCACCGCTCCGAGTTCGGTCAGGGTGGTGCGCTGGCGTGGGATGCCGTCCTTGCTGACGATGTCCCCGGTGCGCGGGTCGAGCACGGTGATCTCGGAGCAGTGGTCACCCTTGGCGAAGGCGACCAGGATGCCGTGCACCCCTGAGCCGTCGGTGATCCGGGCCGGAGCGGTGTCCCCGGAGGTGAGGGCGCACATCGACAGGTTGGAGCGGCCGTAGGTCCAACGTGGCTGCCCGGTCGCTGCATCCAGGCCGGTCACGGTGTGCCCGTCACCGGTGACCACGACACCGTAGGGGGAGACCAGGGGGGCGAAATCGACTGGCGTGCTTGATGTCCATCGCTCGGTGAGACGTGACGGTGCGCTGTGCGGGGCGGTCACCTCGATGGCCTCGCTCGACCGGTGGGCCACACTGTGGGCATCGCTCGTGAGGTACAGGGCGGTGGCCACCACCAGCACGACCACTCCGAGGCCACCGGCGATGGCGACATCCCGGCGGCGGCGTGCGGTGGTGGTCATCCCACGGAGGATACGGACCCGGACATGTGCTGACCGTTCGGGTCGCCGCGCTCCGGTCAGCGCGGCGTTCGGGAGCGGCCTTGCCTCCCGGTTCCCTCGGTGAGGGCGGTGGCGACGGCCTCGCACGGGTCGGTGTCGGGCGCGGAGCCGTAGACGGATTCGGCCGTGCGGCGCAGGATGTTGCGCAGGGTCAGGCGTTCGGGCTCGGACAGATGGGACAGCAGGTCGTTCTCGGTGAGCAGGACCTCGTGCTGCAGGGTCTTCAGGGTGTCCCTGCCCGTGGTCGTCGCCACGATCCGGCGCGCCCGGCGGTCGGCCGGGTCCTGGATGCGTTCGACGAGACCGGCCTGCACCAGGGCGTCGATGAGGTAGGTGATGACGGTCCGGTCGATCCCCAGCTGGGTGGCGAGCGCCACCTGGGTGGGGGGTTCGTCCCGGACCACGGCCGCGAGGATCTGATACCCACGAGGGCCGTGGGGCAGGTCGCCGACGGCCCGTTCCACCCGTTGGTGCCAGTCCCGCAGCACCATGGCCAGGGACCAGCCCAGATCGTCGATCTCGACCGGTGCGGCCTGGTCACGTGAACGCATGTGTCCAGATTATCACCGCTGCCTTGTGACACAACTGAGTTGTGAGACATATGATTGGTGCAACAACCTTGTTGAGGAGTGGTCGTGGACTACGGACATCGGCTCGAATTCGGTACCTTCATCACCCCGTCCAACACCCCGCCGGACGGCGCGGTCCAGCTCGCGGTGCTGAGTGAGGAACTCGGTTACGACCTGGTGACCTTCCAGGACCACCCGTACCAGCCCGGGTTCCACGACACCTGGACCCTGATGACCTGGGTGGCTGCCCGGACCGAGAGGATCCGGATCGCACCCAATGTGCTGAACCTGCCGATGCGGCCTGCCGCCGTCACCGCCCGTGCGGCCGCGAGCCTCGACCTGTTGTCGGGCGGCCGTTTCGACCTCGCCCTGGGAGCGGGGGCGTTCTGGGACGCCATGGCAGCCATGGGGACGGCCCGACTCTCGGCCGGTGAGTCCATCGAGGCGCTCGGCGAAGGGATGGAGGTCATCCGCGGCATCTGGGACGCCGGCAACCGATCCGTCCTGCGCGTGGACGGCCGCCACCATCACGTGAACGGGGCGAAACGAGGTCCCTCGCCGGCCCATGACATCCCGATCTGGGTCGGGGCCTACAAACCGCGGATGCTCCGGCTGGTCGGATCAACGGCCGACGGTTGGCTGCCGTCCCTTGCCTATCTGAAGCCCGGGGACCTTCGGGCCGGGAACATCGCCATCGACGCTGCCGCGGTCGAGGCCGGCCGGGACCCGCGGGAGGTCCGCCGCCTGCTCAACATCACCGGGACCTTCTCCGCCGCAACGGGTTCCTTCCTGAACGGGCCGGCGACGCAGTGGGTCCAGGAGCTGCTGCCGCTGGTCGTCGAGGAGGGGATCTCCACGCTGATCCTCGGATCGGACGACCCGGACACCCTGCGCAGGTTCGCCCAGGAAGTGGTCGGTGAACTCCGCGCCGCCCTCGACGAGCACCGCGGCGCGGCCGGGACACCCACGGGCCGGGTGCGGAGTACCGCGACACTCTCGCGGCGTCGGGAGTCCATCAACTACGACGGGCTCCCGGACCGTCTCCAGGGGATCTCGGTCGAACCGGGGGACACGGCCTACGACCGGGTGCGGTCGACCTACCTGCGCGGCGGATCACCCGGTCTGGTGATCCAGGCAGGGGAGGTCCAGGACGTGGTGGAGGCGTTGGCCTTCGCCCGGACCCAGCCGGTTCCGCTGTCGATCCGCAGCGGTGGGCACGGGATCAGCGGTCGTTCGACCAATGACGGCGGTATCGTCATCGATGTCGGAAAGCTCGATCGGATCGAGGTTCTCGACCCGGTGACGCGGCGGATCAGGGTCGGGCCCGGAGCCCGGTGGGCCGAGGTCGCGGCAGCCCTGGCCCCCCACGGGTGGGCGTTGAGCTCGGGCGACTACGGCGGGGTGGGGGTCGGCGGGTTGGCGACGGCCGGCGGCATCGGCTGGCTCGTCCGCGAGCACGGGCTGACCATCGACCATCTCCGGGCGGTGGAGATGGTGTTGGCCGACGGCAGCGTCGTCCGTGCCGACGAGGAGGAGAACGCCGAACTCTTCTGGGGTGTGCGGGGTGCGGGGGCGAACCTGGGGATCGTCGTCGCCTTCGAGTTCGAGGTGGACGAGGTGGGTGACGTCGGCTTCGCCCAACTCGCCTTCGATGCCTCGGACACGGCGGAGATGTTGCAGCGCTGGGGGAGTGCGGTCGAGAGCGCACCCCGGGATCTGACGAGTTTCCTGTCGATGGGGCGCTCCCGTCCGGGGCAGCCACCCATCGCCCACGTCTATTCGGTGGTGGACTCCGACGACCCGGCCACCGTGGTCGGGCGGCTCCAGCCCATCGCCGAGATCGCGCCCCTGGTCGACCAGGCGGCCCAGATCCTGCCGTACGCGGCGATCATGAACGTGCCCGACGGCATCCACAACGGGCAGGGGGACCCGGTCGCCCGGACCGGGTTGATCGATCACATCACCCCGGCCTTCGCGGCGGCGGCCGCCGATCTGCTGCGCGGTGGCGCGGTGTACTTCTTCCAGATCCGTTCGGTGGGAGGGGCTGTCGCGGATGTAGCACCGGAGGCGACCGCCTATGCCAACCGCTCGGCGAACTTCTGTGTGTCCGTCTTCGGGTCCGACCGGACCAGGACGGACGCGGCCTGGGACGAGCTGTACGGCCATTTCTCGGGTCTGTACATCAACTTCGAGACGGACCTGCGGGCGGAGCGACTCGCGGACGCCTACCCGGCGGACACCCTCCGGCGGTTGCAGGCGCTCAAATCCACCTACGACCCCACCAATGTATTCCGCGACAACTTCAACGTGGCACCGCCGTTGGTCACCCCGACGCAGGGGTGACCAACGGCCACAGCGGTGATCAGATGACGCCGAGGGCCAACATCGCGTCGGCCACCCGGATGAACCCGGCGATGTTGGCACCGACCACGTAGTTGCCCGGGGAGCCGTACTCTTCGGCGGTCTCGGCGCAGCGGTCGTGGATGTTGCGCATGATGCCGGCCAGTTTGTCCTCGGTGAACTCGAAACCCCAGGAGTCGCGGGAGGCGTTCTGCTGCATCTCCAACGCACTCGTGGCCACACCACCGGCATTGGCGGCCTTGCCGGGAGCCAGCCGCACCCCGGCGTCACCGAAGACCTTCACACCCTCAGGGGTGACGGGCATGTTCGCGCCCTCGCCGACCACCTGGCAACCGTTCTTGACCAGCTGAATCGCCGCCGCGCCACCGAGTTCGTTCTGGGTGGCCGACGGCAGCGCGACCTGGCAGGGCACGTCCCACACGGAACCGCCGTCGACGAAATGCGTCCGGTTGCCCTTGGCCTCGGCGTACTCGTTGACGCGGCCCCGCCGGACCTCCTTGATCTCCTTCAGGAGTTCGAGGTCGATCCCGTCCTCGTCGACGACGTAGCCACTGGAGTCCGAACACGCGACGACGACACCGCCGAGCTGGTGGACCTTCTCGATCGCATAGGTGGCGACGTTCCCGGAACCGGAGACGACAACCCGCTTGCCCTCGAAGGACTCGCCCTTGGCCTTGAGTATCTCGTCGACGAAGAAGACGGTGCCGTACCCGGTGGCCTCACGGCGCACCTGGGAGCCGCCCCAGGTCAGCCCCTTGCCGGTGAGCACACCCGACTCGTAGCGGTTCGTCATTCGTTTGTACTGGCCGAAAAGGAATCCGATCTCCCGGCCGCCGACCCCGATGTCACCGGCGGGCACGTCGGTGTATTCCCCGACGTGTCGGCTTAGTTCGGTCATGAAGGACTGGCAGAACCGCATCACCTCGGCGTCGGAACGGCCCTTGGGGTCGAAGTCCGACCCACCCTTGCCGCCGCCGATGGGCATTCCGGTGAGGGAGTTCTTGAAGATCTGCTCGAAGCCGAGGAACTTGATGATGCCCAGGTACACGCTCGGGTGGAATCGGAGGCCGCCCTTGAACGGACCGAGGGCGGAGTTGAACTGCACCCGGAACCCGCGGTTCATCTGGACCTGCCCGGCATCGTCCACCCACGGCACCCGGAAGATGATCTGGCGCTCCGGTTCGCACAGCCGCTTGATGACGGCGGCGTCCACGTACTCCGGGTGCTTCTTCACCACCGGTCCGAGGCTGTGCAGCACTTCGTGCACGGCCTGGTGGAACTCCTGCTCCCCGGGGTTGCGACGCAGAACCTCTTCGTAGACGTGGTGCAACTGCTCATCGAGGCCAGGCATGTGTGACGAACCCTCCGGGGATGTTGTGGCACCGGGCGAGGCTCTGCCTGCACTGCTGGCGGCCTGCACTGCTGGCGCGATCGAGGCAGGCGACCTTCGTTCCGGGGCACCCGCTGTTCATTACGCTATCGGATCCTGCGGCGGAGCTTTTCGCCGGGGCTTCCCCGGTCCGATTGCGCCCGATCCGTCGAGCCGGGCAGGGTCCTCCCGGCGGGGTACACCGACGACCGGACGAAGGACCGATATCGTCAGTAGCGATCCCGGCCGCAGCCGGGTGCCTCACTTCCAGAGAACGAGGGTCGATGCACGTTCAGCCTGACCCGGCCGCGGTCGCTTCGCCGGCCGGGCCGAAGTCCCGGCCGACCCTGCGGCAGCTCGCAGAACTCTCCGGTGTGAGCATCAAAACCGCCTCCCGGGTGCTGAACGGGGAGCAGTGGGTCGCCGCCGAGACCGCCGAACGCGTGCTGGCCGCTGCCGAACAGCTCGGGTTCCGGCGTAATGCCATCGCCCGGGAACTCCGCGCCGGCGCACGATCGAGTTCGGTCGGCCTGATCATCGGTGATGTCAGCAACCCGTTCTACGCGCGTATCGCCCGGGGGGCCGAGCGGTTGCTGCGGGCCCAGGGCAAACAGCTGATCACCGCGTCCACCGATGAGGACTCGGCGGTGGAGTACTCCCTGATCTCGGACATGTTGGACCGCCGGGTCAGTGCGTTGATGATCGTCACGAGCAGCAGCGACCATTCCTACCTGGAGGCCGAACGCCAGCTGGGTGTGCCGATGATCTTCCTCGACCGGCCGGCCGAGGACCTGGACGCCGACACCATCGTCCTGGACAACCGCGGCGGCACCAGGCAGGCGATCGACCATCTTCTCGCCCAGGGACATCGGCGGATCGGTCTGGTCGGCGACCTGAGCAGGCTGAGCACCCACCGGGAACGTATCGGCGGATTCGAGTCGGCGATGACCGAGGCCGGTATCCAGGGGTGGGACCGGTACCTGCGTACGGAGTCCCACGACCTGGATTCCGCCGCGGCAGCAGTGCGGGACCTGCTGGCGCTGCCGGAGCGGCCGACGGCGATCTTCACCGCGAACAACCGGATCACCATCGGTGCCATGCGGGCCCTGCGTGATCTGGCGGATCCGCCCGCCCTTGTCGGCTTCGACGATTTCGACCTCGCCGACCTGCTCGGTGTGACGGTGGTCGCCCATGATCCCGAGCGGATGGGGGAGCTGGGCGCCGAATTGGTGACCTCGCGGCTGGACGGCGACCTGCAGCCGCCGCGACGGATCGTGCTGCCCACCCACCTCATCGCCCGTGGATCGGGCGAGCGGTCGGTACCGCGGGACTGATCGTCGGCCGGTCGGCCGTCGCCGCGCCTCTATTGACCCTGCGCGAGGGTTCTGCCATAGTTCCGTCAGACAACGTTGTCAGACGTTGGTGCCCACACCGGGACTAGGCCGTCGCCGCACACGCACGACGGCGGTGCCTCCGGTCTGCCGGGTGCCGGACGTGGATCGCCCTTGAATCGCGGCGGCAGGAGAGCGGAGAGGGGCGCAAGGCGTGGAGATCGCACAGCGGGAGACCCGGGTCCCGGCGACCGAGCGGGTGGGGCCGCGTAAACCGTTCAGACTTCGGGAACGCAGCCGTCAGCTCGTGCTGACCGCCATTTCCCGGTCCGGACCGATCAGCCCGGCCCAGCTCTCGACCAGCACCGGCCTGTCACGGGCGACCATCGCCTCCGTCGTCAGCGAACTGGTCGGAGAGGGTCGTGTGGTGGGGGCGGCGGAAGAGGCGAGCGGTCGCGGACGCCCACCGCAGCTCCTGAGCGTGGCACCCGCACGCGGTTACGTCGTCGGCATCGACTTCGGACACTCCCACATCAGCGTCGCCCTGGCGGACCGTTCCGGCGCCGTCCTGGCCGAGCACAACCAGGACCTCGACGTCGACGCATCCTCGGAGGCGGCACTGCAGCTCGCGGCCGAATCCCTCCGCGCGCTCGTCGCGACCCGGCCGGACCTGCCGGCCGCACCCTCCTCCGTCGTCATGGGGGTACCTGGGCCGATCGACAACACCACGGGCCGGCTGCGGGCCGGGACCCTGCTGCCGGGGTGGACCGACCTGCGCCCGGCCGCCGAACTCGCCGCCCTGATCGGAAGCCCCGTCCTGGCCGAGAACGATGCCAACCTCAGCGCCCTCGGCGAGCTCGCCCAGGGTGCCGGACGCAGCGTGCGCAACTTCCTGTACGTGAAGGCCGCCACCGGGATCGGCGCGGGGGTGATCATCGACGGCGCCCTCTACCGCGGGGCACGCGGGACGGCCGGCGAGATCGGCCACGTGCAGATCCGGGAGAACGGAAGCCTGTGCCGCTGCGGGAGCCGCGGTTGCCTGGAGACCGTGGCCTCGGCCGGTTTCGCCGAGTCCCTGCTGCGGCAACGGCCCGGTTCGGAGAACCTGGGTCTGCGCGAACTCACCGGTAACGGCAGCCCGGCGGCGGGTCGGGTGTTCAACGACATGGGCCGGGCGATCGGACGGGTGGTCGCCGACGTCTCCTCCAGCGTCGATCCGGAGTACATCATTGTCGGCGGGCGTCTGGTCGACGATGCCGGGGAACTGATCGACGGTATCGCCGCGGCGGTGAACCGGTACACCCAGCCGTACGTCTCCGCCCAGCTCCAGGTCATCCGCGGCGCCCTCGGCAGACGCGCGGCCCTGGTCGGGGCGATCGCCCTCGCCGTGAGCACGGCGAACAGCCCACCCGGGGTCCCGGCGGTCACCATGTGAGTTCATCTCGCGTTCGTACCGCCGGCGGGAACCGCCACACACCATCAGACGATCTGGAAGCCATCACATGTCACACCGCACCACCCGTCCGCTCACCTCCGAGGTCCTGGAGCAGGAGAGCCTGCGTCTGTACGAGTTCGCCCGTTCCTTCCCCCACCCGCAGGGTGGGGCGGCCTGGCTCGACGAACGAGGGCGGCCCGATCTGACCATGCCCGTGCACACCTGGGTGACGGCGCGGATGGCGCACACGTACTCGCTCGCCGCCCTGTCCGGGGTCGAGGGTGCTGCGGAGCTGGCGGACATCGCGGTGGCCGGCCTGACCGGTCCGCTCCGGGACCGGGTAGACGGTGGTTGGTACTCCAGTGTTCTCGACGGCGAGTCGCCCGACGACAAGAGCTGCTACGCCCACGCCTTCGTGGTGCTCGCCGGGGCCTCGGCCACGACCGCCGGCCGCCCGGGAGGACGTCAGCTGCTCGACGAGGCCCTGCAGGTCTGGGAGGAGAAGTTCTGGGAGCCCGCGGCCGGGCTGTACGCCGACACCTGGAACCGTGCGTTCAGTGTGCTGTCCGACTACCGGGGCATCAACGCCAACATGCACGCGGTCGAGGCCCTGTTGGCGGCCTACGACGCGACCGGTGAGGTGCGGTGGCGCGACCGCGCTCTGGAGATCTCGCGCCGGGTGATGCTGGAGTTCGCCGAGCCCAACAACTGGCGTGTGCCGGAGCATTTCGATGCCGCCTGGCAGCCCGTCCTCGAGTACAACCGGGAACGTCCGGACGACCCGTTCCTGCCCTACGGCGCGACCGTCGGGCACGCGCTGGAGTGGTCCCGGTTGTTGCTGCACGTGGAAGCCGCCGTCGGCCCGGAGAGCGAACCGTGGCTGCGGCGCTCGTCGGTCGCCCTCTTCGACCGGGCCGTCGAGGACGGCTGGGCCGTCGACGGTATCGACGGTTTCGTCTACACCACGGGCTGGGACGGCCGACCGGTGATCCGGGACCGGATGCACTGGGTCGCCGCCGAGGGGATCGGGGCCGCCGCTGCGCTGCACACCCGCACCGGTGAACCGAGATACGCCGAGCTGCTGGAGATCTGGTGGGAGTACGCCGATCGGTACCTGATGGACCGGGTCGACGGTTCCTGGCACCACCAGCTGGACAGCGACAATCACCCGATCTCCACCGTCTGGAGTGGGAAACCCGATGTCTACCATGCGGTTCAGGCAACCCTGATCCCGCGGCTGCCGTTGGCACCGGGGTTGGCCGTTGCCCTGCGCGACGGGCTGCTCGACAGCAGGTCCTGACTTCCCGCGCACGTTGTTGTTCCTCGCGCACGTAACTACGTGCGCGAGGAACAACAACGTGCGCGAGAACAGTGGATCTATTCCGGCCAGGGGTTGGTGCGGATGACCTCGACGAAATCGGTGCGCTCGAAGGTCGGGTCGAAATGGGCCAGCACATCGGCGTTGACGGTGCCGAAGGTGCTGCCCGGCCGATCACGGAATCCGTGGTCGAAGGCACGCAGGATCGCGTCCTTGAAGTCCGGTCGCGGATGGGCGGCGACCACCTCGGCCACGGCCGCGGGATCGAGCTCGGCGTAGCCGATCCCGAGCACGTCGGTCTCGACACCGGCCGTGACCAGTGCGATCTCAGGCTCCATGTACTCGGGCACCCCTGGTGTCGTGTGCAGGGCGATGGCGGTCCACACCTGCCGGGCCGGGCCGGCACCCACCCCGCGTGCCCGCAGGAACTCCTCGGCCACGGCGGCCCCGTCGATCTCGAACCGTCGCTCCGGTGTGCGATAAGTGTCGGTGAGGCCGAGGTCGTGGAACATCGCACCGACGTAGAGCAGCTCCGGATCCGGTGCGAGGCCACGTATTTCGGCGTGCAACATGCCGAACAGGTACACCCGACGCGAATGGTGGAACAACAGCGGGCTGGCCGCGCCCTGGACCAGCGTGCGGGTGAGGAGGGCGGTGGCGTCGGCGATCAGCGGGGTGTCTGGGATCGGGACGCCGGCGATGGATTCGGTCATGGGGTGCTCTTTCTTCCGGTGGTGGGACTGTCCCTTCACGGTCCTGGGTTCATGCTCGAACGGCCATGTCTTTTCTGCCCTATGATCCACAGATCAGGACATGGGCCGTTCTGCGGCCGTCACCAGGGAGGTCGGACGTGCTGTCGCAACACACGGTGGGAGTGCTCGTCTTCGACGGCGTGACCCTGCTCGACATCTCCGGCCCGGTCGAGGTGTTCAACGAGGCCAACCGGTTCGGCGCGAACTACCGGGTGGAGCTCGTGTCGGACCAGGGCGCGCCGGTGCGGTCCTCCTCGGGCATCTCGCTCGCCACGGACGGGCCCGTCACCGACGGCCGGACCTGGGGAACCGCACTCCTGCCGGGCTCCGACGACCTGGTGCTGCCCGGCGCGACCGGGATCCACCTCCCATCCGTACGGTCGCTGACCGCACGGGCCGAGCGGGTGGCCTCCGTGTGCACCGGGGCCTTCCTGCTCGCCGCTGCCGGGCTGCTCGACGGGCGGCGGGCGACGACCCATTGGCGACATGCCGACCAACTGGCCCGGCGTCACCCACGGGTCACGGTCGAGCCCGACGCCCTGTACGTGACGGACGGCCCGATCAGCAGTTCGGCCGGGGTCAGCGCGGGTATCGACCTGGCACTGGCCCTGGTGGAATCCGACCACGGGCAGGGCCTGGCCCGTGAGGTCGCACGATCGTTGGTGGTCTTCCTGCAGCGGCCCGGCGGGCAATCCCAGTTCTCGGTCGCTTCACGCACGCCGATGCCTCCCCAACCGACCCTGCGGGCCGTGCTCGAGCTCATCGCCGCGGACCCGGCGGGGGATCACACGGTCCCCCGGCTGGCCGCGCAGGCGGCCACGAGCACCCGCCACCTGACTCGGCTGTTCCGGCAGGAACTCGCCACCACACCGGCCCGGTACGTGGAGCGGGTCAGGGTGGAGGCGGCGCAGAACCTGCTGGAGGCCGGCCACGGGGTCGGTGCCACCGCCCGGCTCAGCGGTTTCGGCAGTGAGGAGACCCTGCGGCGCGTGTTCCTCGCCCACCTCGGTGTCCCACCGGCCACCTATCAGCGGCGCTTCGCCACCGCGGGGGTCCGCCCGGTGCCCTGAGCAATGCGCTCGCCCGGGACGGCTGGAAGAACATGTCGACAGATACGACCAAGGCCCTCCCCGTGTGCACGGGGAGGGCCTTGGTCGTGGCGGAGGATCAGCCGACCGTCGGGTCAGCTGTCACCGGTCTCAGCGGTGGGATCCACTGCGACGGCGGGTGGCGAAGAGCATGCCGGCACCGGCCAGCACACTCAGCAGACCCACCCAGGGCAGGGCGGTCGGGATGTTCGCACCCGTGGCGGACAGCACCGGGGTGGTGGAGGTCGTGGTCGCCGTGGTGCTGGCGTAGGTGGACGGCTCCGTGGTCGACCCGGTGGTGGCCGTCGTGTTGGTCACCGGGGTGGTCCCGGTGGTCTCGGTCGTCTCGGTGGTTTCCGTCGTCTCGGTGGTCTCCGAGGTCGACGAGGTGGGGGTGGTCTCGACCGTGCTCGTGGTCGGGGTGGTTTCCGTCGTGGTCTCGACGGCCTCGAAGCTCACCTCGGCCGAGTCGGCCAGCTGGACCTCGTCGACGGTGCTGAAGTTGGCGTACACCTGGCACGGGGTGCCCTCGGTGTTGATGCTCTGCGCCCAGTTGATGTGCTTCGTGGAGGGCGGGGTGGCCGCGGCGGCGATCCCGATGGTGCCGGGCTCGGTGCCGACGGCGCACAAGGTGATCGTGGTGTCGACCGCCGGGTTGGAGCCCAGGACCGTCAACTGGTCGCCGGTCAAAGTGGCGTCGCCGTCACAGACCTCGACCGAACCGGCCGGGGTGCCGGTGAGGGTGATCGGCTGGTTGTAGACATTGGTGGTCAGCGCGAAGTTGGCGGTGTCGCCGACGTGGTAGACGGTGCCGTCGTCGTTCAGTTCGAGGCTGAGCTTGGCATCGTCCGGGATGAGCGACAGCAGGCGTGTCTGCTCGGCGGCGTCCAGGTTCTCCGCGCAGGTGAGACCGAAGTCGCTGGTGGAGGTGGGGCTCGGTGCGTCGCTGATGCACCAGATGAGGGTCTGCAGGGCGGTCCGGTCGGCGGAGTTGGTGCCGGCCTGAGCGGTACCCGAGTTGCCGGGCCAGGACTGGCTTCCGGTTCCGGTGTAGCTGTGGCCCTTCTGAACCAGGTAGGAGATGAGCTTCTCCTGGTTGACACTGAGCTTCGGGTTGCCGTCCAGATCGGTGACCGGGTTCTTCGGGACGGCCGTGCCGCTGTGGTCATCGGCGAGGCTGCCGTCGGCGTTGGTGGTACCGCAGACCACCGAGGTGATGTCGGTGCAGAACATCCACTCGGTCACCGGTCCGCCGACACCCGCGTCGTAGCGCACTCCACACAAAGGCGGGTAGGCACCCACACTGCCACCGAAGGCGTCGTACAACGGCACGACCCCGCCGTTGTTGTAGGCGGTGAGCCGCAGACCGAACACCGAGGTGAGATCGGTGACCGGGCCGCCGGCGGTGGTCGGATCGTCATCGGTGGTTCCGGCGCAGGTGGCGGCGAACTGGACCGCCGGGGCGGTGGGGACATCGGCGGCCATCGCCGACGGGCCGGTGGACAGGAACAGGCCGGCGACGAGAGCGGAGGCCGACAGACCCAGGGTGAGACGGCGACGGGTGGTGAGACGTGGACGCATGAGGCGTGGAAGTCCTTTCGAGCATGACGTGTGATTGCCGTTGGTCGACATTCCAACGCCAGTAACTATGACGTGAAGTTGGTGTAATGCATAGTTTTCTGCCCTTGATTACTGTGCGAAATCGCCGCTGGTACGCCCTGTTATCACTCGATAGAAACCTGACAGATTCGATGTTTCCACTGGTCAGAAACCAGGTTTGACAGAACGTCCGCAGTCTGTATCGGAGTCGGGCTAAATGGACTTACGCCGTAGTGACGCTGTGAGATCAATTTTTCACCTGAAGGTGGGAAATCCCAGGTGGGGGCAGGTGTCTCCAGACCGGCGGTCGGGCGGACGGACGTCGCCACCGTCGGATCGGCTTCGGGGCACCGTGTGAACACGATGGAATTACCGATGCCGCAGTCAAATGGGTAGTGCGGAGTGAATATTTGTTTTCCCGCTACCGAACGGTCCCGTCCGACCACGGGTGGACGTACGGACCGCTGCCACCATGGCCGGCCGACGTCAGGTGAAAGCGACACAGCACCCGGACCCGATCGGCACGGCACCCCGGACAGGTGTCGCGCCCACCGGTTCCCGGTGCTGTGTCGAAAAATGGTGGGGTCAGGCCCCGAGGAAGGAACCGATGCCGGTCAGCAACCGGTCGATGTCGTCCTCGTTGTTGTAGGGGGCCAGCCCCACCCGCAGACCACAGGTGTCGTCGAGGGCGAGCTTGCGGAAAGGCTCGTAGGCGTAGAAGGATCCCGCCGGTGCCAGGACGCCGAGGGCGGCGAGATGCTCGTAGGCCGTCCAGGTCTGCTTGCCGGGGATGGTCAGTAGCAGGGTCGGCGTCCGATCGGCGGCCTTGGAGTGCACCACGATCCGGTCGGCGAACCCGGCGAGCCCGGTCTCCAGCCGTCGGCGCAACGAGGTCTCGTGGACGTCGAGGGCATGCAGGGAGTGCACCAGACGATCCCGGCGGCCGGCGGCCTCGCCGGGAGCGACCGCGGCCAGGAACTCCACCGCTGCCGTCACACCGGCCATGATCTCGTACGGCAGGGTGCCGAACTCGAACCTCTCGGGTACGACATCGGTGGACGGGAGGAGTTTGTCGGGCCGGATCGTTTCCAGGAGTTCGGGGGAGGAGGCGAGAACCCCGCAGTGCGGGCCGAGGAACTTGTACGGCGAGCAGGCGAAGAAGTCCGCCCCCAGTTCCGTGAGATCGACTGTGGTGTGGGCGGTGTAGTGGACGCCGTCCACGTACACCAGGGCTCCGACGGCGTGGGCCTGATCGGCGATCGCGCGGACCGGCGGTTTGGTACCGAGCAGGTTGGACGCCCCGGTGACGGCCACCACCTTGGTGCGATCGGTGATCGCCGCTTCCACACTGGCGGGGATGATCTCGCTGGTGGCCACGTCGAAGTCGATCCAGCGCACCGTGGCCCCGCTCCGCTCCGCCGCCTGGACCCAGGGACGCACATTCGCGTCATGGTCGATCCGGCTGACGACGACCTCGTCGCCGGGCCCCCACTCCTTGGACAGGTGGCGGGAGAAGTCGTAGGCGAGCTGGGTCGCGCTGCGCCCGTAGACGATGCCCTCGGGGGAGGCGTTGAGCAGATCGGCACACGCGCTGCGGAACTCGGCGATCGCGGACTCCGCGTTCTGCTCCGAGGCCACCCCCTGGCCGCGGTTGGAGAGCGGTCCCGTCAGCGTGCCGGCGATCGCCTCCCCGACCACCCGCGGGGTCTGGGTCCCTCCAGGACCGTCGAAATGGGCGATCCCCGATTCCAGGGAGGGGAATTCGGAGCGGAGTGCGGTGATGTCGAAGGGCATGGGTTCTCCTTGGCCCGCGCAGCTCACGCTGGGCGATCGAATCGGTCGATGCGGAAAATGGTGTGTGCCAGTGCCGTGGTGCCGGCGGTGATGTCGTTCAGCTCGGTCAGCTCCTCCGGGCAATGACTGCGGCCGGCGACAGAGGGGACGAACAACATGGCCGTCGGTACCACCTGTGCCATGATCGCCGCATCGTGTTCGGCACCGCTGAACAGGGTCGAACGCCGGAAGCCCAGCTCGTCCACCGCCGCTGCGCAGACGTCGAGCAGTCTCTCGTTCATGGGTACCGGTTCCTGCTGCGGGAGCCATTCCACGTCCACCGTGACGTTCCTGGCCGAACCTTCCAGATGTGCCGCCTCGGTCAGCGTTTCGCAGGCGTGCCGCAGCCACCCGGACTCGGGTCCGCGGAACTCCCCGACCATCTCGGCGCGTTCGGTCACCACGTTGACCGCCTCGGGGGTGAAGGTGAGGCTGCCGGTGGTTCCCTTGCCGTGCAGGGACTGTGACGCGATCCGCTCGACCGCGAGCACCGTACCGGCCGCGGCGCACCCGGCATCGCGGCGGACGTCCATGCCGGTGGTACCGGCATGGTCGCGCCGACCGCCGAACAACGCCCGGAAACGGGATATCCCGGTGATGGTCTCGACGAGTCCGATCTGGCTGCCGTGGGATTCCAGGTACGGGCCCTGCTCGATGTGCAGTTCGACGAAGGCGTCGACGGTGGACAGGTCCATGGCGCAGGACAGGATCCGAGAAGGGTCGATCCCGGCGGTGGGGAGCGCGTCGCCGAACCGCAGTCCGTGGCCGTCGGTGCGGTCCAGGTCGGCGGGCCGCAACCGGCCGGTCATCGCCCGGGAGCCGATGCAGCTCAGGCCGAACCGATTGGGCTCCTCGCTGAAGAAGGCGACCACCACCAGTTCGTGGTCGAGCTGGACATCGGCCTCCCGGAAGGATCGCACCATCTCGATCGCGCCGACCACTCCGATGTTGCCGTCGAAACGTCCACCGCCGTCAACCGTGTCGACATGGGAGCCGATCATCAGGCTGCGCCCGGAGCGACGCCCCGGAAGGCGGCCGATCACATTTCCCGCGCCGTCGATGTCGGCGACCAGCCCGGCCCCGCGCATCATCCGCAGCACCTCGTACCTGCCGTCGTTGTCGACCTGGCTCAAGGCGGTCCTGGTCCACCCGGACCGGTCGGTGTCGACGATGCCGGCGAGGGTGTCGAGATCGAACTCGATCCGTTCGGCCAGGGGCGCGCTGACCCGCATCAGCCGACGTCCAGGGCGATGGTTCTGATCTGGGTGAACTCCTGCAGGGCATAGGCACCGCCGAGCCTGCCGCGGCCGGAGGAGCGCCCGTGGGCACCGCCGAAGGCGATGGTGAGTTCCCAGTAGTTGCTGGTGTCGTTGACCACCACGAGGCCGACGTCCAGTCCCTCGGCGTACTCGAAGGCGCGGTCGACGGACCGGGTGAACACGGCCCCGACCAGTCCGTAGTCGCCGGCGTTGGCGGCAGCGAGCAGTCGGCTTTCGTCCTCCAGGACCGAGATCGCGGCGACCGGGCCGAAGGTCTCCTCGGTGAACACCAGCGACTCGTGGGAGATGTCGAGCAGGACGGTGGGCCGGTAGAAGGGGCCGACCCCGGCACCGGTATCGACGGCCCCGCCGGTGATCAGTTCCGCGCCGCGGGACACGGCGTCGTCGACGTGACGCTGGATCCGGTCGACGGAGGACGGGATGTGCAAGGGGCCCAGACCCGTCCGTGGGTCCAGCGGATCCCCGGCGACGAGATCGTCGGCATGGCCGGCGATCCGGTTCGCCAGTTCACGTGCTGTCCTGGTGGTGGCCAGGATCTTCCCGGCGGCGCTGCACACCTGACCTGCATTCCAGAAGGCCGATGCGGCAATGGCTTTCGCTGCCACGTCCAGGTCGGCATCATCCAGGACCAGGATCGGGGTGTTCCCGCCGAGCTCGAGCAGCAGATGTTTGTCCCAGGCCGCGTGCTCGATGGCCCTGCCTGCAGCGGAACCACCGGTGAAGCCGACGGCGTCGATGCCGGGGTGGGCGCTCAGGTGGCGGGCGACCTCGATCTCGTCCGTGACGACCAACTGGATCAGCTCGGCCGGCAGGTCGGATTCCAGCAGGACCTTCTTGAACAGGGCTGCGATCCGCGCCGTGGTCGGGGCGGGTTTCCAGACAACGGCATTCCCGGTGGAAATGGCCGGGCCGATGTACTCCACCGGAATGTTCAGCGGGAAGTTCCACGGGGTGATGACGGCCCAGACCCCGAGCGGCTCCCGCCGGGTGATGATGCGTTTGCCGGGGTCGGCGACCTGTGGGGTGATCCCCGTGTCGGAGAGCACCGCAGCTGCGGCAACCCGGAAACCGTTGGCCGCCGAGGCGACCTCGGCCCGGGCGTCGGCCAGTGGTTTGCCGTGTTCCAGGGTCAGTTCCCGGGCGAGGAGGTCGGCGTGGCTCTCGATGGAGGCGGCGGCGGAGAAGCACCAGCCGGCGCGGACCCCGGGGGTGGCCCGGCGGTGGGCGGTGAAAGCCGATCGTGCGGCCAGGACCGCACGATCGACGTCCTCGCTGCCGGCTGCGGGCAGGTGGGTGATGGTGGCTCCCGTTGCGGGGTTGCGCACGGCGAAGCTGCTGTCGCCGTCGATCCACCCTCCGTCGATCCAGGATCCGTGGGTGGTCTCCCTGGGTGCGGGTCGAGCCTGGTTCATTCCGTGGTCCGCCTTCGACATCCGTGGTCCGTTTCGGGTCGGGCCGCGCCGCCCGTCTGCCAATCGATTGGCATGGCCTTACGCTAGGAGATGGCGGGTAGGAATGCAATGGCCCCACCCACGTGGCCCGACCGGCTGCCGGGCACCCGTCAGGCGGGCCGGCGCAGGGTCACACGCATGGTTGTGCCGACGCAAGAGCTGTCGGGCGAAGGCTGTACCACCGCACGAGGGAGGACAGATGGCAGGCAGCACCCGCCGCAGCACCGTGACCATGGCCGACGTCGCCGCCGCCGCGGGACTGGACAGCTCGACGGTCTCGCGCGCCCTCCAGGGTCGGACGGACCGGGTCAGCGAGCGGACGATCGAACACGTCAGGGAGGTGGCCGCCCGTCTGGGGTACCGGCCCGATCTCGTGGCTGCGACACTCCGGGGCGGCCGTTCCCGGCTGCTCGGGGTACTGGTCCCGACGATCACCGATGCGGCCATGGCTGCCCTCTTCGACGGGGTGGAGCAGGAGTCCCGGGCGTCGGGTTATCTCGCCGTGGTCGCCTCCACCGCCTCCGACCCGGTCATTCGCGACGCTGCCGTCGGGGCCTACCTCGGGCGCCGGGTCGACGCGGTCATCCTCGCGGATTCGCTCATCGGACAGCCGGTTCCGGCGACGGGTGAGGTCCCGATCGTGATGGCCCTGCGCAGATCCGGTGAACACCTGAGTGTGTCCGCCGACGACATCTCCGGCGGGAGGCAGGTGGCCGACCATCTGGTGGAACGGGGACACCGTCGGTTCGCCGTACTGGGTGACCGTACGCTGATCCCCTCCATCCGGGACCGGGTCGACGGTTTCCTCGCCGGCGTCCAGGGTTCGGGATCGGAGGTCACCGTGGTTCCGGCGGGCCTGCAGGTGGACGACGGGTACACCGCGATGGCCGACCTGCTGGCCCGGGGGGCGGACCGGGTGAGCGCGGTATTCGCCGTCAACGACTACAGCGCCGTCGGCGCGGCCAGCGCCATCACCCGGGCAGGCCTGGAAATCGGCCGCGACATCGCGCTGGTCGGGTACAACGGCGACCCGGTGACGGCGCGGCTGCACACCCCGATCTCGACGGTGCACAACGATCTGCGGGAGGTCGGCCGGACAGCGGTCCAAATGGCTCTTGCCCGACTGTCCGGAGAGGCTGTGGCATCGGTTCGGATCCCGCCGCGCCTGGAGGTCCGCCAGTCCTCGGCGTCGGCGCGTGTGAGATAGATCGGCCGGGCCGGGTCCGCTGCCGGGAAGGGTTCGGGCCGGGGCGGCGTTGCACGTCCCCGTACGGACAAACTTCTTCTAGGAGACATGATGACCACCACTGCGTCGAAATCCGGAACCTTCTCCCTCGGCGGGGACCTGCCCGTCAACCGGCTCGGGTACGGGACCATGCAGTTGACCGGCGAGGGTGTCTGGGGGGATCCGAAGGATCCTGCCGAGGCCGTGCGGGTCCTGCGCCGGTCCGTCGAACTCGGGGTGAACTTCATCGACACCGCGGACTCCTACGGTCCGGTGGTCGCCGAACAGCTGATCAAGGAAGCACTGCACCCGTACACCGACGACCTGGTGATCGCGACCAAGGCAGGTCTGACCCGTACCGGGCCGGGCCAGTGGCACCCGGTCGGCCGGCCCGAGTACCTGCGCCAGCAGGCCGAACTGAGCCTGCGCAACCTGGGTCTGGAACGGATCGACCTGTTCCAGCTGCACCGGATCGACCCCCAGGTTCCGCTGGCCGACCAGGTCGGCGAACTCGCCCTGCTGCAACAGGAGGGCAAGATCAGGCACATCGGTCTGTCCGAGGTGAGTGTGGCCGAGGTCGAGGCGGCGCGTGAGGTCGCCACGATCGCCTCGGTGCAGAACCTGTTCAACCTGACGGACCGCAAGTCCGAGGAACTGCTCGACTACTCGACGGAACATCAGATCGCCTTCATCCCGTGGTTCCCACTGGCCACCGGCGCGCTCGCCCGGCCGGGTGGCCCGCTGCAGGAGATCGCGGCCAGGCTCGATGCGACTCCCTCGCAGCTCGCCCTTGCCTGGCTGCTGCGCCGTTCCCCGGTGATCCTGCCGATCCCGGGCACCTCCACCGTCGCGCACCTTCAGGACAATGTCGCCGCCGCCGAGATCGTCCTCTCCGACGAGGACTTCCAGGCCCTGTCGGCCATCGGTTCCTGACCCTGCGTCGACCGACCCGGTACCTCCGGTTGCCTCGTCCGGCGCGTGTCGATCTGGCGCGTCGGACGAGGTGCCCCACAGTTCCGGGCGTCTCTATTCTTTCGCCACCGGCGACCGGTTGATCCGGATGTCGCGGACGACCTCGGTGAGCTCGTCGACGCTCGGCAGGACCGGCCGGACCTCGTCGGGCAGTGCCCGGTGGTTCGTGTAGGTCGAGATCGCCAGGGGTGTCTGCAACCCGCGCAAGGCGTACTGGACCGCCACGTCATCGCGGTCCGCCGCCAGCAGTATTCCTATGGTGGTGCCGTCGCCGTACTGCGGCCGGCGGAGGAAATCGTCGACGGCGTTGACATAGAAGTTCAGCTTCCCCACGTGTTCAGGCTGCGCTGCAACGGCTTTCAATTCGAACACCACAAAGCGCCGCAGCGCGAGATGGTAGAAGAGGAGGTCGATGAAGTAGTCGCTGCTGCCCACCGAGAGCTTGTACTGACGGCCCACGAACGCGAACCCGGACCCGAGTTCGGCCAGAAAACAGGTGAGACGACCGACCAGGGCGGCCTCCAGATCCCGTTCGGTGTGGTCGGGATCCAGTGCGAGGAAGTCCAGATCGTAGGGATCCTGCAACAGCTCGCGCGTCTGGTCGGATTCGGCCGGCGCCAGGAGTTCGAGGAAGTTGTTCGGCGCCCCGCCGACCCGCGTATGCCTGTCGTTGGTGATGTGGTGTGCCAGCACAGCGGCGGACCAGCCGTTGCGAAGGTCCTCCAGTTCGTACCAGGTGCGGACGTCCGGATCCTTGACCTTGTCCAACAGGGTCGTGATGTGACTCCACGGCAATTGCGCAAGGGGTCCTTGCGCAATTGGCTCCGGCCACGCGGCTGCGAACGTACGCATGTAGACCAGGCTCCGCTGGGCGAATCCCCTCATCCCGGGGAACTCGTGTCGGAGGTCGGCCGACAGTCGGCTGATGACACCGGTTCCCCAGCCCTGTTCCTCCTGGCGGGCCAGAATGAGCTTGCCGATCCGCCAGTAGAGTTCGATCACCTCGGTGTTGACCGACCTGGCCGCGCGGATCCGGGCACCTTTCACCTCGGCCTTGACCTGGCTCAGGAACTCCCGGTAGCCGACAGGCAGCTCCGAGGTCGAGTGACGGGTCACCTCCGGCATCACCATGTCCCTGCCGGAAACCTCGAACGTGACATGACCTGCGGTCCCCTCCCGTGACTTACCGAACGCTCTGCATGGTACCGCCACATCATAGATGGTGATTCGAACGTGCGTCCAACAATCTCTTCGATGGGGGTGTCGCGAGTTCGGCCGGTCGCCGGTGGTGGGCGGCCGGCGGTCGACGGAGGGAATCGGGCCGACCGCCGTCCGGATCGCGCGGTCCGGGGTCCGCCCGCGTGACGGGCGGGGTGTCTCGTACGTCCCTACCCGCAGAGTCCGGATGGGATGATGGGACCAACCTGCGAGCAGGGGAGAGCGGGGGAGACCGTGCGGCACCGCAAGGCACGTCGGGTCGCTGCCGGGGTGATGCTCGCAGCGATGCTGAGCTCGTGCACCGCCGAGGTGGCCGGACGGGCGTTGAACGACCCCGTCGGCGACCGGCCCGCGGTCGTGGCCCCGCCCCACCTCTGGGCCCCGCCCACGGGTCCGAGCACGTCCGCGCCGGAGGAGAACCCACCCGAGGACCTGCCGCAGGTGTATCCGGAACCGGCGGGGCCGCCGGCGATTCCGGAGCCGATGGAATCGGTCGAGGTGAACGAGGAATTCGACGACGACGCGCTGCAGGTGGATGCCTCCGATCTGCTCGAGACGCTGACCGACGCCTTGCAGGCCCACGACCGTGACGCCTTCCAGGGGCATTTCTCCGGGGAGGCCCGGCGGCGGGCCACCTTCTGGTGGGACAACCTCGACGCCATCGGTTTCGACGGTGGTGCCGTCAGTCTGGTGGACGACGGGTCGAACCTGGACAACATGGTCACCTTGGACGAGGACGGCACGGGCCACCTGTGGAACGTCGCGGCCGGTGCGCACTTCCCCGGCGACGGGGTCGACCCTCTCGGACGGCAGGTGGTGCCCACGGCCCTGTACCAGTGGAAGGTCGCCTACGACCGCGAATCGAAGGCTCTGACGGTCACCGGGTGGACCTCCTTGGAACACACCCCCTGGGACTGCCTGTGCACCCTCGAGGTGCTGCCGGCCAAGGACGGGGTGGTGGTGGCCTATCCCGACGAGGTCGAGAGCGCTCGACCGGTCGTGTCCCGGCTGGACCGCGCCACCGCCTGGACCAGGGATTTCCTGCTCGAGGTGACCGAACCCTTCGACCCGGTCAACGATCTGCTCTCCTCGGGCGGCGGGGTGGTCCTGTTCGTCACCGACGACGACGACCGGATGCTCGACTGGTTCTCCCCGGTGCGCGACGGCGGTGACCGTGGACTGGGGGGAGGTGTCGTCGCCTATGTGACCCCGGGCAACGGCTATGAGGGTCGTGACCCGGATCTGGTGTCCGGCCGACCATTTCAGGGCTCCCGCATGGTGGCGCTGCTGGACGACGTCGGGTGGTTGGAGCCCACCCTCGTCCACGAGCTGGTGCACTACGCCTTCGACCGGCAGGTGCGGACCTCCCCGTTGATCAGCAACCACCCCTACGTGTACGAGGGGATCGCCGAGATGGTCGCGCAGATCTTCACCACCGACCACCCGGGCGCGACCGGTCCGGTGATCGGTACCCCCGAACAGGCGTGGAACATCACCCCCGAGCTCGTCCGCGATTCCTTCACCGGGGACCTGCCGACCGCCGACCAGCTGCGTTCGGACGATGTGGAGGTGGCAGCCTTCGCCTATGACGTGGCGGCCTCCGCCTACAGTTACCTCGCTCTCGAGTACGGTCTGCCGGCCACCTTCGAGGCGGCCGAATGTGCCTACCGCGCGGCCAACCTCTTCGGCTGTGTGCCCGATCCCGACGGGGCGAGATCGCGGACGGGCGAGCTGGTGGACACCCTGCCGGTCGAGTCGGTGACACACGCCTGGGCGCAGTGGTTTCGAAAGACCTACGGCTGACACTGCCTCGCGGGACGAACCTTTCGTCAGTTGGCCCAGGGTGGTTGGATCCGTTCGCCGTCGACGGTGATCGCCGTCAGCCCCGCAGTGGTGGTGACCCAGGCGGCGAACGGTTCGTCCTCGGTCGAGATCCGAACCCATGCCGAGGCGGGGAAAGCGATGACCTCCCCGGTGGTCACCGTCCGGATGTCCGTGTCGACGACGACGGTTGCCGACCCGGCCAGGACCAGCAGCACCTCCTCGTGGGACACCTGGTGGGTGGTGCCGATCTGACCCGGTTCGATGTCCAGCCGCCAGGCGCAGAGCTGGGTCTGGCCCCTGGTCGGGCTGGTGTAGGAGGTGAAGGAACTGCCGTGCATCCGGAAGACGGTGGCATCGGCGGGTTGGTAGACGGTCATGGGTTCTCCCAATATGGTCAATGACGTTGACCAGCTAATGGTCAACGTCATTGACGGATCTGTCAAGATGGAGGGATGGGAACCGACAACTCCTGGACGCTGACCCTGGCCGTGCTGCGGGCATCGACGGCCATCGTCGACGCGGTGCAGGAGGCCGTCGCCGCCGCCGGTCACACCGACCTCCGACCGGCCCACGGCATGGTCTTCGTCCATGTCGCCGCCGGGGAGGCCACGGTGGTGACCGTGGCGGAGTTCCTCGGCGTCAGCAAACAGGCCGCCAGCGTGCTGGTCCAGTACCTGGTCGACCACGGCTATCTCGAACGGGTGTCGAGTCCGCGCGACGGCCGGGTCCGCATCCTCGTCCTGACCGCAGCCGGCCGGGACTGCACCGCGGTCGCCGGCGCGGCGGCGGCCCGCCTCACCGCCGAATGGCGGGAGCAGCTCGGCCCGGCCGAGTTCGACGTCCTTGCCCAGGGGCTGGCCGGCCTGACCGCCGGGGCTGCGATCCGGCCGGCCTGGTGACCGTGCGGGGTCACATGTCCATGTGGAGCAGTTCCCAGACGTGACCGTCAGGATCGGTGAAGGAGGTCCCGTACATCGGGCCCTCGTCCATCGTCGGCTTCCAGACGGTCCCGCCCGCAGCCAGTGCCTTGGCGGTGAGATCGTCCACCTCCTGGCGACTTTCGGCCGACAGGCAGTTGATCACCTCGGTGCCCGCCCTCCCGTCCACCATCGGTCCGGTGATGAAATCGGCGAACCGGGTCTCCTTGAGCAGCATCACGAAAATGGTGTCGGACACCACGATGCAGGCGGCGTTGTCGTCCGAGAACTGCTCGTTCACACCGAATCCGAGGCCGGTGTAGAAGGTGCGGGATGCGGCGAGATCCTTGACGGGCAGGTTGACGAAGATCATCCGGTTCATGGCAGGTGGTCCTTTGCGACATCGAAGGAGCGCCGGGGTGTTCCTGCGCTCACATCACAGGTAGACCGGGCCCGAACCGGAAAATCATCGGCCCACCCGAAATCGGCCATGTCCACCCGCACTCTGGGGACGATCACTCCTGCCAGGAGTCCGCCTCGGCGTGGTCCGGGATCAGCCGGAGCTGGCGGGCCCGGTAGACGGCCTCCTCTCGGCTGCGAACCCCCAACTTCTTGTACACGCTCTGCATCTGGGATTTGACGGTGTTCACCGAGACGAACAAGGCGGCGGCTATCTCCCGGGCGTTGCTGTCCTCGGCGAGGTGGGAGACAACGATCAACTCCCGACGGGTCAGCCGGATCTCAGGGGCAGGGGTCCGGAACGCCGGCGGCACCGGGAGATCGAAAACGTCTGCCATCCCCGGGGTCTGGAAGGCCTGCCGCAGCTCCTGGAGATCCTCGCCCGGGATCAGCATGAGCGGGAAGCGCATCCGGTGCTCGGCGAGGTTGGCCACCGCGTCGCCGAAACGGAGCCTGGCGGCGGAGGGATCGGCGGACCGCCATTCGACCAGGGCCCGGACCAGGTCGAGTTCAGCCTGGTCACGGGGGGTGAGTCTGCTCTCGTGCTGGATCCGGGCCAGGCTCGCCCGTGCATCGGTGAGATCTCCGGTGACGGCGGCCAGGCGCGCACGACTGACGTGGCCCAGGTAGCGGAAACGAACCGGGAGGGCGTCAAGGGTGTGGTGGGCCTGCGTGTACTCGCCGGCGGCGGTCAACAATGTGGCGGCGGTGACCCGCAGACTGGCCTGGGTCCGGGCATCCAGACGGCGCAACGCGGGGTCCGCGGCCATCGCCAGCCCGATCGAACGCGCGCCGTGGTGCACCTCGTTCTGCCCGAGTTTGATCAGCGCGCGCAGGTACAGCATGGCACCGCGGTGTTCGCTCGTGCGCAACTCGTCGTTGAGCAGATCCAGTTCTGTTGCCGCGCCGTTGAAATCGAACTCCTCGAGCCGGATGAAGGTCCGGGCGATGTGGAAATGGGTGGTCAGGTACCCGCCCAGGTAGCCCGGCGGCCAGGATTCGTTCTCGGCCTGCCGCACGACCAGTGCGGCGAAGTCCATGTTGCCGGTGAGGGCGGCCGTGCCCGCCTTGAGTCCGGTGGCATGGACCCGGTCCGTCAGGCTGCCCGATTGCACCGCACTGATGTGGGACAGCTCGAAGGACCGCGCCGACTCGGCGACGTGGCCCGTGTAGAAGAGCGAGATCCCGTTGTGGGAATACAGTGTCGGCAGCAAGGTGGGGAGCTCGAACCGGACGATCTCCTCGTTGGCATCCAACAGGGCGGCGGCCTCCAGGGCCGGCGCCTCGGCCCGCTCGGTCTGACCGATCACCCGCAGGGCGGCCGCCTCGAGGGTGAGGAGAACGATCTGATCGCTGGTGCTGAATCTGGAGCGGAGCAGTCGGGCGGAGCCCGCGGCGATGGCGAAGTACTCCAACGCCCTGAACCGGCCTGTGGCAGAACTGTTGTGGGCCAGAGCGATGATCATCGCGATGATCGGGTAGTTCCGCAGTTGCCACCGGCTGATCGTCTCGGTGGTGGCGATGATCCCGTCCATGTGTTCACCGAGGAGCTCGATCCACGCGCTCTTGGCGATCTTCGTCGCCAGACCGAGATCGTCGATGTCGACGGCGATCACGAAGGCAAGGTAGGGATCGCCGAATTCGAACTCCCACTCCGCCACCGTGTGCCGCAGATGTTGGTAGCGATCAGGGTGTCTGGACCGCAGCTGCGCCCGGAGCGCGGTGCGGATGAGGTTGGTGTACCGGAACCGTTCACCGTCGGGTCCGGGGCTGACGGTGCCGAACCCACCGGCTTCGACCCGGCCGAGCAACGCCCGGTGATCCAGCCGCGGGACCAGACGCGCCGTCAGGGCGGGGGTGAGTTCCTCGGCCGCCGAGGTTTCGAGCAGGAACGGTACGTAGTCGTCGTCGTCGGGTGCCATCCGGAGCAGCTCGTCGAGGTAGGCGGTGCCGGCGTCGGTGAGTCGGCGCGAGACCTGGTCGGGGCTTGCGTGGGGATCCCGGCGCAGGGCCTCCACGATCAGTTTCGTCGGCAGGGCGAGCCCGGAGGCGGCCTCGGTGACCGACCGGGCCAGGTCCGGGGTCGGTCCGATGCCCGAGTCGACCAGGAGTTCCTCGGTCTCGGCGACGGTGAACCTGAGCAGATCGGCATCGACGGTCGCCACGTCGACCCTGGCGGCCGACAGCGGCCCGCTCAAGGGTGTCACCGTCCTGGTACCGGCGATGATGCGCAGGCCTGGGCAGTGCATCAGGACGGTGATCAGGTCGTCGAACACCTCGAGGTCGGTGATCCGGTGCAGCTCGTCCAGGACGAGGATGTGGTTCGTCAACCCGCCGAGGGTGTGGACCAGCTCATCGCGTGGATCGGCGTCCTCGGCGAAGATCCGGTCGATGTCGACGGCGGGTGAGGTGGCCGCTGCGGTGTGCAGGGATTCGACCACACTCCGCCAAAAGGATTTCCGGGTGGCTCGGAATCGGGAAATGCTCACCCAGGCGAACGTGGAGCGTTCGCAGGTCAGTGCGGCGAATTGGGCGAGCAGGGTGGTTTTGCCGGACCCGCCAGGCCCCTGGACGAGGACGAGAACGGCAGGGCCGTCGAGGATGTCGAGGAGGCGCTGCCGGGAGAGGAGGTGAGCGGACACCCGGGGCGGGCCGTGCGCGGAATGAAGTGAGTTCACGCGCGGCTCTCCCTCGACGGCATTGACGATGCGGTGCTGCTCATTTTCATGATCATCTTATCCTCCGCGGATCGGCCAACCCCCATAAGGCCCATACTCTCCGTCGCAGGTTCACCTCCTAACGTGTGCAACCGCGTCGCCGATACGAGCTGAGCGTGGAGGTAGGTATGAAAAACGGGGTGAAGTGGCCCGTTTGCTTCCACGGGAGGTGGATTCGGATGCCCACGCCCAGCATGATCGGTGGGAGCCGTTCCGACCAGAAGGAGTTAGCCGTGGATCCCCGTGTGCCCCGAGTCGACCATTCACTGCCGGTCCGCTCGTCCGGCAGTGCGGACTCCGAACGGGAAGAAGCCGGCGCGCCGTGGGGTGAGGTCGTGGCACTGTCGCAACCCGCACATCGGCAGGAGCCCTGGACACCGGAACTCCCGGCCGTTGAGGACCTGCCACCGGTCCGCCCGGCCGACGTCCGCGCCTGGGCCGCACGCCAGGGCATCTGGCTCGCCGACCGAGGAAAGGTGCCGGTCCTCGTGACCGAGCAGTACCGGGCCGCGCTCGCACTCTCCGAGAGCATGGGTCGGTCCGGGGGCGACTTCCTCGGCCGCTGAGGCCCCTGGCCGCGCCACCGACCGCCACGGCGATCTCCGGTCCCTGTCGGGGGCGGCGCGTATCGTGCTCCCATGACTGTCGCCTCCATCGACGAAGCGTTCCTCGCGCAGGTCGAGCCCCTGCGCCGCGAACTGACGGCCCACTGCTACCGGATGACCGGTTCCATCCATGACGCCGAGGACCTGGTTCAGGAGACCTACCTGCGGGCGTGGCGCGCCTTCCACGGATTCGAGGGCCGAGCATCGGTCCGCACCTGGATGTACCAGATCGCCACCAACACCTGTCTGACGGCCCTGCAGGGGAAGGAACGTCGGCCGCTGCCGACGGGGCTGGGCCAGGCGAGCGCGGATCCCGTGGCGACGCTGGAGGTCCGTAACGAGATCTCCTGGCTCGAGCCCCTGCCCGATGCCATGGTCTGGGGCGGCGACCCGACGGATCCGGCGACCGTGGTGGTCAGCCGGGAGAGCGTCCGGCTCGCCTACATCGCCGCCCTGCAGCACCTGACGGCCCAGCAGCGCGCGGTGATCATCCTGAGGGACGTCCTGGCCTGGCGGGCGAACGAGGTGGCCGAGGTCCTCGGGGTCTCGGTCGCCTCCGTCAACAGCAGCCTGCAACGCGCGCGTGCCCATCTGGCCAAGGTGGACCCGCCCACCCGGGCCGAGGTCGCCACCGGGGACGAGCGCTCGCGGCGGTTGGTCGAGGAGTTCGCCGCCGCCTTCGAGAGGTACGACGTCGGTCGGGTGGTCGAACTGCTGACCGAGGACGCCGTCTGGGAGATGCCGCCGTTCACCGGCTGGTACGCCGGCCCGGCCGACATCGCCGAACTCATCTCGACCCAGTGCCCCGCTCAGGGGCCGGGGGACATGCGCATCCTGCCGAGCTCGGCCAACGGCCAACCGGTCCTGGCGGTGTACATGCGGGACGGCGACGGGGTGCACCGGGCATTCCAGCTCCAGCAGCTCACCCTCTCCGACGGCAGGGTCAGTCATGTGACCTGCTACTTCGACCTGGCGCTGTTCGAGGCCTTCGGGTTGCCCTCGGTCCTGTCCGCCTAGGAGGTCTGCTGCTGTTCGCCCGCGGTACAGCCGGTGGACCGCGGACGGTGCACCGGTGCGGACGAGATCGGATTTTCCGGCATCACCGACGGGAGGGGACGAACGTGATGCGGACCGGAACGGTAGCCGGTAGGGCGCTCGCGGTGCTGGGGTGTCTGTTGATCGCGGGGTGCTCGACCATGGTTGCCGGTGAGGGCACAGCCGATGTGCCGGCGGGGTCGCCCACGGTCGCCGCACCTGCTGTCTCCTCCGCGTCGGAGAGCCGTCAAACTCCTCGACCACCGGATTCGGCGCTGGAGGTCAGATGTCTGGTCGGACCGGTCTGCACGGTGCGTGGCGGCAGGGACTTCGGCAGCGGACACCTCGACGCGGTCAGCTCGGGCGAGGACTCGCTGACCGTGTCATGGTCCGTCGACGGTGTGCCGCGCGCGCAGCACACCTATTCGATCACCGTCGATCATTCGCCCCTGTTCGATTGCCTGCCGCTGGCCGAGGACGTCATCTGTCTGCTCCAGGCCGCCCAGGGGGCCCATTCCAACGCGGTCGCGGCCTTCTCGGTCAACGCCTCGGGCATGACCGAGATCGACTCCTTCAATTCCTACGGGGTCTTCTTGTTGGACCCGCTGGACGAGCACCAACTCCTGTTGTGGTCGTGGACGTCCTCCGAGGTCCTGGGTGCGCCCGAACCCTATGCCCAGGCGTGGCAGACCTGGGTGATCACCCCGACCTCGTTGCAGCTGACCGGCTGCGGGCCGAGCCGCACCGATGGAGAGGCCTCCGGTCCGGTGCCCGAGGAACCGCTCACCGGGCCGTGCCCGGACGGAACGGGTCCGACAGGTTGAACCCGATGCAACAGCACCGCAGATGCGTCGGGCGCATCTGCGGCGCTGCTGTGGTGCAGACACGACAGGGACGAAGGATGCGGTAGCTGCATCCTTCGTCCCTGTCGGGTGGAACTGGTGGTCAGCCCTTGCTGCCGCCGCCGCCCGGGTAGGGCAGCAGGGCCATCTCGCGGGCGTTGCGCACGGCGGTGGCCACTGCACGCTGGTCCTGCGGGTTGAGGCCGGTCACGCGGCGAGAGCGGATCTTGCCGCGGTCAGAGATGAATCGACGCAACAAGGTGGTGTCCTTGTAGTCGACCTTGAACTCCGGGTTCTGCTTGCGTAGTTCGGCGAACGGGTCGCCCTTGGTCCGAGCTTTGCCGAGATCCCGCGTGCTCTTACCGCGCGGTTTCCGGCCTCCAGCGTTGGTCATCTTTCTTCCTTGAAATCGACGTGGGCACGATGTACTGGGTCAAACTTACGCAAGATCAGACGATCAGGGTCATGACGTCGGTTTTTTCGCGTGACATAGGTGTAGCCGGTGCCTGCCGTCGACTTCAACTTGATCACGGGACGGATGTCGTTTCGGGCCATGGTGGGGGTGTCCTCGGTTCCGGGTCGGTGGTGTGGTCCGGAGCCGGACCACACCACCGGCCAATGGTCGCCGTAATGATACTCGTTATTGTTAAGGAGTGGGGCGGGGCAGGGCCCGCATTCGGTTGTTCCGAGCATTGTGTTCGAGTTCGGCCAGGTCAAGGGCCTCCAGCAGGGGAGGGAGGTACATCCCGAACCGACCGCGCAGGCCCTTCTTCAGCCCGTACCAGCCGCCGACAGGATTGGAATCCGATCGGCCCCAGGCTTCGACGGTGCCCTCCTTCGCCGGTTTCTGCTCGTCCGCGCTGCCCAGCGACACCCAATCGCCGGCCTCCAGCAACATGGTGTGCAGGTCCTCGATCGAGCGGAGCAGATAGGCCAGCTTCGTGGTTCCCACCACACAGTGCAGGACGGGTGGGTCGGCGGTCTCGTCCCGGTACATCCGGTAGGAGGAGGTGCCGGGCGGGGTCATCAACTCCCAGGGGTCCGATTCGGTACCGGTACCGCTCATGGGTCCTCCGTGGGTGAGGGGGCCGCCGGCGGCGGCCCGGGATCGACGGGCCAGCGCCCCATCGTGCACCCCCGGAGGATCGGACCGCCAGAGCGGACCGTCAGTTCGTCGCCCTGACCCCGTCGGCCGACCGTCGTGGGGGCGCAGCACCAGGGGTGCTCACGGAGGTGCGGGCCTGCAGGGAGGGCAGGGCGCGGGGGCAGGGACGGTGGAGGGTCGTTCTCGGGGCGCGGCCGTGTTCGGCCCGGGAACCGGCAGGACCCGGCGCCGCGGGGTTGGTC
>QXCQ01000215.1 GCA_003576535.1 Nakamurella silvestris | reverse complement strand
CAAAATTTAGAGCAACAAATCCGTAATATTTATGGTCAAGGCAAAGCACAGATCGGGATTATTATTGTTCCAACCACGGGGCAAGAAGGTATTTTTGATTTTGCCATGCGTGTTGCAGAGCAATGGAAACTTGGTTCATCAAAACAAGACAATGGTCTATTGATCGCTGTTGCTGTGAATGACCATAAAATTCATATCGCAACAGGTTATGGTTTAGAAGGTGTATTGCCTGATATTATGGTCAGTCGGATTATACGCAATCAAATTTCTCCAGCATTTAAACAAGGGCAATATGCACAAGGTTTACAAGCTGCTGTGGGAGAAATTGAACGTATTCTAAATTTAGATCCTGAAATTGCGCAACAAGCTGCCGATGAGCTCAAAGAGCGACAAAACCAAGCAATACAAGCACAAGAAGCAAAGGATCGTACCTTAACCACGGCAATGATTATTTTGGTGGTGGGTATATTTGCTTCATTTATCGTGGGTAATCGTTTAAGTGCAGCAGTAGCTGGGGTGACAGCAACAGCAGCTGGGCTGATATATGGTTCTGGCATTGTGATGAGCCTGATTTTAGGCTTTGGTGTGTTTTTCTTATTGATCACTTCTCTAGCTCAACTGATCTTACAAATGTTTCTCTCTGGCGGTGGGCGTGGTGGAGGCAGCGGTGGTGGTTTTGGTGGAGGCGGTGGCTATAGCGGCGGCGGCGGTGGTTTTGGTGGGGGAGGCGCATCAGGCTCATGGTAACAAAAACTGATACAACAGAAATTTTAACTGAACCGAAATTACAGGAAAAAGTACAGCCGAGTTTTAAACGTTGGCTCAAGCATTGTCTTTATATGCCTGCATCAAAGCGCTATTTTTCTAAACAAGATCAGCATGCAATTGCTCAAGCGGTTCAACAAGCCGAAGAAGGTCATGTAGGTGAAATACAGGTGGTGATCGAGGGGCATATCCCAAGCCATCAAGCCTATCATCAAAATACACGCCTACGAGCGCAACAACTCTTTGCCGAGTTGGGTGTATGGGATACCGAATATAACAGCGGTGTTTTACTTTATTTGAATTTGTGTGAAAAAGCGGTAGAAATTGTCGTAGATCGTGGTATCCATCAGGCGACTACACAACAAACGTGGC
>QXCQ01000183.1:368-1003 GCA_003576535.1 Nakamurella silvestris | reverse complement strand
TTGATACCGGCATCGAGGCAGAGATCGAGATGTTCCTCAACGATCTTGCGGGCGATGGAGCCGACATTCTTGTAGCCGACGCCCGTGTAATATGGACCCTGTGGGGCAGGGAAGCCCTGTTCCGGGAAGCCGAGCGGACGGCCATCCTTGTAGAAGAAGTATTCCTGCTCGAAACCGAACCATGCATCATCGTCTTCAAGGACGGTTGCACGGCTGTTGGATGGATGCGGCGTGATGCCATCCGGCATCATGACTTCACACATCACCAGAACGCCGTTCTTGCGCGCGGGATCGGGATAGATTGCGACCGGCTTCAAGACGCAATCGGAGCTGCGGCCTTCGGCCTGCATCGTCGATGAGCCGTCGAAGCCCCAGAGCGGCAGTTGTTCAAGTGTCGGAAAAGCGTCGAATTCCTTGATCTGCGTCTTGCCGCGCAGTCCGGCAGCAGGGGTGCATCCATCGAGCCAAATGTATTCGAGCTTGTACTTGGTCATCGCTAGTCTCTCTGTCATCCTCGGTTGATCGATCACCACAAGTCATGCGGTGTCGCGCGGCTCGGTGTTCGATTTAATAGAAGCAAGGACCGTGCCAGTTTCAAATTTGACGCATTTCCACGGTGGCACAGGCGCAAGCGA
>QXCQ01000183.1:0-279 GCA_003576535.1 Nakamurella silvestris | reverse complement strand
TAAAGCAAAATCGAACAGGCGGACAGAATAAGTCGTTGGACGCTCCGACCACCATTCTTCACCTTACCTTCAAACAAAAGGGGAGTGACTGATGGCACGTTCGATCAACAGAAAATCGGCTTTTCTGGCAAGTTTAGCGTTGAGTGTTTCGGCAATGACTGTTTTCGCAGCCAATGCTGCTGAAATCACGGTGATGGGTTATCGCGGCGCATTCCAGGACAATTATGTCAAGGCCGTCATCGAGCCGTTCCAGAAGGAACATCCCGACATCAAGGTCAC
>QXCQ01000197.1 GCA_003576535.1 Nakamurella silvestris | reverse complement strand
CGTTACCCTTATCAGGCTGATCCTATTTTACGCAAAGCAATTAATGCAGGCGAGGTCATGTATATTGATCAACATCTATCTGAAGTTGCAGATAATATTCGCCATCATAATTTAGCAAAAACCAATGTGGCGATTATTGCAGCCACTGCGATTACTGAAGATGGACAAATCATTCCAACAGGTTCATGTGGAAATGCAGCAAATTTTGTTGAAATGGCAGATCAGGTAATTGTTGAAATTGACACAACTATTCATCCGATACTGGAAGGGGTGCATGATATTTATCTTCCAAAGAAGCGACCTTATCGCGATCCAATTCCTCTTACTCAAGTGAGTGATCGCATTGGAACTTTTGGTATTCATATCGATCCTAGTAAAATCTCAGCCATTGTTTTGAATGATATTCCAGATACTTCATTTAAGATGGATCAAGCAGACGATGAAACACTTGCTATCGCACAGCACTTGATACACTTCTTTGAAAATGAAGTAGCACTTGGGCGTTTACCTGAAAACTTAGGTCCATTACAGTCTGGCGTTGGTTCAATTGCAAATGCTGTTTTTGCTGGTTTTGCACATTCAAACTTTCATGATTTAGAAATGTATTCAGAAGTTTTGCAAGATTGTACATTTGAATTAATTGACTCTGGCAAAATGAAGTTTGCTTCAGGTTGTTCAATGACTTTGTCTGATGAATGTGCCAAGCATGTGATGACAAATTTTGAACGCTATAAAGATAAAATCGTGTTACGTCCACAGGAGCTGTCGAATCATCCTGAAATCATTCGGCGCTTGGGAATCATTGCAATCAATACCGCATTAGAGTTTGATATTTATGGAAATGTAAATTCAACACATGTGGGCGGTAGCAAAATGATGAATGGTATTGGGGGATCAGGGGACTTTACTCGCCATGCCCATTTGGCTATTTTTGTGAGCAAGTCGATTGCCAAAGATGGTGCAATTTCTTCAGTTGTACCTATGGTCAGTCATTGTGATCACGCAGAACACGATATTGATGTTTTAGTGACAGAACAAGGATTGGCTGATTTAAGAGGGTTAGCTCCTCGGGAGCGTGCGCTTAAAATTATACAATGCTGTGCACATCCATCTTATCGGAATGAATTGACGGATTATTTTGAACGGGCATGTGTATTAGGTGGGCAAACACCACATCTTTTACGTGAGGCTTTGTCTTGGCATGCGCAGTTTGAAGAAACAGGAACGATGAAATCTGCTTAAAAACATAAAGCCAATAAAAAACCTGATCTTAATCAGGTTTTT
>QXCQ01000205.1 GCA_003576535.1 Nakamurella silvestris | reverse complement strand
TACTTTTTCTTCAGCAACATCAACGGAGTCTAGTGCATTTAAATTCGGTTCAACACGTTGTTGTTCTGGCGTAGCACGTGCAATCTGTAACTGATCACGCACATGACGAGGAATCACAGGTTGCTGACAGTCAGCATTGATGTGTAACTCAGACTCAAGAGAAGGTGCTGCATCATTTGGCTTTCGTAGCATCATTCTCAAACCAACCAGAATGATGATTACGGCAGCAACAATTCCAATAATTGTGGTGATTTCCATACTACGACTCCGCGGCTAAACCGTACTCTCTTGCCTCTTCCAAATTCACAGTGACGAGTTTTGAAGTGCCTGGTTCAGGCATCGTCACCCCCAGCAAATCGGTTGCCATCGTCATTGCAACTTTATTATGTGTAATGTAAATGAATTGCACTTGATCAGAAAGCTCTTTTACCAAATTACAAAAGCGTCCTACATTGGCATCGTCTAAAGGTGCATCAACTTCATCCAAAACACAGAATGGTGCAGGATTTAATCGGAAAATCGCAAACACCAATGCCAGTGCTGTTAAAGCTTTTTCGCCACCTGATAACAATGCCAAAGAACTGTTTTTCTTGCCTGGTGGACGCGCCATTAACTTTACGCCAGACTGCCAATCGTCTTCAAGGCTTAAACTCGCTTCACCACCATTAAAAACTTTAGGGAATAAAACTTTCAGCTCTGAATTGACTTGATCAAAAGTTCCCATAAACAGTTTTTTGGTTTCTTGGTCAATTGTTTTCATGGCATCTTTTAATTGCCCAACGGTATTTTCCAAGTCCTGCATTTGATGGCTTAAATCTTCAAAACGCTTGGACACTTCCTCATATTCTTCTGAAGCTGCAAGGTTAACCGCNATTTCTTTCAATTGATCAGAATAATGCTGTAAATCCGATTTTGCCGATTGCCAAGCCAAACGACGTTCTTCTAGCTTGCTACGCAATTGTTCATCGTTCTGTTGGTGCAAATGACGCATTTCAGTAAGCTGCTGTTGTTTTGACTGAATGTTGTTCAACTCAACTTGCCACTCACTCCAAGTCTTCTGCAACTTTTCAGTTTGCTGTGCTTGCTCAGCATATTGCGACTCTAGGCTTGGTAACTCCAACTGAATAGGATCAACAAATTTCTTCGCTTGT
>QXCQ01000114.1 GCA_003576535.1 Nakamurella silvestris | reverse complement strand
CTGGGCTTAACTGCTCAGACTTCTTGGATAGTCGCATTGGCTTAATACGGTTACCATAAAAGTTTTTATTACTATAACTAATGATTGCAGGATGACAGCGGAAATGCTCTAGAAGCATCACGCTTGACTCATAGATAGAAGAAGCCATGTCGTATAAAGACATATCTGGTGTTAAATATGCAGCATGTGGCTGACCATGTAGATAACGATTCCTTAATACATCAATTTGAGCACTTGCTAGGCCAACATTACTTGGAGAAACCTGCTTATTATCCCCTACAACTAATAACTTTTTAGCACGCATTAAAACAGGTAATACGTCAATTGATGATTGTGATGCCTCATCCACAATCACTAAATCAAAGAGACCTAATTCAGCAGGCATAGATTCAGATACCTGAAGATGTGACATGACCCAGCAAGGAATAGCTGCTGTTGCCTCTTTAAGGGCTACTTGAGCATCTTTTCTATAACGTGAAGCATTCTTGCCTGTCCCTTTTCCATAGTGTTGTACAGCAATTTTATAACGCTGTAATGCAACTAAAATTTTATCTGTGGCATTTTCCTTTAATGCTAACCACGTCTTGTTTGCTGCCAATTGAGCATAATTTTGAGACAGATTGTTCTCGTGAATACGACGACGTTCATACAAATTTTCAATTCGACTTGTATTACTAATGGTCATTACAAAAGTCTCAAGACGTTTCCATTCCCAAGCCTCGAGCAATGTATTACGTAATATAGGATCCTCAATTTCTTGGGCGTACGGAATCTCAAGAATATCTTTACTAAGAAGCAAAGCATTTGTTTGGCTCAATTTAATACTGGCTAATTTAACTCTTTCAAAATCTTCAGTTAAACCTTTCAAATGTGCCAATTGCTTTAATAGATCAGCATATTCTCTAAATTCATTTTCATATAGCGAATCTGAATCAACCTGAGACACAATTTTTTTCAACTGATTTGATATTTTATTACCAAACTCTGATAAATAAAGAATTTGATCAGCCAGTTGTTGTTGATAGACTTCTAAATTAAATATTTTTAACTTCTGCCCTAACAATTGAATCAAGTCATCAATGTTTTTAGGTAATCCGTAGAAATCAAAAAATTTAGCTCTCTTAAAAACTTTTAGATAATTCGTATTAAATAGATTCAAATATTTATTTTTTAAATCGAGGCATTTTTGGGTTCTAATTATGAGCTGCGTGAACTCTTTTAATATTTCATCGATACTACGATTATTTAACTCAATAACAGGAATATCTAATTGTGCTGCAATACTATTCCATTTGCTCATAAAAACATTAAGAGTCTGCCTTCTATCAAGATATTCTTTAAGTCTTTTCCATTCATCTGATGTATCAGGATATTTTCCAGAAACTTTAATTGACTTGAATAGGTCTTGTAATTCAGCAGTACCAAAATGATACCAATTAAATGGCTTACCTGTATCAACAGCACGTTGAACAGCT
>QXCQ01000188.1 GCA_003576535.1 Nakamurella silvestris | reverse complement strand
ATGTTCAATAAACTGAGTGGATAAATGTTTTAAGGATTCAGGTTTTTGATGACCTTTCTGAAAGTTTTCAAGGAATATTTTGAGCGCAGGGTTAATACTTTCAGCATAGGCCTTATCAGCATCCACTTTTTGCTCCTCAAAAAAATGAGTGATATGGCTAGGAGTAGCTGTTGTATCTTCGCTGAATTGAATTTTGCAGTTCGGTAAGAATTGCTTAATACGCCACGCCATATATTCAAAACTACTATAAAAGTAGCTTGCATCAATTAAATACAATGCTGACACAAGACTGGCAGTATTCTGAATTGGTTTACCTCGATATACAGCAAAAAGTTTACAACCAACCCAATCTTTGAGACTTTCATTCATTCGATTGACTTTATCATAAATATTTGGTTTATCATTATCATGCAGATCAAACTTAAATTCATCAGCTAAACTCGCTAGTGCCTGAGCAATACCATTTACACGAGTAATAAAGTCATTCAACCGTTTTTGGTGCTTACAGTGTAGCTTTTTAGGGTCTTGATTAGTTTTAGACAGATCTGTGTGTAATAAGATGTGACAAGGCACATTTGCAATTCGTAATCGGCCAATAAATTGAACCAATTCTTCAACATGAGCCTGTTTACCTAAAATAAAAACTGAATCAATTTCAATTTCAGGATTATTCAAGTTAACAGCTTCATCCATAATAGAGGTTGTAAATACGATATCTACACCAGTCGGAATCTTTTGTGTTTCAAAAACCGCTTTAACCTCACTTTGATTTTTGGTTTTACTGTGTACCACAATACACTTGAGCTTATGACGCTGCTCAAAATAGCGTTTCATATTTTCGCACTTATCTCTTGAATTGATGCGCACAATAATCGTTTTACCGCATTTCCCTTTCGATAAATCCGANGTGTATTGGTCCCCTTTGGGTAGAGATGTCACTCGGATATCACGCACAGGAGGATTTTGATGCGTCACATAAATTTCTTGATCAATATCTATTTTAAGCTGATCAAATAGCTCTGTCGTTTTGGTTGCAGTTAAAAATAGGCTTGTAGGAATCGAACGTTTTTGTAGATGCCAAATCACAGGTGTTAAAGCATCATCCCGAAATGAACCAGCAGAATATAATTTATGGGCTTCATCAATGACCAATAAAGCTGATTTCTTTTGAGAATTGCTCATTAATTGAATGATTTTGTCGAATTTATCATAGGTCGCAACAATGACACCTTTGAACTTACGTAAACTATCGTCAGGGTTCTCGTTTGCACAAAAAAATAAATACTCAGAAATAACCTTGGTTTTTTCTGAATATTCATGCTGTAACTCCATAACTTTAGCTTGAGTAGGCACTAGAATGAGTACCAGTTTGAATTGAGCTTTTAACTCCTCCATAGTGAACGTGGTCTTTCCTGCCCCAGTTGGTGCAACCAAGAAAGTGGATTTATTTGGCTCAATTTTAATACCAAAAGAAGTTAAATATTGGTTAACACTGAGCTGTAAGGCAATTTTAGACATGAGAACTCCATAGAGCATATCGATTTGCGATATGCCCTGACAGTTGTAGAAATTAAGATTTAGAGATTTGGACG
>QXCQ01000105.1 GCA_003576535.1 Nakamurella silvestris | reverse complement strand
TTGCACAGTGATGGTATGTAGCGACATGTCAATCACATCACCATCAGCATTGAGTGAAGGCATTTCAATCCAGTCACCTATACGTACCATGTCATAAGAAGAAATTTGTACGGACGCGACCAAAGAAAGAATGGTATTTTGGAAAACCAATAACAATACTGCTGCCATAGCACCAAAACCTGCCAGCAGAGTAAATACGTCTTTCTTCAGGAATGTACCCAATACCAATAAACCACAAACAATAAATACGATCAGTTTGACCAGCTGAAGATAACCTTTGATAGGTTTATTAAGTGACTTTGGGTTACGTTGATAAAATAAGTTAAAAACGTTGAGAAGTTCACTGAGTGCAAGGGCAATCGTGAGGAAGATAAATGCTTGCGATGCCATTTGTACGAGACTGACAACTTTTACAGACAAATGTGGAACTGTGCTAATCCCATTTAAAATAACAATCGCTGGGACAATGTTTGCCACTCTTCGAATCACACTGTGTTCAGAGAAAATTTCACTATATGCAAACTTCATCTTTGAAATGAGTTTACGTATACCCCGAACAACGACTTGTTTTGCAATAAAATTTGCTAAAAATGCGAAAAAAAGCAAAATGGACAATGATGTCAGCATTTCTAACCACGGATACTGATCAGACCATTCCTGAATATTTTTAAAAAAAGCAAAGTTATCCAAAAGTACAACCTCAAAATCTCGGATAGGTCATTGTATTGTTTGTGAATGACAATATTAGATAAAAATACTTTTTAGCTACATTTGGGCATCATTTATTTACTCAATTGAATGTTCACATGATTTAGTATCAATGACCCATTGATTATAGATGTATGCTTACACTTTAATTTGACTGTATGAAGCATTTGTTTTTAGATAAGTTTTATTTTAAAACGCTTTATATATCTCATTTCTTTAATTCTCAGATGACAATAAGTTGAATGAATTAGTCTTATTGCTGCATATTTATTTTTAAGATTTATATCACGATTTT
>QXCQ01000056.1 GCA_003576535.1 Nakamurella silvestris | reverse complement strand
CTCAGTGACAGTTTTAGGAATACGAATGGATTGACCGCGCTGTAAACCAGCACGTGGACTTAAATCATTCATCTCAGCCAGTTCTTGTACGGATAAACCCACACGACTTGCAATGACATTTAAAGATTCACCTGCCTTAACAGCATAACTTTCAGTATTCTTACTCGCTGCTTTAGATGAAGACTTTGCTGAAGCTTTTAAGTCTTCCTTTTCCTTAGAAAGCGAGGCTTTACTGGGTAAATCTCCGTCAATTTTCAAACGTTGTCCAACATCAAGTGCTTGATTACGAGATAAACCATTTAAGTCGCTCAAATAGCTCAACTGTAATTTATATTTCTTGGCAATACTTGCTAGCGTCTCACCTGATTTTACGACATGAATGTCCTTGCTTGAAGCTTCAGATTTTGCTTCACTTTTGCTATGTGCTCTGTCTTTAGCACTACTTTCAGGTGTCCCTGTTAATTTGAGCTTTTGTCCAACCAGCAAACCTGAAGTCGTTGTTAGACCATTTAACTCAGCAATTTGGTTAACTTGTAAATTATATTTGTTGGCAACGGCAATCAAACTATCGCCCGATTGAACTGTATAGGTCTCTGGAGTAGAACTTCCAGCAGGAATTTTGATCACCTGACCTACAAGTAAGTTTCGAGATGGAGAGAGTTTATTCAACTCAGCCAACTCCGTTAAAGATAATTTAGACTGTGCTGCAATACTGGATAAACTATCACCACTTTGAACTTTATAGTTTTCCGTTTTATAGCTAGGTTCAGATTTCAGATTTTTAAACTTACTTTGCTCAGCCACTTTCGACTCAAGCTTGTTCTCTTGCTCATTCACTTCATTAAGGGGCACATTGATTTTTTGCCCGACAAACAAACTGCTTGAAATATCTAATCCTGGAGTTAAATCAGCAAGTTCATGTACTGATAATGCATAACGATCAGCGATGATTTTGAGATATTCACCACGTTTGACCACATAAGATTTAGTTCTTACTTTGGCAACGGGCTTAGATGTATCTGCTCGAACCACAGTCTTATTAATTTCTGATAATTTATCATCAGCAGTATCTTTAAGTTTTAATTTTTGACCAACAAATAAATTACTGTTGGTATTCAAATTGTTATAACTTGCCAATTGTGAAACCGATAAATCAAATTGATTGGCAACGCCAGTTAAGCTGTCATTCGGTTTAACCACATAAGTGGTCGGTGCTGACTCTGTTGATTTCCGTGAGGTGGTTGGCGCATCAATCTGTGGTTTAGCATCATACAAATACAATGTTGCACCAACAAATAAAGTTCCATTTGGATCCACTTGGTTCCATTTGGCAATGTCACGCCAATTGACTCCATTTTTCAAAGCAATCGTTGCTAAAGTATCACCCGCCAAAACAGTATAAGTGCTGCGTTTACCTTTAGGAGGTTCCACCACGACTTCAGTATCAGTTTTCTTAAAGTTCTTATCTTGATTCAGTTTCGCTTCTTCAGAATTTGCAGGTGTAGTATCAGCCAAGCCTTTAGGATAGGCAAATCCAACGGTATTTTCTCTACCCTGCACTTCTGCGACTGATTGACTGGTCTGAATCGCAGTCAGTTTAATTTTGCCGTCATACGGGTCTAAAACTTCCGTACCTTGTGGCGCAATTGCTTTAATTTCTTTAACAACTTCTTCTTTTTCTGCTTGTGTTGCTTGTGGTTCTAACACTTGTTTAACTGTTTCTTTTTCACCTTCGGCTTTC
>QXCQ01000210.1 GCA_003576535.1 Nakamurella silvestris | reverse complement strand
ATCTTCGCCTAATTGCTTAAGACCTAAAGATACACGGTTACGTTCTTTGTCAAATTTAAGTACTTTAACAGTAACTTCTTGACCCACTTCAACAACTTCTGAAGGGTGTTTGATACGTTTCCAAGCCATATCTGTGATATGAAGAAGACCATCAATACCACCAAGGTCAACGAATGCACCGTAATCAGTAAGGTTTTTGATTGTACCTGTAACTGTTTGACCTTCTTCCAATTGAGAAAGAAGCGCTTCACGGTCAGCTGAAGATTCAGCTTCCATAACAGCACGACGAGATACAACAACGTTGTTACGTTTAGCATCAAGTTTGATTACTTTGAATTCTAACTCTTTACCTTCAAGGTGAGTTGTGTCACGGATAGGACGAGTGTCTACCAATGAACCAGGTAAGAATGCACGAACTGGACCGATGTCAACAGTGAAACCGCCTTTAACCTTACCAGAGATAACACCAGTAACGATTTCGCCGTCTTCAAAGATTTTTTCAAGTTTAGTCCAAGTTTCAGCACGTTTCGCTTTTTCACGTGATAAAACTGTTTGACCCATACCGTTGTCAAGCGCTTCAACAACAACATCAACTTCGTCGCCAACTTGAACTTCAAGTTCACGTTGTTCGTTTAAGAATTCTGAGCGTGCAACAACACCTTCAGATTTAAGGCCAGTGTCAACAGTAACCCAGTCAGAGTCGATGCTAACAACGATACCTTTAATAACGGCACCTTTGTCGATATTAAGAGTTGATTCGCTTTCTTCAAAGAGGGCTGCAAAAGATTCGGTCATGATATACCTAGAAAAGTCAGCGGTCTTGGATCAGACAAGGCCGGTTTAGTTAAGCATCTACATAGTCCATATGAAACTGATCAAGCTATGCTTTTGCTAATATTTAATTAAATATTCGTTACTTAGCTAAATGAGTATCGACATAATCAGTCATCAGTTTAAATACTTCATCAATGTTCAATTCCGAACTATCGATGATATAAGCATCTACTGCTGGCTTGAGTGGAGCGACTGCGCGTTCCATATCTCGCTTATCTCGAGCTTGTATATTAGCTA
>QXCQ01000054.1 GCA_003576535.1 Nakamurella silvestris | reverse complement strand
TATCCAAAGAAACTTAGATAATGAAAACGATTTAACAATTGCGCTTGGCTTTCAATGTGCTCAGGATTTTGAACGATGCATTCAATAGGACAAACATCTACACAAGTTTGGCGATCATAAAATCCAACGCATTCTGTACAACGTTCGCTATCGATTTCATAAATATCCTGACCCTCAAAAATTGCTTGATTGGGGCATTCTGCAACGCACATATCACAATTGATGCATTTATCAGTAATCATTAAAGCCATTTTGATATCCTATACTGCTTGGTAAGCCAATGATGACGCTGAAATATCAGCAGTTGAATTAGGTAAGTTTCTAATTAATAAAGCATATTGCATATCAACATCCGCAGGGATTGGGATTTCGACAATATGCCCAGATCCTTTTGCATCCACAATAGGCTGTCTCTTTTTGTCCAATATCTGATTAAGCGTAAAGGTGATATTGCCCGATGTTGTCATCAGCTCCAGCGAGTCTCCGACTACAAAGCGATTTTTTACATCAATTTTGATGTAATCCTCATTTCTTTCTAGCACTTCGCCCACAAATTGTTGATGGTCAAAACGAGATGAGCCCGTTTCATAATTTTGATATTCAGCATGCACATGTCTGCGTAAAAAACCTTCGGTATAACCACGATTTGCTAAACCTTCGAGTTGTGTCATCAACGCCCAGTCAAACGGTTTACCCAGTTGTGCATCATCAATTGCTTTACGATAGATTTGCGCCGTTCTTGCGCAATAAAAGTAAGATTTGGTGCGTCCTTCAATTTTTAAAGAATGGATGCCCATCTTGGTTAAGCGATCTACATGTTGAACGGCACGTAAGTCTTTAGAATTCATGAAGTAGGTGCCATGCTGATCTTCTTCAGCAGCAAACATATCTTCTTCATGACGTTGTAATAAAACCGGCTCGCCAAATTGATGTTGTTGTATGGCGTGTTGCTCGTCGGCATCTTTATTGTTGCAACATACTGATGCTGTCTCCAGTGATTGGACTGGAATGACATCCCCAGATGCATCTTCTGCTGCTTCGTGAATATTGTACTCCCAGCGACATGCATTGGTGCAAGCGCCTTGATTTGCATCACGTTTATTCATATAGCCTGAAAGTAAGCAACGACCGGAATAAGCCATACAGAGTGCACCATGTACGAAAACTTCAATTTCCATATCGGGTACATTCT
>QXCQ01000127.1:674-1067 GCA_003576535.1 Nakamurella silvestris | reverse complement strand
TTGCTCGTTTAGCAAAAGTTGCAGCAGCAGGTCCATTGCTTGCAGCAGAATTAGATGCTTTAGGTCGTGCGCTTCAAACACCTGAAAAGCCAATGGTTGCAATTGTTGCAGGTTCAAAAGTTTCAACCAAGCTTGATGTTTTAACATCACTTTCAGACATTTGCGATCAATTGATTGTGGGTGGTGGGATTGCCAATACTTTCTTAGCCGCAGCAGGTTTCAATGTCGGCAAGTCATTATGCGAAAATGATTTAATTGATACCGCTAAAGCAATCGCTGCTAAAGTATCCGTTCCACTTCCTACAGATGTTGTGGTTGCGGATGCTGCAGAAATCGATTTTGCAGACTTCTTAGGTTCATTGGCAAAAGCGAAAGCAGTGGTTAAAAAGGTTG
>QXCQ01000127.1:0-639 GCA_003576535.1 Nakamurella silvestris | reverse complement strand
ATGGTCCAGTTGGCGTATTTGAAGTTGATCAATTTGGTGAAGGTACAAAGACACTTTCATTGGCAATTGCTGAATCGGCAGGATTCTCGATTGCAGGTGGTGGTGATACTTTAGCTGCAATTGATAAATATGAAGTTGCTGACAAAATTGGTTATATTTCAACAGGTGGTGGTGCATTCCTTGAGTTTGTTGAAGGAAAAACCCTTCCAGCAGTTGCAGTTTTGCTTGAGCGTGCATAATTGATATTTAAGCAATGATGACGTTTTTATGAAGGGCTGACCATGTGTCAGCCTTTTTTCATAAAGTTGATTCACTTTAAAGTAATAAAAATGAAATATAACTGCAATAAACTAAGATAAATCCAATCACCAACACTGGGAAATGTGATGAAATTAAAATTTGCACTTGTCGCTCTTATTCTTGCTCCTTTGGCACTTACAGCATGTTCTAAAAAAGAACAAGCGCCAGCTTCGGAACAAACTTCTACTTCTGAAGCTGTTGCAACTGAATCAGCAAATACGACTCCAGAACAACAAGCTGCGATTGATGCAATTGATCAACCTGTTTTGGATGAAAAAAATACTGATGTTCCTGCTGAGAAAGCCAACGCACCTGCTGATGCAGCAACTCCAGCGACAG
>QXCQ01000083.1 GCA_003576535.1 Nakamurella silvestris | reverse complement strand
CCCCATAACCGCACATTTTTTATTTTGCAATGTCAACAACTCAGCAACCAAACGCGAAATCGTTGTTTTACCATTGGTTCCAGTGACAGCCAAAACGCGTACCGCTTGTACAGGTGTTGTTGCTTGTAAATATTGTTTTTGCCATTGTCCCATCAATCTGCGAACTTGAGGACAAACCAATGCTGGTGCAATCCCTAAGTCCGTTTCACTAATCACTGCCAATGCACCTTTATCCAAAGCCGCCTGAGCAAACTGACGTGTTTTTTCAGGTTGAGAATAACTGGTTAATGCAATAAAAATCTGTCCGTGCTGAACATAACGACTATCTAGAGAGAAACCCTTAAATGGCTCAGACATCCAACTCTGTGTATGGTCTTGATCACGACCATTGTGATAAATGTCTTGAAAATTAATCATCATGATTTACCTATCGCGTCGCCTTTGCCGTTTCAAGCGGCTTGTCCAAAGGCACATTCATTAAACGTAAAGACTCTTGCATAATTCGAGCAAAAACTGGTGCTGCAACCAGACCACCATAATATTGACCACGAGGATTTTCCACCACCACAATAATCGCTAATCGAGGATCACTAATCGGCGCGACACCTGCAAATAATGCACGATATTCTGTATTTGAATAACCACGATGATCAGGACGCAGCTTATGTGCCGTTCCTGTTTTACCACCAACACGATAACCTGGAATATTGGCTTGTTTTGCGGTTCCGCCTGGCATAGTCACTTGCTCTAACATCAATAAAACTGAATCAGCAATTTTAGGATCTAAGACCTGCTTCCCTTTGGGCTGGTCATTGAGTTTATAGAGACTTAATGGATATTCCACACCATGATTGGCTAACATGGCATAGCCTTGTGCCAACTGCAAAATCGTCGCATTTAGACCATAACCATAAGCCATTGTGCCGATTTGCGATGAATTCAATTTCTCAGGAGGAAGCACCAAACCACTACTTTCACCTGGGAATTTCACCGCTGAACGCTGACCAAAACCGACCTTTCTAAAGAAGCTAGGTAACGT
>QXCQ01000190.1 GCA_003576535.1 Nakamurella silvestris | reverse complement strand
GACCAGACCACCACCGTCCGCTCACCCCTGGGCACCACCCGAACCGCACCGGCGCCGACCGCGAACCCGAACGGCCCCTATCCACTCGAACCGCTGCCCCCACCCCCGTTCTGACCGCGCTCCCTGCTGACTCCATACCCCCACTGGCCGCGCTCCGTCCCGACTTCCGCGCGCGCTGCAACCAGCGCGATTGTCGAGAAGGAGCGCGGCCAGGGGGAGCGAGTGCAGACGCGAGTGCACAATGGGCCGATCAGCTCACCCGAGGAAGGTACGTCACATGGCAGAGGTCACCGCCGACCTGGCGATATCCCTGGACGGTTTCGCCGCCGGCCCGAATCAGACCCTGGACAAGCCCATGGGTGACGGGGTCGACCAGAAGCTGCACCAGTGGATGTTCGAGCAGCCCGAGGAGAACGCCGCCGAACTTGCGGCGCTGGCCTCGCCCACCGCCTTCATCATGGGCCGCAACATGTTCTCACCCGGCCGCGGCCCCTGGGATCTGGCCTGGACCGGCTGGTGGGGGCCGGAACCGCCCTATCACGCACCGGTCTTCGTCCTGACCCATCACCCGCGGGAACCGTTGCAGATGGAGGGCACCACTTTCACCTTCGTCACCGACGGCATCCACTCGGCCATGGAACAGGCGAGGGCCGCTGCCACCGACGGCCACATCGGCATCGCGGGTGGAGCATCCACCCTCCGGCAGTATCTGCAGGCCGGCCTCGTCGACCAGCTGAACCTGCATGTCGTCGGCCATGTCCTGGGTGCCGGCGAGAGGCTGTTCGACGGCCTGGACGGCCTCTCCCTGGAGCCGGTCAGTGCCACCGGCAACAGCCTGGTCACCCACCTGAGCTACCGCGTTCGGCGCTGACGCCGGACAAGCGCCGCGGACCAGTGAAGCGCGCGAAAAACGGGTACCGGCGGGAAAACGACCTTCGCTCGGAAGCAACTTTCCGGCGGTACGGGGCGTCCAAGAGGGGAAACACGATATCGTGTGATCTCCGGGGCTCAGCGCCGGGGATCCTTTTTGTCTGAGATGGGGCATTTTGCATGGCAATTCCACAACGTAAGGCCTCGCGTCGACGCGCCGGGTTCGCAGCCGGAACGATCCTGGCGCTCCTGGGCGGTCTGGTCGTTGCCACGGCTCCGGTGGCCTCGGCTTCCCCGGCAGCCTCGGCGGCGACCCCTGCGGTCAGCGCCGTTGCCGCAGCGCCGAAGGCAACCACCGTCAAGGTGACGCGTTCCAAGGCGAGCCAGACCTACGGTTCGAAGAACACCGTCGTCATCCGCACCACGGTGGTCTCTGCGGACAAGACGGTCCCGAAGGGCAAGGTCGGCATCTACGTCGACGGTGTCGTCGTCAACTGGCAGATCCTCGACGCCGACGGCAAGGCCTCCTACACGATCAAGTCGACGGCCACTCCGGGCAAGCGCAGCGTCCAGGTCAAGTTCGTCGCGTCGAGCAAGACCAAGTACCAGGCGTCGAAGTCGGACAAGTTCTCCTTGGTCGTCTACAAGTTGACGCCGACCCTGACCACCCAGTTCCGCCCCGGCACCCTGACCTACGGCAAGACGGGCCAGTTGCTGGTCAAGGTCAAGGCTCCTGGGGTCTCGGCCGGCGGAACCGTCCTGCTCAAGCGGGGTACCAAGTCGATCTCCAGCGGCCGGTTGAACGCCAATGGTGCCGTCCTGCTGCCGACCGACGCGGCGGTGCTTCCGGGCAAGAAGCGCGGCTACACCGCGATCTACAACGGCGACACCAGGATCGCCAAGGGGCGGACGAACGCCTACGCCGACGTCAACAAGGTCAAGCCCACCGGCGTGACCATCGGCCTGAGCCGCACCAGCGCCCTGACCAACCAGAAGGTCACCGCGACCGTGTCGGTGACGAGCCCGCTCGGTGCCGTCGACGGCAAGGTCACCGTGAAGGTGGGTGCCCACCGCTTCGGACCTGTCGCACTGGTCAACGGTCGCGGCACCATCGTGATCCCAACCGGCCGACCGGTCGGCACCCTGTCGGTGACGGCGAGCTACCAGGGCGGGTCCTCCGTCTTCCAGGGCCCTGTCGGTTCGGCCGCGGCGTCGATCAAGTACAGCAAGCCGTCGGTGTCGAACCCGTGCCCGGCCACCGCCGACGCGTGTGTCGACCTCACCAACGAGCGCGCCTGGCTGCAGTCCGGCGGCAAGGTCGTCTACGGGCCGGTCAAGATGACCGCAGGCAAGGCGGGACACCGCACCAACCCCGGTGTGCATTACGTGTTCTGGAAGGACAAGGACCACAAGTCCTCGATCTTCAACAACGCCCCCATGCCGAACTCGGTGTTCTTCGACGGCGGTATCGCCTTCCACCAGGGCAGCGTCTACGACCAGTCCCATGGCTGCATCCACCTGACCTGGGACGATTCGGAGTACTTCTACAACTTCCTCAGCGTGGGCGACCAGGTCGTCGTTTTCGGCACCGATCCCTACTAATCCCTACTGATCCCTACTGACCGGTTTCCCCACTGACTTTCCCTGTTCCCGCGCACGCTCTTGCTCCTCGCGCACGAAACAACGTGCGCAGGAACGAGGAACGTGCGCGGGAACAGCTATCTTCGGGGCATGGATGAGGTGAGCGCACGGTTCGAGGAGGTCCTCGCCGACTTCGAACGCCACCTCGCGGCCGAGCGTGGCCTCGCCGCTGCCACCGTCCTCGGCTATCTGACCGATCTGCGCAGCCTGGCCCGCCACTGCTCCCGGATGGGGATCGCCGATCCTGTCGAACTCGACCTGGTGGTCCTACGGAGCTGGCTGGCGAAACTGACCACCACCGGCGCCGCCCGTGCCTCGATCGCCCGCCGGGCCGCAGCCGCCCGCTCCTTCACCGCCTGGCTGGACCGCACCGACCGCACCCCGGTCGACGTCGGTCTGCGCCTGATCGCACCCAGCCCGCGCCGCACACTCCCGGGCGTCCTGCGCCGTGAACAGGCCGTAGCCATGTTGGCGGAGGAGAACTCCGGCGGCACCGCACACGCAGGTACCGGGCCCGCAGGCAGCGAAACCACAGCCACCGAAAACACAGCCCCAGACCCGCACGACCATGCACTTGCCCTGCGCGATCAGGCGATCCTGGAACTGCTCTACGCCACCGGGATCCGGGTTTCCGAACTGACCGGTCTGAACCTGGGATCGATCGACCGCCGCCGCACCGTGCTCCGGGTGATCGGCAAGGGGGACAAGGAACGCACGGTCCCGTTCGGGCTGCCGGCCGACCGTGCCCTCGGCCGGTGGCTCGAGGAAGGCAGGCCGCTCCTGACGACCGATCGCAGCGGCACCGCCGTCTTCCTGGGTGCCCGCGGTGGTCGGATCGACCCGCGCGCCGTCCGCACCCTGGTGCATGCCCGGCTGGCGGCCGTGCCCGGTGCCCCGGATCTGGGTCCGCACGGACTCCGGCATTCGGCGGCCACCCACCTCCTCGAAGGGGGTGCGGACCTGCGGATGGTCCAGGAACTGCTCGGCCACGCGAGTCTGAACACCACGCAGATCTACACCCATGTCTCCACCGAAAGGCTGGCCGCGGTCTACCGCCAGGCGCATCCACGGGCCTGAGGAGCCGGGCCTGAGGAACCGGGCCTGAGGAGCCGGGCTTGAGGAACCGGGCCTTGCGGAACCCGAGGAACTCAGCCCTCCCAGGGCAGCAGCCGGACCCGCCACCGCCCGGGCAGCAGGCTCCGCGGATCGAGGTAGACCGCTCCGCACCGTGCGCCCCAGTGCAGGCAGGTCGCCGGAGCGCAGGGACGATGTCCGGCCGTCACGGTGCCGATCGGTTGTCCGGCCGTCACCAGGGAGCCGACGGCCACCCGCGGCAGCACCGGCTCGTAGGTGGTGCGAAGGCCCGACCGATGCTCGATCGACACCACACCCCGGCCTGCCAGGGGTCCGGCGTAGACCACACGCCCGGCCCCCGCAGCGGTCACCACCGTTCCGACTGCGGCGGCGAGGTCGATGCCGCGGTGTCCGGACCCGTAGGGAGTGACGGGAGGATCGAAGTCGGTCAGCACCACCGGCAGCGCGACCGGCCAGCCGAAGGTGCCCCCGTCGATGGAGACCGACGGTCTGTCACCGCGGGCAGCGCCCGGCAGTGGAGGCGTCATCGTCACCAGCGGGATCAGGGCGAGTGCCGTCCACCGCGCGAGCGTGCCGATCAGACGGTCCATCTCCCCACCCTGCGGCACCGGTGACGCCGCGGGGAGGGGGATGGTCGTCGCTGTGGACAGCTTCCTCCGCTGTGGATGACCCCAACGCCCCAGGTCCCGGCCCCATTAACTGATCCAGGGTGTCATCCCGTATTCTTAACCAGCGGTCTGTGCCTGGTTCCAGGTACGGATCGACTTCGCACGCCCTATCGCGATCGGACATTTCCGTCGCCGTGGCACACCGAGGTCCTGACAACAGGTCGGCGAAAGCCGGCCGAGCAGGTGGTGTGCGCGAAAAGGGCGTCAGGGCCGAGATCCGACCGGATCCCGGCAGAACCGAATCGGTGACCGCAGCTGCGGTCACCCAGGATGAAAGGGCGACCATGGCCGTCGTCACTATGCGCCAGCTGCTCGATGCTGGCGTCCACTTCGGGCACCAGACCCGTCGCTGGAACCCGAAGATGAAGCGTTTCATCTTCACCGAGCGCAATGGCATCTACATCATCGATCTTCAGCAGACGCTGACGTACATCGACAAGGCGTTCGAGTTCATCAAGGAGACCGTCGCCCACGGCGGCACCGTCTTGTTCATCGGCACCAAGCGCCAGGCCCAGGAAGCGATCGCCGAGCAGGCGACCCGCGTCAGCATGCCGTACGTGAACCAGCGCTGGCTTGGTGGCATGCTCACCAACTTCCAGACCGTGCACAAGCGTCTGCTGCGCCTGAAGGACCTCGAGGCCATGGAGATCTCGGGCGACTACGGCAACCGGACCAAGAAGGAACTCCTTCTGATGAGCCGCGAGAAGATCAAGCTGGCCAAGACCCTCGGCGGAGTCCGGGACATGGTCAAGGTTCCGTCCGTGGTGTGGATCGTCGACACCAAGAAGGAGCACATCGCCGTCGGCGAGGCCCGCAAGCTGAACATCCCGATCGTCGCCGTCCTGGACACCAACTGTGATCCGGACGAGGTCGATTTCCCGATCCCGGGCAACGACGACGCGATCCGTTCCGCCGCCGTGCTGACCAAGGTGGTGGCCGAGGCCGTCGCCGAGGGTCTCATCAAGCGTTCGGGACAGGGCGCCGCTGAGGAGCCGCTGGCCGAGTGGGAGCGCGAGCTGCTCGCCACCAACGAAGCCGCTGCTGCCGCCGACGCCACCCCGGCCGCCGACGCAGCCCCCGCTGCCGACGCAGCCCCGGCCGCCGACGCGCCGGTCGACGCCGCTCAGACCGATGGTCCGAGCGTGCAGGCCGAAGCTGCTGCCACCGAGGCCCCGGCCGAGGGTGCAGCTGCCACCGAAGCTCCTGCTGAGAGCGTCTGAGGCTTCCCGCCTCATCCCGCATTCGGTCCCGCTCGCAGATCTAGAAGATAGGACCCCGCCGACAATGGCGAATTACAGCGCTGCTGAAGTCAAGAAGCTCCGGGAGTTGACCGGAGCCGGATTCATGGATTGCAAGAAGGCTCTCGAAGAGACCGACGGCGATTACGACAAGGCCATCGAGATCCTGCGTATCAAGGGTGCCAAGGACGCCGGCAAGCGCGCCGAGCGTACGACGGCCGAGGGTATGGTCGCCGCCAGCGGCAACGCCCTGATCGAGCTCAACTCGGAGACCGACTTCGTCGCCAAGAACGAGGCCTTCCAGGCCCTGGCGAACCAGGTCGCCGAGGTCGCCGCCGGTGTCGAAGGCACCGTCGAGGCCGTTCTGGCCGCCCCGCTGGGCGACGGAACCGTCGAAGAGGCCATCGCCGCGCTGACCGCCCGTATCGGCGAGAAGCTGGTCCTCAACCGTGTCGCCAAGTTCGACGGCAACACGGCTGTGTACCTGCACAAGCGCTCGGCGGATCTGCCGCCGGCGATCGGTGTCCTCGTCAACTACACCGGTGACGACGCCGAAGCCGCTCGTGGCGCTGCCCTGCAGATCGCCTCGCTCAAGGCCAAGTACGTCACCCGTGACGAGATCCCGGCCGAGATCATCGAGTCGGAGAAGCGGGTCGCCGAGGCCACCGCACGCGAGGAGGGCAAGCCGGAAGCGGCACTGCCCAAGATCGTCGAAGGCCGCGTCACCGGTTTCTACAAGGAGTCGGTCCTGACCGAGCAGTCCTCGGTCCGCGACTCCAAGAAGACCGTCGGCAAGGTGCTGGAGGAGGCAGGCGTCACCGTCACCGCCTTCGCCCGCTTCGAGGTCGGCACAGCCTGATCGGTTCGGGGCCGGTGCGGCACACCCACGGGTGTGCCGCACCGGCCCCGACCTGTATTCCCTCCCGGATCCCATCGCGGCCGGGAGTCGGAATCACCAGCAGTGCCCGAGTCACCCGCAGTGCCCGAGTCACCCGCAGTACCCGAGTCACCCGCAGTACCAGAACGCTTTCTCCAACATTCGCTCACGAGAGGTGACTGTCGTGTCCGTGCAGCACGGTTCCGAAGATCAGCCCCAGGTCCGCCGTCCCTTCAAGCGAGTGGTCCTCAAGCTCGGCGGTGAGATGTTCGGCGGCGGGGAAGTGGGCGTCGACCCGGTCGTGGTGTCCGCCGTGGCCAGACAGGTCGCCGAGGTCGCCCGTTCCGGCACCCAGGTCGCGATCGTCATCGGCGGCGGGAACTTCTTCCGCGGCGCGCAGCTGCAGGAGCGCGGGATGGACCGCGCCCGCTCCGACTACATGGGCATGCTCGGCACCGTCATGAACTGCCTTGCCCTGCAGGACTTCCTGGAACGCGAACAGGACCTCGACACCCGCGTGCAGACCGCCATCACCATGGGCCAGGTCGCCGAACCGTACATCCCCCGCAAGGCCGTCCGTCATCTGGAGAAGGGCCGTGTCGTCATCTTCGGCGCCGGTGTGGGAATGCCCTACTTCTCCACCGACACCACCGCCGCCCAGCGCGCCCTGGAGATCGACGCCGAGGCGGTCCTGATGGCCAAGGCCGTGGACGGAGTCTTCGACGCCGACCCGCGGGTGGTCCCCGATGCGAAGATGTTCGCCGAGATCACCCATCGTGAAGTGCTCGAACGCGGCCTCAAGGTCGCCGACGCCACCGCCTTCAGCCTGTGCATGGACAACCGGATGCCGATCATCGTCTTCAACCTGCTGACGGACGGCAACATCGCCCGCGCGGTCGGCGGCGAGGCCATCGGCACCCTGGTCGCCACTCCCTGACATGCTGGTCCGACCAGCCCCATCAGTTCGTGCAGTACCCCGATCCGTGTCCCGGAGGTAGGAAAATGATCGACGAAGCCCTTCTCGAAGCCGAGGAGAAAATGGAAAAGGCAGTCAGCTCGGCCAAGGACGATCTGGCGACCCTGCGCACGGGTCGGGCGAACCCGAACATGTTCGCCCGGGTCAACGTCGACTACTACGGCGCACCCACCCCGTTGACGCAGATGGCCGCCATCAACATCCCCGAGGCCCGGATGGCGGTGATCAAGCCCTACGACATGAGTGTCCTCGGCGCGATCGAGAAGGCCATCCGTGACTCCGATCTCGGCGTCAACCCCGGTAATGACGGCACCGTCATCCGGATCGTCTTCCCGCAGCTCACCGAGGAGCGTCGTCGCGAGCTCGGCAAGACCGCCCGCAGCAAGGGCGAGGACGCCAAGGTCTCGGTGCGCAACGCGCGCCGCAAGACGAAGGAAGAGATCGAGAAGATCGTGAAGGACGGCGAGGCCGGCGAGGACGAAGGCGCCCGCGCCGAGAAGGAACTGCAGGCCCTCACCGACAAGTACGTCGCCGTGATCGACGAACTGGTGAAGCACAAGGAAGCCGAGCTGCTCGAAGTCTGATGACAGGTGTCCCCGCCGATCCGTCGGCCCCCTCAACGCCCCCCGCGTCCCCGTCCCGGGCCGGGCGGAACCTGCCGATGGCCATCGGCGTCGGTCTGGGACTCGGGGCGATCCTGATCGTCTCGTTGTTCACGGTCCGGCAGATCTTCGTCGGTGTGGTCGTTGCTGCGGCCGTCGCCTCGATCTGGGAACTCAAGGGGACACTGCTGGCCGCCCGCGGGATCCGGATCAGCTGGATCCCGTTGGTGGTCGGCACGGCCGCGACGATCGTCGCCACCTGGCCGTGGGGCCACGAGGCCCAGATCATCGGCGTGGTGCTGACGGCCCTGGCCTGTATGGTCTGGCGGCTGCCGGGTGGCCAGGACGGTTACCTCCGGGACGTCTCCGCCTCGATCTTCGTCATCACCTACGTGGGACTGTTCGCCAGTTTCGCCACCCTGCTGGTGGCACCTTCGGACGGCCATTTCCGGGTTCTGACCTTCATCATCGTGGTCGTCTGCTCGGACACCGGCGGATACATCGCCGGGGTGTTGTTCGGCAAACACCCGATGGCCCCGAAGATCTCACCGAAGAAGAGCTGGGAAGGATTCAGCGGTTCGGTGCTGACCGCCATGATCGGCGGCGCCCTCTCGGTGTCCCTGATGCTCGACGACCCGTGGTGGCACGGTGTCGTCCTCGGCGCGGTCATCGCGGTGGTGGCCACCCTCGGCGACCTGATCGAGTCGATGATCAAACGCGATATCGGGGTCAAGGACATGGGCACACTGCTGCCCGGCCACGGCGGGGTGATGGACCGGATGGATTCTCTGCTGCCATCTGCCGTGGTCGCCTGGCTGCTGCTGACCGCCCTCGCCGCGATCTGATCCCCGCGGTCCGGGAACCACAGATGCCACGCCGTAATCGTCCCGGCCCGAGGTCCGGGTCGGATCCGGATCCCGCCGACCAGGGCGGGTGGACCGGTGTCGGCCACGCCGCCGTCGCGCACACCTACCGCGGCCCTTATCTGGTGCGGACCGTGCCGGGTCAGCAGGCGGTGAAGGCCTACCGCTGCCCGCACTGCCAGCAGGAGATCCGTCCCGGGACGGCCCACGTGGTCGCCTGGCCGCAGAACATGGTCGAGGACGGCTGGTCGGCCACCGGTGTCTCCGAACGTCGGCACTGGCATTCCGGTTGCTGGCAGCGGCAACTCGCCTGAGGTGACGCCGGGGGAGCCGCCACCCGCGTGGGAGGATCCGGTGATGGCATCCCCCTCCACGGCATCGCCGCCCCTGGTTCTGCTCCACGCCTTCCCCTTCGACCACCGGATTTTCGACGGCCTGGGAGTGCCGGACAGCCATCCGCTGCCGGGCCAGACCTTCGCCCCGGACTTCCGTGGGTTCGGCGAACAACCGTTGATCCATCACGACGGACGGGTGCCGCATCCTTCCCTCGACGTCCTGGCCGATGACGTCATCGATCTGCTGGACAGCTACGGGATCGACCGTGCCGTCGTCGGCGGGGTGTCCCTGGGCGGGTACGTCGTGATGAACCTGTTGGCCCGGTACCCGCACCGGCTGGCCGGCCTGATCCTGGCCGACACCAAGGCCGACGCCGACACCGACGAGGCACGGCAGGTTCGCCTGGACGCCGCCGCCGCCGCCGACTCCGGCGACGTCCGGCCGGCTGCGGCCGTGGTGGCCGGACTGGTCGCCCCGGGGACCGCCCCGGACACGGCGGAGCTGCTCGCGCTGTACGCCGGCTCCCAGTCGCCCGCGGCGATCGCCTGGGCGCAGCGGGCCATGGCCGACCGGCCCGACTCCTTCGAGGTGCTGGCCGGCTGCCGGGTCCCGGTGCTGGTGGTCGTCGGTTCCCAGGACCAGGTCACCGGCCTGGACCGGGCCGAGGCCATGGCCGATGCCACCCCCGGATCGACGCTGGTCGTCATCGACGGGGCCGGGCACCTGGCGGCCGCCGAGGCCCCGGCGGCCTTCGCCGCCGCCGTCACCGAGTGGTGGTCGGCATCGGGTCTGTGAATAGTCTGGGTAACGGAAGTACCGAGGATGCGTTCGACACCATACGAAACGGGGATCGTCCATGACTGAACCAACATCCGCATCGGGCCGGCCGCTCGTCGCCTACCCGGGCGAGGACACGGTCGACCCGTCGGTCGCCGGCAACGCCCTGGCCATCCGCGGTCTGCAGAAGCGGTACGGGGACAAGGCGGCGGTCGACAACATCACCCTGGACGTCCCGGTCGGCTCGTTCTTCGGGCTGGTCGGGCCGAACGGGGCAGGCAAGACCACGACCTTGTCGATGGTGACGGGGCTGCTCCGGCCGGACGCGGGACGGATCTACATCGACGGTGCCGACGTCTGGCGTGACCCGGTGCGGGCCAAGGCCCGGATGGGCGTGCTGCCGGACGGGCTCCGGTTGTTCGAACGGCTCTCCGGGCGCGAGCTCCTGATGTACATGGGCCGCTTCCGCGGCATCCCGGTCGCCGAGGTCAGGTCCAGGGCCGACGAACTGCTGAAGGTACTGGACCTTGCCGACGCGGGGAACAAACTCGTGGCCGACTACTCGACGGGTATGCGTAAGAAGATCACCCTCGCGGCGGCACTGCTGCACTCCCCGCGGGTGCTCCTGCTCGACGAACCGCTGGAAGCGGTGGATCCGGTGTCTGCTCGCGTCATCCGGACCGTGTTGACCCGGTTCACCCAGGGCGGCGGCACGGTGATCCTCTCCAGCCACGTGATGGCCCTGGTCGAGGAGCTGTGCGACCACGTGGCGGTGATGGCCCGTGGCCAGATCATCGCGGCCGGGCCGGTGGCCCAGGTCCGCGGCGGGTCGGCGACCCTGGACGATGCGTTCATGCACCTGGTCGGTGCCGACGAGCTGGCCGAGGGGGGTCTGTCGTGGTTGCGGTCTTCGCAGGACTGAAATGGCATCTGCTGCTCGGGCGGCTGCGCGCCGTGCAGAAGTCCCGGCGGCCCTGGCTGCTGCTCGGGTTCGTGGTGGTGCTGGCCCTGGTGGGGTTCATCGCCTTCGGGATCACCACCTCCCGGCCCTACCCGGAGACCGCGCGGGTGGTCGCCATCCTGATGATGACCCTGCAGTTGATCTCCTGGGTGGTCGCGCCGCTGGTCGCCTTCGGGCTCGACGAGACCGTCGACCCGCACCGGTTCGCCCTGTTGCCGTTGCGCCGTGGGACGTTGATCCGCGGTCTGACGGTGACCTCTCTGATCGGCTGGTTGCCCCTGGTGAACCTGATCTGGTTGCTGGCGATCGCGGTGGCCCTGTCCACGAGCTGGTCGATGCTGCCCCTGGCGGTCGTCTGTGTGCTGGTGCAGCTGCTGTTGTGTGTGGTCGTCTCCCGGGCGGCGTCGACCGCCATGGCCTCCCTGATGAACAGCCGACGCGGCCGTGACCTGGGCATGCTGGTCGGCTTCGGCCTTTTCGTCCTGTACATGCTCGCGTCCTCCTTGCTCGGCCGGTCCGAAGGGGAGGGTTTCTACGACGGTCTGGTCAAGGTCACCCACACCCTCGGCTGGTTCCCGCCCGGAGCCCTGGCCCGGATCCCGGGTCTGGTGGACGAGGGCGACTGGGCACAGGCCGCAGTGGCGGTGCTGATCGTCCTCGCCGGGCTGGGCCTTGCCCTGTTCTGGTGGATGAAGGCCCTGACCAGGACCTTGGAATCGGGTTCGAGCATGACCGAGTCCTCCAGTCCGTCCTCCTCCTCGGCGGAGTTCGGGGCCCTCGGCCGCCGGGCCACCAACGTGGCCGGTGTGGTCGCGGCACGGGACGTCCTGCTGATCTGGCGGGACCCGATGCGCCGGATCTCCTGGCTGGTGTCGATCGCCATGGCCTTCGGCTGGCCGTTCCTGGTGATCCAGAGCGGTCACGGCGCACTGTTCGCCGTCGCCTTCGGCGGGCTGATGATGGGCCTGCAGGCGGCGAACCAGCTCGCCCTGGACGGGTCGGGCCTGTGGCTGCACCTGGTGATGTCCGGGGACCGGTCGAAGTACCGGGACGAGATCCGCGGCCATGCGGTGGTCGCGCTCATCCCCGGTGTGGTGGTCGTGGTGCTCGCGACGCTGTTCTTCGCCGTCATCCGCTCCGACCTGGATCTGCTTCCGGGGGCGTTGGGCATCAACCTCGGTGCGATGCTCGGCTCGGCGGGCTTCGCCTGCTGGCTGTCCGCCGCCCTGCCGTACGGGGTGCCGCAGTCGCGCTCCTCCATGTTCGCCTCGGCGGCACCGGGGCAGAAGGGCCGCAGCGGCGGTGCCTCCCTGGCCGTCATGGGTGGTGGGATCGCCGTCGCACTCCCGGCGGCCGCGCTCACGCTGGTCGGTCACTACCAGGGCGCCGTGTGGGGCTGGGCCGCGTTGGTGGTCGGGGTGGTGCTGGGACTGGTGATCCTGCAGCGGCTGATCGAGATCGGCGCCGACAAGTACTACGAGTCCGGTCCGGAGATCCTGCACCAGGTCTCGGCCGGCGACCGGGTCTGATTCACCTCCGCGAGTGGACCTCCACACCCCACAATCTGGGGTGTGGAGGTCCACTCGCGGGGAGGGTCTAGCGGGTGGCGGCCTCAGCGGGCTCTTCTGCGGGCAGATCGGCCGGATCGAACTCGTCGGCGACGTCCGGGTGGAAGTCCTCGGCCACCGGGCGACCCGGTTCGGCCGGCAACGGGTCAACCGAATTGACCCCCTCGGTGGCGATCTGTCGGATCTGGTCGATCTGCGGCAGGATCCCGGCGAGCTGGCCGGCCACCGACCGGCGAAGGGCCGTCAAGCTGATCACGGCCTGATCGGCCTCCTCGACCCGGCGGTAGGCCTCGGCGGTGGCATGGGCGACCATCGCCTGGGACCGGGCGGAGGCCTCCTGGACCAGGTGCTGGGAGTGCGCCTTCGCGTCGGCGACGAGACGCTCCGCGGTGGCCTGGGACTCCTCTTCGCGATCGGCGATGGTCTGGTGCGCCTCCTGGCGCTTGGCCGCGATCGCGATCTCGAAGTCCTCCTCCTCGGCGTTGCGGATCGCCAGCGAATCGGCGTCGAGGGCATCGGCCTTCGCCTGCGCGGTGCTGACGAGGCGTTCGGCCTCGGCCTGGGCCTCGGTGATCAACCGCAACGCACCGGCCTGGGCATCACCCAGGATCTGGGCGGCGTCGATCTCGGTCTGCTGACGATGGGAGGCCGATTCGGCGTCGAGTCGCTCCCGCTCGGCGGTCGCCTCCTCGGTCAGCCGGGTGGCGGTGGCCTGCGCGGCCCCGACGGTGGCCGCTGCCTCCTGGTCGGCCTCCGACCGCTTGCGCTCGGACTCGGTGGTGGCGGCGGCGATCAGCTCACGGACCTGGTCGTTGAGCTGCTGGCGGATCTCCTTGCGCTCGGCGTCGAAGGCGGCCCGCTCGTCGGCGAGATCCTGTTGTCCGGACTCCAGGGCGGCGCGGGCGCGGATGATGTCCTGCTCACCGCTGGCCCGGATCTCCGCGGCCTCCTCCTCGGCGAGGCGGATCATCCGCTGCATCCGATCGGACAGGCCCACCATGGAAGTCGGTTCCAGGGCCGTCCGGTCCAGCTGGGTCCGGAGTTCGTCCACCTCGGCCCGGACGGCGGCCATCTGCCCGCTCAGTTCACTGACCCGTTGGTTCGCCGAATCACGATCTGCCGTGATGATGCGCAGGTCGTATTCGGTGCGGTCGAGGAACTCGTTCACCTGCTCCGGGGAGTACCCGCGTCGTACCAGTTCGAAGGATGCTTGTTGCGGAAGCCACTGCCCACTCGTCATGGCTCCATGGTCCCACGTACCCATGACAGGTCGGCGTCAAGTACACGGGCCCGTCGCGTCACAATCGCCGAATCACCCCTGATGAACAGGGGCAGGCTGGACCAATTCGACCAACACGCCGCCGGTGTCCTTCGGATGGATGAAATTGATCCGCGAGTCGGCGGTCCCACGCCGCGGCTCGGGGTAGAGCAGCCGTAAGCCGGCGGCCGTCAGGGCGGCTGCGGCCTTCTCCACGTCGACGACCCGGAAGGCGAGCTGTTGCAGACCGGGCCCGCTGCGGTCGATGAACCGGGCGATGGGGGACTCCGGGGTCAGGGGGGCCAGCAGCTGGATCTGGGTGCCCGGTCCGCCCGCGTCGTCGGTCGGCCCGAAGGCGATCATCGCCTCCTCCACGCCCTGCTCGACGTTGGTCTCCCGGTGGGTGAGCCGCCCGCCCAGGACCCCGGTGTGGAAGGCGATCGCCCGGTCCAGATCCGGGACGGCGATCCCGACGTGGTCGATCACCGCGCCGTCCAGGACGGTGGTCAGGGCCTCGGGGAACGGGTTCTCGGTCATGGCAGCCGATGGTAGCCGCCGGAACCACGGCGGACGTCACACATCACAGGGTCGTGATCCGGTCCTGCGCGATAGGGTGGAAAACATGACTTCAACGGTGATCGTCGCAGGCTCCCGCACACCCATCGGCCGTTTCTCCGGTGCACTCGGAGAGGTTCCCGCCACCGAACTCGGCGGGGCGGCGATCCGGGGGGCGCTGCAGCGTGGGCGGGTCGATCCCGCCGATGTCGATTACGTCATCATGGGCCAGATCCTCACCGCCGGAACGGGTCAGGGGCCCGCCCGCCAGGCCGCCCATGCCGGCGGCATCGGTCTGGACGTCCCGTCGATCTCGGTGAACAAACTCTGTCTGTCCGGGCTCAGCGCCATCGCGATGGCCGACCAGATGATCCGGGCGGGCGAGTTCCGGACGGTGGTCGCCGGAGGGATGGAATCGATGACCCTGGCCCCGCACCTGCTGCCGAAGTCCAGGGCCGGTTACAAGTACGGGTCGGTGACCATGCTCGACCACCTGGCCCATGACGGCCTGTGGGATTCCATCACCGATCAGGCGATGGGCGCCCTGACCGAACAGTTCAACCGCGAGGACGACCGCTCCTTCAGTCGCGAGGAGCAGGACGCCTTCGCCGTCCGCTCCCACGAGTACGCGGCCAAGGCGCAGCTCAACGGGATCTTCGACAACGAGATCACCCCCATCGAGGTGCCGGGACGCAAGGGCTCCGTGACGGTCAGCCAGGACGAAGGGGTGCGCCCGGACACCAGCCTGGAATCGCTCGCGCGCCTGCGCCCGGCCTTCCGTCCCGACGGCACCATCACGGCCGGGTCGGCCTCGCAGATCTCCGACGGTGCGGCCGCGATGGTCGTCATGGACAAGGAGCTCGCCATCGAGAAGGGCCTGAGCTGGATCGCCGAGATCGGCGCCTACGGCACCGTGGCAGGCCCGGACTCGACCCTGCAGATGCAGCCGGCCAACGCGATCCGGCAGGCCTGCCGGAAGCAGGGGATCGAGGTGGCCGACCTCGACCTGGTGGAGATCAACGAAGCCTTCGCCGCCGTCGGTCTGGCCTCCACCCGCGATCTGGGCATCTCCCCGGACATCGTCAACGTCAACGGCGGTGCGATCGCCCTGGGCCATCCGGTCGGTGCCTCCGGTGCCCGGTTGGTGCTGCACCTGGCCCTGGAGCTGGGTCGTCGCGGCGGCGGCACCGGTGTTGCGGCACTGTGTGGTGGCGGTGGTCAAGGCGATGCACTGATCCTCACCGTGGGTTAGGTTCTGCTGCATGACCCCAGCCATCGTGGTGCGCGATCTTGTGAAGAGGTACGGCGATCTTGTTGCGGTGAACGGTGTCTCCTTCGAGGTCGGGGACGGGGAGTTCTTCGGGATCCTCGGGCCCAACGGGGCCGGTAAGACCACCACCCTGGAGATGATCGAGGGTCTACGGGAACCGGACTCGGGGACCGTGGAGATCCTGGGCCAGAGCCCCTACCCGCGTAACAGCGCCCTGCTGTCGCGGATCGGGGTGCAGTTGCAGGCCAGTGCCTTCTTCGAGCGGCTGACCGCCCGGGAGCAGATCAGCACCTTCGCCGCCCTGTACGACCTGCCGTCCACCCGGAGCGACGAGCTGCTGGAGATGGTGGGGCTGACGGACAAGGCCGGGACCCGCACCGAGAAGCTCTCCGGCGGTCAGGCCCAACGGCTGGCGATCGCCTGCGCACTGATCCAGGACCCGCAGGTGGTGTTCCTGGACGAACCCTCGGCCGCACTGGACCCGCAGGCCCGGCGCAACCTCTGGGAGGTGCTCCGCGAGATCAACTCCCGGGGCAAGACCGTGGTGCTGACCACCCACTACATGGACGAGGCCGAGAACCTCTGCGACCGGGTGGCCATCATGGACGCCGGTGAGATCTTGCGCCTGGGGCCGCCGGCCGAACTGGTCCGCGGACTTGATGCGCCGGTGCGGATCTCGGTGGAACACGGCATGCTGAGCGAGCCGGCGGCCCGGCAGATGCTGGCCGACCTCCCCGGGGCGGACGTCGATCGGCCGGACACGGTGGAGGAGGACATCTCCTCGATCATCATCACCACGACCCGCCCGTCACCGGTGCTCTCGGAGCTTGCGGCGCGGGATGCCTTGGCGGGCCTGCAGGTTCGCGGCGCGACCCTGGAGGATGTGTTCCTGGACCTGACCGGGCGGGAGTACCGGGCATGAGGGCGTTCTCGGCCCTGTCGGTCGCGATCTTCAAGGGCCTGCTGCGGGATCGGGAGACGTTGTTCTTCACCCTGGTGTTCCCGCTCTTCTTCATCATCCTGTTCGGCTCGATCTTCGGGGGCAGCAGCCCGTCCGCCCAGAAGGTCGTCCGGGTCGGGGATGTCGCGATCCTGGACGCCCTCCCGGCCGATGCCATGGCCGAGCTGGGAAAGATCATCGAGTTCCAGGGGCCCGAGCCGCTCGAGCAGGCCCTGGACGAGGTCCGCTCCGGGGATGTTGCCGCCGCCGTCGAACAGGTCGGTGACCGGATCGTCCTGCACGTCTCGGCGGCCGACCAGGTCAAGGCCGCCACCGTCACCGGTGTGTTCAACGGGCTGGTGAACGAGTCGAACCTGGCCGTCGCCGGGGTGGTGACGGCGAAATTCAGCCTGGACACCGCCCAGGTCGAGGACGAGAGCCTGACGGCAGTGCAGTGGGTGGCACCCGGCATGATCGGCTACGGCATCGCGATCGGCGCCACCTTCGGGGCCGCGATGACCCTGGTCACCTGGCGGGAGAAGAAGGTGCTGCGGCGGCTGCGGCTTGCGCCGGTGCCGACCTCCTCGATCGTCGGCTCCCGGGTCATGGTGTCGCTCGGGGTGGCCCTGGTCCAGTTGGTGATCTTCATCGGGGTGGCCATGCTGCCCTTCCTCGGCCTGCAGCTGCGCGGGGCCTGGTACATGGCGATACCCCTGGTGATCTGCGGGACCCTGGCGTTCCTGTCGATCGGTCTGGTGGTGGGTGCCGTGGCCAAAACCGCCGAGGGAGCCTCGGCCCTGGCGAACCTGATCACCCTGCCGATGGCCTTCCTGTCCGGGGCGTTCATCCCGCTGGATGCGGCCCCGTCCTGGATCGGGGCGACCGCGAAGGTGCTGCCGATGGGACATCTGGTGTCCGGGTTGCAGGACGTGCTGGTCCGCGGGCAGAGCGCGTCATCGGCCCTGGTGCCCATGGCGATCCTGCTCGGCTTCGCGGTGGTGCTGGTGGGGATCGCCACCCGGCTGTTCCGCTGGGACAACACCTGAGGACTGCCGACCGCGCTCCTTCTCGACTATCGCGCTCGTTGCAAGCAGCGCGGTAGTCGGGACGGAGCGCGGTCAGTGGATCAGAAGTCCCCGGCGGCCTTGCGGACCTTGGTGAGCAGGGCCGACAGCTGCAGCATCTCCGGCTCGTCCAAACCGATCACCCCGAAGTGGGTCGCGGTCACCGAGGCGGTCGCCTCGGCCAGCCGGGTGCGCCCCTCGTCGGTCAACGCCACCAGGGTGGTGCGCCGGTCGCTCGGGTGGGGGAGCCGGCGGGCCAACCCGTCGGCCTCCAGCCGGTCCACGATGTTGGTGATCGAGGTCGGGTGCAGCTGCAGCCGCTCGCCCATCAACCGCATCGGCAGGGAGGCGCGGCTGGAGAAGGACAGCAACACCAGCGCCTCGTAGCGGGCGAAGGTCAGGTTGTGCGCCTTCAGCGAATCGTCGACGGAGGCCTGCATGATCTGCTGGACCCGCATGATGTTGGTGACGGCCTCCATCGCGCCTGATGGGCCGATACGATCACGCCAGGTCTCGGCCGCCTTCGCGATCAGATCGAAGGGGACGACGGGGGCGGTTGCGCTGGTGGTTACAGGATCAGTCACCCTCGCGACGCTAGCAGCCCGCCGATCGTGAGAAAATTTGGATATGACCCGTCCGCGTCCGCGTCAATCCGCCATGTCCGCCGCCTTCGCCAACGCCGTCGACCTGTCGGCGCTCAAACGCCCGGCCGCACCTCCCGCGGGCAGCGCACCGGCCGCCGCGTCCGGCGAGCCCGCCTCGGTCTCGCCCTACGTCATCGACGTGGACGAGGCCGGCTTCGCCACCAACGTCATCGACCTGTCGGCGAACGTGCTGGTGATCGTCGACCTGTGGGCGACCTGGTGCGAGCCGTGCAAGCAGCTCAGCCCGTTGCTGGAAAAGCTCGTCATCGAGCTCAACGGCGCCGCGGTGCTCGCCAAGGTCGATGTCGACGCCAACCCCCGGATCGCCCAGGCCTTCCAGGTGCAGTCGATCCCGACCATCGTCGCGGTCGCCATGGGGCAGCCGGTCGACGCCTTCTCGGGGGCGCAACCGGAGCCGACCCTGCGCAAGTGGCTCACCTCGTTGTTGGACGCCCTGCGGGACCGCCTGCCCGGCATCGCCGCTGCGGGTGCCCCGGCCGAGCCGGAGCCGGAGCCGGAGGACCCCCGGTTCGTCGAGGCGGAGGACGCCATCGCCGCAGGTGACTTCACCAAGGCCATCGCCGGTTACGAGGCGATCCTGGCGGTCGAACCCCTCAACTCGGAGGCGGCGGCCGCCCTCGGGCAGGTTCGTTTCCATGCCCGGGTCACCGAGCTGCCGGAGGATGTGGTCGCCCTGGCCGACGCCGACCCGACCGATGTCACCCTGCAGAACAACGCCGCCGACATGCAGCTGGCGATGGGCGACCAGGAGGGGGCCTTCAGTCGGCTCATCGAGCTGGTCCGTCGCACGGCGGGGGACGAGAAGGCCGCGGCCCGACAGCACCTGATCGAGCTGTTCGCCCTCGTCGGGAATGACGACCCGACCGTCGTCGCGGCGCGTCGGGCGCTGGCGGCAGCGCTGTACTGAGGTCACTGGCCTCGTTGCCGCGCTCCTTCTCGACCACCGCGCTCGCTGCATCCTGCGCGGTCGTCGGCAAGGAGCGCGGCCACCTATCGGCAGGCAGCGGACCCTTCGGCGAACCCTGCGGTGTAGGCCAGCAGGGTCGCCGTGTCGGGTTCGGTGGTGCGGAACATGTCCAGGGCCTCGTCCGGGTCCCCGGCCCAGGACCCGAGCCGGTCCCCGCCCCGGGTGGGGAACACCGCACCGACCCAGGCACCGGTCCAGCAGGCCGCCGACGGACCGGGCCCGAACGCCCGCGTCATCGCTGCGTGCACCCCGGCCGAGGCGAGGGCGAACTGGCCGATCGGCGTCGCCGTAGCCCGCTGCTCGGCGGTGAAACGGACGTCATCGGCCCGGACGGCCGCTGCGCCGGTCTCCGTCGCCAGGAAGGCCGTGAGCGACTTCCTGGTCGCCTGGCGCAGGGCGGTGTCGTCGGCGAACCGGGGGAGGGACCCGTCGGTGCGGACCCCCCGGGTCCCGAGGGTGATCCGGAGGGACTTCAGGGTCATGTCGTGGCATTCCGCAGGTGAGCCCAACCATCCGTGGACGAGCGCCTGCAGCCGATCTGTCCCCAGACCGTGGGCGGTGTTGCCCGCCGGGTCCACCCCGACCGCGTCCCGGAAGTCCAGCAGCGGGGACACCGCGGTGGCCAGTCGATCGGGGTCGAGGGTGGTGCCGCCCGCCCGTTGTTCGGTGGCCGCCTTCAAGAAGGTTCCCGAATAGCAGTCGGCCTGCAGTTCCACGAACAGGGCCGGGTACTTCTTCGGGTCCTGGGCGCGGTCGGTGACGGTGGGCCCCACCCTGGCGGCGATGGCGTGTCCGTACTCGTGGGCCAGCGAGGCCGCCACCGCACCCGGGCCGTAGTCGTGTTCCAGTACGGGCACGAGAACACCGGTGTCGTAGACGATTCCGTCGGCCTGCGGGCAGTAGTACGCGTTGCCCATGATCTGCGAGGCCTCGGTGACGCACATGCTGCCGTTGCCGCCGACCCCGGAATCCAGGCCCGCTGTTCCGGAACTCAGCCGCACGAAGGACTGGCCGAACTGGGCCGGGAAGACCGCGCTCCAGTAGTCGGCGAGGGAATCCATCACCGATTCGGCCGGGTCGGCGACTGTGGTGCTGGTGGCGGCTGGGGTGATGGCAGCCGCGGCAGCGCCGGCCGTGGCGACTGGTACGGGCAGGGCCTGGGCGGAGGCCGGGAGGGTAGCCGCGATGACTACGGCCGCCACGGCGGCGGTCAGCTTCAACGGTCCTCGGCGCACAGCTTCAGCCTAGGGCCTTGAGCATCCCGCGGTGGGATATGCGCAGTTGTGAACGCTGCCACCTGCGCATATCCCACCACCGGACGGGACCGGTTCAGTGAGAATCGAGGTCGTGCTCGCGATGCAGGAATGCTGCCATCGCCTGACGGGCCACGGGGGCGTTCGGCTGGTACGTGCCGTCGCCGTAGCCGGTGGTGACGCCGATCGAGGCCAGCCACTCGATGTCACCGCACCCGGGGGTGTTCGCCGTGACGTCGGTGAAGGTGCCTCCGCTGCACGTCTGGTCGGTGACCCCGGGGTGGTGGGAACGGAAGAGCCAACCGGCCATCACCCCGCGGGTGACGGCTCCGCCCGGATGGAAATCACCACCGGGGGCGGTGATCCCGGCCGTCACCAGCCATTCGATCGCCCCGCAGAAGTCCGCCTCGGTCGGGATATCGGTGAAGCGTCGCGTCACCATCGGATCGCACTGCGGAAGCGCGATTCCGGGGTTGTCGGACCGGAAGAGGAAGGCGGCCATGGCCTGCCGGGAGACCGCGGTCGGCGGTTGATAGGTGCCGTCCAGGTACCCCTGGGCGATACCGCTGCCGGCGATCCAGCTGATGTCGTCGTAGAAGGGGTGCGGGAGTCCGACATCGCCGAAGACGGGTGTGGTGACGGCTATCCCGTTGCCGAAGGAGGCATCGACACTGATCGACAGCAGCCGACGGGTGGAAAGGGTGCCGGTGCGATTCACCGGTGTGGGCACCAACGACTGGGTGTTCGATCCGTTGCCGAGTCGCCCCGAACCACCGGTGCCCCAGCAGTAGCCCTTGCCGACGGCGACCAGGCAACCACCGTTGAGGTTCACCGAGACCGCGGACACCCCGGCCCCGGCCAGTTCCCCGGACATCTGCACGGCCACCGGGGACTTCGAGTCCTTGTTCTTGTTGTTGCCCAACTGTCCGGCGAATCCCTCACCCCAGCAGTAGGGCCTTCGGTCCGCCCCGGTCCCGGCGATCGCGCAGGTGGTCCGTTCGCCGGCGCTGATCGACTCGACGGTCAGACCCGCCAGAACACCCGTGGTGTCGACGGCGGTCGGCGGGATCGCCTTGAAATCGTCCGAACTGATCCCCAACTGGCCGCTGGTGTTGTCGCCCCAGCAGTAGGCCCGACCCGCGGACAGGGCGCAGGTGTGCAGCAGTCCCGCGGTGACGGAGGTGATCAGTCGGCCGTTGAGCGCTCCGTTGGTCACAACGGCCACCGGCGAACTGTAGTGATCGACATCCAGGCCGGATCCGAGCTGACCACCGGTGTTCCCGCCCCAGCAGTAAGCGATGCCGGAGGCGACGGCGCAGGCATGATCGGCGCCGACACTCACCGCGGACACTTTTTTGTTGTGCAGGGCCGCGCCGGCGAAAACCGGCTGCGGCAGACGGTATTCGCTGATCGCACTGGCGGTACCCACCTGGCCGTGGGCATTCGAGCCCCAGCAGTAGGCCTGTGCCTCGGCGATGGCACAGGCGCTGGCGGAACCGACGCTGATGGCGGTGACCACCTTGCCCGCCAGGACCCCGCCGACGAGTTGCGGGGACGGGAACAACCCCTCGTTCGCACTGCCGACGCCGAGCTGGCCGAACTCGTTGGAACCCCAGCAGTACACCCGACCCACGGCGAGGGCGCAGGCGCTGGCACTGCCGGCATCGATGCTGCTGACCTCGAGCTTGTCCAGCAGGGTGCCGCCGCGGGCGAGGGCCGGGATCAGATCCGTGGTGGTGGTGCCGTCGCCGATCTGCCCGGCACCGTTCGCGCCCCAGGCAACACCCAGCGGCAGGGCGTCGGGGGAGGTGCTCGGTGGGAACTCGGCCAGGACGCCGGTGGTCTGGGCCCAGGCCTGTGGGGTGCAGAGCAGCACGGCACCGACGAGAGCGGTGAGGCGAAGGGCGCGGGAAGGGGTCATACGGACCTAACGCCCGCGCCGAGGCGTTTGTTGTCCCGGGCGACACCCCGCGGTCGGTGCCTTCGCCGACGTGACACGGAGAAGTCAGAAGAGGCACCGACCGGTGTGGTATCAGTCCTCCGGGACGAACCAGAGTGCGCCGAGCGGCGGCAGGGTGAGCACGGCCGAGGCCGGCTGCCCGTGCCAGGGGATCTCCTCGGCCACCACCTCGCCGAGGTTGCCCACCCCCGATCCGCCGTAGGCGCTGGAGTCGGTGTTGACGAGTTCCTTCCAGCGGCCCGCCCGCGGCAGTCCGACCCGGTAGCTGGAATGGACCGAGGCCGAGAAGTTCAGCACGCAGGCCAGTACCGACCCGTCATCGCCCCATCGCAGGTAGGAGAGCACGTTGCCGTCGCGGTCGTTGGCGTCGACCCAGGAGAACCCGGCCGGGCTGAAGTCCTGGGTGTAGAGGGCCGGCAGACCCTGGTAGACACGGTTGAGATCGCCGACCAGGGAACGGATACCGCTGTGCAACGGGTTGTCCAGCAGCTCCCAGGGCAGGGAACGCGATTCGCTCCACTCCTGGGGGGCACCGAATTCCGAGCCCATGAAGAGCAGCTGTTTGCCCGGGTGCGCCCACATGTGGGCGTAGTAGGCGCGCAGGGAGGCGGCCTTGCGCCAGTCGTCGCCGACGACCTTGCCCCACAGGGATCCCTTGCCGTGCACCACCTCGTCGTGCGAGATCGGCAGTACGAAGTTCTCCGAGAAGGCGTACATCAGCGAGAAGGTCATCTCGTTGTGGTGCCAGGAACGGTGAACGGGTTCCCTGGCCAGGTAGGACAGGGTGTCGTGCATCCAGCCCATGTTCCACTTGAAGTGGAACCCGAGTCCGCCCAGATGCGTCGGACGGGTGACACCCGGCCAGGCGGTCGATTCCTCGGCGATCATGACGGCACCCGGGACGCGTTTGCCGACGGTGGCATTGACCTCCTGCAGGAACGAGACAGCTTGCAGGTTCTCGTTTCCGCCGTACTCGTTGGGCAGCCACTCGCCCTCGTTGCGGGAGTAGTCCAGGTAGAGCATCGAGGCCACCGCGTCGACCCGGAGGCCGTCGAGGTGGAACTCCTCGAGCCAGAACAGCGCGTTGGCCACCAGGAAGTTGCGGACCTCGCGTCGGCCGAAGTCGAAGACGTAGGTCCCCCAGTCGGGCTGCTCGCCCCGGCGGGGGTCCGGGTGCTCGTAGAGGGCCGTTCCGTCGAACCGGGACAGGGCGAAGGCATCCTTGGGGAAGTGGGCCGGAACCCAGTCGAGGATGACGCCGTATCCGGCCTGGTGCAGCCGGTCGACCAGGAAACGGAAGTCGTCCGGTGTGCCGAACCGGGAGTCGGTGGCGTAGTAGGAGGTGACCTGGTACCCCCAGGACGGGGCGAACGGGTGCCCCGCCAACGGGAGGAACTCCACGTGGGTGAAGGCCGTCTCGGCCAGGTCGTCGATCAGCTGGTCGGCCATCTCGCGGTAGGACAGCCCCTGGCGCCAGGAGCCGGCATGGACCTCGTAGATGGACATGGGGGAGCGCAGCGCGTCCGTCTCCGCTCGGCGGGCGATCCACGCGTCGTCGTTCCAGCTGTGCTCGCTGCTGGAGACGACGGAGGCGGTGGCCGGCGGCACCTCGGAGTAGAAGGCCAACGGGTCGGCCTTGTCCCGCCACACCCGGTCCTGGCCGAGAATCTGGTACTTGTAACGGGTTCCGACGCCGATGTCGGGAACGAACAGTTCCCAGACCCCGGAGGATCCCAGGGACCGCATCGGCTGGCCGGAGCCGGTCCAGTGGTCGAAGTCGCCGGTGACCCGGACACCGCGTGCGTTCGGCGCCCACACGGCGAAGGAGGTGCCGGTGACGGTCCCGCCCGGGGTGTCGTAGCTGCGCACGTGGGAGCCCAGCACCTCCCAGAGCTGCTCGTGCCTGCCCTCGGCGATGAGGTGCAGGTCGATCTCGCCGAGGGTGGGCAGCCAGCGGTACGGGTCGTCGACGAGGTACACGGCGTCGTCGGCATAGTCGACCTTGACCCGGTAGTCCCCGACCGGTCCGTCGACGACCGCTGTCCAGATGCCACCGTGGGTGTGGCTGAACGGCACCTCGGTGCCGTCATGAATCAGGGTGACCGACCTGGCGTGGTGCCGCAGGGTTCTCACCAGCGTACGGCCGTCGTCCTGCGGGTGCGCACCGAGAAGACCGTGCGGGTCGTGGGTCTCGCCGCCGATCACCCGCTCGAAGGCGGTCACGTCGAAGGTGTCGACGGGGCCGGCCGGGACCGGTGCGGCAGGCGTGCCCGCCTTGGCCGTGGCGGCGGGCGAACCCTTCGGGGTGGTGCTGTCGGTGTTACTGCTTCCGGTCATCATTTTCCTCCGGCGTTGATCAGCGCTGTGACAGCGTGCAGCGGGATTGGTTCCCAACCCGGCCGGTTGTCGTGTTCGTAAGCGACCTCGTAGACGGCCTTGTCCAGTTCGAAGGCCCGCAACAGCTCCGCGGAGAGCGGACTGGAATCGGCTGCCACAGCCTGGTACCCGCGCAGGAAGGCCTGCCGGTTCCGCTGCGTCCACTCGGCTGCCCGGTAGACCTGCTGGGGCTCACCGGCTCCGGCGGCGAGCCGGTGGTGGCCGGCATAGTCCAGGGAGCGGAGCATGCCGGCGATGTCCTTCGCCAGGGGCTGACGGCCGACCCGGGCGGCCAACGGTTTCGCCGGTTCGCCCTCGAAGTCGATGATGGCCCATCCGTAGAGGGTACGGAGGGTCTGGCCCAGGTGCAGGTCCCCGTGGATCCGCTGCACCTGCAGTCCGGTGGGGCTGTGGGCGGCCACGGTGAACACCTCGGCGATGGCTTCGGCGTGTCCGGCCAGGCTCGGGATCCGGGCGGCGGTGGAAAGGGCCTCGGCGCTCATCGTGGACAGCAGCTCCGACAACTGCTCACCGGTGATGACCTCCTGTCCGAAGGCCTTCGCCAGGTCGGCGTGAACGTGGGCCACCGTCTCGCCGAGCCGTTCGGCCTCGGCGGCGAAATCCCCGCCGACCTCGTCGGCCCGCAGGTCGCCCTCGTTCAACAGGTCACGGACGCTGGCCGTGGCCATCGCCCAGCCGTCGGCGGAGTTGGCGAAGAATTCGGCCAGGAATCCCAGGGTGCTCGGCACCCCGTCGATGTCCGCGCCGATCGCACCGAGCGGGGCCGCGACGCTGGTGCTGCCGACGGTGTGGAGTCCCCGGTGGACCTGGAGGTCGGGGTTCTCGCCCGGCTCGATCCGGCGGAACACCTTGAGGATCGAGCTGTCCCCGAACACCACGGAGGTGTTGGACTGTTCGCCGCTGATCACCCGACCGTGCGCGGAGGTGTCGATGTCGGCGTCGGGTTCCGGGCGCAGCCGCAGGTCGCCCCAGTCGTCGCCCGCCGCGATCCCGCGGATCAGGTGGGCGGTGACGTCCGGATCGTGCAGCGCGTCATAGGCCGTCACCCCCTCGACCGTGGCGATGGTGACGTGCTGCAGTCGTTGCGGCAGGTCGGCGCGCCAGCCCAGGAAGATCTGGTACCAGTGCTCGCCGGCGGTCGTCGCCACTTCCAGCAGGATGTGCTCGACCCGCGCGCCGCTGACATCGGCTGACAACTCCGTTCGGCGGACCAGCCGGATCGGGCCGATCTCACCTCCCTTGCCGGCGAACCAGCGCTGGTCGGGGAGCCAACTGCGCAGGAGTTCGGCCAGCACCGTATCGGGAATGCTCATTGGTCACCACTTGTTCCCTCTGGGATCAACTCGAACCAGTAGAAGCCGTGGCCGGGCAATGTCAGCAGGTACGACAACTCGCCGATTCGTGGGAAGGCGGCGCCACCGGTGAGTTCCACCGGGGTGAAGCCTTCGAACTTGGACAATTCCAATTCCACCGGCTGCGGGAAGCGGGACAGGTTGTTGACGCACAGCACCGGGTTGGTGATGACGGCGTCGTCTCCGTCGACATCCGCGGCCGGAACCTCCAGGACGTAGGAAAGGACGCTCGGGTTCGAGCCGCCCAGGTCGGTGAACGTCCCGGCGTAGAAGGCCGAATGCCGTTTGCGGATCTCGATCATGCGCCGGGTCCAGTGCAGGAGTGAAGCCGACGAGTTCATCTGCGCTTCGACGTTCACCGCCTGGTACCCGTAAGTGGGATCCATAATCGCCGGCAGGTAGAGCCGGGCGGGGTCGGACCGGGAGAAGCCGCCGTTGCGGTCCGGGGACCACTGCATGGGCGTGCGGACGCCGTCCCGGTCACCCAGCCAGATGTTGTCGCCCATGCCGATCTCGTCCCCGTAGTACAGGCAAGGGGAGCCGGGCAGCGAGAGCAGCAGCGCGGTGAAGAGCTCGGTCTGGTTGCGGTCGTTGTCCAGCAGGGGAGCCAACCGACGGCGGATACCGATGTTGGCCTTCATCCGTGGGTCCTTGGCGTACTCGGCCCACATGTAGTCGCGGTCCTCGTCGGAGACCATCTCCAGAGTCAGCTCGTCGTGGTTGCGCAGGAAGATGCCCCACTGGGAGCTCGACGGGATGGCCGGGGTCTGGGCCAGGATCTCCGAGATCGGGAACCTGGACTCGCGTCGCGCGGCCATGAAGATCCGTGGCATCAACGGGAAATGGAAACACATGTGGCACTCGTCGCCACCGACCGCCGGGTCGCCGAAGTAGTCGACGACATCGGCCGGCCACTGGTTGGCCTCGGCGAGCAGGACGGCATTCGGGTACTCGGCCTCGATGACGGCGCGACACCGGCGCAGGTACTCGTGGGTCTCGGGCAGGTTCTCGCCGTTGGTGCCCTCGCGGACGTACAGGTACGGCACGGCGTCGAGCCGGAAGCCGTCGATCCCCAGGTCGAGCCAGAACCGCATGATGTCGATGAGCGCGTCGCCGACCGCGGGGGTGTCGAAGTTCAGGTCGGGCTGGTGGGAGAAGAAGCGGTGCCAGTAGTACTGCTTCCGGATCGGGTCGAAGGTCCAGTTGGAGGGCTCGGTGTCGACGAAGATCACCCGGGCGTCCGGGTACTTCGTGTCGTCGTCGGACCAGACGTAGTAGTCCCCGTACGGGCCGTCCGGATCGGACCTGGACTCCTGGAACCACTGGTGGGTGTCGGAGGTGTGGTTCATGACGAGATCGGTGATCACCCGGATACCGCGCTGGTGGGCGGCATCGAGCAGGGCGACGAAGTCCTCGACGGTGCCGAATTCGGGGAGAACCTTGCGGTAGTCCCGGATGTCGTAACCGCCGTCGCGCAGCGGCGAGTCGTAGAACGGGGGCAGCCAGAGGCAGTCGACGCCGAGCCAGGCGAGGTAGTCGAGTTTGTCGATCAGCCCGCGCAGATCACCGGTGCCGTCACCGTTGGAATCGCTGAAGGCACGGACGAGGACCTCGTAGAAGACGGCCTTCTTGTACCACTGGGGCTCGGCCGGCATCGGCCGGGCGGAATGGAAGTCCGCGGCCGAGGGCTCGTCGATGACACCGGACTCGACCGGGCTGTCAGAGGCTGAATCTGCGGAGGAGATCATGGTTTCCAATCTGTGCCTGTTCGATGCTCGAAAACTGTTCGAAACTCACATGACGGTCGAGAAGCCCCGTACGGCCGACGTTCTCCTGCGGGTGGTACCCCGTTCCTGCCCGTTCAGCGCTCCTTGACCGTGAGGATGTGCGCGGCCCGGTAGCTCGCGTCCAGTCCCACCGCGTTGTGCTGGCCCCAGTGGTAGCTCTCCCCGGAGATCTCGTCCACCACGTCGAAGGTCTGTCCCCACTCGAGACCGAGGGCCGGCAGGTACAGATCGGTCTGCCCCCAATGGGTTCCCCGCGAATCGAGCACGATCACGACGATGACGGTGTCCCCGGTGACCTCGTCCCGTCGGGAGAAGCAGATCAGGTTGTCGTTGTCGATCCCGTGGAACCACAGGCCCTTCATGTTCTGCAGGGCCGGATGGGCGCGCCGGATCTGGTTCAGCCGGGTGATGTAGGGCTGCAGGGAGTCTCCCTGTTCCAGGGCGCGCTGGTAGTTCCGGGGACGCAGCTGGTACTTCTCCGAATCCAGGTACTCCTCCGAGCCGGGGCGGACCGCCTCGGACTCGTACAGCTCGAAGCCGGAGTAGACCCCCCAGGTGGGGGACATGGTGGCGGCCAACGCGGCGCGGATGGCGAACATGCCCCGGCCGCCGTACTGCAGGGACGCGTGCAGGATGTCCGGGGTGTTCACGAAGAAGTTCGGCCGCATGTAGTCGCTGCCGGCGACCAGCTCGACCCCGTAGTCGATGAGTTCCTGCTTCTGGGTACGCCAGGTGAAGTAGGTGTACGACTGGGTGAACCCGATCCGGGCGAGCTCGTGCATCATCGCGGGCCTGGTGAAGGCCTCGGCGAGGAAGATGACCTCGGGGTGGTCGGTGTGCACCCGCGCGATCAGCCATTCCCAGAAGTTGATGGGTTTGGTGTGCGGGTTGTCGACCCGGAAGATCGTCACCCCGTGGCTGATCCACAGTTTCACCACCCGCAGGACCTCGGCGTACAGACCCGCCGGGTCGATGTCGAAGTTCAGCGGGTAGATGTCCTGGTACTTCTTCGGCGGGTTCTCCGCGTAGGCGATGGTGCCGTCGGGACGGGTGACGAACCAGTCCGGGTGTTCGGTGACCCAGGGGTGGTCCGGTGCGCACTGCAGAGCCAGGTCGAGTGCGATCTCGAGCCCGAGGTCCGATGCCGCGGCGACGAAGGCGTCGAAGTCCTCGAAGGTGCCCAGCTCGGGGTGGATGGCGTCATGCCCGCCTTCGGCGGAACCGATGGCCCAGGGGGAGCCCACGTCCCCCGGCTCGCAGGTGACGGAGTTGTTGCGCCCCTTGCGATGATCGGTGCCGATCGGGTGGATCGGCGGCAGGTAGACGATGTCGAACTCCATCTGCGCGATGCGCGGGAGTTCGTTGATGGCGTCGCGGAAGGTTCCGTGTCGCAACGGTTTTCCGTCGGCGTCGATCTCGGAGTTGGCCGAGCGGGGGAAGAACTCGTACCAGGAGCCGAACTCGGCGAGCGGCCGGTCGACCCATACCCGGACCGGGGCCGCCTTGGTGATCAGCTCCCGGACCGGATCGGCGGTCAGCACCGCCCAGAGTTCGGTCGACAGCGCGGGGCCCACCCGCTCGGGGAGGGACCTGCTGGTGTCCTTGAGGGCGGCGATCGCTGTGCGGATCGCGGCGGCGTACTTCTGCTGGGGACGACGGGCGATCCGGTCGAGCAGTTCCGATCCGGTGGCCAGGTCGTTGGCGAGTTCCTCGGCGCTCTGCCCGGCGGCGACCTTGACCTCGACGGCGTGCTTCCAGGTCTCCAGCGGGTCCGACCAGGCTTCGACGGTCGCGGTCCAGATGCCCTGGCGGTCGGGTACGACCTTGGCGCTGTACCGGTCGGGTCCGCCGGCGGCGGGTGTCATCCGCAGCAGCGGTCCGCCGGCCTTCAGGCGGGGTGCCTTCGCCCCGGGGGCGGGTGCGCTGACGGGTCCACGCCATACGACATTCGCCGCAACGGCGTCATGCCCCTCTCGGAAGACTGTTGCTCCGATTTCGATCACCTCCCCCACGACGGCGCGGGACGGGTGGGTCCCACAAGCGACGAGCGGGGTGACATCAGAAATTCCTATGCGTCCGGCCACGAGGCTTAACGTACCCATATACCGGCCGGTTATGTGCCACCCGGGTCCTCGCAGACGGCCGCACGACTTCCGGACGTGCTCCCACCGCAGGTCGCGGGCGGGAAAGCCCAGGTCGCCCCGGAACACGATGATCACCACCCCGGCGCGCCGCGATCGGCGGCGGTTTGTCCGATATGCCCGGTGTGTGACTGTCGGTGGTGCCGGGACTGCTGTGCGCGGGCATCAGACGTCGCAGGAACGCCCTTCCGTGCGCGGAACTGACCCGTCCGGGGTGAGGTGCGCCGATGGGCGGTTCGGGCGGTACGTCCGGGTCGACCCGCCCGGAACTTCAAGATCATTTCTTCCCCGCGGTGCCGGACGAATGGTGTTGCCGCCCACCCCCTTCCGGCGGAGCCGTCGCGAAAACGTTTGCGTGGGCGTCCGGAAATCACCCCGACAGTTTTCACCCTGGTCACATTTATCGGATATCTTCCCGGGCGTGAAAGCCTTACGACGATTTACCGTCAGCCCCCAGCTTCCGGTTGCCCTGGCACCCCTGGGAGAGCTCATCCGCAACCTTCGCTGGTCCTGGCACCCTGCCAGTCAGGACCTCTTTGCAGATATAGACCGTGACCTGTGGCAACAGGTCGGCGGCGACCCGCTGAAGCTGCTCGGTGCGGTCAGTGTGACCCGTCTCGAGGAGCTCGCGGCCGACGAGAGCTTCCTGGGGCGTCTGCACGACCTGGCCGAGGACCTCCGGCACTACCTCTCCGACGACCGCTGGTACCAGGAGCAGGTGTCCGCCGGTCAGGACTTCCCGGCCGCCATCGCGTACTTCTCGCTGGAGTTCGGTGTCTCCGAGGTGCTGCCGAACTACTCGGGCGGCCTGGGGATCCTGGCCGGCGATCACCTCAAGTCGGCCTCCGATCTCGGTGTCCCGATCATCGGCATCGGCCTGCTGTACCGCTTCGGGTACTTCTGGCAGTCGCTGTCCTCGGACGGTTGGCAGCAGGAGCACTACCCGGCCCACGACCCGCAGGGTCTGCCGGTCGAGCGGGTGCTCGGGGCGGACGGCGAACAGCTGACCATCTCGGTGCCCATGCCGGGCGGTCGCGAGATCACCGCGCGCATCTGGCAGGCACAGGTCGGCCGGGTGCCGCTGCTGCTGCTGGACTCCGACATCGAGGCGAACGACCTCGAACTGCGTCAGGTCACCGACAAGCTGTACGGCGGCGACCAGGACCACCGCATCAAGCAGGAGCTGCTGGTCGGTGTCGGTGGCGCCCGCGCGGTCAAGGCGTTCTGCGAGGCCACCGGCCACGCGATGCCCGAGGTCTTCCACATGAACGAGGGCCACGCCGGCTTCCTCGGGCTCGAGCGGATCCGCAGCCTGATCACCGACGAGGGGCTGACCTTCGCCGAGGCGCACACCGCCGTCCGCGCCGGAACGGTTTTCACCACCCACACCCCGGTGCCCGCCGGCATCGACCGGTTCCCGATGAACATGGTCGAGCACTACCTCGACGGTGACGCCGAGGGCGACAGCCGCCTGGTTCCGGGCCTGCAGGTCGGACAGGTGCTCGCACTGGGCGCCGAGGAGGACCCCTCCCGGTTCAACATGGCGCACATGGGCCTGCGGCTCGCCCAGCGTGCCAACGGTGTCGCCAAACTGCACGGTGTGGTCTCCCGCGACATGTTCAAGGGCCTGTACCCGGGCTTCGAGGCGAACGAGGTCCCGATCGGATCGGTCACCAACGGTGTCCACCTGCCGACCTGGGCGGCCCGGGAGATGTACCAGGTCGCCGGGGACATGGCGGACTGGCAGGACCTGGCTTCGGCGGCCGAGTGGCCGAACGAGCACGGTGTCTCCAGCGAACGGCTGTGGGAGCTGCGCAACATCCTCCGCGGTCGGCTCGTCGACATGGCCCGCAAGGCGGTCAAGAACTCCTGGCTGCAGCGCGGTCGCACCGAGGCGGAGCTGGGCTGGACCGACAGCATCCTCGACCCGAACATCCTGACCTTCGGGTTCGCGCGGCGGGTGAGCACCTACAAGCGGCTGACCCTGATGTTGCGTGATCCCGCGCGACTGAAGGCCATCCTGCTCGACCCGGAGAACCCGGTGCAGATCGTCATCGCCGGCAAGGCCCACCCGGCCGACGGCGGCGGCAAGACCTACATGCAGGAGATGGTGCGCTTCACCGACGACCCGGAGATCCGGCACCGTATCGTCTTCCTGCCCGACTACGACATGGGGATGGCGTCCATCCTGTGCGCGGGTGCGGACGTGTGGCTCAACAACCCGATCCGCCCGCAGGAGGCGTCCGGGACCTCGGGGATGAAGGCCGCCCTCAACGGTGCGCTGAACCTGTCGATCAGCGACGGCTGGTGGGACGAGCTGTACGACGGGCGTGACGGCTGGGCCATCGCGACCGCCGACGGCATCGACGACCCGGTGCGCCGTGACGATCTCGAGGCGCTGTCCCTGTACGAGCTGGTCGAGAAGCACGTGGCACCCATGTTCTACGAGCGCAGCCAGGAGAACCTGCCGGCCCGTTGGGTCGAGATGGTGCGGCACACCCTGGCCTACCTCGGGCCGCGGGTGCAGGCGACCAGGATGGTGCGCGACTACGTCGAGCAGTACTACGCACCGGCAGCCAAGGCTAACCGGCTGATCTCGGCCGATTCCCTCTCTGCCGCAAAGGATCTCGCGGTCTGGAAGGACAAGGTCCGCGCGGCCTGGCACCAGGTGCACGTGGTCAACGTCGACACCTCGGGGATCGGCGTCACACCGTCCCTGGGCAACTCGATGACCGTCCGGGCCCACGTGGACCTCGGCGGCCTGTCCCCGGCGGATGTGCAGGTTCAGGCGGTGACCGGCAGCGTCGATCACAACGACGAACTGCACGATGTCGTGTTCACCACCATGCACGCCAGCACGGATGAGGAAGGGCTGTACGAGGCCGATCTGGTGCTCGGCCGGTCCGGCGCGATCGGGTACACGGTCCGCATCGTGCCGCGGCATGACCTGCTCGCGGCCACCTCCGAGCTCGGGCTGGTCGTCACCGCCTAGGCCCCCGGCCGCGCTCCTTCCCGACTATTGCGCACGTTGTAGCGAGCGCGGTTGTCGGGAAGGAGCGCGGTCGGCTCGGTTGGGGGGGAACGTCAGCTGGGTTCGGGCTCCTGAAACACCGTGATCTGCAGGCCCGCCGGGACCTCCAGCCGGGAGTTCAGCGACTTCCAGGGGGTCAGCGTCACCGGGGCGATGACGGATGCCCCGGCGTCGGCCAGCGTCCCGGTGGTCGCCGCGGAGTCGTCGACCTCGAAGGCCAGTCGGATCTTCGGCGCCACCTGGCGACCGACCTCGACCTCGTCGATCATCTTCTTCTGGGCCGGGTTGGCGATCTCCAGGGTGGCCCGGCCGGCGTCGAGGATGATCACCCGGGCGTCCCCGTCGCCCTGGAAGGCCGCCTCCTCGGGCAGCCCCAGCACATCACGGAAGAAGGTCACGGCCTCCTCGTAGTCCTCGGCCTCCACCACCACTCGCAGTTGGCGGACCCGGCCGACACCTGGTGCATTTTCGGTCATACCCGTGGCCAACCGGGGCAGGGGACCGGGCATTCCCGATGCCCGAGAACTCACAACCCGCCGACCGCGCTCCGTGCCGACAATCGCGCTCGCTGCAACGCGCGCGGACGTTGGCAAGGAGCGCGGTCAACGTCGCGGTTGTCGGGAAGGAGTGCGGTCAACGTCGCGGTTGTCGGGAACGAGTGTGGTCTGTTTGGCGACGGGCGAGCGGTTCCCGGGCAGTCGGCCGCCGACGTATGCCGCAGTCTTTGGTGGGGCGCTCGGACCCTGCCTGCTGGTTGCTGCCGCGCTCCGTGCCGACTATCGCGCTGGCTGCAACGCGCGCGGATGTTGGCAAGGAGCGCGGTTGAATGGTCTTGGTAAAGGTCTGGACACATGTTCGAGTATGGCGGTATGATGTGGTGATACCGCAAGGGGTGCGATACTTCTCACGGGAGGGGGGTCTTCATTCATGACGTCTGTTGATGCTGTGTCGGGCCCTGCCGGTGATGACGCTAAGTTCTGGTCCTCCTCGGCCGGGCTGGTGGGTTTGGTCCAGGCTGCTGATTTTGTGTCTGTGGCGCGGGTGTTGGCTGCTGTTCCGGTGGGTGTGGATCCGCGGGTGGGGTTGCAGGTGTTGGTGGCCCGGCAGGCGTTGATCTCCCACCTGGAAGCGGCGCAGTTGTCGGGGTTTCATTGGTTGTCGAAGGCGTACGAGGCGGAGAAGGAGTATTTGCCGGAGGAGGCGGCTCTGGCGTTGGGGATCGGTATCTCCACGGCGGCGTCGCGGATCGAGGCCGGTGAGATGTTGGTGGAGAAACTCCCCTCAACGTTGGCCTGCCTGTCGGCTGGTCATATCACCTGGGGCAAGGCCCGGACGGTGATCGAGGCGGTGCGGGATGCGAACCCGGCGATCTACCCGGCGCTGGAGGCGGCGGTGTTGCCGGACGCGGACGGGTGGAACGTTCCGACGTTGCGGAGGAGGTGCCAGGCGGCGGTGATCTCGCTGGACCCGAAGGGTGCGGAGGACCGTCACCGCAAGGCCGTGGCACGGCGGTATGTGTCGGTTCGGCCTTTGGGGGATGGGATGGGGTCGTTGACGGTGTTCTCCGCTGCGCAGGACATCGAGACGATCTTCCAGACCTGCCAGGCCATGGCCCATGGCAAGGTTTCGGGGGATGACCGCCCGGTCGGTGCCCGCAGGGTCGACGTGATGGTCGAGGTGTTTCAACAGGTGCTGGCGACCGGGCAGTTCGTGTACAAAAACCCGGCCCGCGCGAAGGATCCCGCGCCAGAGACCCCCAAGTCGGTGGTGCCTTTCCTGACAGAACACGCCGCGGAAGTGTCAGAAAACGCGCCACCGGATGCCGCCCCGGCCGAGCCGTTCGCCTCTGCCGGTCGCGCCGAGGCTGCAGGGAGTGCCAGTAGCGCGTGCGGGGTCATCACCTGCCCGGCAGGAGTTCCGGCCCCCAATGCCTCCGCACCGCCGGTGCCTTTCCTGACAGGACACGCCGTGGAAGTGTCAGAAAACGCGCCACCGGATGCCGGCCCGGCCGAGCCGCTCGCCCCTGCCGGGCGCANAGTGCCAGTAGCGCGTGCGGGGTCATCACCTGCCCGGCAGGAGTTCCGGCCCCCAATGCCTCCGCACCGCCGGTGCCTTTCCTGACAGGACACGCCGTGGAAGTGTCAGAAAACGCGCCACCGGATGCCGGCCCGGCCGAGCCGCTCGCCCCTGCCGGGCGCACCGAGGGTGCCCCGAGTTCCGGCAGCGAGCGCGACCACGTCACCTGCCCGGCAAACACTCCCACGTCTGGCACGCCGGAGCCGGTGGTGCCTTTTCTGACGGGACACGCTGTGGAAGTGTCAGAAAACGCGCCGCCGGATGCTTGCCCGGCAGAGCCGCCCGCCGCACTTGACATCTCCTGCCCGGGAAGCACTCCCACGTCTGCCACACCGGAACCGGCGGTGCCTTTTCTGACGGGACACGCCGTGGAAGTGTCAGAAAACGCGCCGCCGGATGGCCGGTGCGGGGCATCCGCCGCACTCGATATCACTTGTCCGGCCACAGATCCTGTGTCGGAACTCGTCGACCAGTTTGCCGGTGCTGCCGCCGATGAGGCCCATCCCGATGATGTGTGGCCCATCCCGGACGGGAGCCCGGGTGCCCTGGGCCGCCCGGATCCGTTTCCGTTGCAGAACGGCACCACACCTCGGATCAACGTCACCATCGCCGGCACGACTTTGATCGGTTTGGATGATCAACCCGGGTCGTTGGATCGGTACGGGCCGGTCACTGCCTTCCAAGCCAGGGCGATCTCGTTGGGTGGGGATTGGTATCGGATGGTCACCGACCCGCACACCGGGGTGCTGCTGGACCTGGGCAGAACCAGATACCGACCAACACAGGCTCTCATCGACTACGTGTGCGCCCGGGACCGCACCTGCCGGTGGCCCGGCTGCCACCAACCCGCGATGCTGTCGGAGTTGGACCACGAAATCGAATTCCGCCCCGGCCAACCGGATGGTGGTACGACCGACCCGAGGAACCTGCGGTGCCTGTGCACCCGGCACCACCACCTGCGTCACACCCCGGGCTGGGCGATCACCACCAATTCGGACCAGACCACCACCGTCCGGTCGCCCCTGGGCACCACCCGGACCGCACCGGCACCGACCGCGAACCCGAACGGCCCGTACCCCCTCGCACCCCTGGTCCCACCCCCGTTCTGACCCCGGACACCCCTCTGACCGCGCTCCCTCCCGACAATCGCGCTGTTTGCATGCAGCGCGATTGTCGGTAAGGAGCGCGGTCGGGCTCAGGCGTCGACGGTGCTGAGCTCGCGGACGGCCGATGCCTTGTTGTCGCGGCGGTCCAGAGCCCCGGAGAACAGGGCGAGGGCCAGGCCCAGCACGGTCAACCCGATGGCGACGACATTCGGTGCGAGCAGCCCGAAACCACCGGCGATGACGACACTGCCGAGGTAGGCACCCAGGGAGTTGGCGATGTTGAAACCGGACTGCACCGCGGCCGACACCATCGACGGCGACCCGCCGGCCTTGTCCAGCACCCGGGTCTGCACCATCGGGCCGATCAGGAAGGCGGCGAAACCGATGGCCACCAAGGTGATCGCCGCGCCCACTTTGCCGCCGGCGGTGAAGGTGAACAGCCCCAACGTCAGGGCGAGCAGGATCAGCGCCCCGTACAGGCTCGGCATCAGCGCCTTGTCGGCCAGCCGTCCGCCGACGAGAACACCGCCCGTCATACCGATCCCGGCCAGGGCCAGCAGCAGCGGAACGCTGGACGGATCGAAACCGGACACATCGGTCAGGATCGGGGCGATATAGGACAGGGTGGCGAAGGTGCCGCCGAGCCCGAAGGTGACGATCGCCAGCGCCAACCACACCTGGGGGATACGGAAGGCCGAGAGTTCGGACTTCAGCGAGGCCTTCGCCGGCCGGCCCTGGTTCGGGATCAACAACTGGATGGCCACGAGCGAGAGCACACCGATACCGGCGACCACTGCGAAGGTGGCGCGCCAGCCGACCTGCTGGCCGAGCATGGTGCCCAGCGGGACACCGGCCACATTGGCCAGGGTCAGCCCGAGGAACATCATCGACACCGCCTGGGCGCGTTTTCCGGGTTCGACGAGGCTGGCGGCGACAACGGCTCCGGCACCGAAGAAGACACCGTGCGGCAGCCCGGCGATGAATCGGAACAGCAGACCGAGTTCGGCGTTGGGGGCGATCGCGAACAGCAGGTTGCCGATGATGAACAGACCCATCATCGACAACAACAGCTTTTTGCGGGTGATCCGCGCGGCCAGGGCCGTGATGGTCGGCGCGCCGACCACCACGCCCAGCGCGTAGGCGGTGATCAGGTGTCCCGCCGTAGGGATGTCGACCCCGAAATCCCGTGCGGCCTCGGGCAGGACACCCATCATCACGAATTCGGTGGTGCCGATTCCGAAGGCCGCGACGGCCAGGGCGAGCAATGCGATCGGCACAGTGTTCCTTCACAGGTGGTGGTTCGTCAGAGAGCTTTCCAAACGCTCCTGCACAGCCTGCAACGTTGAACTCTGTGCCTGGATTCCCGCGGTCCGGTCGATGGATCACCGGGTGCCGCGGGTTCCATTCTCCGTCAGCGGTGCACCCGCAGCAGCCAAACGGTGCGGCCGGGAATGGTGATTTCGATCCCTCCCGACAGCGGATGTGCATCCGCCGGAACACCGGTGGCCGCGTCGGTGTCGATGACCGGGGTGTAGGCCTGCCCGTAAGGGGCGCTGGGCAGGGTGATCTCCGCCGACTCCGCGGCACCGTGCAACACCAGCAGCCAGGTGTAGTCGGTGACCACCTGACCGAAGGTCCCGTGCCCGCGCACGTCCTCGCCGTCGATCCACATCATCAGGGTGGGGTGACCTGCGTACCAGTCCGCCTCGGACATGGGCTCCCCGTTGCCGGCGAACCACACCACATCGGGCAACCCGTCGGTGCTGCTGTTGTTGCGGCCCTCGAAGAACTCACCCTGGTGCAGGGCGGGGGCATCGGCACGAACGGCAAGGGTGTGACGGAAGAACGCCAACATATCGGCGCTCTCGGAGGTGTCGACCTGTTCTGCGGATGTGGATGCGGACCTGCTCGTGGTGATCGAACTCCAGTCGACCCAGGAGGTCCGGTTGTCCTGGCAGTAGGCGTTGTTGTTCCCGAGCTGGGTGCGGTAGAGCTCGTCGCCCTGGCTGATCATCGGGGTGCCGGTGGACAGCAGGAGGGTGGCGGCCAGGTTGCGGGCCTGGCGGGTCCGCAGCGCCCTGATCTCCGTGTCGTCGGTCTGACCTTCGACACCGTAGTTGGCCGAACGGTTGTTGTCCGTACCGTCCCTGCCGTCCTCGCCGTTCGCCTGGTTGTGCTTGTGCTCGTAGGACACGACGTCGCGCAGGGTGAAGCCGTCGTGGGCGGTGATGAAGTTGACCGAGGCCCACGGTCGACGGGTGACGCCGTAGAGGTCACTGGAACCCGAGAGCCGGTAGGCGAGATCCCGGATGTCCCCGTTACCTCGCCAGAAGTCACGGACGCCGTCCCGGTATCGGTCGTTCCACTCGGCCCAGACGGCCCCGAAACCACCGACGGCGTAACCCTCGCCGGTGGCGTCCCACGGTTCGGCGATCAGCTTCCGGGTGCACAGCAGGGGATCGGCAGCGATGGCCGTCAGCAGGGAGGCGTCCCGGTCGAACGCCCCGCCGCGAGGCCGGCCGAGCACCGAGGCGAGGTCGAACCGGAAGCCGTCGACCCCCAGTTCGCCGGCCCAGTACCGCAGGGAGTCGCAGACCATCCGGACCGTCGGCACCGTACCGGTGTTGAGGGTGTTCCCGGTTCCGGTGATGTCATGGCCGTCGGCGAGGTAGTAGGCGGTCCGGTCGAGCCCGCGCAGGGACAACGGTGCGGCCAGGTCCTTGCCACCCTCAGCGGTGTGGTTGTAGACCACATCGAGAATGACCTCGATCCCGTTGGCGTGCAAGGTGTCCACCATCGTGGTGAACTCTGCGATCTCCTCCAACGGTCGGGAGGCGTACCGGGGATGCGGGGCGAAGAAGGACAGAGTCGAGTAGCCCCAGTAGTTCTGGCGGCGGTTGGCCTTGAGGGCGGGCTCCGTCGTGTGGGCGTGGACCGGCAGCAGCTCCAGCGAGGTCACCCGTAGGGACTTCAGATGTTCGATGACCGCCGGGTGGCACACACCGAGGTAGGTGCCGCGCAGGGCCACCGGCACATCCGGGTGCAACTGGGTCAGGCCTTTGACATGGGCCTCGTAGACAACGGTGTGCTCCCACGGGACCTGCGGACCGGGTCTCGGGGGAGCGCCGGGAGCCGTGACCACCCCGAGCGGTGCGAACCCGCGGCTGTCCATACCGGCGGTCGACACCACCTGGAGGTCGTAGTCGACGGTGTCCACCCGGCGGGCGTACGGGTCGAGCAGCAGCTTCGCCGGGTCGACGGCGGGGCCCTGCCCGTGGACCCGGTACCCGTACCGTTGGCCGGCGCGCACCCCGGGAACGAAACCGTGCCAGACCCGGAACGTGCGCTCGGGCAGAGCCAACCGGCGCTCCTCGCCGTCGGCGTCGATCAGGCACAGCTCGACGGCCTCGGCCTCCCGTGCGGTGACGGCGAAGTAGGTGCCGTCGTCGGCCACGGTGGCGCCGAGCGGGAACGGCCGCCCGGGGAAGGGCGTGGGCGCCGCCACTTCGGGCAGAAGGTCGGCGGTGGTGGCCGGCGACGGGTCGCCGGCCCGTGCGAGGGTGCGGACGGATGGTTCGGTGGACATGGATCGATTCTGTCCGATGACCCGCCGGTGAAGGGAACCGGCCACCGGTCCGGTGTGTCCGGCGACAGGGCACCCCGGTGCGTGCGGGACACTGTAGCGGTGACCTTCTCGATCGAACCCCATCCTGATTCTGTCCTGCACTTCACCGACGTCACCGTCCGTCGTGGCTCCACCGTCCTGATCGACAACATCAGCCTGGACATCCGCGCCGACGAGCGCTGGGTGGTGCTCGGACCCAACGGTGCAGGTAAAACGACGCTGCTGCAGATCGCCGGCGGTCTGATGCATCCGACATCCGGGCGTGCGCACGTCCTCGGCGGACGCCTCGGTGCGGTGGATCTGATGGAGATCCGGCAGCGGATCGGCATCTCCTCGGCCGCCCTCGCGGCGCGGGTCCCGGGGATCGAGACCGTCATCGACGTCGTGGTGTCGGCCGGCTACGGGGTGGTCGGCCGGTGGCGTGAGCACTACGACCAGATGGATTTCGCACGTGCCCACGAACTGCTGGACGCGATGGGGATCGACCACCTCGCCGATCGGCGGTACGGCACCCTGTCGGAAGGCGAGCGCAAGCGCACCCTGGCGGCCAGGGCCCTGATGACCGATCCCGAACTGCTGCTGCTCGACGAGCCGGCCGCCGGCCTGGACCTGGGCGGTCGTGAGGACCTGCTGCGCCGACTCGACGTCCTGGCGACCGACCCCGATGCTCCCGCCACCGTGCTGGTCACCCATCATGTCGAGGAGATCCCGACCGCGTTCACCCACCTGCTGCTGCTGCGCGCCGGCGCTGTGGTCGCGGCCGGGCCGGTTGCCGAAACCCTGACTGCGGAGAACCTGTCGAAGACCTTCGGGCTGACACTGGAGCTGGCGAAGAGGGACGGCCGTTACTTCGCCCACGCCCGCTGATCCGGCGACCTGATGGGTTTCGCCTTCACCCGCGAGGACCTGGACTACCTGGTCTCCGGATCAGGACTGGAGGTCCTCGCCGCCAATGACGGCCTGGTGCTGTCGGCCGGATCGTTGTTGTCCGATCTCACCCGGCTGCGGCGGACCGCCGGTGAACACGCCGCAGCGGTGGCCGAGACGATCCGGTTGCGCCGGCTCGCCGTACCGAAACTCGGCGAGCAGGCGGCCGGATGGTTGTTGACCGATGAGGCTCTTCAACAGGCGTCGCCGCAACGGGTCGCCCGGCATCGCGCGCAGCGGGTGGCCGGTGTGGGTATGCATGACGTCACCTGTTCGATCGGTTCGGACCTGTTTGCCCTGACCGCAGGCAGCCCCGTCGTGGTGGGCTCGGACCTCGATCCCATCCGTGCCCGGATGGCGGCGCACAATCTTCGTGGCACCGGTGCCGGGGTGGTGGTCGGTGATGCGCTGAAACCGGTCAGTCGAGGTCTGCTCGCCTACGCCGATCCCGCCAGACGGACCAGTGGCGGTCGGCGGATCACCAGTGCTGACACCCTTCCCTCGGTGGCCGACCTGGACACGGCCTGGGCGACCCGCCCCCCGGTGCTCCGGGTCCCGCCGGGGATCGACTACGACGCCTTGGCCCGCCCCGGTGAGGTGGAGGTGGTCTCCCTCGACGGTTCGGCCCGTGAGGCCGTCCTGTGGCCCGCCGAGTTCGCGCAGGTCGGTCGACGCGCCACAGTTCTGTCCTCCGACGGGCCCGGCTACGGGTTGACCGACCAGGATCCCGATGACGTGCCGGTGGCCGATGTGGGCCGGTGGATCGTGGACCCGGACCCGGCGGTCGTCCGCTCGCATCTCGTCCGTCACTTCGCCGCCCGCCACGGTCTGTGGCAGCTCGACCCACATCTGGCCTACCTGACGGGCGATGTCCGTCCGGCCGTCGGCCGGGCCTTCGAGGTGCTGGACTCGGCCCCGTACCGGGAGCGCACCGTGGCGGACTGGCTGCGGGCGGCCGACGCCGGGACGGTGGAGATCAAGGTGCGGGGGATGGACCTTGATCCGGATGTGCTGCGTCGCCGGCTGCGGCCCGCGTTGAAGGGCCCCGGGTCGGTGGTGCGGACGGTGGTGCTCGCCCGGGTGGGGCGGGGTCAGATGGCGTATCTGACGGCGGCGAGCCCAGCTCCCTGACCCGTTCGCCGAACACCGTGCGGGTGTACGGCGGAGGTGAAGTTGATCTTGCTCGATCGTTGGCCGGGTTAACGGCCGCACGAGGCGGCTGTCGAATGGCCGACGATCACGTATTCGGCCCTCCCTCGATGGGGGGTGTCCACGGCTCTCGCCCCTCCTCCGGTCACGCTGTGCCATATTCCGATCCACGGTATGAGATGCGTGTTGCGTGTTACGAACTTGTTATCAACACGCACGGTAGTTCTGCGATCTCGTTGGGGTGGTGGACGTGGAAGTCGAGTGAACCGGTTCGGGAGTGCTCGCTCTCCGTGTGTGACCGATCGGACAAATCGTTTTGCTAAATCTTGACGAATGGCTCACTCAAAGGTGCGCCGGAGTGGGCTAAACGGATTGCCACTCCTTTGAGCCTCGTGATTGACAGACCTCGCCGGAGATCATTGACGTGCCGGAATAGTTCCCGCGAGTGGCACCTACCGGGTGTGCGCGGAACGACTTGATAGGAGAGCGCGACACATGATGCAGCGGATAGGAAATGCGGTGCTCAGTCATCGCTACGAGCAAGGAGGGGCACTGTGAGAGGGGGAAGCTCAATCCTGAAGCATCGATATCGAGCGTCCGAGAAGCGGCGTGTACCACAACGTGTCATGGCTGCGGCCGGTGCTGCACTGCTGGTTGTCGGGACGTCGATCCTGGCGCCTTCTGCCTCGCAGGCAGCGCCCACCGACATTTCCGACGGCCTGGGAAAGTTCCTCGGCGGTCAGGCTCTCGCCATCAATCTGGACAACATTGCGGCTGTTAACGGGGCCCGCGCAGAAAATCCGAGCGGCGTGCATCCGGACGCCACCAACCCGCTCAGTGCGACTGTTCTCAATACCTTGGGAGTCAGCCTGGGTTCAGGTATCAACCTCCTCGGAAACAATGGAATCCTGCAGCTCGGCGCGGTCGCGCAGTTCGCACAGGCCCAGAACAACGGCAGCGCCGCGGCCGGTTCCGGTGCGGTGAGCAACCAGGGGGCCATCGCCATCGGCGGTGCCACTGCGCCGCTGTCAGACGCAAGCCTCAATCTGACCCCGTTGATCGGCAACTCCGGTGTGCTCAGCGAGCTGTCCCTGAGCCTGGGTGCCCTCTCTGCGGTCACCGCCTACAACTCCACCACACCGGCGCTGACCAGCAACTATCAGATCGCCGGCGCGAAGATCACGCTGAAGAGTCCGCTCGTCGGCAGCATCTACACCTCCCTGCAGAATGCCATCGTCCCCGTCCAGACCGCCGTCAACGGCGTATCGGCCGGAGTGACCTCTGCGCTCAATCTCGTGCTGGCCAACCTCAACATCGCCGGCCTGGTGACCGCGGGCTTCACCCAGCCGATCTCCTTCACCCCGCCGAACCTGACGGCGTTGCTGCCCAGCGGACTGCTGCCGGCCAACGGTGCAGGCGGAGTGCAGATCAACCTGCAGACCGGGGAGGTCGTGGTCGACCTCGCGGCACTCATTGCCGCCAACCCGTCCCTGCCCAATCTGAACAACCTGCCGCCGAACACCCAGGTGCTCAGCGGTCCGATCCTGGCGGCGGTGAGTTCGGGCATCATCAGCGCCCTGACCAACATCATCCAGGACGTCACGACCGGTGTGCAGACTGCTGTCGAGGCGACGAATCTGTCCTTCACCTACGGGATCTCGCTGAACATACCGCTCGTCGGCAACGTCAACTTGTTGACCGTCGGTGTCAACGCACCGCTCTCGGCGATCCACAACGGCTCGGCAACGGTCAACGTGAACGTGCTGCTCGCCGGGCCGCTGCTGAACACGGTGCTGGGGATTCTCGGGCTCCCCAACCTCAACTCGCTGACCTCCGGTCTGGTGAACGCCGTCCTCGGGGTTGTCGGCGGGGTGTTCACCACCTTGACGAACCTGACGACCCTGACCACCGGGATCACCAACAACCTGGCGGTCAACGTCGTCGGGCCGATACTCGACGCGGTCCGGTATCTGGTATCGGTGAAGGCGAACGTCCAACCCACCGTGGCGACCACGGCGGCCAACGGGCCTGCCCTTCCGGCAGCCCCTGGCGGCGACCTGGGCAACGGCTCCTTCACCGTCCGTGCCGTGCAGCTGGCGATCGTCCCCGGAGCTGGCACTCCGTTGGCCACCGTCTCCCTGGCCTCGGCCTCGGTGCGTGGCACGGCCCTCGTGGCCCTCACCGCGGTTCCGGTCACCTCGACCGGGCCGCTTCCGGGCGGACCCGCGGTGACCATCACCGGTACCGGATTCACCCCGTCGACCACGGTCACCGTCGGCGGCGTGCCGGTCACGCCGACGACCATCGCCGGTGACGGAACCTCGTTGACCTTCACCGTTCCTCCCGGAACTGTTTCCGGGGCGGTCCCGATCGTGGTGGTCCGCGGAGCGGAAACCGTGCCGGGTGGCACCCACACCTATGCCGCACCGACGGTCACCGTGGGGACGCCGGCCCTGCCCGGTGCCACCGTGCCGGTGACAGGTGCAGGCTGGCCGCCGAACACCACCGTGACCGTTCAGCTGAAGGACCCGGCCGGTAACCCGGTCGGTGCGCCGGTGACGGCGACGACCAACGCCAACGGGCAGTTCACCAGCAGCGTTGTGGTTCCGCCGAATGCGGCCCCGGGCAACTGGTCCGTGGGTGTCTCGGACACCAACGGGAACACCGCTTCCGGTCCGCTGGTGGTCCAGGACAGCAACACCGCCGACAACACCAACGACAACGTCGCTGACAACACCGCGGACAACACGAACGACAATGTTGCGGACAACACCGCGGACAACACGAACGACAATGTTGCGGACAACACGGCCGACAACACCAACGACAACGTCGCCGACAACACCGCGGACAACACCAATGACAATGTTGCGGACAACACGGCCGACAACACGAACGACAATGTTGCGGACAACACCTCGGACAACACCAGCGACAACACGTCCGACAACACCCTCGACAGCGTCACCGACAACACCAGCGACAACACGTCGGACAACACCAGCGACAATGTCGCGGACAACACCGCGGACAACACGAACGACAATGTTGCTGACAACACGGCTGACAACACCAGCGACAATGTTGCTGACAACACGTCGGACAACACGAACGACAACGTTGCTGACAACACGTCGGACAACACTCTCGACAACGTGAGTGACAACACGGCCGACAACACCAACGACAACGTTGCTGACAACACCGCGGACAATGTTGCTGACAACACCAATGACAATGTTGCCGACAACACGGCTGACAACACGAACGACAACGTCGCTGACAACACGGCCGACAATGTTGCCGACAACACCGCGGACAACGTTGCCGACAACACGAACGACAACGTGGCCGACAACACCGCGGACAAC
>QXCQ01000236.1 GCA_003576535.1 Nakamurella silvestris | reverse complement strand
TCTTGTTTTGATGGTGATTTTGCAGAGAATATTTTTTCTACTGCACCTAAGACAAAAATAAAAAATACCGGGACAAAGAAAATCGCTAAAATCGTCGCAGAAATCATGCCTCCAAATACACCTGTTCCTAATGCATGTTGAGTTTCAGAACTTGCACCTGATGCAATCACCAAAGGAATCACACCACAGGTAAACGCTAGTGAAGTCATAAGAATAGGGCGTAAACGAAGTTTAGCTGCTGCAACTGTGGCTTCAATTAAACTCATGCCTTCTTCTTTGAGCATCTTGGCAAATTCAACAATCAAAATGGCATTCTTTGCCGACAAACCAATAATGGTGATTAAGCCAATTTTAAAGAACACATCATTCATCATCCCTCTCGACATGATCGCAACAGTTGCTCCAAAAATGCCCAAAGGAACCACCAACATGACAGAAAGCGGGATTGCCCAACTTTCATAAAGTGCAGCCAATACAAGGAACACGACCAACATTGAAAGTACCAGTAAAAATGCCATTTGAGACTCGGTTTGTTTTTCCTGTAAAGAAATACCCGTCCATTCATAGCCTATACCTTTGGGCAATTTAGCAATCAATTGTTCCATTTCTCGCATTGCATCACCTGAGGAAGTGTCGAAGTTTGGAATACCTGCAATACTTAAAGATGGTCGTCCGTTATAGCGATTATATTGTTGCGGTGCTTTACTCCATTGAGGTGTGACCACTTCAGACAGGGAAACCAATTGTCCGCTTGCGCCTGCTACCTTGAGACTTAAAATATCTTTTAATTGCATCCGTGATTTGGCATCCACTTGAACAATGACTTGTTGCATCCGTCCTTGATTAGGAAAGTCATTGATATACATTGAACCCATTGAGGTTGAAATAATGTCAGAGACATCAGAAAACTTCACACCCAAAGCATTGAGCTTTTCACGATCAATTTTTAAAGAAATATTGTCCCCTTGCGGTAAACCTTCATTCCAGACCATATAGAACTTTTTATTTTTGGCTGCCATTGCCATCAGCTCATCTTGAGCTGCCAGTAATGCAGGCATACCTAAATTTGCACGGTCTTGTAAACGTAAACTAAAACCTGAAAACGTACCTAGTTCATCAATGGCAGGAGGTAACACCGCCATGGTTGCGCCTTCTTTGCTATTCGCCATGAAAGCGTTTACTGAATTGGTCATCTCTGTCGCTGTAGAAGTACGGTCTTTGAAATCCGTAAGCGTAGTAAATGCCATCGCAACGTTTTGACCAGCACCACTAAAGCCCCAACCTAAGATTGCTGTATTGCTTTTTACATTGGGATTGTCTTTTAGATGCTGTTCAAATTCATTGACAACATTGCGAGTACGTTCTGCTGTTGCATCTGAAGGAAGTTGGAAGGAGGTCAGAAA
>QXCQ01000196.1 GCA_003576535.1 Nakamurella silvestris | reverse complement strand
CTAAATCTTTTAGTTCTGTTTCATCAGGTAATAAAGGAAGAAAGTGAGCACCAATACGTTGTCCAAGCTGATTCCAGAAACCATCTAAGGATAATATGCCGCTGTCTGCATATAGCCCGGCTTGTTTGTAATGATTGACTAGCTTGAGTAAGTAACCTTGAAATGCAGAAGATGCATTAGGCGTAATGAGTAGAGATTGAATTAATGAATTGTATTTATTTTCAATTTCTTCTAGGTTACGTGTGTCATTGGGCCTGATCCGTTTGACTAGCTCGATTAAAATATCAGGATTTGGAACAACTTTGGGATCATCAAGTTGTTCCTGCATAAGGAGAAAAAGATCATTAAAATGTATATGCATAGGCCTTGTTAAATTCTATTGAATGCGATGTAAGGCAAGTTGCGCCAAGTTATACAATGCTTGACGGTATTTAGATTCAGGTAAATGACTCAGTGCTTGGATCGCAGCTTGTGTTTCTTCATTTGCACGGCGACTACAATAATCTAAAGCACCAGAAGTTTGAACGATTTGAATCACACGTTCTAAATCTGCTGTCCCGCCAGTTGCAATACTCTTACGAATAATTTCGTGTTCTTCGCCTTGTGTATTCGCTAAAGCAGAGATTAAAGGTAAAGTTGGTTTTCCTTCCATCAAATCATCACCAATATTTTTACCTAATGTTTCAGCGTCAGAGGTATAGTCTAAAATATCATCGATGATTTGGAAGGCATTGCCAAAATGTCCAGCAAAAAGACGGAGTGGCTCACGATATTGAGGTTGACCAGCAAGAATAGCAGCGCCTTCTGTTGCTAATTCAAATAAACGTGAAGTTTTACCGTGAATAATATCTAAATATGTTTGTTCTGTGGTTTCAGGTTGATGTTGTGCCTGAAGTTGTAAAACTTCACCTTCAGCAATTTCACAGGTTCCTGTCGAAAAATCTTTTAACAACACCATATTGTCCAGATCAACCAGCAAGTCAAATGCACGTGAAATCAGGAAGTCACCTACTAAAACTGCCGTTTGGTTATTCCATGTTGCGTTTGCAGTTGGACGACCACGACGCAAACCTGACTCATCAACGACATCATCGTGAACCAATGTTGCCGTGTGCAACATTTCAATAATGGCAG
>QXCQ01000058.1 GCA_003576535.1 Nakamurella silvestris | reverse complement strand
AATAATTGAAATCGAATCACTTCTATGAAGAATCAAATGGATTGACGATCTTGACCTATTGATTCGCAATTGTGATTGAAATGCATAGTCAAAGTATTAATTCTTAAAAATAATCGAAAAAATCACCAGCCCATCTCTAGATTCTGCATAAATCAGTGCGTTGTGCATATCCAATATTGACTTGGTGATTGCCAAGCCAAGCCCTGTGCCATCTTCAACTCTTTGACGAGATGCATCAGTCCGATAAAAGCGGTCAAATACACGTGATAATTGTTCTGGAGAGAGGGCAGGACCTTCATTTTCTATCGAAAATAAAGTATTTTCTGTTTGTTGTTGAAATTTAACACGAATGACTGAATTTGCTTTTCCATATTTAATCGCATTGGAAAATAAATTGCTTAAAGCACGGCGTAACATGGTTGGATCAGCATTGACTTTACCTGAACCTGATTGTTCAAAACGGATATTTTTTTCCGCAGCGAGCGCATCATAAAACTCAAATAATGCTTCGATTTCTGTAGCTAAATCAATCTGTTCAACTTTGGCTAAAGTTAAACCATTTTCTGCTTTTGCTAAAAACAACATATCCGAGACGATTCTTGCCAGATGTTCAAACTCTTCTAAATTGGAAAATAAAACTTCTTTATAGGCATCTATATCACGGCTACGAGAAAGACAAACTTGTGTTTGTGTCATTAAGTTGTTGATCGGAGTACGGATTTCATGGGCTAAATCTGATGAAAAGTCTGAGAGCTTTTCCAGCGCAAATTCCAAACGATCGAGCATTTCATTAAATGCAATGGTCAAAGGTTTTAATTCCAAAGGAGTATTTTTAAGTTCTAAACGAACAGAAAGATGTTGTGCTGAAATACTTTCTGCGACTTTCGCCATTCTTTGCACAGGACGTAAGCCTCGCCATGCGGCGTACCAACCCAAAAACATCAAACACAGTGTACCAATTAAACCGATATAAAACAGTTGGCGCCTAAACTCGTTTAAAAAGATTAAATGCTCGGAGGTGTCGATACCCACTAGAATTTGGGTAGATTGAACAATATTATTGCTTTTAATATTTTTTTTATAAATAAATCCACGATAGGTTTTATCTTGTACTTTCCATTCAATCCACGGATAGTGCTGAGATTTGGTGTTTTTCTGTGTGGCAATAATGGCATTGGTTGAACTAAAAATAATCTTACCTGTTGGTCGTTCAACTTGAACAATCAGATTATCATGCCCAATGAGTGCATCATTTAATGAGATGGACAGCTCAAACGAGTCCGTGGGGTTTTGCGCTAATAGGCTATGAATGAGTTGGATTTTTCCATCAAGTAACTTTTGGTCTTCTTTCTCA
>QXCQ01000143.1 GCA_003576535.1 Nakamurella silvestris | reverse complement strand
AAGAAGCAGTGACTTTAAGCGCACAAAGCAGTGACGCAGAGTCACACAAACATTTAATAACTACCATTAACTATAAGGAACAACCAGTTTGTATATCAGAACCTGAAAAATCGCTAAAAAATTCTAATGTTAAAAAATCAAATCCAGCAAAAGTTAAAACCACAATTCCTGAACATTTCGAAATCAGTGCAGAAGTTCAGAAATGGGCAAATGAAAAAAAATTCAAACATCTTGAACAACACCTTGAGTATTTCGTTAGCAAGTGTGAGGCAAATGGATACAAGTACTTAAATTGGGATTCTGCATTCAAGACTGCAATTCGTGATGACTGGGCAAAACTTAACACTGCACAACAACAGCCATTTCAAACAAGACAGCAAGTGCAACAGGTTCCATTGATTGGATCAAACAAAAAACAATCTGAACGCACTGTAAGCACAGTTGAAATATTGGAGGTTCGAAATGTTTGATTCAACTTTTCCAAGAAAATGGGCAGAAGAAATCGTTTCTCGTATGCAAAGATATTACAGAGCTAAGTTTTCTGCAGCGTTCCCAATGATTGATGGTCAAACACCTAAAGATTATGAAGATGACTTGATTACAACTGCTTGTGAAGTATTCGAAGGTTTAACCCCTGATGATATTAAGCGTGGATTAGCTCGAATGAAGCGTTCGACATTCTGTCCAACTTTTCCAGAGTTTGCAGGATGGTGTGAACCAAAAACAGATGATTGGTTGGGAGCACATGAAGCTTGGTCAATCGCTGAAAAATCGATTGGTTTTGATGGCGAAGAATTGACTGTGATCTGGACAGAACAAATGTCTATGGCATTCAGTCGCTGTGAAGAATTGGTCAAGACCGGTGACAAGTTTCAACGAGCTGAAGCGAAGAAAATATTTTGTGATGCGTACGATCGTTTAGTGACTCAAGCAAAAGATCAAGGTTTAAAACCTGTCTATATCACTAGTTTAGGTACCAACAAAGATCAACAAATCACAGCAATTCAACAGGCTGAGTTGGAAGGATTTCTACCTGCACCAGTAGCACAGGCTCAATTGGAACATAAGCAAACTGAAGCTGAGATCCAAGCTGATGCTGAGAAGTATAAAACGACAGCTCAGAAAGCTTTAGCCGAATTGGGTACGAAGATAAAACGCAATGTAAACAAGATGAAGCCTGAGCTTAAAGAGGTTCAGCCATGGGAAGCGGTAGAAGAACAACACGTTGATCCGTTTGATGATATGGAGCAGTACAAAGCGAGATTAGCACAAGATGGCAAGCCTGTTCCTAATTTAATCAGAAACTATGAATTGACTCTCGCTCAGATTGTTGAGAAGCGAAGAGCAATGATGCAAGGGGAGTCGGTATGAAAGATTTACACGATGATAAGACTTTGGATTGGGTTGGAATGCCTAAGGGACACGTGGCTATTTTTGAACGTATGCTGACAGTGTTACTAGTGATTAAAG
>QXCQ01000003.1 GCA_003576535.1 Nakamurella silvestris | reverse complement strand
CTGTTATTAAGAGAAGTTTTTGAGTGAATATTTTAATTGCAAATACATATTCTTAATTTAAGTAATTGTTATTTATTATTATAATTTAAATACAACTATTAATTACCCGTTATGTTACCCGTTTTTAAAAAATCAATACTTAAAATAAAGCCTGCTATGAGCAGGCTATAACTTTTTCAAGCTTATGCTCTTCAACTTTTTGCTTCACATAAGATTCATGCCAAAATACATCTTTCTTATTGATTCGCACTGGTTGTTCAATCTCACCTAATTTCACTTTATTATAAAATGCATCCTTTTTAATTGAAAGAAGTTGCATAAATTCTTTCGCTCGGACACGACGATCAATTTCCATCAACCTTCCTCCTTTTCTTCTTTTTCCGGCAATTCAATCCAGTAAACTATTTTTTCATTAATTTCATAATGCTCATTTTCCCTGCCTATATGATCTATTGTGAATTCAGACCAATACTTGGTATCTACAACATCATCTAAATCATNNNTCATCAACACTAATCCAGTTCATGACTTTATTCCTGTGCTTCACCAAAAATAGCAGGTACATTCTCAACTTTCCCTAATTGAATCGAATACCCTAAGAATGTATTAAGCTTCTCAATTTTATTAATTTTTGCTTCATAATTAGGCTTATATTCAAAATTAGTCCAGCTATTTAGCTCATCAACAATGGCATTAAGATCATTAAGCTCAAGATGAATTCGCTCTTTATTATTGAGTGAAAGGTCAGGATGCTTTTCAGTCATACCGAATTGAGCTGTCTTTAAGGCAATTTGAGCAATTTCACTTGCCTCTTCAGCAAGTTTCATTAAAAGAAATTGCTCATGGGTCATTTTATTCATGACTTTGCTCCTGTGCTTCGATCATTGCTTTGTTTTCATTAATGGCAAGTTCAGCAGCTTCAATTGAATCAAACTCCACAATTTCAAAGTTATCTTCATCCGAATAAATGTTTGCAAAAAATGCTTTAGTTGATTTGGTTTGCTCCCACTTTTCTAGTTCTGCAATTTCACCTTTTTCTAATTCCATTTCATATTCAGATACGCAATTCACAGTATGTTCGGCACCTTCCCAATAATATGTTGTGGTGAGTTCATCTTTACGCACCAAAACAAACCCATCAGTGTGAATTTTAGCTAACTCTACTCTAAGCCGATCTATTTCATTCGCTGCATAATGACAAATTAGACGTACATCATCTTCATTGTAATCATCAATGTGAGAAGTGATTAAATGACTAATTTCAG
>QXCQ01000237.1 GCA_003576535.1 Nakamurella silvestris | reverse complement strand
CTACCCGAATCACACCACCCACAGGTTTTTGTTGGTAATACATTTGAATCATGACAGGTTTTGCTTCTCCATTGCCAAACCAAATCAATTTAGGTGCATTATTTCCCAATAAATCCACATTATTGGCATCTCGAAACTGATGCTCTTGAGGCTGAATAGAAAATGAAACCTGATCTGGCAAATTTCGGCGGGTAAAATCTGTAACATCTTTCCAAGGCTTGTTATCAATCACACGTACACGCTGTACTGGGTCTTGCTGCATGGGAATATATTCGACCAATCCATATTGTGCGGTAGCGACATCGGTTGCAGCATGAAAATCCAAAGCATAAATACGGGATTGATCATTGGCTTCACGATTGATTTGCTTTAAATCAAGCAATAGCATCTCACGTGCTTGCATCGCCTTACGCTGATCAACACCGTCAATATTTAAAACAATCAATGAAGCGATAATGCTGATAATCACAATGACAACCATCACCTCAATCAAGGTAAAACCTTTATTGTTGAGAGATGTTGGCATACGCTTCATAACCGTTAAGCCACTTGTTCTGAAGCTTGTGGGTGTTTGGGAATCGCCAATGCTTGATCAATCAATGCCACACGCAAAGTATCTCGACAACCCAAATAACGTTGATAAAAACTTGAATTCAGTATTGCAGCACCGCCATGTGTTATTGACCAAATTGAAGCCAAATAATCACGTACTGACATCAAACTTTGTATGGACTCCAGATAACTTTCTGTCATCCGAATAATCAGACGAAGACGTTGTTTGCGGACCTGATAAAGCTCATTAAACAAGTGATAAATCCCTTGTCCTGTAGTCGATAAACGTTCTTCAATTTGATGAAATAACACCGCTCTTTCAGGATGATGTAAATGGTGCAGCATAAAAAAAGCCAAATGCTCAGGAAAAGCTTTTTCAGTGTCTCGCACCATCTCTAATAACATGCGTTCATTACGAATAATCAGCAGCATGTAGAGTTCATCTTTACTCTGAAA
>QXCQ01000260.1:995-1262 GCA_003576535.1 Nakamurella silvestris | reverse complement strand
TGGTCGCAATAATAATTCTTCGTCCGCCACCCGATGGATTATAGATTTTCTGCTGTTCGGCTAAAGCGAGTCGAGCATATAACGGTAAAATTTGCGTATGTTTTGGACCAAACTTTTGCAAGGTTTCCTGTAGTTCACGAATCTCTTGTTCAGTACTGGAAAAAATCAGAATATCAGCATGTTCTGGATGCCCTTTAGCTTCAGCATCTTTTAAACACTCTTCAACAGCTTGTACAACCGCACGTGGTAAGTTTTCTTCGAAATCAT
>QXCQ01000260.1:336-911 GCA_003576535.1 Nakamurella silvestris | reverse complement strand
CGCCATTGAAGTAGTCACTAAATCGATTGACGTCTAAAGTTGCCGAAGTAATGATGATTTTTAAATCAGGGCGCTTTTTCACCAACTGTTTTAAATAACCCATGATGAAATCAATATTCAATGAACGCTCGTGCGCTTCATCGATAATGATCGTGTCATATTTATTTAAGTAACGATCATTTGACAGTTCAGCCAGCAAAATACCATCCGTCATCAAACGAACAATGGAATCATTGGAACCTTGTTCATTAAAACGGACTTTAAAGCTGATGGACTCACCCAGTTTTTCGCCGACTTCTTCTGCAATACGTTGAGATACACTTCGTGCTGCAAGACGTCGAGGCTGGGTATGACCAATCATCCCTGTTAAACCACGACCTGCAAGCATTGCTATTTGTGGTAACTGAGTAGTCTTACCAGAACCCGTTTCCCCCGCAACAATAATCACCTGATGTTTTTGAATCGCATCTATCAATTGATCAGCATATTGAGTGACAGGTAAGTCTTGATTAAGTTTAATCGTGGGTAGACTGGCAAATCTTTTTTTTACTTGCTGATTCGATTTTTCAAAAAGT
>QXCQ01000260.1:0-258 GCA_003576535.1 Nakamurella silvestris | reverse complement strand
AATTTTTCTGGATCGGCATCTTTTCCTTTTTTCAGTCGGCTTAAACGATGGCGATCGCGTACCATAACCCATTGATCGACATTTAACTGATTTGGCACAGATGCTTTATCCTAATATTTAAAATTGAACAAAATATTTTACGCTGTAAAGCGCAACAGAGATAGTGTCTTGAAAATGAAATCATAATTGTCTGATCTAAATCAGACTGAAAATAAAAAATATTGAATTAAAAATGTGACGTATTTAAGCTTCAAAGGA
>QXCQ01000078.1:59458-65701 GCA_003576535.1 Nakamurella silvestris | reverse complement strand
TCCAGATGGGTGGCGTTGCACTGACCGTATGACTCCAGGGCCGAAATGCTGCGCATATCCCACCGCAGGAATCGGGCAGGCCGTCAGCCCACACTCCGCCGGACCGCACGGCCACCGACGAGGAGCCCGAGGAGGGCCACGGCCAGGGCCGAGACGATCCCCCAGATCAGCTCCACACTGCCGAAATCACCGTTGAACAGGGCCCTCTCGGCCAGCACCACATGGCCGACCGGATTCACCGTGGCCACCGCCTGCATCCACCCGGGGGCGTTGTCCAACGGCAGCATGGTCCCGGACAGGATCAGCACCGGGAACAGGACGGTCTGCTGGACAACCCAGAAGATCCAGTCGGTCTTGCGGACCGCGATGGCCAGGGCGTAGGACAACGCCCCGAGCCCGACGCCGAAGACCCCGAGGATCAGCAGACCCGCGACCGCACCGGCGATGTCGAGGTGGAAGCCGAAGGGCAGCACCACCAGCACGATGACGACGGCCTGGGCCAACAGGGGCACGAACTCCTTGAGTGCCCGGCCGGTGATCAGGGCGGACCGGTGCAGCGGCGCGACGAGCATCCGCTCGTGGGAACCGGCCTGCATCTCGGCGAGCAGGTTGGACCCGGTCATGGAGGTGCCGAAGATGGCGATCATCACCAGCACCCCAGGCACGAACCACTGCAGGGCCGCCCCCGCCGGGATCCCCGGTACCTGGGCGAGGAGGGGACCGAACAGGGCGAGCAGGATCAGCGGTTGGATCATCGTGAAGATGATCGAAACCGGCTCCCGCAGCGCGGGTTTCAACTCCCGGGACATGACGGTGAGGATATCGGCGGCCAGGGAGGTCCGCCGGGGTGGCGACAGTTCCATGCTGGCAGGGGTGTTGACGGCGGTGGTGGACATCTGGGGTCTCCTAGGGCGACGGAAGAGAACGGGGGCGATCGGATCAGGCTGCGGCTGCGCCGGTTTCGCGAAGGCTGCGGCCGGTCAGGGCCAGGAACACGTCATCGAGGGTCGGCCGGGCGAGATCGACGCTGCGCACCTGGACACCGACGGAATCCAGGTGCCGCAGAAGTCTGGGCAGCACGACGTCCCCGTCCGCGGTGCGGACGATCACCGTGGGGCCGTCGACCTCCACCGCGGCGGTGAGCCATCCGGGCAGTCGGACGGCCTGGTCCACCTGTGCGGGGTCCGCGAGCCGCATCGTGATCATGTCACCGGCCAGATCCGCCTTGAGCGCTGCGGAGGTGTCGTCGGCGATGACCGTTCCGTGGTCGATGACGATCACCCGCTCGGCCATCGAGTCCGCCTCCTCCAGGTAATGGGTGGTCAGCACGATGGTGGTGCCGAGTTGCTCCCGCAGCCGCAGGATGTGCTCCCAGAGGTTGGCCCGGTTCTGCGGGTCCATACCGGTGGAGGGCTCGTCCAGGAACAGCAGACCGGGCCGGTGCACCAGTCCGAGAGCGATGTCGAGCCTGCGCTTCTGACCGCCCGAGAGGGTGCTGACCTTGCGGCCGGTGACGGCACCGAGGTCGAGCACCTCCACCAGCTCTGCCGCCCGTGTGGCGCTGTCCCGCCGACCGAGGCCGTAACACCGTCCCTGGCAGAGGAGTTCGTCCAGGACGAACTGGTTCGCCCCGCCTCCGGTCCCCTGCCCGACGTAACCGATCCGGCGGCGCACCTCCTCCGGGTCGGTGGTGGTGTCGAATCCGGCGACCGTCGCCGTTCCGGAGGTCGGTGGCAGCAGCGTGGTCAGCATCCGCAAGGTGGTGGACTTGCCTGCCCCGTTCGGCCCGAGCAGGGCGACCAGTTCCCCGTCGCCGATGTCGAGGCTGATCCCCCGCACCGCCTCGACGGTCTCCTTCTTGCCGACGAAATGCCGGGTGAGCCCTGTGGTCCGGATCATGGTGGTTTCCTCTCATCAAGCCGCGGCATGGTCGCGACGGCGGACGATGTCTGAGAATTCCCCTCCACTAGGACAGAACTTGTCCTGCACTTCTGGCAGGCTGAAAAACATGTGGGACACCTCCGCGCGACTGCTCAAACTGCTCTCCCTGCTGCAGAGCACCAGGGACTGGACAGGGGCCGACCTCGCCGACCGGCTGGAGGTGAGTCGGCGGACGGTCCGCCGTGATGTGGACCGTCTGCGTGAGCTGGGCTACCCGGTGAGTGCGCTGATGGGTTCGGGCGGTGGATACCGACTGGAGGCGGGCGCGGCCATGCCGCCCCTGCTTCTCGACGACGAGGAGGCAGTGGCCATCGCCATCGGTCTGCAGACCGCCGCGGCGGGATCGGTCGCCGGGATTGAGGAGAGCTCGATCCGGGCCCTGTCCAAACTGCGGCAGGTGATGCCTTCGCGGCTGCGTCGACGGTTCGAGGCGCTGCAGGCCTTCATCGAACCGGTGGGCGGCAGACCCGCGCCACGGGAACAGGTCCCGGCCGCCACGCTCAACCTGATTGCCGATGCCTGCCGCGACCAGGAGGGGCTGCGATTCGACTACCTGAACCGGGACGGACTGGCGAGCCGCCGACAGGTCGAGCCCTATCGTCTGGTGAGCTCGGGCCGCCGCTGGTACCTCGTGGCCTTCGACCTTGACCGGGCCGGCTGGCGCAGCTTCCGGCTGGATCGAATGGAACTGAAAACACCCAATGGGGCTCGCTTCTCGCCCCGCGAACTACCCGAGGGCGGGGCAGGGCAGTTCGTCGCCAGCGGGATCAGATCGATGGGGCAGGTGGTCCAGGCCCGCATCCTCGTGCAGCTGCCGGCCACCGACCTTGCCGCCGGATTCGGGTACTGGGGCACTGTGGAGGCGGTGGACGAGGGGTCCAGCATGCTCACCATCGGCGGGGAATCCCTGCGGTCCATCGCCTCCTGGGTGTCCATGGTGCAGGCCGACTTCCAGGTGCTCGAACCCCTCGAGCTACGGGCGGAGTTCCAGTTGATCGCCGAACGGGTCGGCCGCGCGGCTCTCGCGTGAGCCGGGCCTGCTACCAGCCCCAGCTGCCGGGAGCTCCCTTGAAGGGCCCCACCACGTCCGGGGTGATCCAGCCGCCGTAGAAGCCGCCGTCCTGCGCGAGGACCCGGGTGCCGTCCACGTGGCAGGCCAGATCGATGGGCATGAAGGCGATGTGGTCCACCAGGTCCTCGAACCCTGGGGTCGGGTTCTCGTAGCTCCAGGCCGCGGCGCGCACGGTGCGCACGTCCCAGTAGGTGGCCGCGCCCTTCCATTCGCACAGGGTCTGACCGGCCGAGGAGCGGGTGAGCACCCCGGGGCGTACATCGGTCGACGGCAGGTACCACACCGGCGGGTGGCTGGTTTCCAGAACCCTGATTGACGAACGACTTTCGGCGATCAACTCCTCCCCGAGATACACCTGGGCAAGCCGGGTGGATCGCTCCATCCGCGGCGGACGCGGGTAGTCCCACACGGATTCCTGGCCTGGGCCCGGTACGACGGGCTCGATCGGTGGAGGCGTCATACAGTCATCGTGCCCGAAATGTCGACGAGCATTCCGCATGTAGGACCAGAGCTGTCCTAGATGGCCGATACGGTCGTCGACATCAGCAGGAGACGGGACGACCAGGTCCTGCCCAACGAGAGGTCAGCCACCATGGACATGAAGATCGAACTCATCGCCGTCCCGGTCACCGACATCGACCGCGCGAAGACGTTCTACGTCGACCAGGTCGGCTTCGTCGCCGATCACGACCATCGGGTCAGCGAGACCCTGCGTTTCGTCCAGCTGACCCCACCCGGATCGGCATGCTCCATCTGTATCGGCGAGGGCATCACGGACATGGTGCCCGGCACCCAGAACGCGATCCAGATGGTCGTCGACAATGCTGATGAGACCTATGACCGCCTGGTCAAGGCCGGGGTGGCTGCCAGCGAGGTGGAGGAACTCGCCTGGGGTCGGTTCACCTACTTCAGCGATCCCGACGGCAACAAGTGGTCCCTCCAGGAGCTGCCGAAGCGGGGCTGAGTTCTGGTGCGATCGAGCCACGGGTGTGAGCCGGGTCCCGGTACGACCGAGGAAGGAGCGCGGTGCACAAACACGATCTGAAGGCCGAGCTCCACCAGTTGTACGCACCCTCCCGGACGGAGTTCACCCTGGTCGAGGTGCCCGAACTTGCCTTCCTCGCCGTGGACGGCACGGGTGATCCGAATACCTCGACCGCCTACAGGGAGGCGGTCGAAGCCTTGTACGCCCTGTCCTACGCGGTGAAGTTCGCCGCTCGGGCGGCCTTGGACCGGGACCACGTGGTGATGCCGTTGGAGGGACTCTGGCATGCCGATGACTCCCTGGCCTTCACCCGTCGCCAGAAGGACCGTTGGCGCTGGCGGATGATGATCCTGCAGCCGGACTGGATCGGTGCCGAACTGATCGAGGAGTGTCGGACGCAGGTGGCGCGGAAGAAGGACCTGCCCGCATTGCCGTTGATCCGTCATCTCCGCTACGCCGAGGGCCGGTCGCTGCAGATCCTGCACATCGGTTCCTATGACGACGAGGCCCCGGTGCTCGAACGGCTGCACCGGGAGTTCATGCCGGCTGCCGGCCTGACCTTCAACGGCGATCACCACGAGATCTACCTGAGCGATCCACGGCGGGTCGCTCCGGAGAGGTTGAGAACCGCGCTGCGGCAGCCCGTTCGACCGATCGACACAACAGGGAGCTGACGGGCCGCCCGCGCGGGGTCGGGCGGCGGGTAGCGTGCAGCCTGTGCCTGATCCCGCCGATGGTCCCGCTGCCACCGCCTCTGACGACCCGGTCCTGGCGAGGCTCGACGCCGAGACATTACGCAGGCTGACCGAACGGGCGCTGGCGAACGGACGCAGCCCGACTCAGGAGGCTCACGCCTTGCTGGTGCTCGCCCTCGCTGACCGCCCCGATCCCCGCGCCGACGGGGAGTATCTGGTGTCGCGGCTGGGCTCGACCTTCGTGGCCGCACTGACCGGCAGCAGTGACTTCACGACCCCCGCGCGGTGGGCCTCGGCGGACGGCCCGTTGCCGGGGCAGCACGCGGCCGAGCGGTTGGCCCGGGGACGTCGGCTCTGGGCCGAGGTCTCGACCCTGATCGGCGAAGCGAGCACCCGGGAGTGGTTCCTGCGGCACCACCGGGCCCTCGGCGGCGACACCCCGCTCGTGGCTGTCCGCGACGGCCGGGATGACCAGCTGCGTGAAGCAGTGGCTCAGCTGAGCGGCTGAACCACCGCGGTGAGCGGGCCGCCGGCGTCACCGGTGTTGACCACCCCGCGCGGTTCGATCAGCATTGCGGCGGTCTCGACCTCCGCGCGCGGGCAGTGCTCGACCCCTCGCGGAACCACGTACAGCTCACCCGGCTCCAGGACGACGTCGCCGTCGCGCAGTTGGATGGTCAGGCGACCGGAGATGACGAGAAACAGCTCGTCGGTGTCCTCGTGGGTGTGCCAGACGAACTCCCCGAGGACCTTGACCAGTTTGATCTCGTAGTCGTTGAGTTCGGCGATCTTCTTCGGCGACCAGTGTTCGTCGAACTTGCCCAGGAGCGAGGCGATGTTGATGGCGTTCACTCCCCCAGCTTGCCACCGCCCCCGGTCTGACCGCGCTCCGTCCCGACAATCGCGCTGCATGCAAACAGCGCGATTGTCGGGAGTGAGCGCGGTCAGAGGGGTGTCCGGGGTCAGAAGGGGGGCGGGGTCAGCGGTGCGAGCGGGTAGGGGCCGTTCGGGTTCGCGGTGGGGGCCGGTGCGGTGCGGGTGGTGCCCAGGGGTGACCGGACGGTGGTGGTCTGATCCGAATTGGTGGTGATCGCCCAGCCCGGGGTGTGACGCAGGTGGTGGTGCCGGGTGCACAGGCACCGCAGGTTCCTCGGGTCGGTGGTGCCACCGGTGTCCTGTCCGGGGCGGTATTCGATCTCGTGGTCCAACTCGGACAGCATGGCGGGTTGGTGGCAGCCGGGCCACCGGCAGGTCCGGTCCCGGGCACACACGTAGTCGATCAACGCCTGTGTTGGTCGGTATCTGGTTCTCCCCAGATCCAGCAGCACCCCGGTGTGTGGGTCGGTGATCATCCGGTACCAATCCCCACCCAACGAGATCGCCCTGGCTTGGAAGGCGGTGATCGGCCCGTACCGATCCAACGAGCCGGGCTGATCGTCCAACCCGATCAAAGTCGTCGCGGCGAGAGTGACGTTAATCCGAGGTGCGGTGCCGTTCTGCAACGGAAACGGATCCGGGCGGCCCAGGGCACCCGGGACCCCATCAGGGAC